>JBIKMH010000003.1:0-194281 GCA_044359355.1 Planctomycetota bacterium | reverse complement strand
GCACCGGCGCCATTCGCGCCTCAGACCGCAGGGTACAGCGGATTCGCCTGATGGAACGGGACGCGGCGAGTGCGAACTCGTCGTGCCTCTCGGCCGGCGGGCGAGCGGCGCGAACGCGGCTGGATGCCGCGCGCAGAGCAGCTCCGCCAACGCCACTCTGGGAGCGTGGCAGTGCCTCTCGTCGCCTGCGACCCGGACGCGCCGTGCGGATAGGGCGGATCGAGCGAATCGGAACTCCAAGCGGATGACTTCCGCCGGAGGCGGCCGTGGAGGCTCGGTCGGAAAGGGATCCGCTGGCTCAAGCCAAAGAAAGAAGGGTCTAGCGCGCAAGCCGCCGCAGCGTCGCGAGCATGCGTTCCGCGCTCATGGTCGAGGGCAGCACGCGCCAGTCACCTCGGGCGTCGTTGCCGACGATCACGGAAGCCGAGTGCGTCAGCGGATCTCCCGTTTCGCTCGCGAGCGCAAGGCGCTCTCCCAGCGCGTGGCGCAGATCCGCGATCGCCGCAGGCTCTCCGCTGAGATACAGCCATCCTGGCGGAGCCTGCCAGCGCGCGGCGAAGGCGGCCAGGCTCTCGGGCGTGTCGTTCCCTGGATCGAGCGAGATCGAGAGAAAACGCCAGCGGCGCTGTTCCTCGGGCTCCAGCAGGGCCTGCAGCTCCTGCAATCGCCGGGTGGTCGGTGGGCAGATGTTCTCGCAGTTCAAGTACAGGAACTGGATCACGACACAGCGGTCGCGCACGAGCTCGTCGTGGAAGCGCAGCTGGCGTCCGTCGTGCGAGGTGAGCACCGGATCGGGAAGCGCCGTTTGGCTCTTCGGAACAGAAGGCTTGGGGGCCGGCGCTGAAGCAACCGGCGCATGGCAGGCGCCCAGCACCAGCGAGGCGAGAACCCAGACCGGCTTCATGCGTCGATTCTAGCGCGGAATGCCCAGCACGGTGGCGGAGCAGCGCGTGCGATCCGCCAGCTGTCGGCGCACGAGCAGCAGTTCGTCGAGGCCGTCCCCGTCCAGATCGGCGGCCTGGGCCGACTCGATGCGAGAGGCTTCGCCGGCCTCGAGCCGCTGCGAGTGGTCGGGCGGCCGATTGCCGTGCAGCTCCTTGGCGATGCCCTTGCCGAGGGCCCCCAGCCAATCGAGCGTTCGGTCGAGAGTCCACAGCTTGTCTTCCGTCTCGAAGATCACGGTGCGCAGCAGTGTCTCCTGATCGAGCGCGTCGGGATTCAGGGGTCCCTTGGCGGCCAGCCACAGCTCGATGCGGCGCTCCTTGGCTTCGACATCGTCGTACAGCAGCGCGATGTCGAGCTTGCCATCGCCGTCGTAGTCGCCCTCGATGGGCGTGCGCAGATTGCGCAGCGCGGTCATGAAGCGCGCCACGAGCTTATCCGCGTTGCGGAGCGTCTCGAGTATCGGGGGCAGTCGCACGAGAATCGTGGCCCGGCGGCTCGGTTCCCTCGCGAAGCTGCCCTGGCCCTGATTCGAGTAGGAGAGCGCATCGATCTGGATCTCCCATTCCGAAATCAGACCCTGAATCAGCGTTCCGACGGAGGGCTTGATCACTCGCACCAGCAGCAGATCCGGGAGTGCATCGGCATCCATGGGCGCGAAGATCATCGCGCTGATGTCCTGCGAGCTGCGCAGGATCGCGCTGGGGCGCTCGAATTGCGGCCCTTCGGCGGTGCCAAGATAGACCCACACCTTGCGTCCGCGCGCGATCGCGAAATCGAGGATCCCGTCGCCGTTGAGATCGCGCGTCGTCAGCGGCTGCTGCAGGGCGAAGGTTTCGCCCGCGAAGGCCTCGTTCTCGCCGCCGGGCGCGTCCTTGTAGAGGCTGAAGTCGACGCTGCAGGTGGGCTCGGAAGGGATCTCTCCGTTCGGCCCCAGGATGTGCCAGGCCCCGCGATCGCCCGTCATGACCCACAGGTCCTTGCGGCCGTCGCCGTTCTGGTCGAGCAGCTTCAGGGCCGGGATGCTGAAGTCCTCGGACAGCGCATCGGAAGCGATCGCGGCACTGGTGCTGCGCGAGCGCTGCGGCTGAATGTCGACCGCGGCGATGCGGTCGTACTCAGCGGCGCCCTCGCCGGTCCGCGGCATGCGGCGCCAGATCTCCATCCGGTTGCCGCGCGGGGCGACCAGCTCCGCCGTTCCGTCGAGGTTGAGATCGGGAGCGAAGTCCACGAAGCGCGGCTCGCCGCTGCGCAGCGACCAGCGCACCCTGCGGGAAAGTTCGTCGGTGGCCTCCAAGATCGAGCCCTCCGGGCCGGTTCGGTAGGCCCGCACTCCCTGCTCGTCGAGCACGAACAGCCGCGGGTGCGTATCGCCGCCCTCGACGCGCGCATAGCTCAGCAGACTGCGCGCGGGACGCGGCAGGTTGGCGCTGCCTTCGAGCTGGCTGCGGCCCAGATTCCAGCTGCGCAACTCGCCCGCGCGTCCGACCCAGATGACCTCCTCACCGGCGGCGCCGCCGAGGTCGAAGACCCGATGGTCGGCGAGATCGAAGGGCAGCGCGAGCTCGGCGCGCGTCGTCAGAGGCGCGGGGTCCGCCGCCAGAGCGCAGAGAATCAGCGCAGGCTCAAGCATGAGATGCTTTCCTCCGTGTACCAGAACACGTCCGGACTGTCCGCGCGGATCGCGGAGGGAACCAGCAGGAGCCGATCCTTCATGTTTCCCTCCCACAGCGCTTTCTCCAGCATGGTGAGGCGGCCATCACGCCCGCGACGGAAGCTGATGACACGCGCGCTGTCCTCCTTGGAGCGAATGATCGCTTCGCTGACGCCGTCGCCCGTGATGTCACCCAGCAGCTCGAACAGGGCGGTGCTGAAGCCAGCCTTGGTGCTCTCCGTCCAGCTGAGATCAGGCCGCCGCGAAAAAACGCCTTTCTGGTTGAGGAAAACCTGCATCTGCAGATCGATTTCCTGTGTCGCCGCACTGCGCAGAGCATCGATCAGGTCGGGTTTCAGCGCGCGGATCACGAGGTCGGGGAATCCGTTGCCGTCGATGTCGCGCAGCGCGATCGCCTGAGCGAGACCGTCAAGGATCAGCGCCTGCGAGGGCTTCTTCTCGCCCGGGAACAAGAGGGCCTTGCCGTCCTTCTCCGAACCCATCCAGATCAGCGCCTGCGTCTGGTTCTTTTCGAGATTGCCGGGGGCGACTGCCAGCACATCCGCGCGCCCGTCGGCATTGAGGTCCTGAATCCGTACCGAGCGCGTCAGATCCATCACGCTCAGCTCCTTGGAGGCGAGAGGGTAGGGTTCCCTGCGGACCTCGGCGCTCAGCGCGCCGCCGGCGAGTTGTCTCCACCACAGAAAGCTCTCGTCGCTCAGCACGCCCAGATCCGGCTTGCGGTCTCCATCTATGTCTTCGCAGACGAAGTTGGGCACGCTGCCGCTCAGGCTGATCCAGTTGTTGAAGCGCGGCAGATCGTCCCGGCGGCGGCCGACGCGCGTGAACCGCTGCGAGGGCCGGTTCTCATTGCGGATCTCGGCCCGGAAAAAGCGCTCATCGAGAGTCTGGCTTCGCAACTCGTGCCGACTTGCGGTCCAGCCACCCTGCCCATCGCGCCGGTGCACTGTCCAGCAGCGGTTGTCGGGCAGCACGAACTCCTCCAGACCGTCGCCGTCGAGATCACGCACGCAGGATTGCAGGTGAAAGACCGAGGACGGGTCGGGTGAAGTCCACAACAGATCGAGGCCGAACAGCTTGAGCCATGGATCGCGCTCTTCCGCGGCCGTCGGCTGGAACTTGTAGGCTGCCCGGGACGTGAAGATCACCAGCTCGCGGCTGGGTATGCCGAGGGCGGCATAGGCGAAGGCGATCGCGTCTTCCGGCAGCTTGACCGAGCCGCGCGGATCGCGGCTGTAGCCGGCCTCGCCGCGCCTCCAGCATTCGAGCCGGCGCTCGCCCGATTCCGCGGAGTGTAGTCCCAGCACCAGTTCGAGCTGCTGGTTCTGCTCGATGTCCACCAGCAGCGCCTCGCGCACCTTGTGGCCGGGCTCCACAGGCAGGGCGGTCACGCGGCCGAAGCTGCCGGCCAGCAGGCACGCGATCCACATCAGCGCAGCTCCTCGAGGCGCTCGGAATCGCCGCCGCGCATGCGGATCAACCACAGAACACCCAGTTCCCATGCGCTGGGATTCGATTCCCACGAGAGTAGGCCGATCAGCGCGGACCACTTCGTGCTGTTGGCGGCGGAGCGCCAGGAAAACAGCAGCGGAACCCGAAACTCCCGCACACCGCGCGTGCGTCGGCTCAGTTCCACCTGCGTCTCGGCCAGCGCGCCATCCCTCACATACCCGATCCGCAGCCGGGCCTCGTCCGGGGCGGAGCGAATCGCGCGCATCAGCCGTGCGGGCTGGTCGATGCGCTCTCCGTCCACGGCAACCAGCAGATCGCCGTAGCGCAGAGCGGATGTGCGCCAGGGGCTGGGGCGAGCCATGCCGATCAGCACCACTCCGGCTCCGGGCGGCAGGCCCGCGGCGCGGGACTGGGCTTCGCTCGCCTCGCGCACGAGAATCCCGGCGCGCTGCGATTCGCGCTCGCGCATCGGCTCCGTGCGGGCCGCGGGAGCGACCCGTGCGGCAAGCGTGAGCTGCACTTCCAGTTCGCGGGATCCGCGCTCACAGCGCAGGTTGACGGTCGTCTGCGGGGCAAGCTCCAGTTCCAGCTGCCGCCAGTCCGAGACCGCGTCGAGCAACACCACACGATCCTGAACGCGGGCCTCGAGCACTCGATCCCCGGCGCGCAACCCGGCGGCAGCCGCCGGCGAGTTCTCGATCACGGCGCTGAGCTCCAGTCCTTGTGGCTCATCTTCCGCCTCCAGTCGGCTGCCCGCGGCGCTGAACTGCAGGCCGGAGAAGCAGCCGTTGGGCAGTTCCCGGCGCTGGGCTTCATCCTGCGGCGGGTGCATCCATTCCGCAGGCTCCTCCCAGTCGGCCAATTCGGGCGAAGCGACGGGCAGAGCGCTGCGGCAGGAACACAGCAGCGCGAGACTTGCCAGAAGGATCAGGAGACGGACTTTTTGCGCAGCAGCCATGTAGACAGCAGGATGGTGACGAGGATCCAGAGGATACCCGTGATCCACGCCTGAGGCACGGATGGATTCAGCTGCGTGCTGATGCCCTGCGAGAGTTCAAGGAATAGCCGCGGGTAGGACGCGTCGCCCAGCGGCGACGGCATGTGCTGTGCCAGCAGGAAGTCGCCGCGTACGAACACGCGCAGAACATCCAGGCCGAGCACCAGACCGAGCGCGACAGCGAGGGCTGTCGCGGCGCCGCGCGCCAGATTGCCCGCCAGAAACCCCAGGCTCATCGTCGCCAGCACCGCACCGAGCGGCGCGATCCAGGCCAGCGCGAAGTCGGCCCGCAGCTCGGCCGCCTTGGTGATCACGAAGGGCTCACCCGTGGCCAGCACCTCGACCACGTCGCCGAAGCCCGCCGTCAGAGCGGCGAACCCGCACAGGGCCAGACCCAGCACGCTGTACGAAAGCAGCACGGCGAGCGTGGCCGCCAGCCACTTGCCAAGGCTCCATTGCCAGCGCTCGATGGAGCGCAGCAGCACGTTGCGCAACGTTCCGCGGGCCTGTTCGGCCGCGATCGACTGGCTTGCGAGGCCCGCACCCACGAGTCCCAGCATCGGCAGACCGGCGAGCATCCCGCGCGCGACGAGTTCGAAGCCGGTCACCCCGCTGGCGCTGGCGAGGCGTCCAGCGGCGACTTCCGCTTCCATCGCGCGCGCTTCCATCAGCTTCGAGAGCGCGGCGCCCACGGCCACGACGCTTGGAAGCAGGCAGATCCACAAGAGCCCGCGTGAGCGCGACCAGCGGCGCCACTCATGGCTCAGAGCCAGGCCCATTCCCGCCGGGGTCTTGATCCGCGCGCCCGTCGTCTGCGTCGGTGCCGGCGCACTAGCCACCTGCGTCAGCTGCCCGTGCTGGATGCTGAGGTAGACCTCTTCGAGCGACTTCTCGGCGCGGAACAGGCCCTCAAAGGGAATGCCACGTTCGATCAGCGCGCGAGCCAGCTCGGAGGCCGGTGGGGCGTTCTGGATCAGCCATCCGCGTGCATGCGGTTGCGGTTCCCATCCGAGTTCCCGGACCGCGCGCTCGGCGGGGGCGGCCGTCTCGACGACCAGATCGCGCGTCTTGCCGCGCAGCAGCTCGTCGGCGCTCGCCTCCACGGCAATCCGACCGTCCTTGATCACGCCCACCTTGGTGGTCATGGGCGCGATCTCCGCGAGCTGGTGGGAGGAGATCAACACGCCGACGCCTCCGGCAGCCAGCGACTTCAGGAGCGCGCGGATCTGGGCGAGGTTCTCGGGGTCAAGGCCGTTGAAGGGCTCGTCGAGCAGCAGGTATCGCGGCTGGCCGAGGAGCGCGGCGGCGATGCCCAGGCGCTGGCGCATGCCCTGACTGTAGGTGCCGGCCTTGCGGTCCGCGGCGAACTCGAGTCCCACCAGCTGGAGCACACGGTGCGCTTCAGCCGCGGCCTGCGAGGCGCTCAGGTCCATCAGGCGACCGAGTTCCGTCAGATTCTCCAGACCGCTCCAGCGCTCCCAGACGCCGGGTATCTCGACCAGCGCACCGACCCGTGCCCGAGCCTGCCGCCCCTCGGAGCGGATCTCGTAGCCATCAATCCGGACCTCCCCGCCATCGGCCGCCTGGAGGCCCAGAATGATGCGCATCAGCGTCGTCTTTCCGGATCCGTTTTGGCCCAGAAAGCCGTAGATCTCGCCCGGCTCCAGCCGCAGCGAGACCTCTTCGAGCACGATCCGCCCGCCAAAGCGCTTGCGGACCTTCGAAACACACAGCGCCATCGGCGCTGGATGCTACTTGGCCGGCGTGCCCCGTGCCAGATCGCGACGGTTGGCGATCAGCGAAGCGATCACCGCAAGGCTCAGGATGCCCGCGATCACGCCCAGGGAGAGGCCGACGGGGACCTTGTAGAAGTCGACCATCAGCATCTTGCCGCCCACGAAGACCAGCACGAAGGAAAGTCCCAGCTTCAGGTAGCGGAACTTGTCGATGACGCCGGCCAGCAGGAAGTACAGCGAACGCAGGCCCAGAATCGCGAATATGTTCGAGGTGAACACAATAAAGGGGTCCTTCGTGATCGCGAAGATGGCGGGAATCGAGTCCACCGCAAAGACCACGTCGGTCGCCTCGACCACCAGCAGCGCCAGGAACAGCGGGGTGGCGAAGAGCCGGCCGTCGACGCGGGTGAAGAAATTCTGGCCGTCGTACTTCTCGCTGACAGGCATGAAGCGACGGAAGATTTTGACGATCGGGTTTCCGGCGGGGTCGTAGTGCTCGTTGCGCTGGATCAGGAGCTTGATCCCCGTCAGGACGAGGATGCCGCCGAACACGTAGATCGCCCAGTGGAACTTCGCGAGGAACGCCCCGCCGAGCATGATGAAGATCGCGCGCATCAGCAGCGCGCCGAGGATGCCCCAGAACAGCACCCGGTGCTGAAGCGCGGGGGGCACGGCGAAGTAGGCGAAGATGACGACGAAAACGAAGATGTTGTCGACAGACAGGGCCTTCTCGATCACATAGCCGGTGGCGAATTCCAGCGCGCGCTCGGGCCCGTACCAGTGATGGACGCCAAGGCAGAAGACGACGGCCAGGCTGACCCAGACCGCACTCCAGATGGCTGCTTCCTTGAGGGATACGGTATGGGCCTTGCGATGGAAGACGCCCAGGTCGAGCGCCAGCATCGCCAGCACGAAAGCGAGAAAGCCGCCCCAGAGCAGCGGCGAACCAATCGATTCAGGTGTCATGGGGGGGCAGAATAGCCTGTTCGCGCCGGAAATCAGTCCGGACGCAGGTAGCGTCGCTGTTGATGGCGGTCGAGGGCGCGCGCAATCGCGCGGCCCACGCGGTCGGCCGCCCGGTCAATGGCGGCGTAGAGGTTAGCGTCCGTATCGCTGACGAGAATGGTCTGCAGCCTGCGGCCCTGAACCCTCACCGCGACCAGCTTGTCGACGCCGCCCTTGGGGCCGTTGGTGTCGGCCACGCGGGCCCAGACCTGGGAAACTTCGTGCCCGAAGCGCCCGAGCGCGAAGGCGAGGCGCCGTTCGAGGTGCCGGCGGAGAGCGGGAGTCAGTGCAAACCCTTGGGAGATCAGTTGCAGCTTCATGATGGTCCATCTTCGACGCCCGCCGGCCTTTCGCACAGATCCGATTCACGATGCTATCATTCGGTTTTTCCGAAATGAGAAACTCCCTTCACCTGCTCAACTTTCACCACCTTCACTACTTCTGGAGCGTGGCTCGCGAAGGCGGCGTGGCGCGCGCCGCCGCACGGCTGTTCGTTTCGCCTTCGACGATCAGCGGCCAGATTCAGGAACTCGAGCAGACGCTGGGCGAGCCGCTGTTCATCCGCACGGGCCGGCGACTGGAGCTCACCGAAATGGGACGGGTGGTGCTGCGCTATGCGGACGAGATCTTCTCGCTCGGCCAGGAGCTCATGGAGACGGTCAAGGGACAGCCCACCGGTCGTCCCGCGCGACTGGTGGTCGGCGTCGACGATGTCCTGCCGAAGCTGCTCGTGCGGCGGCTCCTGACACCGGCCTTCTCGGGCACGGAGAAGCTGCATGTCGTCGTGCTGGAAGCACCCTTGAGAGCGCTGATCGGACAGTTGAGCCAGCATGCACTGGACGTGATCTTCTCCGACGGCCCGCTGCCGCCCGGATCGCGCATCAAGGCCTATTCGCACCTGCTCGGCGAGTCGGGAGTGGGTTGGTTCGCCGCACCGCGCTGGGCCAGAAAGGCAGCACGGGGTTTTCCGGAAACTCTGGCACAGGTCCCCGTGATCTTGTCCACGGAAGAGAGCGCGCAGCGACGCGAGCTCGACGCTTGGCTGGAGTCCAAGAACATCCGACCTCAGATCGCGGCCGAGGTCGCCGACAGCGCGCTGATGAAGTCGTTGGGCCAGAGCGGCGTCGGGGTGTTTCCCGCGCCGACCGCGTTGCGACGCGACATCGAGCAGCAATTTCGGGTGCGCATGATCGGGGAATCGCAGGGGCTGCGCGTGCGCTTCTATGCGATCTCCGTGGAACGCAGGCTGCGGAATCCGGCCGTGGTGGCGATGCAGGACGAGGCGCGCCAGCAACTGTTCCCGGAGTGAAGTCTGGTCAGGGCGCGGTTTCGGTGCTGTGATGAACGCTGTGATGAGCGCCGTGATGAACGCCGTGATGCTGCTCTGGTTTCCGGCGCCGATTGCGCAGGCCCCCGACTTTCTAGCCGAGGTCCGTCCCCTGCTCGCGGACCGCTGCTTTGCCTGTCACGGTCCCGACGCCGGAGCCCGCAAGGCCGGCTTGCGACTCGACACGCGGGAAGGGGCCCTTCTGGAGCTCCCGAGCGGCGCGCGCGCGCTCGTTCCCGGTGATCTGGAGCAGAGCGAACTGATCGCGCGGCTCCGGACGCACGATCCGGACGAACAGATGCCGCCGATGCAGCTCAAGCGGCCGCTGACGGAGGCACAGCGGGGGATTCTCGAGCGCTGGGTCGCGGCTGGTGGCGAGTACCGCCCGCACTGGGCTTTCGTGGCGCCGAAAAGGCCGCCCACGCCGCCGGTGCGCAACACCGGCTGGATTCGCGATCCGCTCGATGCTCACGTGCTCGCGGAACTGGAGCGGCGCGAGCTGGGGCCTGAACGCGAAGCGCCGCGGGAGCTCTGGCTGCGCCGGGTTTCGATGGTCCTGACCGGCCTTCCGCCGACACCAGCGGAGGTGGATGACTTCCTGGAGGATGCGAGACCCGATGCCTTCGAGCGCCGCGTCGATGCGCTGCTCGCTTCGCCGCGTGCGGCCGAACACATGGCGCTCGCCTGGCTCGATCTGGCTCGCTTTGCGGACACTTTTGGTTACCAAAGCGACGGACCGATGTTCAGCTGGCCCTGGCGTGATTGGCTGCTAGAGGCCCTTCAGGCAAACACGCCTTACGACGAGCTGGTCACGCGTATGGTCGCGGGCGATCAGTTGCCCGATGCCAGCGTCGCGGATCGTGTCGGCAGCGCTTTCCAGAGGCTGCACCGGCTGACGGAGGAGGGCGGTTCGATTCCCGAGGAGTTTCGCCAGGAAGGTATCGCCGATCGGGTCTCGACCTACGGCACGGCATTCCTCGGTCTCACGCTCGAGTGCGCACGCTGCCACGACCACAAGTACGACCCGATTTCCACGCGCGAGTTCTACGGTCTCGCCGCGCTGTTCGGTCGGATCGACGAGAACGGCCTCAAGCCCTATTCGATCCCGACGAGCGCGCCGCCGCCTTTCGTGCGGCTGATGACGCCTGAGCAGGAGCGCTCCGTGCGTGAAGCGCGCCGGGAGCTTGCGCGGGCGCGCATCGAACAGCGCGCGCTGCCCCCTCAGCCGGCGCCGGAGCCGATGCTGGCCGCTCACTATCCTCTGGATGTGCTGGAGAACGGCAGCACGCCCAATCGGGCGCCGGGCGGCGAGCCTGCCGCGGCGGATCGCAAGCGTCCTGAACAGCTCGGCAGCGTGAGTCTGGGCGAGGGCCGCATCGGTCGGGCCCTGCTGCTCGATGGCGATGGCGGCCTGGGGCTCAGCGGTCTTTCGGGCTTCACGCGCCACGATCCGGTCACGATCTCGATGTGGTTGCGCCCCGGAGAGCGCAACGCGAAAGCCGCGCTGGTGCACGCCGCCGGCTTCTACACGCTCGATGCCGACGCTTCCGGCATCGAGCTCGAGATCATCGACGGCTGCCTGCGCTGGAGCGTGATCCATCTGTGGCCCGGGTCAGCCGCCAGCGTGCGACATCCAGAGGCTCTGGCGCTGAATGAATGGACGCACATCACGGCCACCTACGACGGCTCTTCGCGCGCTGATGGACTGCGCTTGTATCTCAATGGCCGGCCCGCCGAAACCGAAACGCTGCGTGACAGCCTCGATGGACCGATCGCGACACACCAGCTGGAGCTCGGCTCGCGTTCGCGCGGCAGCGGCTTTCGCGGAGGTGCGATCGACGAGCTCAAGATCTGGCGCTCCTGCCTCAGCGCAGGACAGGTTGCCCGCGAATCGGGTTTGTCCATGCAGACGGCGGAACCGGACCAACCTTCATCGCAGCGGGTGCGGGACGCGGAACGGGCACTGTGTGCGCAACTCGATGCCTGCGCTGCCTTCGTCACGATGCAGGACAGTTCGCACGCTCCGCCCACCTACGTGCTCCGGCGGGGGGCTTACGACCAGCCTGACACCCGCGAGCCGATCCGCGGGGCGGGTCTGGCGGGCGTATGGACCGGAAACGGGCCGATTCCACGGACACGGCTGGAGCTGGCTCGCTGGACCTGCGATCCGGAGCATCCGTTGACCGCGCGGGTCGCGGTCAATCGGTTGTGGGCGCAGGTTTTCGGAGCTCCGCTGGTCGAGACCAGCGAGAACTTCGGCTGGCAGGGTTCTCTGCCAGCCAATCCCGCGCTTCTGGATGCGCTGAGCCACGACTTCGCCCATGGAGACGGGACACCCGGCAGCCGCTGGAATCAGCGTTGGATCCTGCGGCGTCTGGTGCTCAGTGCGACCTTCCGTCAGTCTTCGGCCGCGGGCGCGGACAAGCGCGAACGCGACCCGCACAACGCCTTACTCTCTCGCGGACCGAGTCTACGGCTCAGCGCCGAGATGCTGCGCGATCAGGCGCTGTTCGTCTCGGGACTGCTGGTGGAGCGCGTCGGCGGACCCAGCGTCAAGCCCTATCAGCCGCCAGGTCTGTGGAATGAGGCTGGCCAGAGCGGCGAGTACACGCCGGATACGGGCGAAAATGCGCACCGCAGAAGCCTGTACACGTTCCGCAAGCGCGCAGCGCCGCCACCCAACCAGCTGATTTTCGACGCGGGCACGCGCGAGAGCTGCCTGCCGCGCCGAGTCGGAACGAACACGCCGCTGCAGGCGCTGGTGCTGCTCAACGACCCGGTGTTCTTCGAATGCGCGCAGGCGTTGGCGAAGCGGACCTGCGCCCTCGCCGCTGGATCGGAGGAGCGCATCGCGGAGGCTTTCCGCCGGGCAACGCTGCGCCGCCCCGATGCCGAGGAACTGGCCGCTCTGCGGCATCTCCTGCTGGAGCAGATTCAGGTGTTCCGCCAGGATGAGGCAGCCTGCATCGCGGTGTGCGGCCGTTACGATGCGGAGGAAGCCGCCTTGGTGCTCGTCTGCTCGACGATCCTGTGCAGCGACGCTGCGGTGGTGCTGCGATGAACACCACTCGCCGCGAATTCCTGCTGCATTCGGGGCTGGGACTGGGTGCGCTGGCACTCTCGGAGATCGGCGCTCGCGCGGACGTCCAACGATTCGACCTGCCGCACCACGCACCGCGCGCCAAGCGCGTGATCTATCTGTTCCAGTCGGGCGGCCCTTCGCAGTTCGAGACCTTGGACTGGAAGCCGAAGTGCCGCGAGCTGCATGGAAAGCCCCTGCCTGATAGCGTGCGTGCCGGTCAGAGGTTGACGGGCATGAGCGGCAATCAGGCCGTGCTGCCGATCGCCGGATCCTTTGCGGAGTTTGAGCGCCACGGCCAGTCCGGAATCGAGCTCAGCGCGCTGCTGCCGCATACGGCCAAGGTGGTCGACAAGCTGTGCGTGCTGCGCGCGGTGCACACCGAGGCGATCAACCACGACCCCGCGATCACCTTCTTCTGTTCTGGGCACCAGATCGCCGGCCGGCCCTCGATGGGCGCCTGGCTGAGCTACGGTCTGGGCTCGATGAATGCCGACCTGCCAGCCTTTGTCGCGCTCGTGTCGAAGGACGCCAATCGCGATCAGCCGCTTTACGCGCGCTTGTGGGGCTCAGGGTTTCTGCCGAGTGAACATCAGGGAGTTCAGCTGCGCGGCGGCAAGGAGCCTGTGCTGTATCTTGAGAATCCACCAGGCGTCGGAGCGCCCTCGCGTCGCGCGATGCTGGATGCGCTTGGCAGGCTGTCCGCGCGCGCCATGACGCGGGAAGGGGATCCGGAAATCGCCGCGCGCATGGCGCAGGCGGAGCTCGCTTTCCGCATGCAGACCAGCATTCCAGAGGTTGCGAACCTCGCGCAGGAGAGCGAGGAAACCATCGAGCTATACGGCCCGGGTTCACGCGACCCGGGGACCTTCGCCGCCAATTGCCTGCTGGCTCGCCGGTTGGCGGAGCGCGGCGTGCGCTTCATCCAGCTGTTCCATCAGGGTTGGGACCAGCACGGCGGACTGCCCGGGGGCATCGCGCATCAGTGTCGGCAGACGGATCAGGCTTCGGCGGCGCTGCTGCTGGATCTGGAGCGCCGCGGTCTGCTCGATGAAACCCTGGTGATCTGGGGGGGGGAGTTCGGGCGCACGGCCTACTGCCAGGGGCGCATGACGGACGGCGACTACGGCCGGGACCACCATCCGCGCTGCTTCAGCATGTGGATGGCCGGAGGCGGGGTAAAGGCCGGGCATGTGCACGGCAGGACCGATGACTTCAGCTACAACATCGTGGAGGGCGGCGTGCATGTGCACGATCTGCACGCGACGATGCTGCACCTGATGGGGATCGACCACGAGCGCCTGACCTGGCGCTTTCAGGGCCGGAACTACCGGTTGACGGACATCGCCGGCCGAGTGATCCCGGAGATTCTGGCCTGAGAATCATGCCGGAGCGGAGCAGCATCGGCAGGGAGCTTGTTGCTATCCTGCTGCGATGGTTCTGACACCGTCCACGATGCTGCCGCTGGGCACGCCCGCCCCGGATTTTTCGCTGCCCGATGTCGTCACAGGCAAGCCGACGAAGCTCGCCGACTTCGCCTCCAGCAAAGCGCTGGTCGTGATGTTCATCTGCAATCACTGTCCCTACGTGAAGCACATCGAGGATGGTCTCACCGCCTTCGATCGGGACTACCGGGACAAGGATGTCGCCATCGTGGCGATCAGCTCCAACGACGCCGGCGCGTATCCGGATGACGCACCCGACAAGCTCGCGGCTGCGGTCAGACGCAATGGCTGGAGCCTGCACTACCTCCACGACCCGGACCAGTCCGCGGCCAAGAGCTACACGGCGGCCTGCACGCCCGATTTCTTCCTGTTCGACTCGCGGCGCACGCTCGTCTATCGCGGACAGTTCGACGCCAGCCGTCCCAAGTCGGGCATACCCGTGACGGGCGCGGATCTGCGCGCGGCGCTCGATGCCGTGCTGGCGGGAGCGGCCGCCAGCGCCACTCAGAAGCCCAGCATCGGCTGCAACATCAAGTGGCGCCCGGGCAACGAGCCCGCGTACTTCCCGCAGCGGTGAGCGCGGGTCCGTGGTGGCTGTACGTTCTGCGCACGGGCCAGGACAAGCTCTACACCGGGATTGCGCTCGACGTCTCCCGCCGGATCGAGCAGCATCGAGACGGGACGGGCGCCAAGGCCCTGCGCGGCAAGGGACCGCTGAAGCTCGTCTACCGGCGTCGGGTCGGCGAGCATGGCCTCGCGCTGCGCCTCGAAAAACGCCTCAAACAGTGTTCGCGTGAGGTGAAGGAGGCGCTGATTCGCCGCAATCCGAGGCTAGCGACCCTGCGTCGCCTGCTCGGGCTGGAGTGAAGGAGCGCTGTGCAGGTAGTCGATCGCCAGATGAACCAGCGTCTGCACCCCGCGCGGCAGCGCGCTCTCGTCGATCTCGAAGCGCGGTGAGTGATTGGAATCGGCGCTGGAGAGCTTGGCCTCCTCCGTGATGCCGAGGAACAGGAACACGCCCGGAACCTTGTTGGCGTAGAACGAGAAGTCCTCGGATCCGGTCAGTTTGCGGGTCTCGACGAGATCCTCTCCCGCGAGCCGTTCCAGCGTCGGCAGCATCTGCTCCATCAGCGCCGGGGAGTTCGCGGTGACCGGGTAACCGGGTTCGATGCTCAGCCGGGCCCGCGCTCCGTAGGCGCCGGCGATGCTCTCGGCCATGCGCTTCAGCCGCGCATGGATGTCCGCCTGCATGTCGCGGTCGAAGGTGCGAATCGTACCCACGAGGCGGGCCCGATCGGGGATGATGTTGTTGCGCACGCCGGCTTCGAACTGCCCGACCGTGACGACCGCCGGTTCCTTGATGATGTCGACCTGACGCGAGACGATCGTCTGCAGAGCGGTCACGATCTCGCTGCCGATGACGATGGGGTCGATCCCCGCCCAGGGTTTGGATCCGTGGGCCTGACGGCCCTCGACGATCAGCTCGAAGCGATCGCCGGCAGCCATGACTGGACCCTTGCGGTAGCCGATCAGTCCGCTGCGCATGCCTGCGAATACGTGCAGCCCGAAGATGGCGTCGACGGCGGGCTGCTCCAGCACGCCCTCCAGAATCATGGCTTCGGCACCCGCGGGCTGTTCGCCGGCGGGCGCACCTTCCTCGGCGGGCTGGAAGATCAGCACCACTTGTCCAGGCAGCTCCTCGCGCACGCTCATCAGGACCTTCGCGGCGCTGAGCAGCATCGCGACGTGCGCATCATGGCCGCAGGCATGCATCACGCCGACCGTCTTGCCTTCGAAGCTGCCGGTGGCCTTGCTCGCGAAGGAGAGATCGACCTCTTCGGTCACGGGCAAAGCGTCCATGTCAGCGCGCAGAGCCACCGTCGGTCCGGGCTTGCCTCCTCGGATCACTGCCTTGATGCCGTGCCTGGCGATTCCGGTCTGCGGCTCGAGCCCCATCTCCCGCAGGCGCTCGGCGATGAAGCGAGCGGTCTCGATCTCGCGATTGGAGAGTTCCGGATGCTGGTGCAGATGGCGGCGCCAGGCGATCAGCTCCTGCCCGGGCACGGCGGCATCCGCCCGCTTCAGTAGTGCAGCGGTCGGGGATGTGGTGCGGCGGATCGGTGCAGAAGTAGTCCGGGTGGCGGATTGGCAGCCGGCCAGTGTCAGGGCGCCGAGCAGGAGATAACGAAGCATGCGCCGAGGATTGTACAGACCGCGGCCGCACGCAGGTTGCGCCGGCCTTTCGCTCCGGTTGCTGCGCGGCGTTATCCTCGAAGCGCGATGGAAACACCCAAGCCGCCGCGCCACAACCCGTTCGCCGCACTGCGCGATCGGCTCGGGCCGCTTCCGCCCGGCCCGGAGCGCCCCGCAGCCGATCCAGCCGCCGGCCCCGAGCACCCCGAGCGTCAGGGCCGCTGCGTGGTCCGGCGCGAGCGCAGCGGCCGCGGCGGCAAGGCCGTGACACTGATCGAAGGCAGTGCTCTGGCAGGGCGCGATCTGGAGGAACTGGCGCACAAGCTCAAGAAGGCTCTCGGGACGGGTGCGCACGTCGAGACCGGGGCCATCGCCATTCAGGGAGACCAGCCCGATCGCGTCGTGGATTGGCTGCGCAAGCAGGGCTTCACGGACATCGTCCGCGCCAACTGAGTTCGAAGCGGCCTCGCTACACTGGGCGGCATGATCTTCGCGCTGCTCCTGTCGCTCAGCCTGCCCGTGCAGGACTCCAAGTGGGATGTTCAAATCCCGCACGGCCCCTCGAAAAGCGTGCCTCTGGACCTCGACGAGGGCACCTGGATGAATCTGGATGTCTCTCCCGATGGAAAAGAGATCGCGTTCGATCTTCTGGGGGACATTTACACCGTCAGCATGCAAGGCGGCGAAGCGCGTGCCGTGGTCGAAGGGCACGCGTGGCAGATGCAGCCGCGCTACTCGCCGGACGGCAGACAACTGGCCTTCACCAGCGATCAGGGCGGTGGCGACAACATCTGGATCAGCGATGTCGACGGGCGGAACCAGAAGCAGCTGACCAAGGAGAACTTCCGGCTGCTCAATAGCCCCGCGTGGAGCCCTGATGGGCAGTGGGTCGTGGCTCGCAAGCACTTCAGCAGCCGTCGTTCGATTGGAACCGGCGAGCTGTTCCTCTACCACAGGACGGGCGGAGACGGTTTGCAGCTTACGACGCGCACCAGCGATCAGAAGGATGTGGGAGAGCCGGTCTTCTCCCCCGACGGCCGCTATCTGTACTTCAGCTACGACAGCACGCCAGGCGGAACCTTCGAGTACAGCAAGGACTCCACCGGGCAGATCTACGCGATCGACCGTCTGGATCGGGTCAGCGGTGAGCGCATTCCGTGGGTCACGGGACCGGGCGGTGCTTGCCGGCCCGTGCCCTCGCACGACGGCCGCAAACTGGCCTTTGTCCGGCGCGTCCGCTTCCAGACGACGCTCTTCGTGATGGATCTGGAGTCGGGAGCCTCGCGCCCGGTCTATTCCGATCTCGAGCGGGACATGCAGGAGACCTGGGCGATCCACGGCGTATATCCCTCGTTCGCCTGGACCCCGGACGACAAGGCTCTCGTCTTCTACGCCAAGGGCAAGCTCCGCAAGCTCGATCCGGAGAGCGGCAAAGCCGCGGAGATACCGTTCCGGGTCCGCACGCAGCGCACCGTCGAGGAAGCCGTGCGTTTTCCGGTCGCGGTTGCTCCGGACAACTTCGATGTCAAGGTTCTGCGCTGGGTTCGAGTTGCACCCGATCGCAAGAGCGTCGTCTATCAGGCGCTGGGCAAGCTGTGGATCCGCAGTCTTCCGGACGGCACACCGCGACGGCTGACAGCCGATGAAGAACGCTTCGAGTTCTGTCCTTCGTTCCGCCGCGATGGCAAGGAGCTCGTCTACGTCGCGTGGAAAGACGAGGAACTGGCTTCCATCCGCACCATCACGCTCGAGGGTGGATTGGGCGTGCTGCCGCTCGAAAAAGGCCACTACGCCGATCCGGTTTACTCGCCCGATGGAACGACGATTGTCTACTCGAAAGTCGGCGGCGGGGGGCTGGTTTCTCCGCTGTGGTCGCGCGAGCAGGGCATCTACCGGATCTCCACCGCAGGCGGCAAGCCGACGCTCGTCACCAGAAACGGCTCGAACCCGCAGTTCGGCGCGGAGAACGATCGCGTCTATCTGACCACCGAAGAGGGCGGCAGCGGACAGGATCCCGACAAGCGCCGGCTGTGGAGCATCGGTCTGGATGGCTTGCGCGAGCGCACGCACTTCACCAGCGACTGGGCCACGCAGTTCGAGATTTCCGACGACTCACGCTGGGTGGCATTCTGTGAGCGTTTTCAGGCCTACATCGCTCCCTTCGAGCCGACGGGCAGAGCGGTGCAGCTGGCTCCGCGAATGACCAGCATTCCCTGCACCCGAGTGACGAAAGATGCTGGCGAGAACCTGGCCTTCAGCGCGGACTCCACGAGCCTCTACTGGTCGCTTGGTCCCGAACTGTTCGAGCGCCAGCTCAAGGACAGCTTTGCTTTTCTGGAAGGAGCTCCGGAGAAGCTGCCCGAGACAGCTGCGAGCGGGCGCAACATCTCCTTCTCCACGACCACCGCGAGACCGGAAGGCGTCTTGGCGCTGACGGGTGCGCGCATCGTGACAATGAAGGGCGACGAAATCATCGAGGACGGCACCATCCTGGTCGCGGGAAATCGAATCCAGTCGATCGGCAGCCGGGCGAGCGTCGCCGTCCCCGCCAGTGCACGCGTGATCGACGTGACGGGCAAGACGATCATCCCGGGGCTGGTGGATGTGCACGCGCACGGCGCTCAAGCCACCGGCGTCGTGACGCCGCAGCACAACTGGATCCACGCGGCCAATCTAGCCTTTGGCGTCACCACCATCCACGATCCCTCCAACGACACAAACTCCATTTTCGCCGCCAGCGAGCTCGCCAGAGCCGGCGCGATCCTCTCCCCAAGGACTTATTCGACCGGCACGATCCTGTACGGTGCGATGGGCGACTTCAAAGCCGAGATCGACTCGCTGGAGGACGCGAAGGCGCACCTGCGCCGGCTCAGGGCGGTCGGAGCGATCTCGGTCAAGAGCTACAACCAGCCGCGGCGGGACCAGCGGCAGCAGGTGCTCGCCGCCGCGCGCGAGCTCGGCATGATGGTCGTTCCGGAAGGCGGATCGCTGCTGCAGCACAATCTGACCATGGTGGTGGACGGCCACACGGGCGTGGAGCATTCGCTGCCCGTGGAATGCGTTTACCGCGATGTCGCGCAGCTGTGGGGCGCGACTCAGGTCGGCTACACGCCCACCCTGGTGGTCGGCTACGGAGGCATTTGGGGAGAAAACTACTTCTACCAGCACTCGGAGGTCTGGAAGAACGAGCGCCTGATGCGCTTCGTGCCGCGCTTTGTCGTCGATCCGCGCTCTCGCCGTCGCACGATGGCTCCGGACGAGGATCAGAACATCCTGCGTTCGGCGGGCATCGTCAAGTCGATCCTCGATGCCGGCGGCAAGGCGCAACTCGGGGCACACGGTCAACTTGCCGGCCTCGGCGCACACTGGGAACTCTGGCTGCTCCAGCGCTCGGGGATCACCAACCATCAAGCCTTGCGCTGTGGCACTCTCTACGGCGCCGAGTATGTCGGCCTCGACAAGGACATCGGTTCGCTCGAGCGCGGCAAGCTCGCCGACCTGCTCGTGCTCGATGCGGATCCGCTCGCACGCATCGAGAACTCCGAATCCATCCGTCTGGTCATGCTGAATGGACGGCTCTACGATGCGAATACGCTCGCGCCGGTCGATGGTCGCGGCGGCTCTGCGCCCAGGTTCTATTTCGAGTCGATGCAAGATGGCTTCCCGGCACAGACGATCGGCGGCGGCTGCGCGGGCTGTGCGCACTGAAGGATGGATCCGCGCCGACAGCATGCTTTGCAGGCGGCATTCGATGCCGCATTCGGAGCTCCGCATGCAGAGTGGCTCTCCACGGCTCCGGGCCGCGTCAACCTGATTGGCGAACATACGGACTACAACGGCCTGCCGGTCTTTCCGATGGCCTTGCAGCGCAGTGTCGCCTACCTGCTGAGGCCGCGAGACGACGAGCGGGTGCGTCTGGTCAATCTGGAGCCGCGCTACGGACCGCGCGAGTTCAGGCTGTCCTCCTCGATACCGCACGCCGCTCAGGGCGATTGGGTCAACTACGTGCAGGCTGCAGCCCAGATGCTCGCTCAGCGGCGCGGAATCCGTCGTGGAATGGACGCGGCCGTGCATGGCGACGTGCCTCTGGCTGCGGGTCTTTCCTCGTCTTCGGCGACCCTGGTTGGCGCCCTGCTGGGCTTAATGGCCGTCAACGAGATCGAGATGCCTTTGGCAGAATTGCAGGAGCTTGCGGCGGAAGCGGAGCGCTATGTCGGAGTCGCCGGCGGCGGCATGGATCAGGCCATCAGCCTCGGTGGGCGAGCTGGTCATGCCCTGCGCATCGACTTCCAGCCGGTGCGCATGCAGCCCGTGCCCATGCCCGCGGATTGGCGCTTCGTGATTTCCAACACGCTGGTCGAGGCCGAGAAGTCCGGAGCGGCCCGCGACACCTACAACTCCCGCACCCGCGAGTGCCGCGAGGCGCTGCGTGCGTTTCTGGCGCACCCGCTGGCTCGCGGACTTCCAGGCACGTACATGGGGCTCGCGGGCGAGCTTCCCTCGGAAGCTGTGCTTTTGCTTGCGGAACGGTGTCTCGGCGGGGTTTTGCGGAAGCGCTTCCGTCACGTCGTCAGCGAGGGCGCCCGCGTCGGTCAGGCGCAGAGCGCGATGATGCGCGGGGACGCTCCGTTTTTTGGCCGACTGATGAATGACTCGCACGAGAGTCTGCGCACCGACTACGAGGTGTCCTGTCCACAGCTCGATGAACTCGTGGCGCTCGCGCGCGAACATGGCGCGCTGGGCGCGCGCCTCACCGGCGCAGGCCTCGGCGGCTGCACGGTGGCGCTGTGCCACGCCGAGCAGGCGCCGGCACTCGTGCAGGCGCTGCGCAAGCACTACTACGCGAGCAGGCCGGAGCCGAGCATCGAGCCGCTGCTCATCGCGCAAGCCAGCGACGGTGCCCGCGTGCGCCGCATCCGGATCTAGCGCGGTGTCTCGGCCGGTTTGGCCGCCGGAGGCAGCCAACGGATCGATGTCCGATCGATGCGCGTGCGCGAACCTGTCGTGCTGGTGCGCGTGTTCTCCACGAGCCGCGGCAACCCGCTGCGCCGGTCGATGAAGTAGGTGGAGCGGTCCTCGACCTCGATTTTCGGCAGCTGCTCAGGCTTTGGCGCGGGCTTGCCGGTCTGCTCGGCCAGTTCGCTGAGCGATTCCAGCATCAGCTGCCGGGCGCGCTCCGCATCGATGGAGCTGCCGCACTCCACCAGCAGCTCCGCGGGCTGGTCGGGTATCGCGCTGGCCGAGAACCAGCCCTTGGCAGGGTAGGGATCGCCGCCCAGCGGATTGGGCAGTTCCGTTTCGAACTCGACCTTCTTGTCGAGCTCCAGCTCCATGCCCGCAAAGCGCAGGAAAAGCTGCGCTTCCTTGAGCGTAAGCGCCTCCATGTTGGGACCTGTCACGGTTTCGAAGGTCTGCTTGAGCAGGGCATCTATGGTCTTCGGGGGCACCTTGGCTTCCGTGAAGAGCTGGTGCATCTGGATCATCATCTGCTCGTAGTGCGCCGTGATTTTCTCGGGCTGCAGCAGGCCCTGAATGCTGCCCTTCGGAGAACACAGAACGTCGAGCATGAGCCCATCGCTGATCGAAGACATCCGCTCCGCGAAGTAGCGGGCTCGTGGTTCTTCGGGAAGACCTTCCGTGATGGCGGATTTTCCGTACAGGAAACGGAAGACGTAACCGGTCTCGCTCCGCGCTTCGACGCTCAGGATGAGATCGGTGCGGCTGCGGGTCTTCTTGACGTCATCCTCCCGACCCTTGATCAGTTCCAGGCGCCAATCCTGCTTCTCCTCCCAGGCGGAAGGCAGTTGAACGCGGTCGCCGAAGAGACAGGGGGTGAGCAGCAGACAGAGTGAAGCCAGCATGACGGACTCAGCGTCGCATGGAATGGACAATCGGGACAGGGGATTGCTGGGTGGCATCGAAATCCGAGCGCGAGCGGATGCCGCGCCAACCCTCGGCGATGACGATCTGGCCGGCGATCGAGCCGAGCGGATTTCCGGGGCCGGGCAGCACCAGCAGATCCGGCGCGTACTCGCGCAGGGCCACGCGCACCGAAAGCGTGAAGTCGTAAGGCTCGACGATCTGTGCTCCCAGCGTGTAGGCCCGTACCGCCTCGGGATCGGCGCTGTGCGCGGACCAGCGCGTGCCGTGCCCGTCGATCAGCGGCACTCGGGGTTTCTGGAATCGCAGGCGGCCCAACTGCGCCTGAGCCTTGCGCGACACGTTCTCAAGCAGCGGCGTGTGGTAAGGCCCGTGACCCATCAGCCGGAACGGATAACTGTTCTGACCGAGCTTCACCTTCGGCAGCGTCTTCAGCAGATGAGCGATCCCTTCCTCGGTGCCTGCCAGCACAGCCTGTCCGCCGAGCCAGATCGACGGGAAGGCCTCACCTGCGGAGCTTGCGATGGCCTCCTGCACGGAGCGGACCAGATTCGGATCCGCTCGCCAGTGCTCATCGACCTGCGGGTAAATCACCTGCCCGCCCTGAGAGTGTTCCTGCTGCAAGAGTGACATCTCCTGCATCAGACGGAACCCGTCGTCGAACTCCAGCGCTCCGCCGACGGCCAGGGCCGTGTACCAGCCCATCGAGTTTCCAGCCACCGCGACGACCCGGGTTTCCCTCGCCGCCGCTTCGGCATCGAGCATCGACACCAGCCAGATCAATGGCGAGACGTTCTGAGGCGCGAGGTGGACCTTGGGATCCCACTTGGCGGCGCGATCGAGCTCCACGAGGGAACACAGGCCATACTCCCGGCGCAACTGCTCCGCTCGTTCCACCCAGGGATGTCCCTCGGGCAGCGAGCGCAGCGTCTTCTCGGTGTAGGAGCCTCGCCCGGGACAAAGAATGACGGCACGCTTCATGCCAGCAGCTCCTGCGCTCGAACCACGATCTCCTCTTCGCCGACGAGCACGCAGGAGGTCGCGCTGCCGAGGGGGACGTAGGTATCGGCTGCCCGCACGCTGCGCACCTTGAGGCCCGAACCGCGCTCGATGCAGTGCGCGGCGATCGCATCCGCAACGCCGGCGCCGGTGGCGCGGCACTCGTCCACGATCAGCAGGCGGCCGCAGGGCTCTGCCTGACGCGCCAGAGCCTCCAGCGGCAGGGGAGCCAGCCAGCGCAGGTCGACGACCTTGACGCGCACGCCGCGTTCGAGTTCCAGCTTGCGCGCGGCCCGCAGCGAGAGCCGCAGCCCGTTCGCGTAACTCACGATGCAAAGGTCGGCCTTGGCAGGCCCGTAAACCCCAAGATCTCCCGGAAGGAGCACGGAAGCAGGGTCGGAGGACGGCGGCGGGTAATCCGTCAGCCACCCGTTGTCGCCTTCCTCATGCAGGTCCTTCTCGTGGTAGAGAGCGATCGGTTCGAGGAAGCACACCACGCGCCCACAGGCGCGAGCGGTGGCGATCGCGCCCCGCAGCATGCGCACAGCATCGTCACCCCGAGCAGGCACGGCCAGCATCAGGCCCGGTATGTCACGCAGGGCGCCGATCGAATTGTCGTTGTGGAAGTGGCCGCCGAAGCCCTTCTGATAGGCGAGGCCTTGAATGCGAACCACCATGGGGTTCTGGAACTGGCCGTCGGAGAAGAAGGAGAGCGAGCACGCCTCGCCTCTCAGCTGGTCCAGCGCGTTGTGGATGTAAGCGAGGTACTGAATCTCCGGCAGCGGCAGGAAGCCGATGTGGGCGGCTCCCTGTGCGATGCCGAGAATGGTCGTCTCATCCAGCAGGGTGTCGAAGACACGCGCGATGCCAAAGCGCTTCTGCAGCCCTTGGGTCACGCCATAGACCCCGCCCTTTTTCGCGCTGTCTTCGCCGAAGAGCAACAGTTCGGGATGCCTGAGGAACTCGTCATGCAGCGCCGCGTTGATGTGCGCGGCCATCGTGCGCTTGGTCGGGCTCTTGATCTTCTCCGGCAGCGCTTCGCCGAAGAAGGCAGCTCGGGCTGCGGCGTCGATCCGCTGCGCGGCGCTGACGCGGATGGCAGTCTCGTCGTAGGGGGCCAGCGGACGGATGATGGCTTCGCGCGTCTCGAGCTTGGGACGCCGGGCCGCCTCCTCGGCGGCAGCCATGGTCCGCTCGCGAATCTCGGCCACGATGGCCGCCAGCGTCCGCGGAGCCGCCGCGCCGGTTTCCACGAGCCGGCGAGCATAGCGCAGCAGTGGATCATGGGCCTCGACGGCCTCGATTTCCTCGAGGGAGCGGTAGGTGGTCTCGACATCGCTGCCCGCATGTCCCCACAGGCGCACCGTCTTGAGGTGCAAGAACGTGGGCGTGCGGTGCGCACGGCAGTGCTCGATGGCATCGGCGACGACATCCCACATCTCGTCGTACTCGCCGTCCGCCTTGAAGTAGCTGAGATGGCTCTGGTTCGAATAGGTTTCCTCGATCCAGTTGCGCGGCGTGTCGACCGAGATTCCGATGCCGTTGTCTTCGCACACGAAGAGCACAGGCAGGGGCGTTCCGCGCTTCTTGATGTAGCGAGCAGAGTTGAAGCCGGCCAGCGCGGTGCAGTGGTTGGCCGAGGCGTCGCCGAAGCTGCACATCACGATTGAGTCGTGCGAAAGCTCGTGAGTCAGTCCTAGGCGCTTCCCTCGCGCCAGGCCGAAGGCCATGCCGACCGCCTTGGGCAGGTGCGAGGCAATCGTCGAGGTCTGCGGCGGAACCCAGAGCTCACGCGAGCCCCACACTTTGTGCCGCCCGCGACTGATCGGATCTTCGGCGGAGGCGCACAGCGACAAAAGGGTGTCGAAAAGCGGCGTGACGTGCCCGGACTTGCGGCTGCGCGACATCATCAGCCCACCCGAGCGGTAGTGCAGGAAGCAGGGATCATCGAGGCGCAAGAGCGCGCCGACGATCGCGTTGGCCTCGTGGCCAGCGCTGGAGATGGTGTAGAAGCTGCGCGCCGTGCGCTTCAGCTCGCGTGCGGCCACATCCAGGCAGCGCGACAGGAGCGCATCCTCGAACAGTTCGACCGCGCTCCGCGCGACGAGGCGACCGCCGTCATGCAGCGGCTCATGGGCCTCGAGCAGACGGGGTGCAGGGCTTGCGCCCGCAAGGTAGGCGTCGAGGTTGGACTCGACGACGGCGACACGGTTGGTGCTCACGCAGAGGTTCCTAGGGTGACAGTCGGACGATATCCCAGCGGCCTTCGTGCTTGCGATAGCACAGTCGATCGTGGAGGCGGCTGGGGCGGCCCTGCCAGAATTCGATGCGCTGCGGAAGGATGCGGAAGCCGCCCCAGTGCGGAGGGTGGGGGACCCTGTCGCCGAATCGACGTCTGGTCTCCTCGACGCGCTCCTCGAGTTCCCTGCGGTGCCCCAGAACCGAGCTTTGCAGCGAAGCCCAGGCGCCAAGGCAGCTTTCCAGCGGACGAGACGCGAAATAACGCGCAGACTCGAGCACGTTTAGCTTCTCGACGGTGCCCGCCACGCGCACCTGGCGCTCCAGTTCCTTCCAGTGAATGCAGAATTCCGCTCTGGGGTTCTCCGTCAGCTCACGACCCTTGCGGCTGCGGTAATCCGTGAAGAAGGAGAACCCCTGCTCGTCGATGCCCTTCAGCAGCACCATGCGCACCGAGGGGAAGCCGTCGCTGCCGGCGGTCGCCAACGCCATCGCGGTGGGTTCGTCGACCTCCGACTTCAGCGCCTCGTCCATCCAGCGCCGGAATTGCACATGAGGGTCGCGGTCGACGTGCGTCTCGTCGAGCTCGGCCCGCTGGTAATCGCGTCGGATGGAGGCGATGTCCACGAGTTCAGAAGCTCACTGAAAGGCTTGCTCGACGGGAACGACCTCGATGCCGTCGGCCGAGATGCTGAGAGACCAGCTCGCGATCAGCGCGTCCTCTGCGATGATCGTCGAGGACTTGACCTCCTTTTCGCCGTAGGCCATCGGGCTGGGCGCACCCGCGGCAAGTTCCTTGCGGAGCGCCTCGCCGTCCTTGGCGACGATGGCGATGGCAAGGTTCTCGACGCTCATGAACTCACGGATGGCGGCGTTGACCTCTTCGAGTGTCAGCGACTCGAGCTGCCGACGGAAGCTGCCCAGATGGTTGTCGATGCCGTAAAAGCGATCGTCGATCGCGTACCCGAGCCGGGCCTGGGTGGACTCCGCGAAATGCAGAACATAGCCGCGCAGGAAGCGCTTGGTATTTTCGAACTGCTCCTGTGTCAGCCCGTTCTTGCGCAGAAGCTCCACTTCGCGCAAGGCGGCGCGCAGCGCAAACAGCGTGTGCTGGGGTTGCACGGTGCGGATCCAGATCTCGAACATCTGGGAGCGGCGGCCGACCCCCTGCGGAGGCTGGGAGAGTCGCCCACCGTTGGGGAAGGCCTCGATGTAGGAGTAGTCTCCATAATTGAGTCCGCGCTCCTCGCGAATCACCTGATAGAGATGTGATCCGGAGTTGCGGTGTTCTCCCAGCCATGAGTTCGCCAACCACAGCGCGGCGAACTCCCGAGAGCCGCGCCGGACCGAGACCGGCACGCCCATGCTGATCGAGCTTCCGATCGCCGCGGGGTTGTGGATGATGCGCACCGATCGGCCGCGCAGGGCCGCAGGCTGGATCGCGGGTGCCGCTGCCGGAGCCTCCGAAGGGAGACCGCTCGCCAGCGCAGTGTCGAGGCTCGTGACAAGTCCCGGCTCATAGCTTCCGCCAAGGCCCAGCACGCAGCGCTCGCGCGTGAAGTGGCGGGCGGCAAAGGCCTTCACGTCATCGAGCGTCATGCTCTTGAGGGCGCTGACAGTCCCGACTTGGGGATGGGCGTAGCGCGTGTTGCCATGGACCATGGCCGTCAGCGTCGCCTTGCCCAGTTCCTCCCCCGAAGCATAACGCAGATCATTCTCGATCGAGGAGACGGCGCGGTCGCGAAGACGCTCGAAATCCTGCTGCATGAAGGCGCTTTGCGTGGCGACCTCCAGGAACAGATCCGCGAAGGCGCGGGCATGGTCTCGATGCACCGATCCGCGCAGCAGGGTCATCTCCTTGTCAACGCTCGCGCCGATGCCGCCGGCGATCGGGTAGAGCGCTTCGAGCAGCTCGGCATAACTGCGCCGCCTTGTGGCTCCCTCCGTCATCATCGCGGCGGTCAACGCCGCCAGACCTTCCTTGCCGATCGGATCGTCCTGCGAACCGACCTGGAACCAGAGCTGGAACGAAACGGTCGGATCCGCAGGCACAGGCAGGAGCACCGGAGCCTGAGGAAGAGTCTGTGCACTCAAAACGGGCATTCTGGGCACGCTCGGATCGGCGATCGCGCACAGCACCTCGAGGACGGGCGGCAACGCAACCCCGACCGGGGCGATTGTGGCCACCGTGCACCGATCCGAACGGAGCCAGCGCCTGGCGGCGGCGCGCACATCCTCGGGCGTCACCGCAGCGAGCGCCGTGAAGCTCTGGTCAATGGCCTGCACGTCGCCCGTGTGCGCGACATAGCGCGAGACGGCCTGGCACACCGCATCCGGCGTGGTGAGCCCCGAGAGAAACCCGTAGCGCAGGTTGGAGCGCACGGCATCGAGACGCGCGCGATCGGGAAGCTCCGTGTTGGCGCGGGCGATCTCTTTCCACAGCTCCTGTTCGACCTTGCGCACATCGTCGGGGTCCTTGACCATCGCGTAGACCGTCCACAGACCCGGATCGCGCGTGTTCTCGAACGATGCCGCGACAAACTCGACGCGCTGCTCCTCGATCACCAGCCGCTTGTACAAGGGCGAGGTTTCGCCGAAGCACAGCTGGGCGAGGGTGCGGCCCGCGGCCTGCAGGCGATCGCCGGCATCGAAGGCGGGGCTCTTGAAGTTGAGCGTCACGATCGGGAGCGTCTGACCCTCGAAAGGCACATCAATGCGACGCATCTTGCTCTGCTCGGGCTCCACGGGGATGGCGGGTGCCTGATAGCCCCGCTCCCACTCGCCGTAGAATTGCCGGATCGTCGCCATCGTCTTGGCGCGGTCGAAGTCGCCGGCGATGGTCAGCACGACATTCTCCGGCCGGTAGAAGCGCTGGAAGAAGCTCTTCGAGTACTCGTACTGCTCGGGCATCTTCTCGATGTCGGCGACAAAGCCGATCGTCGTGTGCTTGTAGGTGTGCTTGTCGAAGGCCGTGTTCTGCAGCGCTTCGAACAGCACCTCGAAAGCGCTAGAACGCCCCTTGCGGTATTCACCGAACACGGCGCCTGCCTCCGTTCGGAAGGCCGGTTCGTCGTACTTCAGGTTCCGGAAACGGTCCGCCTCGATCTCGATCACCGTCGGCAGATCCTGCGAGCTGACCGAGAGGTGATACGCCGTGTAGTCATCGGTCGTGAAGGCGTTGGCGTCCGCTCCCATCGAATGCACGATGCCGTCGTAGACCTTCCCGGGTCGCTTCTCCGTACCTCGGAACATCATGTGCTCGAAGAAGTGGGCGAAGCCCGTGACTCCCGGCTCGACCTCGTCACGGGAGCCCGTGCGAACCACGGACCAATAGGAAACCAGTCCATCGGAAGGCATCGGGATCATTAGGACGGTGAGCCCGTTTTCGAGGCGCTCGCGCTGCACCTCGTAGGGGAACACGCGCTGGGAGGTTTCGGTGGTCATGGTGCCGAGGCCTTGGCAAGCGGACAGCATCAGCAGGGAGAGGCAGGCAAGGATCTTGATCATGGAAAAGGGTCTCACACACCCGGAATGTGGGCCTTGTGCTTCTGGACGTAGTCGTAGAGCAGAGCGTTGATGTCTTCGGGTGACGAGAGGAACTGCTGTTCCAGCTTGTCAAGCCTCGAGCGCTTCTTCTCGCTCAAGCCTTCGAGCCGCTCCGTGCGCTCTTCCTCGTTTTCGGTGAGCACGTCGTCGCCGACCACCTCGATCGCCTGTTCGACGAGCTTCTGCAGGCGCAGTGCTCCGATGGCGTCGAGGCCGTAGCTGATGTGGCGCGCGTTGTCCGCGGCGGCGCTTTCAAAGTACTGGGTGAAGCCACCGTTGGAGACCTCCGACTCCAGCTCCCAGATGCAGAGCAGCACCTGCTCCGGGCGGGAAAGTCGGGCGAACTCCAGCTTGTGCAAACGCGAGGCGGAGCTTTCCACGATCTGACGCAGCAGGTGCATCTCGTCGGCCATGCTCAGTCCTCCCCGCGCTTCTCGATTCTGGACCAGGAATCACGCAGCGTCACGGTGCGGTGGAAGACCGGCTTGCCGGGCCTCGAGTCCTTTCCATCGACGTAGAAGTAGCCGACGCGCTCGAACTGGTAGTGTGCTCCGGCCTTGGCCGAAGCGAGAGAGCCCTCGAGCTTGGCTGTCTCCAGCGTCACCAGTGAGTTCGGGTTGAGGTTCGTCTTCCAATCGACGCCTTCGGGGACATCGTCCGGGAACTCCGCGGCGAAGAGATGGTCGTACAGTCGCAGCGTCGCCTCGATCGCATGATCCGCGCTCACCCAGTGGATGATGCCCTTGACCTTGCGGCCGTCTCCGGTGGTTCCATGAGCCGTCGCGGGATCGTAAACGCACACCAGCTCGACGATCCGGCCCTGTGCGTCGCGCTTCACTTCCTTGCAGGTGATGCAGTAGGCGTAGCGCAGGCGCACCTCCTTGCCCGGTGAAAGCCGGAAGTACTTCTTGGGCGGATCTTCCCGGAAGTCTTCACGATCGATCCAGATCCGCCGCGTGAAGGGCAGCTTGCGGCTGCCCTGGGAGGGATCCTCCGGGTTGTTGACCGCATCGATCCACTCGACGTGGCCTTCAGGCAGGTTCTCAATCGTCACGAGCACCGGATCGAGCACCGCCATGGCCCGCAGCGCTCGCTTGTTGAGGTCGTCGCGAATCGCGTTTTCGAGGACGACGCGGTCGACCGTGCTGTTGAAGCGCGCAACCCCGATCTGGTCGCAGAAGGCGCGCATCGCTTCCGGGGTGTAGCCGCGGCGGCGAATGCCGCGCAGGGTGGGCATGCGCGGATCGTCCCAGCCGCTGACGGTGCCCGTCTGCACCAGTTCCAGCAGCTTGCGCTTGCTGAGGACCGTGTACGTCACGTTCAGGCGCGCGAACTCGATCTGCCGGGGGTGGTGGGGGACAGGCAAGTGTTCGAGCAGCCAGTTGTACAGAGGCCGATGGATTTCGAACTCGAGCGTGCAGATCGAGTGCGTGATCGCTTCGAGCGCATCGCACTGCCCGTGCGCGAAGTCGTACATCGGGTAGATGCACCACTTGTCGCCGGTGCGGTGATGGTGCGCGTGCATGATGCGGTACAGCACCGGGTCGCGCAGATTGGGGTTGGGCGAGCTCATGTCGATCTTGGCTCGCAGCGTACGGGCGCCGTCGGGGAACTCGCCGGCCCGCATGCGCTGGAAAAGGTCGAGACTTTCCTCGGGCCTGCGCTCGCGGAAGGGGCTGTGACGGCCTGGCTTGTCAAGCGAGCCACGGTACTCGGCGACCTGCTCGGCGCTGAGATCGCACACATAGGCGGCTCCCGTGCGGATCAGGTGCTTGCCGTAGGAGTACAGCTCTTCGAAGAAATCGCTCGCGAAGTACAGCGCATCCCACTCGAAGCCCAGCCAGCGCACATCCTCCTGGATGGAATCGACGTACTCCTGATTCTCCTTCGTCGGGTTGGTGTCGTCGAAGCGCAGGTTGCACTTGCCGCCGTACTTGCGCGCCAGCCCGAAGTTGACGCAGATCGCCTTGGCGTGGCCTAGGTGCAGGTAGCCATTGGGCTCCGGAGGGAAGCGGGTCTGGACGCGGCCAGCGTTCCTGCCTTGAGCGAGATCGGCATCGATCTCGTCGTGGATGAAGTGGCGATAGGCGGGGCGCTCGGGTGCCGTGCTGGCGCTGGCAGGGGGGGTGTCGGTCATGGCTGGAGACGCTTTTGGCGCAACAGGGTAGCAAAGCGGACGGCTAGACTCAGCGCAGTCCGCTGACCCCGCCGCGCATGTCCGCCATGTCCTGCATGGCGGCCTTCCAGCTGCCGAGCGACAGCGGCGCCACCTCGTCACCCCCGCCCCCCATGCGGTCCGCGGGGACGGTCGTGTACATGGCTTCGCGCAGGTAGCGATCAAAGAAGGCCCGCTCCGCTTCGCGCATGCGCTCGGGGTCAAAGCGTTTCTTCTCCCGCAGGCCGGCGATGTGCGCGACCGGGGGCTCCGGCAGAGCGCCGTTCCAAGCCGAACCCGCGCGCTGAAAATGCGTTTTGAAGGCATTTTGGCCGAATTCGATCAAATGCAGGAACGTGTGGTGCGTCGAGTTCGCGCCGGCCCATGGATAGGGCGCCAGCGCCCAGAGCGACGCCACCCGGTTGAGCTCCGACTCGATCTGCTCCTCCGTCTCGGGGCCGCGGCGTCCGCCGACGTGGCTGAAGAGGGCATACAGTCGCAGCTCGTCGCCTTCGGCATAGTAGATGCGCTTGACGCCGTAACGCTGCGGGTCCTGCGCGATGTGAGAGCCGCGCTCCAGCCCGAATTTGCCGACGATGAAGCAGTCGATGAAGTTGCGCTGCTCCTCGATCCAGTGAATCGTGTCCAAGGCCTCCTCGACGCTTTCGTCGGGGTGGTCCGTGAAGGTCATCCACTCCGTCGCGACCCCGGCTTCGTGGAAGGCCCGGTTGACAGCGGTCATCGTGGCGCGGTCGCAGCCTTTGCGCATCAATTCGAGGATGCGATCCGATCCGCTTTCGATTCCGAAAGCAGCCGAGCGGAGTCCTGACTGGGCCAGCAGGGCGCAGCGCTCGGGCGTGAAGTACTTCTCGATCTTGAGGTCGCTCGACCAGCGGATCTTGATTCCTTTTTCGATCAGCGCCTCGGCCAGACGCACGGCATATGCCGGCGAAAGCACGTCGCAGGAGAGGTAGAAGTTCTTGACGCCATGGCGCCGCGCCAGCTGCCCCAGCTCGCTCGCGGCCTGCTCGGGCGGGATCTCGCGGTAGCTCGCCGTGGCCGTCTCGGTCAGACCGTAGTAGCAAAAGGAACATTTGCCCCAGTAACACCCGCGCGTCGGGGCATAAAGCAGCGTTCTGCCCGGCGCCAGATAGCGGTCGAGATCCAGATCCCCGTAGTCCGGAAGCGCGGCCTCCTCGCGCAGGTTCATGGTCCAACGGGGACCGTGCACGCCCTTGCCGGTCTGTGGATCCACGAAGAAGAGGTTGGGCACGTCTCGCAGCAAATCGGCGCGCCTGAACGGGTCGCGATCGCATCGCCAGGCTTCCAGCTTCGGGAACAGGCGGGCAAGGGTTTCTTCGCCTTCGTACAGGCCGATGGCGTCGCAGTACTCCATCACGCGCAACTGCAGCTGCGGCTCCAGATGGACGAGCACCTGGTGGAGTCCCGGTCCGCCCAGCGCAAGAAAAACCTGCGGCGCACGCTCCCGCAGAAAGCGGGCGAGATGCAGAGCCTCAGGGATTTGAGATGGAAAAACGATCGAAATACCAATGAAATCGACTTCGTCGAGATCGACCGGTGGCTCCCCTCCGGCCTCCCAGTCCCAATTCGCCGGACCCGCGAAGTAGTGCTCGTAGAAGGCTCGCAGCGGGCTTGCCGCGCCCTGGGAGTACTCGGCGAGCATGTCGAAGCTCCACGGCACCACCGTGTGGCCCACATGGTTGAATCCGAAGCGATAGGGCCAATAGGCGGCTGAAAGGGCCTCGAAGAAGCCCTCGGTGATGCGGCGAGCCAGGGTGTAGCGCTCCGCGTCGTAGAAGGACTCCCGCTCCCGGAAGACTTCCGCGACGGGAGGCTCGGCGCCGATCATGCGTTCGATCTGCGGCCGGGCGTCGACCAGCCGGCGGTATTCGAGCTGTTCCTCGAAACTCAGCCAGCCCCGCCGGTTGAGGTCCACGAAGCGCGATCCGATCCGCCGGCCCACCCCCTCCAGTGCTTCGGGTTGGAACAGCCACCGGGTGGCCTCGATGTTGAGGTCGAGCACGCGGGCGTCCAGACCCCGCTGGCGGAGGTAGCCCTTCAGCGTCGGCAGGCTCAGGTAGGGCTGGGTGGGATCCGCGAAGGGGGGGTGGAGGAGGAGCCGCTCCATAATGGGGGGCCATCCTAGCCGTTCGTGGCCGCAAAGCGCGCCGCTTGCCCCTGTTGAAGCGGGGGATCATGGTCTAAGAGTCCTGATTTCGTGCCCTCCGACCGGTTTTGGCCGTAGGCAAAGGGAAGTTGCAAAATTGCAACATCCCAGATAATGTGAACGAGCTCGGGGCAGACCGCTCCCTGAACCGTTCATTCTCGAAAAATAACCTCTCTTCTCCACCGCCACCGCACACCGCTTCGGACTCCCCGACGCAGGCCGTACCTGCCGGACGAGCGCGCCCCCCCCCTCCGGGAGCCGCCCGCTCGCTCTGCAGGGCGCCGCGCCTGTTCCGTCCGTTCCTGCTCAACCCGCTGAGCTTCCCCATGTCTCAACCGCAACGCACTCCTCAACGACCCTGCCGGGCTGCGGTACTGCCAAGGCAGCGCCGCGGTGCGGTTCTGGTCGAGTTCGCCTTCGTGGCGCTGGGGTTCTACGTGCTGCTGATCGGCACCGTGGAGATCGGGCGCATGATCCTCTCGAGCCAGCTGCTCAACAACGCGGCCCGGGTCGGAGCTCGGGAGCTGGCGATGATGCCCCTGCCGGCCACGATGACCTTCGAGCAGGCGATGGATGCGCCGATCCTGCGCGACGCGCTGATCAATGGTGATGTCATGGCTCGCGGCGCCTACGACGTGCGCAAGACGATCTACGACAAGAACAAGCTCGCGATCAACGTCACCGGCGACTCGGAGGCTCAGATTCAGGCCAAGCTCGACAGCCTGCCGTACCTCAACCGGATGCTGCTGCCGCTGATGATCCGGGAGCGGATCCAGATCGGCGGCGAGCAGGTCGATCTCGTCCGCTATCCCGGTGCGCTGGTCGCGAACCCTGAATACCAGCAGAGCCAGTTCATCGACGAGGAGTCGCAGAACCGCTTCGACGTCGTGATCCCCAAGATCATCGGCGGCACGGCCGCGGGTGGTGGTCAGATCCAGTGGCTGGGAGTGGTCGAGGAGATCGTTCCCCAGGAGGCTCTGCAGCCAGGCAGCAGCGGCGATTACCGGCCCTTCAGCATCGCCTCCCAAGGCAGGGCGACGATGCGCGGAGTCGTCTGCTTGCGCATCAATTATCCCTATCAGGCCTCGATGGCTTCGGCGTTCATGCCCTCGGGCGACGGCACCAACACGCCGATCCTCGCCGATGACAGCGCTCTCCAAGCACAGGGCTATCAGACCATCAATGCGGCCGACAGCGACCAGCCCTCGCAGTCCGGCCAATACGGCCTGGGCGTGATGTACGCCTTCGGCGAAAAAGTCCGCCCCTACCGCCGCATCCTCAGCGCGCAGTGCATCGCGCGCCGCGAGACCATGACACCGCCGCCGGTCTCCGGCAACTGAACCCGCACAACACGAGTACCTACCATGGCAGAAGTTCGAATCAAGCGTCGCGGTCCTTCTCGCAACAGCAGCTGGTTGCTGCTCGGCGGCATTGCCCTGTTTCTGGCCCTCGGTGCAGGCACGCTGCATGCATTGAACATCATCAGGATCCCGGGACTTCCCGGCGGCGTCAGCGCCAAGGAGGACCGCACGGGCAAGACGCCCGTCTGGGTTTCTTCGCGCACGATCCGGGCCTTCGAGAAGGTCGCGGAAGTCGATCTGGTCGATCCGAAGAACCAGCCGAGCATCCGCTGGCTGGACGCCGCTGACGTCAAGGAGAAGGGCTTCATCAGCAATCGCGGCGAGATCCTCGGTCGCGTGCTCAGGAACGACAAGGGCCCCGGCTACGCCTTCCGCGAGAGCGACTTCTATCCGCGCGGCACGCCGCCTTCGCCAAGCGCGGCCATCGACCCCGGTTTCGTGGGCAAGTGGCTCGATCCCAAGGACATCGACGGACTTGCCAGACTCGAACGCGGCGAGCTGTTCCAGATCCTGGGCGTTTCGGAACGGCGCGATGCACCCAGTGCGGTGGCGCCGGATGTGGGCACCAAGGCGGCTCAGGGCGCCGCCAACGCTTTCGGCGCGCAGACCGAGCTGATCGTGGAGCAGGGACGCGTGATCGTCGGCCTCGGCTCGGGCCGTCAGGAAAAGGAGCTGTTCCTCGAGATGAGCGCGGAGGACTTCGAGCGACTGGCCTCGGCTCAGCGCCGTCGCGTCGCCCTGCACTGCGTCACCCTGTCGGCGACCGCGCCGGTCACGCAGCGCGAGAAGATCGAGGCCAAGGATCGCCCGGACACTCAGCAGATCATGCTGCTCGACGGCAAGGGCGGGCGCGAGACCGTCGTCCCCAAGGCCGCTCAGGAACTGCCGAACGCCCCTGTGGAGAACCCCCGTTGAGGATCCGGACCCACCAGGCCTGCGAGCGCAAGGGCGGCACCGTGCTGCTGCTCTTTGCCGTGCTCGTGCTGGCGCTGATGGGCATCGCGGCTTTGACCGTGGACGTGGGCTATGCCTTCCTGGCTCAGGGCCAGATGCAGAACGCGAGCGACACGGCCGCGGTCGAGGGTGCGCGGCTGAGGGACTACAACTACGCGAACTGGTACTCGAACAGAAGCCGCCGTTCGCGAGTCGAGGAGATGGTGCGCCAGAACTTCGACGATGATCTCCAGCCGCAGCTGATCTCGAGCACCGATTCCGAGTACGCGATCGAGTACTTCTACGAGCCCTCGCTCAATCTGGCCCCGGACACCAATGCCGACGCCTATCGGTTCGGCATGGGGCCGATCATCAAGACGAAGAATCCGTCCCCGGATTCCGCGTCCGATGCCCAGCACAATATCGGCGCCATCATCGAGGTCAATTCTCCCGACGACCAGTATCTAGAAGATCCCACGCTCAAGCCGAATCAGGGCAACCTTCCGTACGGAGACATGCTCAACGGAAAGTTCGATCCGACGGTTCCCAATCTGCTCGGCGTGGAGTCGCAGAACTACCAGCGCGAGGATTTTGCGCCCGCGGATCTGGAAGCCTTTGATTCCACGAACGGAGATCGCGATCTGTTCGAGTCGCTGGGCTTCCTCGTTCGGCTGAGGCGGATCCGCCAGGACTACCCGGCGGAAAACGCGCTCTCGCCGGCGGCTTCGCACGGCCCCCCGCTGCCCTACCTCTTCGGCCTGGGAACCGCGATGCAGCAGGCGCCGGGTTCGGACTACAACCCGCGCACGGACGGCATCTCGGTTCGCTCCACTTCGATCGCCGCCTGTGCGCCGGCCTTCTCGATCGGATACCCGCCTTGCAACAACACAACGATCTACCCGGATGGCAGCTCGCTCGGGACGCGGATCATCGGGCACTACGGCGTGTTCTTCAAACAGGGCTTCTGGGAGGCGATCACGGTCGGAGCCGGTCACCCGCAATGGAACACGACCTGCTACTACGCCAAGATCGACGATGAGGGTCGCCTGACACTCGAAGGCGTCTCCGCCTGCGGCATGGCTCCCGGCACGCCCCCGCCGCCGGCGAGCTGGGTCGATGCACTGATTGGCGCGGAGATCGGCGCGCTCGGCGATCGCGGCAACGTCATCGGCGACCGCCTCTATCGGACGAACGTCACGGAATTCCGGTACGGCGCGGATCGGGACAGGGACGGAAACGTGACGGACGAGGACCGCGCCGCCGCCCGCTGCCGCTGGATCGGTCTGGCGGACGGCTCCCTCGGCGGCATGGCCTCCAATGGCGACGAGCGCGGCTTCTTCGGCGTCTACAAGACCATCGTCTCCACCAATCCCCAGACCGGTGCCAGCGAAGACATACCGCGCATCATCGGCTTTGGATTCGGTCGAGCCATGCTGGTGCCCGCCGATCCCCTCGCCGGCACGCCCGCGCGCCTGATCTTCGGAGCCGGCCTGCCCACGCCGCACCTCAACGTCGGATGCTGGGTCGCCCAGGACAATGCGAGCCCTCACCTGCAGCTGGCCCTGCTCAAGGACGAGCTCGAGGTCATCCGTCCCGACGAATGGGCGCAGGTCATCACCGCCGCGCACCGTTTCACGTACGAGATCTACGAGCCCGGCGATCCTCAGGCAGAAGCTCTGCGTTACGACTACCGAAACATCCGGCTCGGCGCCGTCCTCGCCGCCACGCTGGTGAGATAAGCCCAGAACACACGATGGAAACCACTCCCCAAATCCTCGTCGTCGGCAACGACAGCCTCCTCCGCGGAGAATTCGAATCCGCCTGCCAAAACCTGCGCAAGTGGCGCCCGGTGCTGCACTTCGCCACGCACATGCGTGCGGCGGTGGAGAACGCGCGCACCCGCCGGCCGGAAATCGTCTGCGTGCAGATGGAGTCCGATCCGCGCTCGTTACGCACCTTCGCGGACGAGATCCACGCCGTGGCTCCGGAAGCATCCGTGGTTGCTCTGTATCGACCGGGCAGCCTGGGCCCGGCCGATGCCGAAGGCGCCGTTCTGATCGACGCGATCCGCGCGCACGTGCAGGACTTTCTGCGTCGTCCGCTGGTCGTGACCGAGCTGCAGGGCGCGCTCGACCGACTGCTGGTGCGCAGCGACGAACCGCGCAAGAAGCTCGGCCGGGTCGTTTCGATCGTCAGCAACAAGGGCGGTGTCGGCAAGTCGACGCTCTCCGTCAGCCTTGCCTGCGAGCTTGCTCGCCGGAACAAGGGCCGTGTCCTGCTCGTGGATGCTTCCCTGCACCTTGGCAGCTGCGCGCCGATGCTGGATCTCAATCCGCAGACGACCCTCGCCAGCGCGGCTCGCGAGATGTCGCGACTTGACGAAACGCTGCTCAAGAAGCTGACGGTGACCCACGAGTGCGGACTCGATCTGCTCGCGGCGCCCGTCGACGCGGTGGAAGCGGCCGACATCGACGATCAGGCGATCGCGCGCGTGCTGACGCTGGCGCGGCGCTCTTATGACTGGGTGGTGGTGGACACCTTCCCGATGCTCGACGGTCTCGTGATGGCGATTCTGGACCTCTCCGATCGGGCCTACGTGATCACGCAGAACACCGTACCGAATGTGGTCGGCGCCGCGCGTCTTCTGCCTGTGATGGAGCATCTCGGCTTCCCGCGCGAGCGCACCCGCATCGTGCTCAACAACAACTTCGAGCGCGTCTCCGGCGGACTGACTCCCGAAGATGCCGCCGCGCGCATGGACCGCGACATCGATTTCGTGCTCCCGTACCAAAAGCGCCTGGTCACGGCGCTCAACACGGGGCGACCCTACGTGCTCAGTGCGACGGGGCTGTTCGGCTTCGCCAAGACCATTCGCAAGCTCGTCGACGAGCTCGAAACGGTCGGGGCCAGCGACGACGCCTCGCCGGCACGCGAACAGCGCGATACGGCGCCCGGCGCGGCCCGCAGCAATGGCGCGGAGCCGCTGCGCATGAACCCCGGTCCCGCGGCCAGCTGATGACACGCGCTCAAGGAGGACTCCATGGCTGACGAAACCATCGATCGCGAGAAGCTCAGAGACCGCTTCAAGCGCAATCTCGCCACGGATGTCCATGCCCGCATGAAGACCGAGGCGCGGGAGCAGCTGCCCGCGTACGCGCGTCCTGATGTGAGCGAGCTTGGCAACCGGGCCCCGCAGGTTGACTTCCTGTCCATCAAGGCGCGCCTGCATGCCCGTCTGCTGGACGAGATCGGCGAGAAGAGCCTGTATGGGACCGGCGAAGACATGATCGCCCGGGCTGTCCGCGAATTCGTCGAGCGCGTGCTGGCGAGCGAGTCGATTCCGCTCAACGAGGAGGAGCGCGATCGCCTCGCGCAGGAGTTGACCGACGAGACGCTCGGCGTCGGTCCGCTGGCCCCGCTGATGGCGGATCCGGCCGTGACCGACATTCTGGTCAACGGCCACGACCAGATCTACGTCGAGCGCTTCGGCAAGCTGATCCAGACGGATGTCCGCTTCCGAGATGCCGACCACATCCTGCGAGTGATCGAGCGCATCGCGGCCCGAGTGGGCCGGCGCATCGACACTTCCTGCCCGATGGTCGACATGCGCCTCCCCGACGGCAGCCGTGTCAACGCAACGGTGCCGCCGGTCAGCATCGACAGTCCCACGCTCTCCATCCGTCGCTTCGGCCGCCAACGCCTCAAGCGCGAGGATCTGGCTCGGCTGGGCATGCTTTCGCGCGACATGCTGACCTTCATGGAGATCATCGTGAAGGCGCGTCAGAACGTGCTGATCTCGGGCGGCACGGGCGCAGGCAAGTCGACGATGCTGGGTGCGCTCGCCGAGTCGATCCCGGATGACGAGCGCGTGGTCACGATCGAGGACACCGCCGAACTGATCCTCGATCAGGAGCACGTCGTGCGCCTGGAAACGAGGCCCGCCAACATCGAGGGACGCGGCGTGATCACGACCCGTGATCTGGTGATCAACAGCCTGCGCATGCGACCGGATCGCATCATTGTCGGCGAATGCCGCGGTTCGGAAGCGCTCGACATGCTGCAGGCGATGAACACGGGCCACGACGGCGGCATGACGACCGTGCACGCCAACACGCCTCGCGATGCGCTCAACCGCCTCGAGACGATGGTGTTGATGGCCGGCCTGGAGCTGCCCAGCAAGGCCATCCGCGACCAGATCGTGTCGGCGCTCAACTTCATCGTCAGCGTGCGGCGCTTCGACGACGGCGTGCGGCGCGTCGAGAGCATTGCCGAAGTGACCGGCATGGAGGCTGGCACGCCGCTGCTCCAGGACATCTATCGGTTCCAGCAAACGGGCCGGGAGGGCCGCAAGATCATCGGCCAGCATGCAGCCACGGGCATCGTACCGGGCTTGTTCCAGCGGCTGCGCGAGCGCGGTCAAGAGGTCCCCATGCAGATCTTCCAGAAGGCGGGAGGCAGCCATGTCTGAGCTCGTCTGGGGAGCCGGCGCGGCCGTGGGCGCGGGAGCCGCCTGGTACGCCTACAGGGCCAATCTGCTGCGTCGGCAGGCCAGTGCCCGGCTCAACGAAGGTCTGCCCGTCGAAACGGAACGCGAAGCCGTGGAGGTGCATCCGTATCTGGTCCGGCGCAGCTGGATTCCGTACGTGGCCGGTGGCGCGGCCCTGCTGCTGCTGCTGTTCGTGGTAGGGCTGCCGATCGTGTTCTCCGTGGCGATCGCGATCGTGGTCGGCGTGCTCGCTCATCTCATCGAAGACTCGATGCATGAGGCCCGGCTGGCCAGGCTCGAGACGCAGCTGGCCAACAGCATGGATCTGATGGTCGCGGCGCTGCATGGAGGAGCCGGACTGGCGCAGGCGATCGAGAGCGCCTCGGGCGAGACACCCGAGCCGATCAAGAGCGAATGGCAGGAGGTCTTGGGCCGCATGCGCTACGGGGAGTCCCCGGTGCAGGTCTTCGACGACTTCTCCAAGCGCATCCCGCTCGAGTCCTTCCGCCTTTTCTCGTTCACGATGATCGTGCACTCGGAGGTGGGTGGTTCACTCGCTCCGATTCTTGCGACGGTCGGCCGCTCCATCCGGGATCGGATCGAGATCGCTCGCCGAGTGCGCTCCCAGTCCACCGAGGCGCGCGCGTCCGTAATGGGCATCCTGCTGATCATCTACTTCCTCGGCCTTCTGATGTGGCGGACGAATCCGCCTGCCTTCGAGCGCTTCGTGGCGCACGAGTTGGGCCAGAACCTGCTTGCCGGCGCGCTGATCCTTCAGGCACTGGGCATGCTGTGGATCGCAAAGATCGCGAAGTTGCGCTTCTAGAGGTTTCGCCATGCAATCAGTCAACATCGACAATGGCTCGCTCTGGATGCTGATCGTTCTGTGGACGATCGGGCTGGCGGGCGGCATCTGGCTCTGGTTGCGCATGCGCAACCGGGAGCGCCTGATGCGGCGGATGTACGCCGACGAGCAGGCGCAGACGCAGCTGGATCTGGAAGACCCGATGGCCCAGAACGTGCTGGTACGCTGGCTGTATCTGGCGGGCTACCGTTCGCGCGGTGCGGGTACGGCTTTCCTCGCGGCCACGACCGCCTGCGGGGTGCTGAGTGCGGTGCTGATCGTCCTGTTCTACGGCAGCGGCATCGTCGGTCAGGCCGTGCTCGCCGCCGAGCAGGTCCCCGGCGGAATCGGAGACCTCGCGATCCCCGTGCTGCAGATCAGCCCTTGGCTCATGGCGCTGATTCTGTTGCTGCTGCCCTGGTCCTTGGTCAACTCGCGGCGCAAGGAGCGCGTGCGGCAGGTGGAGCAGGATCTGCCCGTGACGCTGGAGCTGCTTGCGACGATGAGCGAGTCAGGGCTGTCCTTCGACAACTCGCTGACGCGGGTCGTCGAAGGCCACAAGGACAACCGCCCGCTCTTCCAGGAGCTGCGCACCTTTCAACTCGAGATTCTGGGGGGCGTGTCGCGCGTCGCTTGCTTCCGCCGGCTGGCACGGCGCCTCGAGGTTCCGTCGATGACCATCTTCGTGTCTGCGTTGGTGCAGGCGGAACAGGTCGGCGCCGGATTCGCGAGCGTGCTGCGCACCCAGGCCGACGACATGCGCGGTCGCCGCCGCGAGAACGCCAACATGCTGGCTCAGGCCCTGCCCGTGAAGCTCGTCTTCCCGTTGGTGATTTGCTTCTTGCCAGGGATCTTCGTCAGCACGCTGGGCCCCGTGTTCCTGCAGTTCATCGACCTCGCCGAGGGAATGACGCGCCGCTGAGCCCCCAAAGTACTGACCGGATCCCCGCCCGAAAAAAACCAGCCTGTTCCCCCGCACCCCCCAACCTCATCGGAGTCCGGATAGCGCCGCGTTCCGCGTGCGCCCGCCTCGCTCCCAAGCTCTGACTGGAGACCCCCTGTGAAGAACCAACATCCCACGTCGCGCGCCAAAGCCACCTCGGCCGAGGTGTTCGAGACCTTTCACCACGCGAAGAGGGGCAAGCGGGCCAAGGTCGCTTCCCTGGGCATCGTTGTGCTTCTGCTGGTCACGCTCGGGGTGGCGGTTCCGGCCGTCTCCAACACCCAGCAGGGCAACACTCCGCCGCCGCTGTTGGAGGTTCTGTCCGCCGGCAAGCGCAGCAAGGAACTGAAGAACCTCGTCGAGAACACGCAAGCACGGCTGCTCTTCTCGAAGGACATGGGCACGCGCGTAGCGATCGGCAACGAGGAGATCGCGAAAGTCGAGGCACTGGTCTCGAACCGCGAGATCGTGCTGATCGGCAGGAAGATCGGAACGACCAGCCTGATGGTCTGGTTCCAGGACGGCACGGTCGAGCAGTTCATGTTCTCCGTGACTCGCGATTTGACCGTACTGCAGTCGGCGCTGAGCGAAATCTCGCCCACCATCATCGTGGAGATCGCGCCCGACCGCGACGCGATCGTCCTGACCGGCACCGTCTCGCACAAGGAAGACTACGAGGCCGCCCAGAAGGCCGCGCAGGACTATCTGAGCGCCGGCGCCAACGCCAAGGACAACTCCAAGGAGGCTGCTCCGCCGGCGCTCGGCGCGCAGACCCCGCTCACGGCCCAAGGACAGGTCATCAACCGCCTCAAGATCACCAGCGCTTCGCTGCCGCTGGAGCAGGTGATCGCGCGCGCGTCCGAAGTGCTCGGCGCCAAGGAGGTGAAGGTCGAGCGCATCCTCCACGGCGATCGTCCCAACGACCAGTATGACCAGTTCGTCGTGCGCGGAACGGTGCGCGATCGCGGGATGCGCGACGAGATCCTTTCCAAGGCTGGACAGATCGTCAAACGCTTCGATCCCTCGCCCAGAAATTCGCGCACGATCGAGGAATCCTCGGGCAGCGACAAGCGCCGGATCACCGAGTACGAGGAAGCTCCCAACCGCATCCATGATCGGCTGTACGTGCTGCCTGCACCGGTTGAGCCCAAGACCCCCGAGGAGAAGCCGCGTCAGCCGCTGATCGTCGAGCGCCTCTTGGCTTCGCTTGGCAATATTGGCTGTGACACCAGCCGCATTCAGGCACAGGTGCTCGAAGGCCTCGGCGGCGATGGCGTGCTGATGCTGACGGGCTCCGTGCCCGACCAGACCTGCTTGCTGAGGGTGCTGACGATCGCCTCACGCCTCGCCGGCGGCGCAGAGGGCGGCGCGAAGGGCCTCGACATCCAGGTCGTCGCCGATGAATCCGGCGCACTCAGCATGATGGGCGGCCGCAGCGACAACATGTCGAGCGGCCTGGGATCGGTTCTCTCCAGCGTGACCTCGGGGAGCGGGACTTCGGGCACGGGCCTTGGCCGCATGCTGGACAATCGCATCGACTCCAACATCGCCCGCGCCAAGGCGCTTCAGCTGGCGGGTGGCAAGGTGCTGAGCTTCCTGCGTGTGGAAGACATCCCGCAGGTGCGCATCGACATCAAGCTGTACGAAGTCAACCGCACGGCGCTGCTGGCGTGGAACTCGAACACCTCGGCAACCGTGAGCGACTTCAATCGGCCCTCGCAGCTGGCACCTCCTGCGTTCCAGACCAATCCCGTGACGGGCGAACTTGAGCCCATCCCCAACGGACCGACCGGCAATGCGGACTTCCAGAACACGCTGGCCTTCCTTGCCGGAGGCATCGCCAACAACTTCCGCGTCAGCGGAGACCACGTCGACATCAACTCGCTGCTCTCGCTGCTCGAGAAGGAGGGCATCGCGCGCACGCTGTCCAGCCCCTCGCTCACGGTGCTCAGCGGCGAGTCGGCCTTCTTCGGCGTCGGCGGCAGTGTCCCGGTGCAGCAGCAGATCGTGACGCCCTTCGGTAGCGGTCAGGGCCAGGGCCAGAACTCCGGTCTGCTCAACGCCACCGTCGAGCGCGATTTCGGAATCCGGCTGGCAGTCCGTCCGCTGATCGACGAGCTGGGCATGATCACGCTGGACGTGATCCCCTCGGTCTCCAATCCGGATGCTGACCTCACCGAACTCGTGCGCCAGAGCACCGGCACCAATCCGCAGACCGTCGCCTTCCAGGAGCGCTCGCTGCGCACCAGCGCGCGCTTGCGCGACGGCCAGACGCTGCTGATCGGCGGTCTCGTCGAGAAGGCGCGCAATGACGATGCGGGCCAGACACCCTTCATCCACCAGGTGCCGATCGTCGGCTGGTTCTTTAAGGACTTCAGCTACGCCGACTCGGACCGCGAGTTGATCATCGTGGTCAATCCGGTGATCGTGCGCGACCTGCCCGATGCGGCTCCGCTCTGGTCCTTCCCCAGCAGCAAGGAGCTCATCCCGGCCAAGACCGCCAAGGACAAGACGAAGAAGGAAACGCAGGCCGAGCCGGGCGAGGTGAAGAAGTGAGAACCACGAACATGAAGCCCTTTCTGATCTTCGCGCTGATGGGTCTTTCCGCCTGTTCGGTCAACTCGCTCGGGCACCGGCCCGAGACCTGTGATCCGAATGAGCGTCTGGCCGACCTCGTCAAGGAGTACAACGACTGCCTGACGGGCAAGTCGGGCAAGGGCAGCGAGGCCAACCACATCCTGATCGACTGCGATCGAGCGAAGAACCAGATCGAGCGGCTGAGCCTCGAGTTCCCCAGACACACGCCGACGCTGCTGCAGAACGCCACCATCGCCTATGACCAGCGCGAGATCGTCAAGGCGGAGCGCTATTGCGATCAATTGCTCTCGGTCGAGCCGATGCACGCCGAGGGAGCGATCCTCAAGGCGCGCATCGCGATGGAAAACGGCAACCTGCCCAGCGCCCGCCGCCTGCTGGCCGCGCAGGTGGGTTATGCTCCGGGCCACAGCCTGCTGCGCGAAACTTACGCCGCCGTGCTGTACATGAGCGGCGATTACCCGGCGGCCGACGGGCAGCTGACCGCAGCCGCCCGCTTAGGAGCGCCCAATTGGCGCGTCGCGTTCCACCGCGGCCTCATCGCCGAGTCCCGCAAGGATCTGTACAAGGCCAAGGCGCTCTATGAAGAGTGCTTGGTCGAGAATCCCGGTTTCCAGCCGGCCGAGGCGCGCCTCGCCGGCATCAATGCGGAAGGTGGGGTACAATGACCTCCGTCTTCCGCACGGGAAGGGAGAACCCAGGGCTCTCCCGTGAAGTTGCAAGCAGCCAGCGCCTCGGCAGCGGCGCTGGTGCCCCAGAGACCATCCTCGCTGTCACCCGTTTCGGAAGGAAGAGAACCATGAAGATTCAGAAGCAAAACCGCAATCAGAAGCGCGGGGCCGCGCTCGTCGAGTACGGCCTCATCATCGCCGGCGTCGCCCTCGTGGCGGTCGCCGCCATCTCCATCTTTGGCCACAAGACCGGCGGCATCATCGCCAGCACGGCGCGCGTGCTGCCGGGTGCGCAGGCGGAAGACAACGGCTTGATCTCCGTTGGTCAAGTCGTCAACACCAAGGCCGATGCGACCGGCAATGTCAGCGTGGACACCGAAAACCTCTCGGACACGACGCTGCAGGAGAATCTGGGTCTTGGCTCCGACGTTCTGGTGAACGATCCGAACAACCCGGGCAACTGATCCCGCTGCTCTTCGGAGCATCAGCGAACCCCGCAGGGCGCGACCCGGCGGGGTTCTCTCATGTCTGACTCCAGACTGCGGGCGCTGCTCGGCGCCCCTTCACCCTCGCTCAGGGCGTCGAGTCCTCGAACACGCTGCGTCCGAGCAGATCGCCGTTCTTCTGCGTGCCCTGCACGAAGGGCGCATCCACCGCATGGCCGGCGCTGCCGGTGCGCTCGATCAGCAGCGCGAGGAAGGCCGGATCGGCGATCGTCGCAGCCGTCGAGACGGCATTGAGGCCGTTGAGCCGCAGCCAGCCCGTCTCCACCCCGATGTCCTCCTGAGGATTCTGGGCTGTGCTGTCGCGCAGGAAGGAGTCCGCGAAGACCTGGCTGATGTCCGTCAGCGGAACCTTGGCCCAGCACTGGAAGCTGTACTGGCCGGAGAAGGCCTCCTCGTTGTCGTTGTAGGTCAGCAGGTCGAGCGTGGCGGTGAACTCGCTCCCGCCCGTCAGGTTGAGCAGCACGAGCTGGCTCTCGATGCCGGGGCGCTGGCCGAGGAAGCGGGGGATCAGGATCTGGTCGGGTGCGCAGGAGTACTCCAGATCGTTGAGATCCCGCAGACCGTCACCATCGCGATCGGTGTCCTCACCTTGAGCGCCGACGCCGAGGAAGACCTCCGGCTCGTAGGAATAGTCGAGCTGGGACAGGCCCTGGATGATCAGGGTGTGTCCGACCAGGTGGTTGTGGACCGTGGCCTTGCCCGTGATGCGGTTCTTGGCGAAGACGTAGAGGTAGCCTTGAGCCTGATTGGGGTTGTGAACGCTCGTGACGACGCTGAGCGTGTCATTCGAAGTCAGGGTCTCCGTGCGGTTGTACTCAAGGCACGGGATCGTCTGGCCTGAGGCCGTCGTGCGACCGATGTAGACGAACTCGACCTTGACGGGATCGAGGTCCTCCGCGGTGTTGGTGACGGTCACCAGCGTCAGGTTGGCTGTGCGATTGTCGAACTCGGGGAAGACCAGCATGCTTGCCGGCACGCGCAGGCCCGCCTCGCAGTCCGGATCCGAGGTGCCGGGCAGCGACTCGATCGTGAAATCGAACAGCACGGGCGTGGCGCTGACGCTGGTGCCCGCGCGTGTGAAATCAAAGCGCGCTTCGAGCAGGCGCCCGAAGACACCGTTGAAAGCGACGCCGTTGTTGATCGGCTGGAAGGCCGCCGCGGCGAGGTCCGCAGGCGTGTTGCCGACGCGGAACTGGGCACCGAGCGCAGTCTGAGCGGGAATGCTGGCCGTGAAGCTCAGTTTGCCGTACTGCGTGCCGAGGGCACCTGAGTCGTAGACGACATTCCAGGAGCCGTTGGGCTGCTGGGGTATCAGCGGCACTTCCCCGCACATCGTGCCGAAGTTCTTGGCATTGGAGAGCGACGGCAGATCCACCTGCAGGTCGATGGCACCTAGTCCGTCGGCGCCGGCGTTCGGGTCGATGCGCACCAGCTTGTTGGCTACCGCGCAGGCAACCCAGACCTTGCCATTGCTGTCCACGCTGACGCCTTCCGGCCCCGCGGGAAGGTCGATCTTCTTGCGGAGCAGCCCGTTGGTGTCGATCCGGCAGATGCGATTGGAGTTGGCGTTTGCCCCGCTGACCCAGACATCGTTGTCCACCGGCGTCGAAGCCAGCGTGAAGTTGCCCGTGCGGTCCGTCGGCAGGGATTTCGGGAAGCCCGCGACCTGCGTGCCGTCGCTGAGCCGCTTGTTGACGCGGTTTTGGGCGAGGAACTCGGTGCTCCATGCCGCGCCGGCGCTGTCGACCGTGACCCCGGCATTGCCCGGGAAGGGCGGGAAGGGCTCGACGAGGCACTGCGTCGTCAGCGTGTTGGTGTCGAGGCGCAGCAGGCGGCCTTCCTGGGGGCTCGTGGACCACAGGATGCCGGCGGGGCTGATCACGCCGCCGTAGCCGCCGCAACTCGTCGCCACGGTCGCCAGGATGGCGCCATCGGTTCCGCGCAGCTTCTGGAAGGGCTGCCCGGCGCCGCCAGCCGGATAGCCGCCGACCCAGACATTGTTGGCCGGATCGACGGAGACATGCAGCGCGGCGATCGGTGCGACGCGCTGGTAGACGAGAATCAGCTCATCGTCCGCATCCTGCACCAGCCCGTCGGCACCGCCGACGCCATCGGTGAGGTTGGTCCAGTTGAGCACGTTGTTGACCCCGCGCGAGGTGCGGATCAGCCCGTCGCCGTTGCGGTCGACTGCCGTGCTGTAGAGGAAGGGCGGCTTGAGGTATTCGCCAGCGGGGTTGGGATTGCCCAGCGCGTCCGTGCGCGTCCCCCCGACGATGATGCCGATCTTGACGATCGAGCCCTTGGCGACGCCGCTGACCTGCCCCGACTCGCCCTCGTTGGTGACCCAGACATTGCCGAGCGAGTCCACGGCCGTGCGCGAGGGAGCTGTGCCGAAGAACTGGCCCGGTTGTCCCAGAGGAGCCGTCCGGTAGTCGCCCATGATCTCGCCCGTATTGGCGTTGACCCGCACCATGCGCCCCAGCCCGTTGAGAGCGACGCAGACGAAGGGCAGCGTGCCGGCGGGGGGCAGGGTGTTGAGCTGCAACTGGTCCGCCACTGAGGTGTTGACCTGGTTGAGCATGCCCTCGTTGAAGTCGGCGCTCGTGGTGTAGGTGCGGCTGACCTGAGCCGCGGCCGACAGGCCGAACAAGGACAGGGTTAGAGCGGAAAGTACGCGGATATCTAGGGTGGAAGTCATGATGCGGCCGGATAGGGAAGCTGGCGGCCCTGGCGGAGGGCCGACCGACCGTAGATTGAAACTTCCTAGAAAAGACCTGTCAACCCTGATTTTGAGGGATACATTAGCGGCCGTCAGGCCCCAGCTTCTGCTGCAGGAAGGCCCGCAGACCCTCCCACGCCAGCTCGGCGCTCCCGGTCTCGTAGCGCGGGCTGGAGGGGTTCGCAAAGGCGTGCTCCGCCCGGAAGAGGCTCACCTGATGCTCCTTGCCAGCCTCGGTCAGGCCTTCGACGAATTGTCCCACCGAGCTGACCGGAATGCTGCGGTCGAGCGAGCCGAAAACGGCGTAGACCGGGGCCCGGAGGGCGGCGAGGTCTTCCTTGGCGGTGGGCACCTGCCCGTAATAGAGCGCGCAGGCGTTCAGGGTGGGCGAAGCCAAAGCGAGGCGCAGCGACATGCCGCCGCCGAAGCACCAGCCGAGCGAGGCGACCTTGCCAGCCTTGGTCTCCTTGTCTTCGCGCAAGAAGGACTCCGCCGCCTGCATCCGCTTCACGGCCTCCGCCGGATCACAGTTCTTCATCAGGGCCATCGCCTCGTCGCGCGTCGTCGCCACCACGCCCCCGTAAAGGTCGACGGCCAGCGCGGCGTAGCCATCGAGGGCCAGCCGATCCGCCCAGTGACGCACGTGGTTGTTGAGGCCCCACCACTCGTGGATCACCAGCACTGCCGGCCGCCCCGGGCGCGGAGTCTTCGGCAGGCTGAGGTAGCCACGCGTCTTGTCGATCAGGACCTCCTTGCCGAGCAAGGCCTTCCCGTCATCGGCCTTGAGGTCGTGCATGGCCTTGAACTGGGACTCGCTGACCGAACCAGTCGAACCGGTGACGGGAACTTGCGGGGGGAAGAGGGGAGCAAGCAGGAGCAGCGCGCAGATCAGCATGCCCGTATCGTAACGGGATGAAGACACGCCTGCAGGTGGATGCGCATCCGTTGCTCGAACTTGGCTGGGTTGAAGCGGTCTTCCCGGCTCCGCTGGAAGCGGTGACACTGAGCAGCACGGTCTCGGCGCTGATGCAGCCTCACTGTGGCGCCCCGATGAGCACGGATGACGAGTTGCGCAAGCATCTTCGGGACCTGCTGCGGCACGGCGGCTACAAGCCCACAGGGCGGGGGAAGCCGTCGAGCGAGTATCTGCACGGCGTCTGGCAGAGCGGAGCGCTGCCCCAGATCAATGTCGCGGTGGATATCGGCAACATGGTTTCGCTGCACAGCGGCCTGCCGATCAGCGTGGTGGACTTGGACAAGGCCTGCGAGCCGCTTTCCGTCGGCATCGCTGCGGAGGGGATGAGCTACATCTTCAATGTTTCGGGCCAGACGATCGATCTGGGCGGGCTGCTGTGCCTGCGTGATGGGGATGGCCCGTGTGCGAATGCGGTGAAAGATGCGCAGCGAACGAAGACCACGCCACAGACGCGGCGCGTGATCGTGACAGTGTGGGGAACGCTGGCATTGCCCGGACGTACCGCGCAGACCGTGCAGTGGCTAGCGAGCCTGCTGACGGCACATGGCGCCAGCGTGCAGTCCTCACACGCAAGCTGATGGCCCCGTGAAAAGCCGCGCGCGCGCTTCGCGTACCGTTGCCGGTGAGCAAAGCGCGCGCGCGGGTGTTTTCACGGAAACTGCAGATCAGTGGAACAGCCAGCCACGGGTCGCGAAGTCCGACCAGGTGAACAGGAACATGATCAGCAGCCACAAGACGCTGGCGCCGACCATCGTCTGCACCAGCTTGTTGCTGTACTTGACGTGCATGAAGATCAGCACGACCAGCAGCGCCTTGACCGTGGCGATCGTGAGCGCGACCAGCGTGTTGAACACGCCGAGATCCATCTTCGCGGTCCAGACGGTGGCAAATGTCAGGGCGATCAGCGCGAAGAAGACACCGAAGTAGTGCCGCAGGGGCACGACATGGTGCTCTTCGTGTGTGTTGTCATTGGCGCTCATGGTCAGTGGGCTCCCGTGTGCACGTGGGCACCCAACAGGTACAGCATGGGGAAGAGGAAGATCCAGACGAGGTCGACGAAGTGCCAGTACAGGCCGCTCATCTCGAGGCCGTCGTAGTTCGAGGGAGTGAAGTAGCCCTTCCACGAGCACATCATCATCCACGCCATGATCCCGATGCCGACGATCATGTGGAAGGCGTGGAGACCCGTCATCGCGAAGTAGATCGAGAAGAAGATCCGGGCTCCCGCGACATGCTCGCCGAAAAGCTCGGCGGGATGTCCGCCGGCGGCCATGAAGCCCGGGCCGGGGAGCATGCCGTGGTCCCATTTGGACTTGTACTCGAAGTACTTGATCACGAGGAAGGCCATGCCGAACATGACGGTCAGCACCAGCCAGGCAATCTGCGGGATGCGTCCCTGTCCGGTCTGGGCGGAGCGGATGGCGAGGGCCATCGTCAGCGAAGAGAAGATCAGCACCGCGGTGTTGATGCCACCCAGCGTGACGTTGAGCTGGTTGCTCGCCAGCATGAACGCCTCAGGGTAGAGGTTGCGGTAGATCAGGTAGGCCAGGAACAAGCCCCCGAAGAACATGACTTCGGTGAGCAGGAAAGCCCACATGCCCAGCTGAGCGGACTCATGCTGCTGCTTGAGGTCGTCGAAATGGTGGGCCAGTCGGACGCCGCCGCCGTGGCCTGCGTGGGAGTGCTGCTGCATGGAAGAGCGATTCTCCTGTGTGTGGGCTCAGCGGTGCGCCGGGCTGGGGATCTGCGACGGGTAGGCGTAGGCCTCCTCCGTCACGACGGGGATCTTCTCGAAGTTGGCGGTGATGGGGGGAGAGGAGATCTCCCACTCCAGACCCTTCGCCATCCAGGGGTTGGTCGGAGCCTTCTTGCCAGCGATCAGCGCCCAGGTGATGTTCGCTCCGCCGAGCAGCAGACCCGCGGACAGGGTCATCGCGCCGCCCGACGAGAGCACGTTCAGCACTTGCCACTCCTCAGGGTAGTAGTGATAGCGACGCGGCATGCCCATGTAGCCCAGGATGAACTGGGGGAAGAAGGTCAGGTTGAAGCCGACGAAGATCACGATCGCCGAGAGCTTGGCGGGCCCTTCCGGATACATCTTCCCGAACATCTTCGGGAACCAGAAGTGCAGGCCCGCGAGGTAGGCGAACATCGCCGAGCCGACCATCACGTAGTGGAAGTGGGCGACGATGAAGTAGGTGTCGTGGATGTGGATGTCGAGGCCGAGGTTCGCACAGAACAGCCCCGTGAGACCGCCGATCAGGAACAGCCCCATGAAGCACATCGCGTACACCATGGGCGTGTCCATCGAGACCGAGCCCTTGTACATCGTGGCCGTCCAGTTGAAGACCTTGATCGCGCTCGGAACGGCGACGATGTAGGTCAGGATCGAGAACACGATGTTCACGTAGGCCGACTGGCCGCTGGTGTACATGTGGTGGCCCCAGACGAGGAAGCCGATGATCGCGATGCCCAGCGAGGACATGGCGACGAACGGGTAGCCGAACACGCGCTTGCGCGAGAAGCAGGCGATCACCTCGCTGATCACGCCCATCCCCGGCAGGATCATGATGTACACGGCCGGGTGGCTGTAGAACCAGAACATGTGCTGGAACAGCACCGGGTCGCCGCCCGTGGCCGGGTCGAAGATGCCGATGTGGAACACGCGCTCGAGGAACATCGCCAGCACGGTGACGGCGACGACCGGCGTACCCAGCAGCATGATCAGCGCCGTGGAGTACAGGCCCCAGACGAACAGCGGCAGGCGGAACCAGGTCATGCCCGGGGCGCGCATCTTGTGCACCGTGACCATGAAGTTCAGGCCCGTCAGGATCGAGGAGAAGCCCGAGATGAACACGGCCGCCGCGGCGAGGGCCACGTTGGTGTTCGAGTAGGTCGAGCTGAAGGGCGGATAAAGCGTCCAGCCCGTGTCGAGGCCGCCCATGAAGATCAGCAGCACGCCCAGCGAGCCGCCGATCATGTAGATGTACCAGGACAGCAGGTTGATCTTCGGGAAGGCCACATCCCTTGTACCGATCATGATCGGCAGCAGGAAGTTGCCGAGCGTCGCTGGAATCGACGGGATCAGGAAGAAGAAGATCATCACCACGCCGTGCAGCGTGAAGACCTTGTTGTAGGTGTCCGAGTCGAACACGTCGCCCTTGGGCGTGAACAGCTCGGCCCGGATGCCCACCGCGAACAGGCCGCCCACGGCAAAGAACACCGTGATCGCGATCAGGTAGAGGATGCCGATGCGCTTGTGGTCGACGGTCAAGAGCCACGACTTCAGCGTGGTGCCGTCCATCAAGTAGCTCGGCTTCTGGGTGTCAGTCGTGGCAGCGCTCATTTGGCTTCCTTGGCGGGACCCTTGAGGGTCTTGATGTAGGCGACGAGCTGCAGAACCTGCTCTTCGCTCAGTTGTCCTTCATAGGTGGGCATCACGGGCTCGAAGCCCGCCACGATCTTCGCCTGGGGGCGAAGGATCGATTCCCGGATGAATTCTTCGTTGGCCAGCACGGTCGAGCCGTCCTTGAGCTGCACCTGCGAGCCGAATACGCCGGCGAGGTTGGGGCCGCGTGCGCCCGACTGTTCGTGGTGGCAGGTGTTGCAGCGGTTGGCTTCAAACAGCTTTCGACCGGCTTCCTCGGCCGTGTCGCCGCTGAGGTTTCCGGCCAGCCAGTTGGCGTAGTCCTGAGCCGAGAGCACATGCACCTTGCCGATCATCTGGGAGTGCTTGGTGCCGCAGAATTCGGCGCAGAAGATGTGGTAGGTGCCCGGCTTGGTGGCTTCGAACCAGGCTTGCGAGTAGCGGCCCGGGACGGCGTCACGCTTCATGCGGAAGGACGGAATGTAGTAGCTATGGATCACATCCTCGCTCGTGATCGTCAGGCGCACCGGGGTATTGACGGGCACGTGCAGGTCGTTGATCTCGCGCTGGCCGGTGGGGTGCTGGACCTTCCACATCCACTGCTTGCCGACCACGTAGATGTCCATGGCGCCCTTGGGCGGGGTCACCGCGTGCACATAGAGCCACGCTCCCCAGCCGAACATCGTCATCATCAAGATGAGCGGAATGACCGACCAGGCGATTTCCAGCAGGTGGCTGCCTTCCACCTGCTGGATGGCAGTGTGGGTGGGGTTGCGGCGGTAGCGGATCGCGAAGTAGACGATCGCAATGACAACACCGATGGCGAAAACCGCGCAGACCAGGTTCAGGTACAGGTAGACAAGGTCCACCTGACCGGCGATGGTCGACGCGTTCTCGGGAAACATGGGGATTTGGTTGCCCATAAGATCTTTCTATGCGCCTCCCGGCGTGACGCGCGTGCCGGAGCGGTCACGACGCAGCTGGAGGAAGATGAAGCCGAACAGGGCGGCGAGGAACACCAACCCGGTGATGCGAAGCGAACTGGTCAGGGCGAAGCCGTACTTGCCGGTCTTAGGGTCGTAGTGAAAGCACATCATCAGGATGCGATCCACGACCGTTCCGACCTTGCCCTCGGAGGCTTCGACCAGCGCCAGGCGCAGGTCGAGTGCCGAGTAGTCGATGCCAAAGAAGTACTTGGAGATGCGGCCATCCGGGGTCAGCACCACGAAGCCGGGCTCGTGCGCGTACTCGCCCGTCTCGCGATCGAAGTAGTAGCGGAAGCCCACGGAGCTCGAAAGCGCGTGAATGGCGTCCGTGCCCGGGCCGGCGGGCTCTCCGTTGGCGGCCAGCACGGGCTCGCCGGCGGGTAGCGGAAGTGGCGACACCCAGTGCCAGCCTTTCTCAGCGCCCTCCCGGCCCAGCAGGCTGAGGTACTTGTCGCGCTTTTCGGTCGCCAGCGCGGGCTCTTCTGCGGGATTGATCGTGTACGTGAGGATCTCGAAGTCCTTGCCCGGAGCAAGGCTCAAGGGGCGCACGGCGCGCACAAGGCTGTTGAGCACCTGCGTGCACAGCATCGGGCATCCGTAGTAGACGGGCGTCAGCAGAACCGGCTTCTTGCCATCGAAGAACTTCGCGAGCTGGACCTGTGCGCCGCTTTCATCGCGGAAGGTCAGCTCCAGCGGGATCTTTGCGCCGAGCTTCTGATCGAAGGCGACCTGTTCGCGCACCTCCTTGATGTCGGCCGGTTTCTGGGCCGAAGCCGCGACGCCCGCGAGCACGAAGGCTCCCAGCGCGCCGAGCGCGGCGCGAGTAGAGAGGATCATGTTCACGGGGAGGAGGCTCATCCTGAGTTCACTTTCGAACCGGAAGGGTTTCGACGGCCTTTTGCATGGCCTTCTCGATCGGGACGTGCACCAGTTTCTGGGTTTCGTCGACCCAGCCGTAGCTGTGCAGCTTCTCCTTCTGCGGCCGGTAGTAGGCCGGCAGGTTGTTCATCGAGAAGAACACCGCGGGCGTGCCCTGGAAGCTGGTGGGGTGCTTGACCTCCAGCAGCGGAACTCCGGCAGGGATCTCGCGCTCCGCCGTCAGTTGGGTGCCGGCCGGAGCGCGCTTGGCCTCGAGGTCCTGAAGGACGCCCATGAACCAGTCCATGCTCCAGAAGGACACGACCGAGATCACGACGAGCAGGATGCCCGACTCGACCAGAGGCTTGGCCTTGGCATCGCTGAGCTCGTGTCCGCCATCGTGACCGGCGCCGTGGCCGGTGGAAGGATCAGTGGTGTGCATGTTGCATGCTCCCCGACATCTCGAGGTCGTGTTCGGTGACGAAGGGCTTGTTCTTGAAGGACTGCAGGAACAGCCCCAGCCAGATGCCGCCCATGGCGATCGGCATCACGAAGTCGATCCAATGCAGGTGCGGACCGTGATCAGCGTGCTCGCCGTGGCCGCCGAAGGCTGGGCCGATGTACCAGTAGATGTCGACCCAGCGCATCACGAACATCAGCAGCGCGATGCCGGCGAGGATCGAGGCGTGCTTCTTGTTCTTGCGGAACAGCAGCAGGAAGAAGGGCACGAAGAAGTGCAGGGCGACGAGCATGAAGGCGATCTTCTGCCAATCCGTGTTCGTGCGCAGGTGAATCCAGGGCGTCTCCTCGTTGAGGTTGCCTGACCAGATGATCAGGTACTGCGAGAAGTTGGTGTAAGCCCACAACATGACCATGGCGAACATCAGCGTGCCCATGTCGTGGAAGATGTTCTCCTTGAACACCTTGGCGAAGGGCTCGCGCTTGCGCAGCCAGCTGGCCATCACGATGCAGCCCGCCATCGTCAGCAGGGCCTGGCCGACCATGAAGATCGCGCCGTAGATGGTCGAGAACCAGTGCGGCTCCAGCGACATGGCCCAGTCAAAGGCCGCAAAGGTCATGGTCAGCGCGAACAGCAGGACGCCCGGCCCGGAGGTGAGCCGTGCCTGACCGGCCGCCGCGAGATCGCCCTGATCCTTGCGCGCGGACACGCGCAGCATCACCCCCGCGAGCAGGAACCAGACCACGAAGTAGATCACCGCGCGGATGATGAAGAAGGGGGCGTTGAGCCAGCCCTCCTTGTGCGCGAGGATCACATCATGGCCGTGGCTGTGGTCCGCCCACGGGTAGTACTTGTCGAGCTGCAGCAGCACGGGCACGAACAGCAGGGCCAGGAACGGAATTTGGCGCATCCCGGCTTCGAGCATGCGGCGCATCGAAGCGCCCCAGCGACCGCCGGTCAGCTGGTGGATCATGTAGAGCGAGAGGCTGCCCAGCGTCGGGGCCAGCCAGAAGAAGAACGAGTGCAGATATGCCTCGCGGAACTCCTTCTGATCCTGAGTCCAGGCGTAGCCCGCGCCAAGGCAGGCGATGACGCCGATGGCGATCGCCATCTTCTGCAGGCCGTCGAGGTCGCGACGGAGCGTGTCGTGGTTCTGGCTCATCTTCTAGTGCTTCTCCGACTGGCCGTGGGCGGGCTTGTCATACCCGGCAGGGGCGACCTGCGCCGTCTTCGGCGCGCGAACCTTCTCCTGCTCGTCCTTGTTGAGGTCATCGAGCTTGGTGTTCTGAGAAATCTGCAGCGCGCGGACGTAGGCGACAATGGCCCAGCGGTCTTCAGGCTTCACACGGTCCGCGAGGTCGTACATCGCCCCGAAACCATTCGTGATCACGTCGTAGAAGTAGCCCGGGGGCGAGTTCTGCAGGCGCTCGATGTGGTAGCTCGTCGGGCGCTTCATGCCGCGCGCCACGACCATGCCGTTGCCATCGCCAAGCGGGCCGTGGCAGGGCATGCAGTGGATGGCGAAGCGCTGTTGGCCGCGAGCGATCAGATCCGAGGTGACCTCCATCGGGAAGGTTTCGGCCAGCTTGCCGCCGATCTTGCCCGCGTAGAAGTGCTCGTCTTCCTGCAGCCAGCGATTGTCGTTGCTGTGGTAGCTGTCGCTGGGACCATGCGGGATGGTTCCCGGCACCAGATTGCGCGCAGCCTTGCCGTCCTTGAAGAAAGCGCTGGCGGCCTGCGGCTTCTTCTTGGGCTGATCGTGCATGTCCTGGCGGCAGCCTCCGGCGAGCAGCGCGCTCGACAGCACGGCGGCGACGAGGCCGAGACGCGTGAAAAGGGGATGATTGGACATCAGTTGGGCACCTCGGCGACCGAGAGGGGATGCAGACCGGTGAGGAAGCTCCTGGTGCTTTCGAGATCGAACTTGGGGTCCGTGCTCTCGATCACGAGGAAAAACTTATTGCGGGACGCATCCTTGAACTGCGGCACGTTGAAGACCGGGTGATAGGGCTGCGGCAGACCGTTCATCACCAGCATCCCGAAGGCCGCGGTGAGGGCGCCGAAGAGAATCGTGGTCTCGTAGGCCGGAACGATGAACGCGGGCCAGCTGAAATCGGGCTTGCCGCCGATGTTGAGCGGGTATTCGATGATGTTGACCCAGAACTGCAGGCCGAAGCCGACGAAGAAGCCGGCGACCGCGCCTCCCAGCGTGATCATGGGGATGATGTTGGTCTGACCCAGCACCTCGGACAGCCCGTGAACGGGCATCGGCGAGTAGCCTTCGACGACTGTGTAGCCCTTCCCGCGCGCGGCCTTGGCGGCCTCGAGCAGGTCGTCAGCGTGATCGAACTCGGCCATCAGGCCGTGCAGGGGATTTTGAGCGGGAGCGGCGTTGCTCATGTCAGTGTTCTCCAGCTTCCGTGATCAGTGCGAACCATGGTTGTTCTTGCCGGGCCGATTGGGGCCGGGCGGCACCATCAGGCGCATCTCGAAGATCGCGATCGAGGGCAGGAAGCGGATGAAGAGCGTGAACAGGAACAGGAACAGTCCGATGGTTCCAAGGAACATGCTCCAGTCGAAGAAGGTCGGCGAGTACATGCCCCACGATGAGGGGATGTAGTCGCGGTGCAGGCTCATGACGATGATCACGAAGCGCTCCAGCCACATGCCGATGTTGATCGCCATCGAGACCCAGAAGAGGGCCCAGATGTTCTTGCGTGCCTTGCTCGACCACAGAATCTGCGGAATCAGCACGTTGCACAGCATCAGGCCCCAGTACTGCAGCGCATAGGGCCCCTGCAGGCGGTTGAGCACCATGTACTGCTCATAGGGCGAGGCGGAGTACCAGGCGATGAACAGCTCGACCCCGTAGCCGTAAGCCACGATCAGGCCGGTCGCCAGCATGACCTTGCCCATGTTGTCGAGGTGCCGCTCGGTGATGAAGTCCTCGAGCCTGTACCAAGCTCGCAGCGGCAGCATCAGCGTCAGCACCATCGCGAAGCCCGCAAACACGGCGCCCGCCACGAAGTACGGCGGGAAGATGGTGGTGTGCCAGCCGGGGATGATGCCCGCGGCGAAGTCGAAGGACACCACCGTGTGCACCGAAACGACCAGCGGGGTCGAGAAGCCCGCCAGCAGCAGCGAGGCGATCTCGTATCGATCCCAGTGCGCCGCCGCGCCGCGCCAGCCTAGGGCGGCCGCGCCGTAGGCGCGCTTGACCCAGAGGTTCTTGGCGCGATCCCGCAGCGTCGCGAGGTCCGGGATGAGACCCACGTACCAGAACACCATCGAGACCGTCGCGTAGGTCGAAACCGCGAACACGTCCCAGATCAGCGGGCTGCGGAAGTTCTGCCACATGCCCATCGTGTTGGGCAGGGGCAGCATCCAGAAAGCCAGCCAGGGACGGCCGGTGTGCATCAGCGGGTACATGCCCGCGCAGATCACGGCGAAGATCGTCATCGCCTCCGCCGCGCGGTTGATCGAGGTGCGCCAGCCCTGACGCAGCAGCAGCAGAATGGCGCTGATCAGCGTTCCGGCGTGGCCGATGCCGATCCACCACACGAAGTTGATGATGTCGAAGCCCCAGCCCACGGGGTTGTTGGGGCCCCACAGGCCGATACCGATCACGAACAGGTTCGCGACGGTGAAGCCGAGCAATCCGACGAGGGATCCCGAGATCAGCAGCGCGGCCCACCAGCCCAGCGGTGTGCGGGGGGTGAGGACCATGTCCGCGATCTTGTCCGTGACCGAAGCCAGGCTGTGGCCGGGCCCGATCATGGGGGCGCGTTCAATGTCGTGGGTCTTTTGACTCATCGGTTGCAGAGTGGGGTACTTCCCGCGGCCGAGCCGACACGGCGCGGACGCAGGGAGCGTACGGGGGGACTAACGGTTGTCAGGCCTCGAGTCGACCGGCTGTGGTCCGCGAAGCGGATCAGCTGGCCAACTCGGGGTTGGGGTTGGTGATCTTCGCCAGGAAGGTCGTGCGCGGGCGGGTGTTGAGTTCCGCCAGCAGCGCGTAGTTCTGCGGTTCAGCCGCCAGCTTCGACACGGCGCTCTCCGGATCCTTCAGGTCGCCGAAGGCGATCGCGTCGGCCGGGCACACCGACTGGCAGGCCGTGCGGATCTCGCCTTCGCGGATTCGGCGCGACTCGCGCTTGGCGGCGTAACGAGCCTCGTTGATGCGCTGCACGCAGTAGGTGCACTTCTCCATCACGCCGCGCGAACGCACCGACACGTCGGGGTTGCGACCCATCTTGAGCGACTCCGTCTCGTAGTCGGAGTAGAGGAAGAAGTTGAAGCGCCGGACCTTGTACGGACAGTTGTTGGCGCAGTACCGCGTGCCGATGCAGCGGTTGTAGACCATGTCGTTGAGGCCCTCGGGGCTGTGCACCGTGGCCGCCACCGGGCAGACCGTCTCGCAGGGCGCGTTCTCGCACTGCATGCACGGAATCGGCTGGGCGTGGATGGCCGGGTTCCTGGGATCGCCCTGGAAGTAGCGGTCGACGCGCAGCCAGTGCATCTCGCGGCCGCGCTTGACTTCCTTCTTGCCGACCACGGGAATGTTGTTCTCCGCGGAGCAGGCCGTGATGCATGCGCCGCAGGCCGTGCAGGAGCTGAGGTCGATCACCATGCCCCAGGCGTATTCGCCCTGGCGGTACTCGGGGTAAAGCGAGGAGTCGCCGTAGTGCGAGACGTGTTCGACCAGCTTGGGGTTCTTCTCGAAGCGCTCGACCGTGGCCACGCGCACCGGCGCCATGTCGAACTGCCGGTTCTCCGGCAGGTTCGTGGTCATGCTGTCGTGCTCTTGCGTCGTGGCGAGCTCGTGCTCCTCGCCCGTCTTGGCGAGCTTCACGCCCGAGCCCATGCAGAGCGTGTTGCTGGTGCGCACGGAGTAGGCGTTGTAGCCGATGCCGTCGGCGACCTTTCCGCAGCGCGAGCGACCGAAACCGAGCTGCACGGTCACGGAATCATCCGCATGACCCGGCTGCACCCAGACCGGAGCCTTGAGCTTGCGGCCGTTCACGTCGATCTCGACCACGGCGCCGTTCTTGACGCCCATGGAGGACGCCATGGCGGGGCTGATCAGCGCGACGTTGTCCCAGGTCAGCTTCGTCATCGTGCGCGGCTGTTCCTGCAGCCAGCCGTTGTTGGCGAAGCGGCCGTCGTGCACATGCTGGTCGTGGCGGAAGACAATCTCGATGCCATCGGCTCTGGGAGCCGCCGGCGCGCCGAAGCTGCCGGCGCTGACGTTGAGCGGGGCGGCGGCGGTGCCGGCGAACAGGCCGTCGTGGACCGCTCGGCGCCACTTCTTCTCGAAATCGGCCTCGCCGATGCGCGCCTTGGCGGTTGCGCGCACCGTGTCATAGGCGCTGACACCGGACTTCTCGAGCAGCGCGTTGAGCAGTTCATGCGCGCTCTTGCCGTCGTACAGGGGCGCGATCAGCGGCTGCACGATGCCGATCGTTCCATCGCCGCAGCGCGCGTCGCTCCAAGCCTCGAGGAAGTGCGTTTCGTGGATGTGCCAGTCGCACAGGTTCGAGGTCTCGTCGTCGTACTGCGAGAGCTGCACGCGCAGCGGAACCTTGGCCAGAGCCGCGGCGAAGTCGAGATCCACCGGCGCGTCGTACACGGGGTTGCCGGAAAGGATCACCAGCACGTCGACCTTGCCCTCGCGCATTTCGCGCACGAGCGTTCCGATCGACTCTCGGTTGTCGACGCCGTCAAACTCGGCGGGCGGCAGGTATTGGACCGTCTTGCCCGCGTTGCCCAGCTTGGCGTTGATCAGATGCGTGACAGCGTGTACGGCGGCGGGTTGTTCCTCGCCCGCGATCACGAGCGAACGGCCCTCGTGGGCCTTGAGATCGGCGGCGAGCGCGTCGACCCACTTTTGCGTGGCGGCGCTGACCGTGTCGCCCTCCACCGCGACGCCCAGTTTGGCGGCCAGCGCGCGCGACAAGGCTTCGATCTCGCTCGCCCGCAGCGTCAGGCGGTGATCCGCCATGCCACCCGTGCAGGTCGGCTCGTGTTCGACCGCGTAGAGGCGGTTGAGCGTGCCAGCCTTGCCACCGCGCACCTTGCGGCGCGCCGTGAAATCGCGCGTAAGGCGTACGTTCTCCGGCGCGCTCGAAAGGAAGTCAGCTCCCAGGGAAACGACCACGTCGGCGTCCGCGAAGCGCGGCGCCACGCGCACGTCCTGACCGAGAGCCGCGATCGCGCCCGCGCGGGCGTTGTCGCGGTTGATCGGTTGCCACTGGCACCAGGCGGCCATGGGGAACTTCGCCAGCAGCTCGGCGCGCTGCGCTGCGAGCGTCGGAGAGGTGATCGCCTGCGACAGGATGCGCAGTCCGGCTCCCTGTTTGGGGCCTTGTGCGCCGAGCGCATTCTTGAGCGTTTCGACCAGCATCGACCAGTTGGTCGCGCGGCCCTTGAAAAGCATGCCCTTCGAGCGGTCGGGGTCGTAGAGGCCGAGCACGGCGCCCTGCGCGAAGATGTCGCTCGCGCCCAGGCTTGAGGGGTGCAGCGGGTTGCCCTCGCTCTTCGTGGGGCGGCCCATGTGGCTCTCGATCAGCAGGCCGATGCTGCCCGCCGCCCACGGCATCGTGGTCGCAAAGTAGACCGGCTTGCCCGGGACCAGCTGCTCGGGGCTCTTCGCCCAGGGCACGATCTTCTCTTCCGGCTGCTTGGTGCAGGAGACGCTCACGCCGGCCAGCGCCAGCGAGGCGCCCATCAGCTTCAGGAACTCACGGCGCTGCGGGGGATCGAAAACCTTCTGCGTCTGGGCCGGGTGGGCGCGCTTGAGCTGGTCCTCGAAGCGCTCGCCGCCCTCGTACTCGTTGAGGCTGCGCCACATGCGCTCGCCAGGCAGGTCCGTGCGCAGATCGTTCGGCTGGGTCGTCTGGGATTCGCTCATCGGTGGCAGGTGGAGCAGTGGGTCAGGCTCTGGATCTTGTGTTCCTGGACGAGCTTCTTGCCAAGCTCCTCCTGGCTCATCGGGGGCAGCGTGGAACCGAACTTCTCCGGGTGCATCGGATCCCAGCCCATGGTCGTGATCTGATCGAGCGGGCGGACGAACTTCTCCGGGTTGCGGTGGCAGTCGAGGCACCACTCCATGTTGAGCGATGCGGTCTTCCACATCAGCGGCATCTGGTCCACGCGGCCGTGGCAGCTTTCGCAGCCAATGCCCTTCTTGATGTGAACCGAGTGGTTGAAGTAGGCGAAGTCCGGCAGGTCGTGGACCTTGGTCCACTGCACCGGCACATCCTCCTGATAGGCCGTGCGGATCGGCTCGAGGATCGGCGCATCGTTCCAAACCACCGAGTGGCAGCCCATGCACAGCTTGACGGGCGGGATGCCCGCGTTGGCGGACTCCTCGACGGCCGTGTGGCAGAAGCGGCAGTCGATGCCCAGACCGCCGACGTGGTGGCTGTGGGTGAACTGCACCGGCTGGGTAACGGCGACGTTTTGGTTGTTGATCCAAGGCCAGCGGTTGGCCGTAGTCAGTGCCATGGCGACGCCCCCCGAGAGGAGCGCGCCCGCCACGATCGAAACCTTGGAGAGGGTGTTGGTGCTGGGATGGAAGATCTGGGCCATCGACGGTGAGTGCTGCCGCGAGGGGGGGCGGAGCGAGCCCGGGCGTGCCCGAGTGCGTTCCGGCTCGTGGGGGCCGCGGAGCCTTTGCGACTCCGTGCCAACAAGCGGCAAGAATGTAGGGATTCTGTGAGGCTCGGGCAAGCACCCGAGCGGTACTTCTGAGCCCTTAGCCTGGGCCCAGCGTTCCCTTCCGTAAACAGGAAATTGCACTAGGCCGAGTGCCCTACGCACTTGTCCGGGCGGCCGAGCCCGAGGCCGGCCTGCCGAGGGGGCAGATTTTTGCCCTTCTTTATGATCTCTTCACGGAAGCGGGATCTGCTGCCGGCCAAGGAGATCACACATGAAGCAACTGATTGCAGTCGGCGCCGCTGTGCTGCTGGCGCCCGTTCTCTTCGCTCAGGCCATCAAGGTGGACGAGAAGATCCCGGCCTACAAGCCCGTGGAAGGTGTCAGCGGTGCCATCAAGAGCGTCGGCTCGGACACGATGAACAACCTGATGGCCTTGTGGGCCGAGGGCTTCAAGAAGCAGTACCCCAGCGTCACGGTCGAGGTCGAGGGCAAGGGTTCGACGACCGCTCCCCCGGCGCTGATCAGCGGCCAGTCCAACTTCGGCCCGATGAGCCGCCCGATGAAGGACAAGGAGATCGACGACTTCGAGAAGGCCTTCGGCTACAAGCCGACCGCCGTTCCCAGCGCGATCGACGCACTCGGCGTGTTCGTCCACAAGGACAACCCGATCCAGAGCCTGACTCTCCAGCAGGTGGACGCGATCTTCTCCAAAAGCCGCAAGGGCGGTCTGGAAAAGGACATCGTCACCTGGGGCGATCTGGGCCTCACGGGCGAATGGAAGGACAAGCCGATCAGCTTGTACGGGCGCAACTCCGCCTCGGGCACCTACGGCTACTTCAAGGAGCACGCCCTGTTCAAGGGTGACTTCAAGGACACCGTCAAGGAGCAGCCGGGCAGCTCCTCGGTGGTGCAGGGCATCGCATCGGACAAGTTCGCCATCGGCTATTCGGGCATCGGCTACGCCACGGCCGATGTGCGCGCGCTCTCGCTGGCCAAGGACGCCAAGTCGGAGCCGGTTTCGGCCAACCTCGAGCACTGCTACAACGGCACGTACCCGATGGCTCGATTCCTTTATGTGTACATCAACCACAAGCCATCTACCGAACTTGATCCGCTCCGCCGCGAGTTTGTGCGCTATATGCTCAGCCGCAGTGGCCAAGAGGTGGTGGTGAAGGATGGATACTACCCGTTGACCCCCCGTATCGTGGAAGATACGCTGAAGAAATTGGGCCTTGCCTCGACCACGGTTGAGGCGGGCGCCCCCAAGAAGTGACGCCCCTCCCTTCCAGCCCTCCCACGGGGGCGAAAAGCCCCCGAGCTCGCCGCGTGCGCACCACGCGGCGCAGCGTTTTCGTGGCTGAGAAGTTGGCGAAGGGCCTGATCTTCGCCGGCGGCTTTGGAACCATCGCGGCGGTGCTGCTCATCTTGGGCTTTCTGGGATGGGTGGTGCTGCCCTTGTTCGCTCCGGCGGACTGGAGCGGCGGGCAGGCCGCCGAGCCGCGGTCGGCGGAAAGGGTCCTGCTGTACGGTGTCGATGAGTACCAGCAGTTCGACTGGTCGCTGACCGCCGCGGGCGAGGTTCAGGTGCACCGCTGGAACGACGGGGCTCGCGTGAGCTCTCACTCGGTGGGACCTGCCGAACTGCGGGTCGCGGCGATGACGACCGAAGACGGTGCGCTGGCGCTGGGCTATGCCGACGGGAGCGTGCGGCTGGGTTCGATCGGTTTTCGCGCCGGCCAACTGCAGCTGGAACTCCAGGAGCCGGTCTCCGCGGGCAGTTCCGCCATCGTTGCGCTCGACCGCACCTTGCCGGGCTCCAAGACCGCCTTCTGCGCCCTGGACGCGCAGGGCAACCTGATCTACGAGGAAATCCAGACCCGCGAGAACATGCTCACCGGCGAGCAGGTCCGCGAGGTCTCAAAAAGCGCTCTGCCGCTGGCACTCGACCCGGCCCGCGGAATGCCTCAGCACCTGCGGCTCAGCGGTGCGGGCGATGTGCTGATCCTCGCCTGGTCGGATGGACACGCGCTGCGCTACGACCTGCGCGATCCGGACAAGGCTCGCGTGGTCGAGACGCTAGAGCTGTGCGCAGCGGGCGCGCGGCTCACGACGCTGGAGTGGCTGCTCGGCCAGAGCACACTGCTCGTCGGCGACGACCGCGGGGGCCTGAGCGGCTGGTTTGGCACCAAGCCCGCCGATGCCAACACGGGCGACGGCGTGCGCTTCGTCGCCGCCCACTCGTTCGCCAGCGGGTCGTCGCCGGTGCGCTCGATCGCGTCCTCTTCGCGCAACCGCGTCTTCGCCGCAGCCTTTGAAGACGGCAGCGTGCAGGTGGTGCACGCCACCAGCGCGACGCTGCTGATGAAGGCGGTCATGCCTGCAGCCGTGAAGCCGCAGGCCCTCGCGCTGGCTCCCAAGGAAGATGGGCTCGCGGTACGTCTCGCCTCCGGTGCCCTGCACTACAAGCTCGATCTCATGCACCCGGACGCGGGCCTCGCCGCGCTGTTCCTGCCCGTCTGGTACGAGGGCTACGAGAAACCCGAGCATGTCTGGCAATCCTCAAGCGGAACGGATGACTTCGAGGCCAAACTCGGTCTCTACCCGCTGATCTTCGGCACGCTCAAGGCCACCTTCTACTCGCTGCTTTTCGGCGCGCCGCTCGCCCTGCTCGCGGCCCTGTTCACCAGCGAGTTCCTCTCGCGCCGCTGGCGCGTGCCGCTGAAGTCGGTCATCGAGCTGATGGCCAGCCTGCCGAGCGTGGTGTTGGGCTTCATCGCGGCGCTGGTGATCGCACCCGCCCTGCAGGACAGCGTCCCGGAGTTCCTGACGGTCTTCGTGACGGTGCCCTTCATGCTGTTTTTGGGAGCCTACTGCTGGCAGTTGCTGCCGCGCGAGCGGGCCCTGCTCTGGAGCGGCATTCCGCGCATGCTGGCGATGGTGCTGATGATCCCCATCGGTGTCCTGCTCGCGATCGTGCTCGGTCCGGCCTTCGAGGCCGTGCTGTTCGCCGGCGATCTCAAGGCCTGGCTTGATGGCCGCATCGGCAGCGGAACGGGCGGCTGGGTTTTCCTGCTGCTGCCGCTTTCAGGCGTGCTGGCGGCCGCGCTCGTGACCCGCAACTTAGGGCCTTGGCTGCGCGCTCGCGCGTCACGGGGCGGCCATGCGCGCGCTGCTCGGCAGGACCTGTTCGTTTTCCTCGGTCTTGTTGCCGGCACCATCGCGGTTGCCTTCGTGATCGGTGCCTCGCTCGACGGGCTGGGCTTCGACCCGCGCGGCGGCGTGCTCGACACCTACGTGCAGCGCAACGCGCTGATCGTGGGCTTCGTGATGGGTTTTGCGATCATTCCGATCATCTACACGCTGGCCGAGGATGCCATCTCCAGCGTGCCGGCGCACTTGCGCCACGCCTCGCTGGGAGCAGGAGCGACGCAGTGGCAGACCGCCATCCGGGTCGTGGTCCCAACCGCCATGAGCGGCATCTTCTCGGCGCTGATGATCGGCACGGGTCGCGCGGTGGGTGAGACGATGATCGTGCTCATGGCGACGGGCAACACGCCCGTGATGAGCTGGAACGTCTTCAACGGCTTCCGCACGCTTTCGGCGAACATCGCCGTCGAGCTGCCCGAAGCGGTGAAGAACAGCACGCACTACCGCACGCTGTTTCTTGCGGCCTTGTGCCTGTTTGCCCTGACCTTCGTGTTCAACACGCTGGCCGAGATCGTTCGCCAGCGCTTCCGAAAGCGTTCGGTGCAGCTGTGAGCGCGGGCGTCGAGACCAAACCGACGCGCCGCGAGCGCCGCGAGCGTCAGCGCACGGCGCTTTCCGCGCATGGCGAGCCGCTGCTGTGGCTCACGGGGGGCGCGATGGCCACCGCCCTGCTGATGATCGTCGGCTTGCTGAGCTTCGTGCTGTTCCAGGGCTTCGGCACCTTCATTCCCGGGCGGCTGGTCGAGATCGAGACGCACGCGGGCCAGCGCTGGCTTGGCGAGGTGAGCCTCGTCGAGAGCTACGTGCCCGAGGATCGCATCTTTCAGGCTCTGCCCGAAGCGCAACGCGCGGCGGCTCGCCGGCGTGTCGCCGCGCAGGGCGGCAACAGCGAACGACAGATGCTGCGTGTGGCGAACTTCGAGCTCACGGGCGAGCACTACAGATGGTTCAGCGATTTCGAGATCGCCAGCCAGAGAGAGCCGGAATGGGCGGTGCTGGTCGAGCGCCGCGAAGGCGGTCGCTTCCAGGGCTACCCCGCGGCGTTCCTGCTCGACGGCCAGCGCGTGACGGAGACGCCGCGGGAGGCCTGGCGGCGCTTCACCGACGAACACGCGGCGGCGCTGGAGCGCTTCGACGAGGCGCGCAAGCTCGAGAAGGAGGAGATCGGCTCCATCAATGCGCGCATGGAGCGCGCCCGACTCTCCGTGCGCAAGGCGGAACTCGAGCATGGCGCCGAGTCGTCCGAGCGTGCAGCGGCCGAGCGCGCGCGCGAACAGGCCGCGCCCTCCCTGCAGGCCGAGTATCAGGCAATCGAAGCCCGGATTCGCGAGCTGCGCCGGGAAAACGAACGGCACCAACTGCTGTTTCTCACCGCGGATGGCCAGGAGAAGGCTCTGCCCATCGCGGAGATCGTGCTCGCCTATCCCGCCAACCAGCTCTCGTTCTTCGGCCGCGCAGGCATCTACTTCGAGCGCTGGGCCGAGTTCCTGATCGACGATCCGCGCGAATCCAACAGCGAAGGCGGCGTATTTCCCGCGATCTTCGGCACCGTGCTGATGACGCTGCTGATGTCGCTGCTGGTGGTGCCTTTCGGCGTACTCGCGGCACTCTACCTGCGCGAATACGCCAAGCCCGGGCTGCTCGTCAGCATCGTGCGCATCGCGGTCAACAACCTCGCGGGCGTGCCCAGCATCGTCTTCGGCGTGTTCGGCCTCGGTTTCTTCTGCTACGCGATCGGGACTTCGGTCGACGAGCTGCTCTTCGCCGAAAAGCTGCCCAATCCGACCTACGGCAAGGGCGGCATGCTTTGGGCCTCCCTCACTCTCGCGCTGCTGACGCTGCCGGTCGTGATTGTCGCCACCGAGGAGGCGCTTTCGGCCGTGCCGGGCTCGATGCGCGAGGGTTCCTACGCCTGCGGAGCTTCGAAGTGGCAGACCATCCGCCGCATCGTGCTGCCGCGCGCCATGCCCGGCATCATGACGGGCATGATCCTCGCCATCGCGCGCGGCGCGGGCGAGGTCGCGCCGCTGATGCTCGTGGGCGCCGCGAAACTCGCGCCCGAACTGCCGCTCGATCTGCACTTTCCCTACATCCACCCCGAGCGCAGCTTTCTGCATCTGGGCTTTCACATCTATGATCTGGGGTTCCAGAGCCAGAACAGCGAGGCGGCCAAGCCCATGGTCTACACCACCACGCTCCTGCTGATCGGCGTGATCGTGATCCTCAACGTGACCGCCATCGTGGTGCGCGGTCGTCTGCGTCGCCGCTTCCAATCCACACACGTATGAGCTCCACATCCCAGACTTCCGAGCTGCGCTCCGGTCCGATCGATGGACGCGTCCAGGATGCCATCGCCAATGGGCAGGCTTTCCGCACCGAGATGCACGCCGTGCTCGAACGCGAGAAGCACGTGCTTGAAGTGCGCGGCTTCCAGCTCTGGTACGGCGCCAAGCAGGCCCTCTGGAACATCCGCATGCCGATCCCGCATGGCAAGGTGACGGCGCTCATCGGACCTTCGGGTTGCGGCAAATCCACGCTGTTGCGATCCGTCAATCGACTCAATGACCTCGTCGACGGTGTGCGCATCGACGGAGACATGTTGCTCAGCGGCGACTCGATCTACGGACCCGGTGTCGATGTCATCGAACTGCGCAAGCGCATCGGAATGGTGTTTCAGAAGCCCAACCCGTTCCCGATGTCGATCTTCGAAAACGTAGTCTACTCCTTGCGCATCGACGGCGAGCGCGATCGCCGGGTGCTCGAGGAAACCTGCGAGCGAAGCCTCCAGGGCGCGGGGCTTTGGGACGAGGTCAAGGACCGGCTCAACGACAGTGCGCTGCAACTCTCCGGCGGACAGCAGCAACGCCTGTGCATCGCCCGGGCGATCGCGGCCGAGCCCGAGGTGCTGCTGCTGGACGAGCCCTGCTCGGCGCTCGATCCGATCGCGACGGGCAAGATCGAGGATCTGATCGAGGAGCTGAAGGGCAACTATTCGATCCTGATGGTGACGCACAACATGCAGCAGGCCTCGCGGGCCAGCGACTACACGGCGTTCATGTACCTGGGCCGGCTGGTGGAGTACGGACCCACGGCGGACATCTTCCGCATCCCGCATCTCAAGGAGACGGAAGACTACGTGACGGGTCGCTTTGGCTAGGAGCTTCCCCGCGGGAGCGGGATCCGTCACACTGTCCGCAGTGAGTTCCAGCCTGCGCGCGCGCATTCCCTGCGAGATCCATCCTTCCGCTCAGGCGGCTTCCCTGTCTTTGGCAGAGGAGATCCGCTCGCGGCTGGCGGCCAATCCCGCCTTGGTGCTGGGGCTGCCCACCGGCAACACGCCGATCCCCCTGTATGAGGAACTCATCCGGCGGCACCGCGCTGGGCAACTCAGCTTCGCCGGGGCGACGAGCTTCCATCTCGACGAATACCTCGGCCTTGAGCCCGAGGATCCGCGCAGCTTCGCGGTCTGGATGCGGGAGCGCCTGCTCGCGCACGTCGACTTACCCGAGGCGCGCCGACACCTTCTGCGGCCGGTGGACATCGAAGCCGCCGCCGCGGAAGCGCAGCGCTTCGAAGCCCTGATCGCGCGATCCGGCGGCATCGACCTGATGGTGCTGGGCATCGGGCGCAATGGACACATAGGCTTCAACGAGCCCGGCTCGCCGCGCACCAGCCGCACCAGGCTGGTCGAGTTGGAAGCGACGACCATCGCGGATGCCGCCAAGACCTTCGGCGGGGAACGGAACGTGCCCCGCCGGGCGATTACGATGGGCATCGACACGATTCTGGAGGCCCGCACGATCCGCGTGCTGGCCTTCGGCGCGGGCAAGGCGGAAATCGTGAGGCGGGCGGTGCTGGGCGAAGCGAGCGAAGCGGTGCCCGCAAGCCTGCTCGCGGGTCATCCCGACCTTCGATTCCTGCTCGACCCGGAGAGCGCCGCAGGCCTCGGCACCTGAAACGCCGGCTGGCCGCGTCCGAGCCGCGCGACTGGAACCGAGACGGCTCCCCGAGCGTGGAACTTCCGACCTAAACCTTTGATTGCCAAGGACTTGGGGCGCCCTGGCCGGCTCGGATGCTCGGGCGCGCCTAACGGCTTGGCGGTCAATGACTTAGACCTTGAAAAGTCCCGGCAACAGGGTCAGTCTCGGTGGATCGAGACCATTCGACTCGCTCGAATCGCACGACCCCATGCCCAAGATCCCCCGCAAGAAGCTCCGCGGAGCCGCTGAGGAGCTGCTGGTGGGCCTCGATGGTGGTGCCAGTGAGGTCAAGGCGCATGAAGTCCGGCCGGCGGAACAGGCCGAGGGGATCCGGCTCGAGCTGGGGCTCGCCAACGCCTCGCTGATCTACGAGCGCGTGCGCGGATTCCGCCCGATCCAGATGAAGACCCAGCTGGCCGAGCGCGAGCAGCCTCGGCTCACTCCGACGGAGAGTCGCCAGGCGGCGGCCTGGATCGAAGCCTGTCTGCGGGCGATCCAGCTGGTGGCCGAGGATGCGGGCAAGCGGCGCCTGCGGGTGGGCATCTGCATGCCGGGCATCAAGTCGGCGGATGGCCGCGGGATCGTGGTGATGCGCAACGGCCCGCGCATTCCCGACTTTCTGGATGCCATCGAGCGCGGCCTCACCGAACGCGGACTTGAACTCGTGGCCCCGATTCCAGCGCTGATCTCCGATGGGGAGGCGTGCGGGCGCGGAGAACTTCTAGCCGTCGACGGGCAGCTCGCCGACACGGCCAATGCCTACTACATCGGCGGCGGCACGGGCATCGCCGAGTGCTTCCAGCTGGACGGGAGGATCGTTTCGATCGACGCTCTCGGTCTGCCGAAGGCCTGGCAGCTCGAATTCGTGCCCGGAATCTCCTGCGAGGACCAGCTCAGCGCGCGCGGCATCAACGCGAGCTACGCCCAGCGCACCAACCGCGCACTGCCGCTGGAAGAGGGTGCCTATCCCGAGCAGCGCGTGCTCGAAGGGGATCCCGATGCGGAACACGTGTTGGCGACGGCGGCTGTGGCTCTCGCCCAACTGTGCTGGCTGCGGATCGCGGCTCTGGCTCCCCGCAGGGTGCTGGAGCGGATCGTGATCGGTCAACGGCTGGGACTGCTGATGAGCCATTCGGATCTCGCTCCCTTCCTGAAAACGCCCGTAGAGCGCACGCTCGCCCGCCTGGTCGAGGAGCAGGCCGATCCGAGCTGGGCAGGGCACTATGTGTCGGGTGCTTCGCTGCGCCCCGATCTCCTGGTCGCTTCGACGCTGCGGGTGGCACCCGCGCTGGGAGCCGCCGCTCACGCCCTGGAGCATCGATGAACGCGGCGCTGAGCATCGCACTGCTGGAGCTGGCGACGCTCGGGGTCTTGAGCGTGCCGTTGCTCGTCATGCAGCCCGATCAGGGGCTTTCGATCCTTGTTTCCACGCTGGCGGGCGCGGTCCTGGGTCGCTGGATCGTCGCGCGCTGGCTGCTGCCCCATGAAGCAGCGCTGCCGCGGCCGAGCGAGTGGATCTGGAGCTTGGGCGTGGGTGCGGGACTGATCGCGCGCACCGCGCTGCTGCTGTCGGCGGCCTGCGCCCTGTTGGGCTGGCCCGTGCTGGCGCTGACGCTGGCCGTGGTGGTGCTGGGCTGGGCCCTGTCCGGGCGCTGGCGCTGGGTCGAGGGCTTGCTGGCGCTGCCTCTGCTGGTGGGGTTGGTGTGGTCCTTCTGGGATCTTGGTGTCAATCTAAATGGTGGATGGGATACATATGGGCGTGTATTCGTCGGCGCCCGCAAGCACCTGCCCCTCAACTTCCAGCTGGATGCAGCCAGCCCCTCCTCGCTGTTCTCCGGCCTGTGTCTGGGCAGCCTCCACGCGCTCGTGTTGCTGGGCATCGATCCGCTGGTGCGGGAACGCCTGACTTGGTCGGGACCGACCCTCGCGGACGCTCGCCGGACCCTGTGGTGGTCGCTCCTGTACCTGCTCCCCCTGGCCGGGCTCGTCCTGATCGGCGTGGCTTTGTTCGCCTGGCAGGAGCGCGAGCCGCTGGCGGATGGGTCGCAGGCCTGGCTGGCCCGCATGCAAGCCGTGGCCAGTCCCGCGGCAGTGTGGGCTTTGGGACTGGGGCTTGGGGCGCTCGCGCTTCAGGGCGTCCGCGCCTGGCTGGGGCACGGCACCGGCCGGTTGCAGCGGGTGCGTCAGCTCATGCTGGCGGGTGCCTTGATCGCGCTGGTGCACTTCTCCAACCTGCCGCTCGAGCAGGGTCTGCTCGCGGCGCGAGTGGCGTGGGGTGTCGTTGGAGCGTGGTGGATGCTCCAGTGGGTCGGGGTGCAGGTGAGGGCGAGCGATTGGGTCTGGGCCTTGGCGCTGACGAGCGCGCTGGCCTTGGCGCTGCACGGTGGAGCCGAGGGCTGGCTGCGAGCACTCCTGTTGGCGGGCGGTCTGGCCTGGCTCTGCTCCCGTACGTTGATCGAGTTCTTCGGACATCAGCGACGCCTGGCAGCGTCGATCGACCTGCTGCTGGTCACGGGACTGCTGGTCTGCATCGACTGGCTGACCCGCCATCGCCTCGTCGCGGTGGCGAAGAACCCCTTCCACGACGAGGGATGGAACTGGCTTCCGCTCTCTGGAGCTTGGTATGTTCCGCTCAGCGGCGCGGCCTTTTTCGCGCTCTGCTGCTGGTTCGCGCGCCACCGCGCGGATCAGAGGGGAATGCGCGGCTGAGCCGCGCGCACAGTTTCAGGAAAGTCCATGTCTCACACCTTGCGTTCGTTGCTGGCCTTGTTGGTCTCCGTTGCCGCGCTGATTGGCGTCGGCTGCCAGAGTGTTCCGCTGCCCAAAGCGCGCCCCGTGACGCGCGCGATGTGGGTCACGCGCTTTGATTACCAGACACCGCAGGACATCGAACGCATTGCCGAGTCCTGCAAGCTAGCGGGATGCAACACGATCCTGTTCCAGGTGCGCGGCAACGCCACCGCCTTCTATCGCTCCTCGTATGAGCCTTGGGCGGAGCAGTTCAACTTCGCCGATCCGGGCTTCGATCCGCTGGCCGTGGCGATCGAGGCCGCGCGCAAGCGCGACCTGCGCCTGCACGCCTGGGTCAACGTGATGCCTGGCTGGTGGGGCAGCACGCCGCCGAGCGACCCCAAGCAGCTCTACAACAAGAAGCCGGAGTGGTTCTGGTACGACCAGCAGGGCGAGCGTCAGCCGCTTGCCAGCCGCTTCTACGTCAGCGTCAATCCTTGCCTGCCGGAGGTGCGCGAGTATCTCGTCGACGTGATCGAGGACATCGTGGGCCGCTATCCCATCGATGGCGTGCATCTGGACTACATTCGCCTGCCCAACGACGAGATCAAGGGCGTCACCAAGCTGGGTGCCGACTACCCCCGCGATCGCGAGACGGTGGCCCTGTTCAGGGCCGAGACCAACTTCACTCCGGATGCCAACCCCCAAGCCTGGGATGACTGGCGCGCGGAGCAGATCACCAAGCTGGTGCGTGACACGCGCCGCATGATCGATCGCACCAAGCCGTACATCGAACTCTCGGCGGCCGTCGGGCCGGTGCCCGAAAAGGCCAAGCGCGAGCATTTCCAGGACGTGAGCACGTGGATCGACATGGGCCTGCTCGATGCGGTCTATCCCATGAACTACTCGCAGGATCGCAGCACCTTCAACGAGCGACTGGCCGCCTGGCGTCCGGTGGCGAAGGATGTGCCGGTCGTGATGGGAGTCGAGGTGGAAAACAACGTCCAGCTGTCCGCGAACCAGCTGGAGGCTTCGCTGCGCGGATTCCGCGGCTACGCGATCTTCGCGTACTCCTCGCTCTTCGACTCGCCCAACACGACCCTGGACGATCAGTCCGAGGCCGCTCGCGAGGCGCGCCAGACGCGCCGCAAGGCGATGATGCCCTACCTGCAGGAGCTTTCGCGCTCCGGAGCCGCAGCGGGCCGGGACTACTGATCGCTAGCGCGGCTGGTCGCCAAGGACCAGCTGCGCGGCCACTTCCGCCAGATCCGCGAACAGCGGCTTGGCGACGGTCCTGTATTCGTAGCGGTTGTCGTTCAGCACGCCATCTGCGTTCGTGTAGACGACTGCGGTCAGGAAGAAGCTCAGCTTGCGCTTCTCGTTCACGATCCAGGCGTTGTCGACGGTAAACCCGTAGGCAACGCCGATCTTGTTGGCGATCTTCCACTCCTCCTTCGGGAAGATGCGCTCCAGACCGGGCAGAAACGGCTTGCCCCACTCATCGGGGTACTCGGCGCGCGCGTACTGCGGATTGGGGGAGTCCGCCGGGTACTGCGTCATCGCCTCCAGCAGTAGGGAGCGCGAGGCGTCTTCGATGCGAAAACCCTTCGACACGAACAGCCGTTGCAGCATGCCCTGCAGGTCAACGAGCGAGATGCGATTCTTCTCGCGAAACGACATCGGCTCCTCGACGCGCTGATCGCCGCGCATCCAAGCCTGGCCGATTTCCAGCCCAGCGATCCCGCGGTTGTCCGCCAGCGGCTCGCCCCGCCGGGCGGGAATGGTCACGAAGCGTTCCTCACCGAGCAGGAAACGCACTTCGGGGGTCGAACGATTTTCCTCCAACGTGCGCGACTCGGACAAGCGATGCAGGATTCTTACCGAAGCCAGGCCGCCGTCCCGCATGCGTCGATTGAGTTCCTGCTGGCCCACGAACTCGTAGAGATGGTTGAAGGCCGGGTTGTCGCTGACGAGGCACAGCTTGCGGATCTCGTGGCGCAGCGTCGGCCTGCCGCCCTCGCGGTTGCTCGGGTCGAGGTCGAAGCGCACCGAGTCCGCGAAACAGGGCTCGAAAACCAGCGGTGTGTCGAGCGCCAACTCCGCATACTGCCTGCGGAGCTCGTCGAATTTCTCCAGCGCGGCGATTGCCGCGCACAGCTTGATGGCGCTGGCCGGATAGAAGTACTCCGCATCGACGCGGTAGCCATGGCGGACCGGCTTCCCGGCCCTTTCGAAGCTCAACAGCACCTGAAAGCGAAGCTCCTCGGCGCACCCGAGCCTCTCGGCGAACGCGGGGGAATGGGCGCGCATGCGCGCCTCGAGCACCGCAGAGGAGGCGAGCTTGTCCGGCCGGGGGCCGATCGCGAGGCCGATCAGGAGCAGGAGCATGGCGGGTGGGCTAGGATCCATGATCGACGCCATGAAGACACTACGCAAGAGCGAGTCGCGGGGAGGGGCCGATCACGGTTGGTTGAAGGCGCGGCACAGCTTTTCCTTTGCCGGGTACTTTGACCCGCGCCATATGGGTTTTCGCTCGCTGCGCGTGATCAACGAGGATCGCGTGGCGCCCGGAGCGGGTTTTCCGATGCATGCCCACCGCGACATGGAGATCCTGACCTGGATGCTGGCGGGGGAGCTTGAGCACCGCGACAGCCTCGGCAACGGGTCCGTGATCCGAGTCGGAGAGCTGCAGTACATGTGTGCGGGTACCGGCGTCCGGCACAGCGAGTTCAACCACTCGAACACTGCAGGCGTGCACTTGCTGCAGATTTGGATCCTGCCGGACGGTCCCGCCCGCGCTCCGCGCCATGAACAGCGCGATTTCAGGCTCGCGCTCGCGCGGAACGACTGGATTCTCCTGGCTTCGGGAACAGGATCCGAAGGATCGATCACGATTCATCAGGATGCTTGCGTGTGGGCCTTGAAGGCTGATGACGACCTGCTGCGCACGCGCGAGCTGGGAAGCAGACGCGGAGCCTGGATCCAGTGCGCGCGCGGCAGCATCGAGGTGCAGGGCACCATACTGAGTGCCGGCGATGCGCTGTGCATCGAGGGTGAGCGCGAGATCCAGTTCCGCGGCGCCCGCGAGTCGGAGATCCTGTACTTCGATCTCGCCTAGGGATCGACGAGCACTTCCAGAGCCAGCGGCTGCGCGTTGTATGTCGAGGACATGCTCGCACCGTAAGCGCCGGCATCGTGGATGCACAACAGATCACCGCAGCCGAGTTCCGGCAGGGCCTGCGGCAGCAGATGGCCCAGTGAGTCGACCGTGAACACGTCGCCCGACTCGCACAGAGGACCGGCCACCACCTGAGGGCTGGTTGCGCTTTGTCCCGTCTGTCCCAGTGCCGTGATCTGGTGGTAGGCACCGTACATCGCAGGACGGATCAGATTGTGAAAGCCCGCGTCGACGATCGCGTAGCGATACGAACCGGAACGCTTGGTGCCGCGCACCTCGGTGAGCAGCAGACCGCACTCCGCGACGAGGTAGCGTCCGGGTTCGACCTCCAGCGAAACCGCATTTCCGACCCGTGCGGCGATCCGTTGGCGCGTCTCGAGCCATGCCGCGCGGTAGCGCTGGACATCCAGACGCGGCTCACCTTCGCGGTAGGGGATCGGCAGGCCTCCGCCAGCCGAGATCACCTCGATGCGTGCACCGCAGTCGCTGGCTTGCGCGCATAACTTCTCCATGGCGGCGCAGACGCGAACTAGATGTTCGAAATCGGTCCCTGAGCCGATGTGCAGATGGATGCCGCGAACGTGCAGGCCCAAGTGAGCGGCACGCCGGATGCAGTCGGTCAATTGCTCGTGCCAGATGCCGTGTTTCGAGGTTTCGCCGCCGGTGTTGACCTTGCGTGCATGTCCGTGGCCGAAGCCCGGATTGATGCGCAGGAGAATCGAGCTTGGCCCCCCGCTGCTCTCCCGCAAAGCCGCGTACTGTTCGATCATGAAATCGGATCCCAGATTGACCGGAACGGGATGCGACCTCAGCGCTTCGAGCGCACGGCGATCGAAAAGGTCCGCCGTGTAGACGATGTCATCGGGCGCGTAGCCGGCCTCCAGTGCCTGACGGAGCTCGCCGGCCGAGACCGCGTCCACGACCACCCCGAGCGAGCGCAGGAGCCGCAGGATCGGAGGATAAGCGTTGGCCTTCTGGGCGTAGCGGATGCGATCGAAACCCGCCAGCTCCCGAACCCGCTCCCGAATGACGGCGCCGCTGTAGACGAACAAAGGCGTACCGTGCTTGGCGGCCAGCTCGCGCAGCAGCTCGTCGGGCAGGATGCGCGGCTTCATCGGCAGTCAGCGAGTGCGCGCTGCATTCCCTCGTGCAGCTGCTGCAGCTGTGCTTCGGTGTGGGCAGCGCACAGGGCGAGGCGCAGGTACGCGCCCTGACCGTCGGGATACTCAACTAGTGGGATGAACAGGCCTGCCGCGTACAGATGTTCGTGCAGCGCGCGCATGCGCTGAATGGAGCCGAGTTTCAGCGCGAACACGGGGATGGGATGCTCGTGCGGTGTCAGGCCCAGCTCCGCCAGATTCCGCCGCACGCGCTGGAGGTTGGCGCGCAGGCGCGGCAGCGGTGAGTCGGTCGAATCGAGCAGCTTGAGCGCGGCCAGCACGGCTTCGGCGATGGCCGCCGGGAAGGCCGTCGAGCCCACATAGGCATGCGCATGCAGACGAAGGGCCTCGATCTGCGCCCGGCTTCCGGCGACGAAGCCGCCATGGCAGCCGATGGCTTTGGAGAAGGTCCCGCTGATGAGCACGCGAGGGTCGGACAGCGAGTGGTACTCCAGCGAACCGCGCCCGCGCTCACCAAGCACGCCAAACGCATGGCAATCATCGATCAGCAGCGCACCGCGTCCCTTTGGGAGCAGTTCCAGAAGCTCGCCTGCCCGCGGAATCTTGCAGGCGGCCGGGTAGAGCCCGTCCGTGGCGATCAGAACATCCTCGTTGGGGTTGGAGTGCACGATCGTGCGCGCATGCGGCAGATCCCGGAAGCTGCGCGGGCGCATGCGGGTCGCCTGCACGGCATCCGCGACCGAAACATGCGCATCGGCATCGACCAGCGCGATCGAGCAGCGCTTCTGCATGGCCTGCGCGGCCAGGAGATTCGCGATGTAGCCATCGGCGGCGATCACGGCGTCTTCCGTGCCCAGAAACCCCGCCAGCGCGCTCTCCAGCACGTCGTAGATCGCACGGTTCCCGCTCGTCGTGCGCGAACCGGAACTTGAAATGCCGTGCTGGCGTGCTCCGCGGATCAGCGCCTCGACGAGCAGCGGATGGTGGGAAAGGCCCAGATAGTCGCAGCCCGCGAACATGATGTGCTCGCGGCCCTCGATTTCGAATTGCGTCGCACTGCGCGCCAGAATGGGGAGCTTGCCGATCGGCATGAGGCCAAGAGAATAGCACGCAGCCGCCTCAAGGCAGGCGCATGGGCTGGCGCGTGGAATAGAGCGCACGTCGGTCAGCATGCCCCGCGGGCAGACCCTGTCCGGCGGCTTCAACCTGGCTCATCACCGCCAAGGCCTCCTCGAAGCGGCCGAGTTCCGCCAGTGCCGCAGCTCGCGCCTCCAGCACGCCGAGATCCTTGCGTCCCGACTGCAGTAGCTCGTCCGAGAGGCGCAGCGCGCGTGCGCCATCGCGCAGCTCGGCCACCGGCGCGGCGGCGAGGATCCACACGAGGCGCAGACGGGGTTCGGTCTGCTCCGGCCGCAACGACAAGCTCCGTTCCTGACATCGTAGGGCATCCGCGTAGCGACGCAGCTGGAGCTGGACCGTGCCCATGTCACGCCACGCCACGGCGTCGTTGGAGGCAAGGGTTTCGGCCGTGCGCAGCAGCCCGATCGCCTCCTCGGAGCGCCCGCGGCCGGCCAGCAGATTCGCGAGCCGCAGATAATCGTAGACGTGCAGTCTGCGCAGCTCGATGGCCCGCCGGTAGCACTGCTCCGCTTCCGAGAATTCTCCCGAGCGCTCGAGCATCAAGCCGAGATTTCCGAGGATCTGCGGATTGTTCGGGGCCAGATCGCGAGCCTTGCGCAGATATTCCACGGCTTCGGGCCTGCGTCCGCGATTCTCGAGCGTGATGGCCGCGTTCGAGTAAGCCTGCGGAAGTTGAAAATCGCGCGAGTGGATAGGCCAGTTGACGGCCAGCCCAGCCAGCACCAGCGCGATCCAGCGGCCCGGCTCACGACGCTTCTCCGGCTGCAGGAGGTCTGCGAGGAACGCTCCCGCAAACAGCGTGAGGCCCGGAATGATCGTGTAGCGATAGCGGGCGAAAACATAGAACGCAAGCACGCCCGCAGCCGCGACGGCGAGTACGAGCAGCACGCCGGAGAGTTCACGCCACCGGCGCCGCTGCGCCCACAATCCCGCGATCCCAAGACTGGTCAGCACTCCGAACGGAAGGATCCAGTTGAGCGCGCGCAGGAGCGGGACGTGGCGCTCGTAGAAGTAGATGTCCTCGGCATCCGGCATCTCGTAGGCGTTGAGCAGCAAGACGAACTTGCGGCCCATCAGAACGAGCCAGTCGCCCGGATTTTCGCGGATCCATGTGAAACTCCTGTCGAACCAGAAGCTCGAGACCTCCTTGGGGGTCAGCTTGCGCCCCGATTCCGCTTCGGCAAGGTCGATTGCATCGCGCCGTTCGTAAGCCACGTTGCTGCGGCCGGGTTTGAGGGGCACATAGGTTCCGTTGGCCTGCGGTCCGTTGCCGATGTAGAAGTTCGATCCGGCCTGCGAAGTCGTCAGCACCCACTGGTCGCCGACCGCGTGGTTGCGCCAGACCACGGGTGCCAGCACCAGCGCCAGCCCGCCCAGCCAGGCCAGACCGTGTGTCAGCTTGCGCTCGCGCAGTGCGAACCAGCCCCAGCCGGCCAGCACCGGGATCAGGAGGATCGATTCCTCGCGCGTCAGCATCATCAGGCCGAGCAGCACGCCCAGCGCCAGCCAGCGCAGCGCCGTGCGCTCCCGTTGGAGCAGCGCGATCGCTAGCAGCAGCGCGCAGCCCCACACGAGCCCCAGATTGGCTTTCTGGATGCAGGCGTCAAAGAAGATCGCCGAAGGATAGAGCGCCAGCAGGATCCCCGCGGCGATGCCCGCGCGCCGATCGAAGGCGATCCGGCCCGCGGCGAAGAGCAGCGCGCAGGCCAGGGACCCGAGCGTGATCTGCACGAGGCGAATCGTCTCGAGGCTTTCGCCCAGCCAGCTTTTCACCACTCCGAGAAAATAGGGATACAGCGGAGCCTGATAGAAGATCTCCTTGCCTATCCAGTCTCCCGCCGCCAGCCGATCCGACCATTCACCGTAGGACTGGCCATCCTCGATCAACGCATCGAACATCGGCACTGCTGCGGCGCCTTGCAGGTAAAGCCAGCGCACGATCCATGCCAGCGCGGCGATGCCCGCCGCGATCATCCAGTCCTTGCGTGACGAGGATTCCATCCGACTCGAGCAGCATACGCTGGCGGCGGTTAGCATCGCAGTCCATGGAAACACGCTTTTCGCGCATGTTGTGCCTGCTCCTTTGCCTCTGGTTCGGTTCGTGCTCGTCCACCGGAAACCGGGAAGGCTGGCTGGTGATCGTCGGCGGCGGAGGAACCACTCAGGCCATTCAGGAGCGCGCGATCGCTCTGGCCGGAGGGCCGGGTGCCAAGGTCGTGGTGTTTCCACAGGCCTCCGAGCTGGCCGAGACCGGTCCGGAAGTGTGCGAGATGTGGAAAGAGCGCGGCGCCGGCAGCGCCGTCGTGGGCGATCCCTCCCAGGAAGCGGAGGCGCTGCAACTGATCGCCGAGGCAGACCTGATCTGGTTCCCGGGAGGCGTGCAGACGCGGCTGATGGACGCTCTGGGTCCCAATCTTCCCGAAGCGATTCGTAGACGCCACGGCGAGGGTGCCGTGGTCGGCGGAACCAGCGCCGGCGCGGCCGTGATGTCCGAGGTGATGATCACCGGCGAGATCGAGGGCAGCGATGAGCAGGACAGCGGGCTCAATTTCGTGCGCTCGCAGACGGTTGAGACCAAACAAGGGCTCGGGATGGTGGATTGGGCCGTCGTCGATCAGCACTTTCTGCGCCGTCGCCGCTTCCATCGCCTTCTGTCCTGCGTGATGGACCACCCCAAGCTCGTCGGCATCGGCGTTGACGAGCGCACGGCTGCGATCGTGCAGGGACGCAGCATCGAAGCGCTGGGGGAGGGGCAGGTACTGATTCTGGATGCCCGCGACGGGCATGTCGAAACGGCTTCCAAAGGCAAGCCCGCGGGAGGCGGCAACTATCGGCTGCACCTGCTGCGCGAGGGCATGCCCGCGCATCTGGTGCGCTGAGAAAGACGGGATGCAGCGTCGCAAACTTGGCGAGAGCGGCCTCGAAGTGCCCGCGGTGGTCTTGGGAGCCTGGGCGATCGGCGGCTGGCAGTGGGGCGGCAGCGATGACGCGCTGGCGGAGCGGGCCATCCACCAGGCCATCGACTGCGGGATGAACGCCATCGACACGGCACCCGTGTATGGCTTCGGCCATTCCGAACAGGTCATCGGGCGGGCGGTAGTCGGCCGCCGGGACTCGGTGCTGCTGTTCACCAAGGTCGGCTTCAACTGGAACGACACTCGCGGCGAGTTCGCTTTCGAGACCGTCGGCAATGCCGGCCAACCGCTGCGCGTGTACCGCAACTCGCGGCCCTGGGCCGTTGTGCGCGAGGTGGAGGACAGCCTCAAGCGCCTGCGAACGGATCGCATCGATCTCATTCAGGTGCACCGTCGCGATGCCACGACGCGGATCGCCGACACCATGCAGGCGCTGGCGAATCTCCATCGTGCCGGCAAGGTACGCGCGATCGGAGTCTCGAATTTCAGCGTAGAGATGCTGATCGAGGCGCGGCAGGCCCTCGGTTCCATTCCGCTTGCCAGCGAACAGCCCAAGTATTCGCTCGTCGCGCGCGAGGCAGAGCGCAAGCTCCTTCCTTGGGCCCTGCGTCACGGCGTGGGAACGCTGGTGTACTCCCCGTTGGAGCAGGGATTGCTGACCGGCAAGGTCACCCCTGAGCGCGTCTTCTCGGAGACGGACGCCCGCCGCAAGCGTCCCACCTTCACGCCGACAAACCGCCTGCGCGTCATGCAACTGCTCGATCGCGTGGTGCTGCCGATCGCCGAGCGGCATGCGGCAACGCCGGCACAGGTCGTGATCGCCTGGACCGTCGCCCAGCCCGGAGTCACCTGCGCCATCGTGGGCGCGCGCACTCCCGAGCAGGTGCTGGAGAATGCGCGCGGGGGTGAGCTGCGGCTCGACTCGGGCGAGCTGGCCTCGATGCGCGCCGCCTTCGAAGCGCTGCAGTTGGAAGGGGTCCGGCAGCCGAGCTTCCTGCGCCGGCTGCTGGAGCGCCTTTCCGCGATCAGAAGAAGACGAACGTGAGCACGATGAAGATCGGAATCAGGATGCCCATCGACCACAGCATGTAGCCGAAGAAGCTGGGCATCTTGACGCCGTTTTCCTCGGCGATGGCCTTCACCATGAAGTTCGGTCCGTTGCCGATGTAGGTGTTGGCGCCCATCATCACCGCGCCGCAGGAGATCGCCATCAAGATGGTCGCGTTTTCGCCGGCTCCCTGAAGGAAGGTGGCGAGATACTGCCCTTCCAGGGAGATGCCGGCCTGTCCCGCGGCCACCGCGGCGAAAGTCAGATAGGTTGGCGCGTTGTCGAGGAAAGAGGAGAGCATCCCCGTGGCCCAGAAGTACTGCCAGGGATGCGCGATGCCGAGTTCGCCGCCGCGCGCATTCAGAATCTGCATCGGAGCGATCATGGTGAGGAAGATGCCACCGAACAGGATCGCAACCTCGACGATCGGGCCGAAGGTGAAGGCATTCGCCTTGCGGATGCTCGGGCTGGTGATCAGGAAACCCCCGATACCGCAGGCGGCCATCAGGCCTTCCTGAATCCCGAAGGGCCAGGGCGTCCCGCCGTTGAGCCAGCCTTGCGCCTTGCCGAGGATCGCCGCGACCACGCCGCCAAGCAGCAGCAGGTTGAGCTTGCCGTCCAAACCGACCGGCTCATGCTTCATGGCGTCTTCGAGCTGCGATCCGCTGCGCTGCTTGTCTTCCTTGGCCAGCACCGCGCTGTCAACGAAGTGGAACAGCGTGATCAGGATGACGTTGACGATGATCCACTCCTTCCAGAGCTGGAGCGTCCACTCGAAGGGCACACCCTTCAGGAACCCGAGGAACAGCGGCGGGTCGGCGAAGGGGGTCAGCAGGCCGCCACAGTTCGAGACGATGAAGATGAAGAAGATGACCTGATGGACGCGCTTCTGGCGGGACTTGTTGGCGCGCAGGAAAGGACGGATGAGCACCATCGAGGCGCCCGTGGTTCCGATCAGGTTGGCCAGCACGGCGCCGATGGCCAGCATGACCGCGTTCGATCCCGGAGTCCCGTTGAGCGAACCGCGTACGTAGATGCCGCCGCTGATGATGTAGAGCGCGCCCAGAAGCGAGAAGAACGAGACGTACTCCTCGATCGCGTGCCACAGGGAGGTCGGCGCCTGCTCGGGAAAGCTGGTCCAAAGCCAGATCACGAAGGGGATCGCCAGACCGAGGGCGACGATCGCGCGGTTTTTGTTGTGCTCCCACCAATGCCCTGCGATCAGCGGAAGGATCGCGATGCCGAGGAGGAGCAGTATGAAGGGTGCCATGCTCCACAGGGGGAGCTGGTGTCCGAAGCCAGCGCCGGACAATGCCAAGGTCATCATCATGGGTTCCATGGTGGAAAAGCGCCGCAGCGCGCGCCACCACCAAGTGTCTGTCTCAGACCTTGGCGGGCTTGCGCACGATCACGAGATGGTTGTTCGGCTCTTCTCCCAGATCACCCAAGGACAGAATCAGGCAAATCGGTATGGCGCAGCAGGCGAACAGTGCCTGCCACGGGAAGAGCACGTAAAATAGGCAGCTGCGTCGAATCTCAGGATCGCTCATTCCACGCGCGCGGACCGCCTGCAGGAAGAAAAACACCATCCGCGAGGCCAGCGTCGACCAGACCCCGCCCAGCGGGCGCAGCTCGATGATCTCAAGGCCCGCGCGCTTCATGGCTTCCTGAATCCAAAAGCGCGAGAAGTTGCCGTGGTAGTGGGGAGCAAGGTGCATCGTCGAGGTCGCGGGAATCAGAAAGACACCCTTGCCGCCGGGGCGGAGCACGCGAGCGGACTCCTCGACCATGCGGATCGGTTCAAAGACGTGCTCGAGCACCTGCACGCTGAGGACGGTGTCGAAGCTCTCATCCGCCAGCTCCAGACGGCAGCCGTCTCCGTACACCACGCGCACCCGCGCGTCATCGGTTTCCAGCAGACGCTCGGGATCGTTCTCCAGCGTGGTCCAGCTTTCGAAGGGCACGCCCTTGGCGCGCGCCGAGAGAAAGAAGTCCCACCCGCCGATGTCGAGCACCGAGCCGCGGCAGTGCTCGCGAAGAGCCGTGAACAGTGCTCGCGAGCGCAGATCGCGGATCCAGTACAGGAGGCGCAGCAGCGGAGACTTCGCCTTCATGCCCGCTCTCAGCCCGTGAAGGCATGCAGCGCCGAGATCACCTCTCCCTGCTCGTCGTCGGTTAGGGAGTTGAAGAACGGCAGCCGCAGCAGTCGCGCGGAGATGTCCTCGGTGACCGGGCACTGGCCCGGCTGGCCGCCGAGCTTGCGACCCATGTCCGACATGTGCAGCGGCAGGTAGTGGAACACGGCGAGGATGCCTCTCTCAGCGAGATGGTCGATCAGTTTCTCGCGCTGGGCCGTATCGCGGCACAGCACATGGAACATGTGCCAAGCCTGCTCGCAGTGAGTCGGCACCGACGGCAGCGTGACTTCGCTTTCGTGCGCCCAGCTCCCCAGCTCGCGCTCGTAGCGCTGCCAGATAGCTCGGCGGCGACCTTGAATGGTCTCGCGCTGCTCCAACTGCGCCAGCAGGAAGGCTGCCAGAATGTCCGAGGGTAGATAGCTCGAGCCCATGTCCACCCAGGTGTACTTGTGGACCAGGCCGCGCAGGAAACGGCTTCGATTCGTGCCCTTCTCGCGGATGATCTCCGCACGCTCGATCAGCGCCGGGTCGTTGATCAGGAGAGCTCCGCCCTCTCCGCAGGTGAAGTTCTTGGTCTCATGGAAGCTCTGCGTGGCAAGGCATCCCATGCTGCCCAGCATGCGATCCTTGTACTTCCCGTACAGGCCATGCGCATTGTCCTCGATCAGGGGAACGCCCCTGCGGCGACCGATCTCGAGCAGTGCGTCCATCTCGCAGCCAACGCCGGCGTAGTGCAGGGCCACGATGGCCTTGGTGCGGGGCGTGATGGCGGCCTCGACCAGCTTCTCGTCGATGTTGAGCGTGTCGGGACGCACATCGATGAAAATTGGCTTCGCGCCGCGGACAACATAGGCATTGACGGTGGTCACGAAAGCGAACGAGGGGACGAGCACCTCGTCGCCAGGCTGGACATTGACCAGGAATGCGCTCATCTCCAGCGCATGGGTGCAATTGGTCGTCAGCAGCGCCTTGCGGATGCCCATGCTCTCCTCCAGCAGCTTATGGCAGCTCTTGGAGTAGTGTCCGTCACCGGAAATATGCCCTCTGGCGATGGAGTCCGCGATGTAGCGGTTCTCGTTGCCAGCGAAAGAGGGCTTGTTGAAGGGAATCTTGTAGCGGCTCATCAGTTCAGTTCGTCCAGCCAGAGGTGATGCCAGCATTGTACGCGCGTGAGGTGAAAGCCCAAGCTCTCATAAAGCTTCCTCGCGCCCAGATTGCGGCCCTGCGTGACGACCTCCATGCGCGTCAGGCCCCGCTGCAGAGCGGACTCCATGGCCCCGAGCATCAACGCGCGCGCCAGACCAATGCCACGCGCCTCGGGAGCGACGCAGACGAGGCCAATCTGCGCCCGATCGGGCAGGAAATGCGCCGAAACGGAGGCGCGGGGCATGCCCGAAGGGCCTTCGACGAGCACGAGGTCCGCCCCGCCGTGCACGCTGCGCTCGATCCATGTCACGTACATCGCCGCGCAGCGCTCGCGATCGAAATGCGGATCCATGAAAAACCGCGAGTCAGTGAAGGCGACGGCGGCAACGGCCTTGAGCCTCGGTACATCGGCTGTCTGCGCGAGTCGGATCGCCAGCGCGGGGTGGGGGAGCGCCGAGCTTAGCGTGGCTGTGTAGGTGCTGCGCAGGTCGATCGGATGGCTGCCGATGGCCTGGAGCGATTGCTCGCTGACCGGATCATCCCGCTCCCGGAGCACATACAGACAACGCACCTGCCGCTGACGGCACCAGTGCAGGCTCTCCTCGAGCTCGGCCGTCTCAAGTCCGCGCGCCTCGAGTCGGGCGATGGGAAAGCCGAAGAAGCGCGTATCCCAATCGAGCAGGATCGGCGGGCTGAGGCTCACTCGGGCCCTGACTCCCGGCGCACCGCATAGGCCGGGCGATCCATCATCCGGAAGTGCATGCGGGCGAGATATTCGCCCAGAATCCCCAGCGCGAACAGTTGCGCGCCGGCGAAGACGGCGATCATCGAGGCGAGGAACGTGAAGCCGGAAACGGTGCTTCCCCGCAGGAAGTAGCTGATCAGCACGTAGGCCAGCATCGCCATCCCGAACAGAGCGAACAGGAAGCCCACCCAGCTCGCCAGCTGCAGTGGAAAGGTGCTGAACCCCGTGATCATGTTGAGCGCATGCACGATCAGCTTGCGGTACGTGTAGTTGGACACGCCCTCCGCGCGTGCGTCATGACGAACCTTGACCGCGCCGAAGCGTCGCGTGCCCCAGGTCAGCAGAACGTCGATCGAGACGTAGGGGTTGCGGTACTCCGCGAACGCGCCGCGCAATTCGGTGCGGAACACCCGGAAGGCGCTGACCGAACGTGCGGTCGCAGCACCCATGGCGTTTTGAAGCGCGTACTTGGTGATCTGCGAGGCGAGATCGCGCAGCAAGCCGTGCTGCTCGCGCTCAGGCGGACCGTAGACGACATCCAGCCCCCTGTCGAGTTCCGCGAGCAGTTTCGGCAGCTCTTCGGGAGGATGCTGCAGATCGTCGTCCATCGTGGCGATCCACTCATGCCTTGCGGCGCGAATACCGCAGAGGATCGCGTTGTGCTGCCCGTAGTTGCGCAGCATGTCGATGCCTCGCACCCATGCATGCACCCGGCATAGCCGCTGGATCACGGCCCAGGAGTCGTCGCGGCTTCCGTCGTTGATCAGGATCAGCTCGAAAGCGCTGCTGTGCTCCCGCAGCACGGGTTCGAGCCGGCTGATGAGCGTGGTCAGCATCCCGGCGCTGTTGTAGACCGGGACGACAACGCTCAAGGACGGCTTGGGACGGCTCATGGATGGCTGAGGCAGCAGTCTAGCGAGCGTCGACCGGGAACACGCAGCCCTCCCCCGCGGGCTGACCCGGTCCGAAGCGCTGGCGCAGTTGAGGCAGCAAGGCCTGCTCGCCGGGTTCAGGCCCGACGAGGATGAAGCCGACCCTGTGCTGCTGCAGCAACTCGTCCAGCTTCTGACCGCGACGCAGGGCAAAGGCGAGCGAGTAGACCGGCCTTCCCAGTCCCATGGAGTGATGCCATCCGATCAGCGCGGCACAACGCGCAGCTGTCGGCAGCACGCGATCCCAGGCTTCGAGCTGAATGCGCCGGCGCTGATCCAGTTCTCGCAGCTGCTCGCGCTCCTGTCCTCCAGGTGAAAGCAGGAGCCCGACAGCCAGCAGCGCCAGTGCCAGCGTGGCGCGCCACGGCGCGCTCCTCAGGCACAGAAGGACGGCCGCGATGCTCAGCGGCAGCAGCGGCAGAACCAGCCTGGATCTCCATCCGAAGTACACGAGCAGCACGCCCAGATAGAGCAGGGCGAACAACCATGCGGCCTCGCGGTCGCGCCAGGCGCGCCAGCCGAGTGCCAGCAGAACAGCTGCTCCGCTCAGGAGGCTCCAGAACGTCAGCTGCTCCGATTGGAGCAGGCTTCCCAGCTCGGCGGTCAGCAGCTGCAGGCGTTCCGGCACAGTCTGGGAGAGCACCTGACTCCAGTCGCGGGGCGGTGAATGCGGATCGCCGGGATCCGCGCGCAGAAGGCCCGTCGCATAGGAATGCACGTGGTTTTGGAGCGCTGGCTGATCGCTGCGCACGGAAGCGTCCCGGACCATCCACGGTCCGATGGCGAGCAAGGCTGTCGCCGCGAGCGCAGCGCAGCGCCTGCGGGCATCCGACCTGCGCTCCAGCAGGCGGGCCAGCAGGATCGCGGCCAGCAGGATCAACTGCGTGCTGCGCAGCAGGGCGCTCAAGCCCAGAAACAGGCCCAGGGCCGACTCGCGCAGCAGGCCGGGCTTTGCCCGCACCCAGCGATCGACGAGCAGCCCGCCGAGGATCGCGAGCACGCCCGGCACGTCGCTCATGACTTGAGACGACCACTCGGTCCACGACGGATGAAAGTGCAGGCCCAACGCCCCTAGTGCCGCGATCACCGATCCGACCTGCGGCTTGAGCCAGACAAAGAAGGCCCAGACGGCGCCCGCACCGAGCAAGGCGATCAGCGTGTGCAGAGCGAGGAAATCGACCCCGCGCCACGCCAGGATCGGGGCGATCAGCAGCGAGAAACCCGGCGGTCGGACGCTGAAGGGTTCTCCGAGATACGAGTAGCCCTCTCCTTGGAGCAGCGACTGCGCGCACAGTATGTAGATCGAGGCATCGTTGTTCTCATTGCCGCCCGGAAACCACCCGTGGATGCGCAGGGGAAGGCTGCCCAGCACGATCAGCGCCAGCGTCAGCGCGATCCAGCGCTCCGATCGCATCAATGATCCTCGCCCTCGGTGTAGCCCAAGCTGCGCAGGGCCTGAGTGCCGCGTCCGTCGTTGCGGATCGGAAGCACGGGCCATGGAGCTTCGCCGTCCGGCTGCAGCGCCAGTCGCAGCATACTCTGCAGGCTCGCAAGCTCCGGATCCGGCTCGTCGCGCAGCCTCATCACCTCGGTGCGACCGTCGGGGAAAACCGTGTACATCCGGCTGCCATCGACCATGCCCTGGTGGCGGCGCGGGCTGCCTGGCGAACCCAGCTGCAGCGGCAGCGCGCGCTCCGGCGGCAGGTCCGGGGAGTACAGCGACACGCCGCGGCGCGGAACGGGCTCCAATCCCAGCCCCTCTCGGATCGTGGGCCACAGGTCCAGATGGCTCACGGGAGCTTCGATCTCGCGGCTGGTGCGACCGGGAAAACGGATCACAAGCGGCACGTGCACGGTCTCTCGCTGCAGATTCTCTCCATGGCAGAAAAACCACCCGTTCTCGCCCAGCGACTCGCCGTGGTCCGCGGTGAAAATCAGCAGCGTGTCTTCCCACCAGTTCTTCGCGCGCAGGTGCTCCAACAAGCGCCGAAGCTCCGAATCAAACCAGGCGATTTCGGCGTCGTAGCGCGCGCGGTAGCGCTCGAGGCTCCGTTCGCCCTGAACGATCTGGTAGGCGGGAATCTGGCCCTTGCCGCTCTGCGTCTTGCCCAGCGGCAACTCGACGCGCAGGGTGTCCTCGCGCGCGAAACGCTGCTCGAAGCTCGCGGGAGGCGTGTACGGTCCGTGCGGATCTTGGTAGTGGATCCAGAGGAAGAAGCGGCCGTCGCGTGCCTGTGAGGAGTCGAGCCAGTCGATGGCGGCCTCGCTCGTGTCGTCCGCGTGGCGCTCAAACGCCTCCCGGTTGCCCTCGCGCGAAGTCATCGTGTCGTCGTAGTGCACGAATCCCTGCGCCAAGCCGGCATCTCCCAGCCCGGCCGCGGGCCGGCGCAGGACCCAGTTGGAGACAATCGCCGCCGTCGCGAAGCCCGCATCGCGGGCATCTTCCGCAAGCGTCCTCGCCTCCGGGGCCAGTGCGAAGCGATTGCCGCCGTGCATGCCGATCTCATCGGGAAGCCGCCCAGTCATCAGCGCGGCCATCGCCGGCGCCGTCCAAGGCGCAGTGGTCCACGCCGAGCGATACAGGCTGCTCTCTCGCGCCAGCGCATCGACCGTCGGCGAAGTCGGCACCTCGCAGCCGTAGGCTCCCAGCCGGTCTGCTCTCAGCGTGTCGCAGCTGATCACGATCACGCGCTGGGCCTTACCCTGAGGCAGGCTGGGCTTGGGTCCGCACGCGGTCAGTGCTGACAGGAAACACAGGAGCAGAACGCGCATTCCGCCCTCATTCTACAGGGGCAGAGCTTGTCGAAGTCACAGTTCCTGCGCGACAATCACCCGCCGATGACGACTCCCTGGAAAACCATCGTGGTGATGCCGGCTTACAACGCCGCCAACACCCTCGAGCGCGTGTACCACGACATCCCCAAGGATCAGGTCAGCGAGATCATCGTCGTGGACGACTGCAGCCGGGACAACACCGTCGAGATCGCCCGGCGGCTGCCCGTGACCCTGATCCAGCACGAGCGGAACACCGGATACGGCGGCAACCAGAAGACCTGCTACCGGACGGCGCTGGCGCATGGAGCCGACTTTGTCGTGATGATCCATGGCGACTATCAGTACGACGCCCGGATGATTCCGACGGCGATCGAGATCCTGCGCCATGGCATCTGTGATGTCGTGCTCGGGAATCGCATCCGCACTCGAACCGAAGCGCTCGCGGGCGGCATGCCCAAGTCCAAGTACTTCGCCAACCGCGGGCTCACGATCATCGAGAACATGCTCTCGGGCCAGAATCTGGGCGAGTGGCACTCAGGCTTCCGCGCCTACTCGCGCAAGGTGCTGGAAACCCTGCCCTTCGAACGCAACGACGACGGCTTCGTGTTCGACTCCCAGTTTCTGGTCCAGTGCGTGCATCAGGGGCTCAAGCTGGGAGATCTGCCGGTGCCGGTGCGCTACTTCGACGAGGCCAGTTCGATCAACCTGCGGAACTCGACGATCTACGCGCTGAAGACGCTGTCCACGTTCGGAAGCTGGTACCTGCACCGCTCCGGTCTGCGTCGCAGCCGCCTTTTCGAGCCCAGATGACCCGCGCTCGCCCCGTAGGAGAGCGGGCTGGTGCGGGAAGGGGGACTTGAACCCCCACGGATCGCTCCACGAGATCCTAAGTCTCGCGCGTCTGCCAATTTCGCCATTCCCGCAGGCGCTCGCGCAGCCGCAGGCATCATAACGACCGAACGGTTCTTTTCCTGCGAGGTCAGGGAGCCCATCATGCGGCCATGTGGATCCCGATCGCGGGCCTTGTGTCGCTGCTGATCATCGTGAGCGTGCTGTTGCGCGATCTTGGCGCGCGCAGGGCGCGAACCTTCGCCATCATCGGACTGGTTTTCTCCGGACTGGCGGCGGGAGCTTGGGCCTGCGTGTGGCTGATGAGCGGAGCAGACTGGGTTCGCGGCGTGGCAGCTTCGCTGACGGCCCTCGCGGCGGGGCAGGCCCAACTGGTCTGGGTCTCGACCCTTGCGCTGCCGCGCAACAAGGTCTGGCTGCGGATCCTGGCTGCGCCGCTCTCGCTCTGGGCGGGGGCGAGCCTCGCTCTGGTCCTGATGCAGCCGGAGCCTAGAGCCTGGCTGGTCGGGCTGACGCAGGCGCTGTGCCTCTTGTGCATCGCGGCCTGGATTGCGCTGCCTTGGATAGGTCGGAATCGAGGGATCGTGAGGATCGGCTCGCGCGACGCTCCGAGTGTGCGGGCGGCCTGTCCGCGCTGCGGAACCCGAGTGGACTGGGCCAAGGGGCTCTACGCCTGCACGGACTGCGGGCTGTTCATGCATTTGGACTGGGGCCCGGATCCACAAGTGCGCGCTCCCCTGAAGCAGCAACCGGATCCCGCCTTGAAGATGCGCTTTGCCTGCCCCGGCTGCGACACGCTCTGCGAGTGGCCGCGCGGCGATCAGCGCTGCGGCAACTGCCAGACTCCGGTGCGGCTGCACTGGAACGAGCACAAGCAGGGCAAGCCGGGCTAGGAGCCGATTTGCAGCAGAGATTCCGCCGCGCGCTGACGGCGCTCAGCGACCTCGCCGTTGATGCGCTCGAGCCCGGCTTCGAACCGGCTCAGCTGCTCCGGGCTGTAGCGGGTGCGGTCGAAGCCGTGCTGCTGGCGGAAGTCCTTGAGGAAGTGGTTGCGCTTGCGGTCGAGCCCGTCCTGGAGCCGAATCCACTCCGCCATGATCTCCCGCACCTGCTGCCATGCGCCTTCATCGAGGCCGCGAGGCCAGAGTTCCGTGCACAGATCCCGGCCGCGGGACGTGAGTTCCAGCTCCACGGCAGCCTTCTGGCCCAGTCCGCAGCTGCCGGCGGAAAGCCCGAGCCCGGCTTGGGCCGCCTGCGACTCCCGCGAGCGGTAGACCGCCTCCTGCAGGAAATCGAGCGCGGCTTGCGTGCGCGATGGCGAGGCGGGCACGGCTCAGCAGTGCTCGTTGAAGGCCGAGGTCAGCTGCTCGGCGATGTGCTGCGGCGAGCGGCCCTCGATGTCCTGACGTTGCAGCATCTTGACCAGCTTGCCGTCCTTCAGCAGCGCGATCTGGGGCGAGCTCGGCCGGTAGGGGCGGAAGGACTCGCGAGCGCGCTCGGTGGCTGCCGTTTCCATGCCTGCAAAGACCGTGAACAGGTTCGCGGGCTTCTTGGCATTGAGCATGGCCAGCCGCAGACCCGGGCGGGCGCCTCCCGCCGCGCAGCCGCACACGGAGTTGACGAAGATCAGCGTGGTTCCAGGCTTCTGGACGGCCGCATCCACCTCCGCGGGCGTCAGCAGTTCCTTGAGGCCCAAGGTGGTGACTTCGGCGCGCATCGGCTTGACAAGTTCAGGATCGTACATGGTGTGGTGGCTCCGTGTTTGGCCCCTGATCCTAGCACCCATCCGCGGGCTCTCCCAAGCTCCGCATGAGCGCTATGATCGCGAGCATGCGTCCTTGCTCCCTCTGGCTGATCCTGTGCCTCGTTCTGGCTTGTGCGGGTGCTTCGCGAAGCGCCGCTCAGGAATGGCGGCCGCTGTTCAACGGAAAAAACCTTGATGGCTGGCAGGGGGACTCCCGGTTCTGGAGCGTGCGGGATGGAGTGCTGGTGGGTGAAAGCACCACCGAGAAACCGCTCCACCAGACCACTTGGCTGTCGTGGACCGGCGGTATGGTCCGCGACTTCGAGCTGGTGGCGGAGTTCCGCCTCAGCGGAGGCAACTCCGGCATCCAGTTCCGCAGCGAGCAGCGCCCCGACCATCAGGTCGCAGGTCTGCAGGCCGATCTGGAAGACGGCCCCGACTGGACAGGCTGCATCTACGAGCAGGAAGGGCGCGGCGTGCTCGTGCGCCGGGGGACGGCGCTGACCACCCGTTCCGGCGGCAGTCCGCGTGCGCAAGTCATCGCGGACGGCAGGCAGCTTCTCGAGAGCTACCGCTCGCGCGACTGGAACGAGTACCGCATCCTCGCTCAGGGTCGCCGCATCGAAATCAAGCTCAACGGAACGCTGATGAGCTCGCTGGAGGACCACGACGCGCAGCATTTTCGCGAATCCGGCATCCTCGCGCTGCAGCTGCACTCGGGCCCGCCGATGCGGGTTGAGTTCCGTCGTCTGGACCTGAAGACGCTTGCGCCGCTCGCGCTGTCCGAAGAGAGCCGCTCCGCCACCCCGCCTGCGCCCTCGAGCCTGCCCCAGTGGATCTGGTCCTCGCCCGCGAGCGCGATCGAGGCCAGCGCCTTGGCCAGCGTGCGCTTCACGAAGCGCTTCACACTTCGCGAAGCGAGCGCGCTCAAGCTGTGGGTCAGCGTGGACAACGCGGGCGAAGTGCTGCTCGATGGTCGCAAGCTCGGCGAGACCAGCGATTGGGCTACGCCCGTTTATTTCGCGCCCGAGCAGCCGCTGGAAGCCGGCCAGCATGAGCTGGTCGTGATCGCTTCCAACCATGGCGGCCCCGCTGGTCTGCTCGTCGAAGCAGATCTGCAAGGTCCGCAGGAAAAGCAGACGCTGCGCAGCGATGCCACCTGGCAGTGGGAAGACGGTCGCCAGCAAAAGCCCGTCACGGTCCTCGGCGAGTACGGCTGCGCTCCCTGGGGCAAGCTGGAGGGCCTGGGCTCGCGGCCGCCCGAAGCCACACCCGCGCATGAAATGCACGTCAAGGAGGGCTACCGCATCGAGCGCCTGTATTCCGTTCCGCGCTCCACGCAGGGATCGTGGGTGAGCCTCGCCTACGACGGCAGCGATCGCCTGTACGCCAGCGACCAGTACGGCGATGTCCACCGCATCCAGCTTGCCGCGGAACACGATCGGGTGCTCAAGGTCGACAAGCTGCCGGCTCCGATCGGCGGCGCGCACGGATTGCTATGGACCGCCAACGCGCTGTACGCGGTCGTCGCCGAGAGCCCTCGCTGCGAAACGGGCCTGTGGCGCGTTACGGACAAGGATGGAGACGGCGAGCTGGAGCACGCCGAGCTGCTGAAGAAGTTCGCCGGATCGGGCGAGCATGGACCGCATTCGGTGATTCAGGGACCTGATGGCCTGCTGTATGTGCTTGCGGGCAACCACACGCTGCTGCCCGAGGGGCTGCGTACCTATTATCGGCCCCGATCGTGGGCCGAGGACCAGCTGGTGAAGCACCGCAACGATCCGGGCGGCCACGCGGTCGGCGTGATGGCGCCCGGTGGCTGGGTCTGCCGGACCGATCTGGACGGCAAGCACTGGGATCTCTTCGCGGCGGGCATGCGCAACAGCTACGACCTTGCGTTCGTCGGCCTGCGAGATCTGTTCACTTTCGACTCCGACATGGAGTGGGATATCGGTCTGCCCTGGTATCGGCCCACCCGGGTGCTTCAGTTGGTGTCGGGCGCGGACTTTGGCTGGCGCAACGGCAATGCCAAGTGGAAGGACTACTTCCCGGATTCGCTGCCGAGCGTCAAGGATTTGGGGCTTGGCTCGCCGACTGGAGTGGTGGCGCCTCCCCCCGGTTTTGCGCCTGAGGGCAGCAAGGACGGCGCACCGCATCTGCTCGCAGGGGATTGGGCTTACGGACGCATCTTCGCGCTGTGGCTGGAGCCTGAAGGCTCCACCTTCCGCGCGAAGCGCACGGAGATCTTCGCCAGCGGCCGGCCCATGCCGGTGGCGGACATGGCGCTGGGCAGAAGCGACGAGGTCTTCTTCGTGACCGGCGGACGCCGCGTGCAGTCAGGTCTCTACCGGATTTCCTGCGCTGCCACGCCGCAGGCGCTCGATCCGCAGTCGGATCGGCTGCCGGCAAGCTTCGATCGTCAGTTGCGCATGGATGTGGAAGCCTTTCACGCCAAGGCCGATGAGCAGGCGCTCGGAATCATCTGGCCGAAGCTCAGCGCCAGCGATCGGTTCGTGCGCAACGCCGCGCGCGTGGCTCTCGAAGCGCAGCCCCGCAGCCAGTGGGAGGAGCGGGCCTTTCAGGAGACGAATCTGCGCGCCATCGTGCAGTGCATGCTCGCGTTGATCCATCTCGACGCCCGCGACATCCAGAATCGGATCCTCGAACGGCTGGGAGACGCCCTGCGCGTCTGCCGCGATGACAACAGTTCCATGGAAGCGCTCCGTGCCGTTCAGGTCGCCATGGCCCGCTGGGGCGTGCAGCCTCACGGGAGCCTGGAGCTGATGCACGTTGTCGATTCGCTCTTCCCGCTTCCGCCCGAGCGCGGAAAACTCAGCAATCCGCTGCTCGCCGAGCTCAACATCCTGTCGGTCACCCCGCTGGCGTGGGAGCGGACCCTCCATCTGATGGAGCGCTCCCCGACTCCGGAAGAGCAGTTGACGTACATGTCCTTGCTGGCGGAATCGCCCGAGAATCTGTCCTACGAAGAGCGTGTCCGGTACCTGCGCTGGTGGCGCTCGAATGCGGCGCATTGGAAGGGCGGCAACAGCTACGGCAAGTACATCGCCTCGATCCACGAAGACATCGTCAACGCGATTCCGCCGCAAGAGCAAGCGCTGATGAGCGAGCTTCTGACTCCCGAGCCGCGCTCCACGCCCGTCCCCATTCCCGCGGCGGGCCAAAGCGTCCCCTGGACCGTGAGCGAAATCGAATCCAGCCTCGATCAGCTGAAATCCGGCCGCAGCCACGGGATCGGCAAGGAACTCTACACGCGCACCAGCTGCATCGAGTGTCACCGCATGGGCAGTGAAGGTGGCGGTCAGGGACCGGATCTCACCGGAGCCGGGGCGCGCTTTTCCGCTCGCGATCTGCTGGTCGCGGTGCTGGAACCCTCGCAGATGATCTCGGATCAGTACCGCGAGACGGAGGTGATCACGAGGGACGAGGAACTGCTCGTCGGCAAGCTGGCGGGCGGCGACGATCAGGTGCTGCGGCTGGTGGACCGCCAAGGCAAGACGATCGAGATCCCGCGCTCGGAGATCGCGGAACAGCGACCCGCGCGGCTTTCCTCCATGCCGGCCTCGCTGACCGACGGGCTGACGAGGACCGAACTGCTCGATCTGCTGGCCTACGTGCTGGCGGGGGGGGATCCAGCCGATCCCGCCTTCCGCCCCGACAGCAAGTAGCTCAGCTGACCAACCGGCCGCTGGCGCTGCGGGAAAGCCGCAGTGCGCAGGGAGCGAGGCACAAGAGCGCCAACGCCATGATTCCGAGCAGGGCCGTCAGCGTGCGTCCCCGCACGGCCCCGGCATTTTCCTCGCGGAATTCAAAGCGCGGCAGCAGGGGCGCGTCGGCCTTCACCAGCGGCTGTCGCTTGTGAAACTTCGGGCTGTAGAACTCGAAGACCTTGTCCTTGAAGGCGGCCACCTGATCGCGGTACGTGCGGTGGCGCCAGTAGCCTGTCCCGGCCAGATCGCTGAGCGCCTCGAAGGCCGCGATCGCCGGCGAAGCGAAGCGCCAGCGTTCGACGAGCCGCTGCTGCTCAGCCAATTCGGTGTCGAACTCCTTGTAGATCGGATCCATGGCGCGACCGATCTCTTCCTGTACGGCCAGTCGGCGTTGCAGCATGTCGGCCTGCATGCCCGGCGGCGCCAGCTCGGGGTGGTCCTTGTAGAAGGTGTTGATCAGCTCGTTGGAGCGGCGCTCGGCATCGCCCGAGGCTTCGCGCAGCTTGGCGACGAGCTGGGCTCGCGAGGGCATCGGGTGTGCGCTCTCCACCACCACGTTGAGCAGCGTAGGGATCACCAAAACCACGATCACCCAGACCGAGCCTGCAACGGTCGCGGCCGCGGAAGCGGAACGCACAAAGCAGTTGGCGAGCATCGCCACCGCGCACCAGAACAGCCCATAGGCCAGCACGATCGCGCTTGCGATCCACGCATTGGCTGACAAACCTTCACCCGAGAGCAGCGCGGCCATCAGCACACCGCCCAGAGCGAGGCCCATCATGGGAGTGCCCCGGGCCAGCGCGCGCACGCTCAGCAGCTTCCACGCGCCCACTCCGCGGGACAGCGCCAGCCGCAGCGTGCCGGACTCGCGGTCTCCGGCGCACAGGTCGTAGATCAGCGCCAGCAGGAACAGCGGGAACAGCCAGATCAGCACGAACGCCAGATCGAAGCGCCCCGTCAGGAGCCGCGTCGGGTTGGTGAGCCCGATCTTGCCCTCGCTGGGATCCTCGGTGCGCCACAGGATCACTCGCTCGTGGCTCGGAAGCAGGTCGCCCTGTCCGCCCGAGAGCACCCCAAAACCCGGCGGAGGCAGCAAGGTCAGGTGTCCGGGTCCCATCGCCTGCCTGGGATCGAGCGCCTGGCGCTCGAGCGCATCGCGCACCTGCTTGTCGAACTGAGCCGCCTCCATCGTCAGGGACTCAGCCTCCTTGCGCTGCTTCCCCGAGGCCTCCAGCCCGTTCGCGATCCCGTAGCCCAATGCCAGTACGAACAACGCCAGCAGCGCCAGCACGGCGCGCTCGCGGAACAGGAGCCGCCACTCCAACTGGAAGAGGTTCATGCAACCTCCAGACGCAAGCGGCGCGCCGACACCCACAGCCACAGGAATGCCGCGACAAACCAGGCGCACAGGATGGCGAAGGCCGTCTGAACGCCTGACCACAGCTCACTCCAGCTGCGCGTCGACAACTGGAAGGGGGGCAGCTTCTCCCAGAGCTCGCGTCCCACGCGGTAGTTGTGGTCACCGGGGCGCGCGTTGTTCATCAGATCCTCGTTCAGCACCCGCATGAACTCCATGCGGTGCTTCTCCGAGGCATCGGCGAAGTGCCGATGCTGCGCCAGATCCGTGCCCGCGAGGGACATCGAGGCGGTCCTCAACGCGAGCAGCGGCGCCGCCACGCCGGCGAGCGTACTGGCGCGATCCTGGGCCTCGAGCTGGTCCCACATCTTCGCGTAATGGTGGCCGTAGACTTCGGAGGAGAACTTCTCGCTCTCCAGCATCACGAGCCCATTGAAGTTGAAGGGCAACTCCATGACGCTCTGCTTGCCGTATCTGGCGAGCGTGTCCTGCGTGAACTTCTGCAGGTGCGTGTCGCGCGAGTCGTGGCCGTCGATGCCCTTCTTGAGGTCCGCGGCGATCGACGACTCGAAACTGGCCAGATTCGGAGTGGGAACCCACTGTTCGACCAGATCGCTCGTCAGCCGCGGGGCGAGCACGCAATTGAAGGCCCACAGTCCCAACAGCAGGGTCAGCGCCCCGCGCGCGCTCTTCGAGCGCGCGGAGATGGCGACTGCCAGCGCGAGGAAGATGCCGAGGTACAGTCCGTAGGCAACGATCAGCGCGAGTATCCGGCTGTTGGTGTGCGGATCCTGCAGCTCCCCTGTGCCCGACAGCAGCCACGCTCCCAGAGCCATCAGCGGCACCAGCAGCAGCACCAGCGCCAGCGCGATGCCGAGGAACTTGCCGACCACCAGCTGCACGGGGTCGACGCCCAGGCTCAGGAGCTGCCGCAGCGTGCCGCGTTCGCGCTCGCCGGCCAGCGTTCCGAAAGCCAGCAGGATGATCAGCAGCGGCAGCAGGATCTGCAGGCTCAGGCTCGCGGTGAGCTCGCCGAAACGGCGCATGTTGGTGGCATCCTGCGCGGGCAGGAAGGCGGCCGAGTTGCGCCGGTGCGCCTCGAGGAACACCGTGCTGCCGACGTAGGGCTCGATTCCGCGGTCGAAGGCTGAGAGCGGTGCGGTCGGCTTGAAGGCGTACAGTCCGTAGTGTCCGGCCGAGTGCGAGTTCTTCTCGCCCTGTTCGAGCCAGTTCTCCCGATCGAGCTCGGCGGCGGCCAGCCGCTCCGTGCGTGTGCGCTCGGTCTGCTGCCAGGCCAGGATTCCCGAAACGATCAGCAGCACGACGAGCAGTGTGCCCCCGATGCGAAAGCGCCCGTCGCGCCAGGTGTCGCGCAGCTCCTTGATGGCGATCGTGAGGATCATGCGCTCAGACGCTCCAGATACAGCTTCTCGAGATCACGGCTCTGGAACTCGTCGCGGTGGTATTCCGAGGCGATGCGACCCTTGAGCAGGATGCCCACGCGAGTCGCGTCTTCGCGCGCCCGGAAGAGATCGTGCGTGGCCATCAGGATCGCGACCTGCTCCTTGGCGAGCTGCCGCAGCAGGCGCGAGAACTCGTGGCTCGCTGCGGGATCGAGACCCGAGGTCGGCTCATCGAGCAGCAGGGCCTTCGCACCGGTCGCCAGCGCCAGCGCGATGCCGACCTTCTGGCGCATGCCCTTCGAATAGGTGCCAACCAGTCGATCCGCGGCCTCGGACTTGAGGCCGGCACGCTCCAGCAGGGCATACAGATCCGAGCGCGCTTGGCTACCGCCTCCCAGCCGGCTGAAGTACTCGAGGTTCTCGACGCCACTGAAGCGCGGGTAGAGCGCGACCTGCTCGGGGATGTACGCGATCTTGCGCCGCGCGGCGACGGGGTTGGCCGCTACGGAGATGCCATCGACCAGCGCTTCGCCGCCGTCCGGTGTCAGGAAGCCGAGGAATAGGTTGATCGTGGTGGTCTTGCCGGCACCGTTGGGGCCGAGCAGCGCGTAGATTTCGCCGGGTTCGACCTTGAGGGTGAGCTTGTCGAGCGCAACCTTGTCCTGGAAACGCTTCTGCAATTGCTTGGCTTCAAGCATGGGGGGCTGGAGGGAGGGCGGAGCGGGGGAGGAGAGGCCGAAGAGACAAGAAGTTATGACACGCTGTCTGCGCGGCCTGCGTGAGACCCGGTATAGTAGAAAAATGCTCTACGACCAGTTCGCCCGTTTCTGGATCCTTCTCTTGGCCTGCTGCGCACTGGCGTCGGCTCCCGCGCACGCTCAGGACCTGTCCCAGCCCGGTCCCTGGGCTGCCGGCGAACGCTCGGTCACGGTCACGCGTCCCGACAACACCACCTTCACGGCCCGGCTGTACTACCCCGCCACCAGCGCCGGCGTCGACGCGCCCTTCCAGCCCCAAGGCGCGCCCTATCCCGGCATCACTTTCGGCCACGGGTTCCTGACGCCGGTCAGCAACTACGCCAGCACGCTGCGGCATCTGGCGACCTGGGGGCATTTCGTCATCGCCACGACGACGCAGGGCACCCTGTTCCCGAGTCACTCCGCCTTCGCGCTCGACATGCGCCACTGCCTCACCTGGCTTGAGCAGCAGAACCAGAGCGCCCAATCGCCCTATTTCGGTGCCGTGCTCACGCAGGCCTTCGGCGCCGCGGGCCACTCGATGGGAGGGGGTGCGACGATCCTTGCCGCTGCCGCTGATCCGCGCATCGTCGCGATCGCGCCCATGGCACCCGCCAACACCAATCCCTCCTCGATCACGGCGATGGCTTCCGTGAGCGTGCCCGCGCGGCTGATCTGCGGCACGCAGGACACGATCGTTCCCACGGCCTCCAATGGTCAATTGATGTACAACGGCGCGCCGGGACCTCGTCAGCTGCTTTCGATCCTCAATGGCTGGCACTGCGGCTTCGTCGACACGCCGCCGGCCGGCGGTCTGGGCTGCGACTCGGGCGCTCTGCCGCTCGACCAGCAGCTGTCGATCGTGCGTCGGCACCTGACGAGCTTCTTCCGTCTCCATCTGGGCGGCGATCAGGCGCTGTGGGGGCAGGTCTGGGGCGTGCCGCTGCTGCTGGATGGCACCACCAGCGTGCAGCGCGATCCGCGCGCGAACTTCACACCCTCTGTCGTGCGCAAGAACGGCTTCGCGGGAGACACGCTCGACTTCCCGCTCGTGCTGAAGAACGAAGGTCCGGCGGCAACGAGCTTCAGCCTTTTCACCGAGCAGAACACTTGGACGGCCTGGCTCTCGACCACGCAGACCGCCGTGCTCGCGCCCGGCCAGAGCGAAACCGTGCATCTCTACGTGCTGGTGCCCGCTGCTTCGCCCAACAGCGTCGACCGCTGCACTGTTTCCGCGAGGCGGGATCTCGACAATGCCGTGCGCGCGTTCGCCCGCACGGGATCCAAGCGGCTCTAGCGCCTAGCTGCCGATGCCGTCGCGCTCGAGCTCCTCGCTCGTGGCCTTGCGCGCGATGGTTTCGGGCGGAGCGGGATACCAGCCGGGCTCGACGCCCTCGACCAGTTCCTCGCGCACCTTGAGGATCGTGAACATGCCCGACATGGTGATCGTTCCATAGGGCCCCTTGCCGCCGATCATCGGCAGGCTGTTGGGCGGCGCCAGCGAGGAGTGGTCGCCCTCGGAGCCCATCTCGCTGCTCATCTCGTCGTAGGCTGGCACATTCTCGTAAAGCTTCTCGTCGATCCTGCCCAGATCCGCACCGATCGTGTTGGGCAGTCCATGCCCCATCTGCGTCATCACATGGTGCGTCATGTGACAGTGCAGCGGCCAGTCGCCGGGCTGATCCGCAATGAACTCGATCGTGCGCGTCGAGCCCGTGGGAACGAGGATGCTGACTTCTCTCCAGCCGTTGGACTCCGGCAGCGGGCCGCCGTCCGTGGCGGTCACGCGGAACGAGTGACCGTGCAGGTGGATCGGATGGTGGCTCATCGCGCTGAGGTTGCCGAGTCGGATCCGAACGCGTTCGCCGCGCTTCGCGACGAGGTTCTGCGTCGCTGGATGGATCTTCGCGTTCATCGTGAGGACGTTGAAGTCCATCATCTCGTTGGGATCCGGCCGTCGTGCGCCGGGTTCCAGCTTCCACTCGGATAGCAGGATGGCGTAGTCCCGATCGGGCGGCGCGGTCTCTGCGGCGCGCGGATGAATCACGAACAGGCCCATCAGACCCAACGCCATCTGCGTCATCTCGTCGTGATGGGAGTGGTACATGAAAGTGCCGTGCTGACGCAGCGTGAACTCGTAGCGGAAGGTCTCGCCCGGTTCGATCGGACGCTGGTGCAGCCCGCCGACGCCGTCCATTCCGCTGGGAAGGATCAGCCCGTGCCAGTGCACCGAGGTGGACACCGGCAGCCGATTGGTGACGTAGATGCGCACGGTGTCGCCCTCCACCGCTTCGATGGTGGGTCCATGCACGCGCCCGTTGTAGCCCCAGCAGCGCGCGGAAAGACCGGGCGCGAACTCGTGCTCGACCTCCTCGGCGACCAGATGCAGCACCTGGACGCCGTCGACCAGACGATGCGGCAGCGTCGTGCCGTTGGGCGTCACCACCGGGCGATAGGGCAGCGGTCCTGAGCGTGGAGCGGGCACCGAAGGCTGCGGGTCCGCCTTCGTCGCCGCCGCCGGAAAGGCCCGCAGGGCCGGAGCCGCGGCCGCGGCAAACAATCCACTTCGCAGCAAGTCACGTCGATTCATGGCGCATTTCCTCCGATCTTCGCATGGCCCGTGCCCGCGAGCAGCGCCTCCAGTTCGAGCCGCGCCAGTCGCGTACGGCTCAGCAGGTTGACATGGGCGCGCTCGGCATCGATTTCGGCGATGCGCACGCGCAGCACGTCAAAGGCGCCAACCTGCATCGCGTTGAAGTTTCGCAGGGTCTCCTCGAGCAGGCGGCGCTCGGCGGGTAGCAGGACCTCGCGAGCGTGCTTTTCGGAGGCGGCGAGGGCGCGCAGGCGCTCGCGCGTCTCCCGAGCCTTCGAACGCAGCTCGAGCGCGAGAGCCTCATGTTCCTGAATCAGACTCTCCAACCGCGCGCGAGCGGCATGCGCAGCCGCGCCGCCGGCATCCACGACGGGCAGCGGAATGCGCAGCGCGGGGCCGAGTCCATAGGAGCCGCTGTCGGCCTCCTTCAGGGCGGCCACGCCGACTTCGCTGTCCATCCAGCGGCCCTTCCAGCCACTGAGCCCGGCGATCTCGGCCTGGGCATCGATGCGAGCCCGGCTTGCGGCGAGCGGCAGCGACGCTTGGAGCACGCGCGCCTCGATGTTCTCCAGATCCAGCCCTTCGAGCAGGCCCGTGTCGACCACGCGACCTCCCAGACTTCGGACCAGCGCTTCGGGGCGCAGTTCCCACGGATCGTCTTCCAAACCGCACGCGCGCTGAAGCTCCTCTTGCGCATGCAGCCAGGTCCGCTCCCCTTCGAGCGTCTCGAGTTGCTGCCGCGCCCATTCCGCCGCGGTGGCGGCCACTCGGACCGGCGTGACATTGCCGGCCTGCTCGAGATCGCGCATCAGCTCCTCGGCCCCCTGCGCGCTCGACTCCTGCGCACGCAGCAACTCCAGATCGCGCCAGGCCAGCGTGGCCTGCACATGGGCGGCGCGCGCGCGATGCACCGCATCGAGAACCTCGATCGTGACCGTCGCCTCCAGTTCGCGCTGCTCGGCTTGGCTTTTCCGCTTGAGGAGCGGCATCAGCAGCGTGCGGCCGATCGATTGGGAAATGCCCAGATCGATTTCCGTTCCGCCGTCGAAGAACAGCAACTGGCCGTTGAAGACCGGATTGGCCCACAGTCCTGCCGCGGCAAGTTCGCCCGCGCCGACGCCGAGACGGGCCAGCGCCGCGCGCGTGCGTCGGTTGTGCCCGAGGGCGAGCCGCACCGCATCGTCCTCGCTGAGCCCGTCCTCGAGCAGCGCGCGCGCCTGCTGCTTGTCGATCGATGCGTCGAGTTCGGCGACGCCGCGCCGCTGCAAATCGTCCTGCACGCGGGTCCGGGACTCGCGCTCCAACTCTGCCGAGGACGCGCAGGCGCACAGCACCAGCGCGAGCGAGCCTGCCGCGAGCCTCATGGGGCCGAGGCGGAGCCCGGGGCCTTGGGTGCGGGCTTTTCCGCGGGCTTTTCCTGCTTGCGGGCCTCCTCCAGTTCCTTCTGGCGGATCGCCTTGGCCTTCTCCAGCACCTTGTCCGGAGCCTTGCGGAATTCATCGACGGCCTTGGGAGAGGACAGGCGCACGATCGTCTGCTTGTAGACGGCGATCGTGTTGGGCGCGACCGGCTCGCCCGTGACGGGGCAGGTCCTGTTGTCGAGCGATTCCCACTTGGGTTCGAGCAGGCGGCACAGCGTCACCTGCGCGTCCTCGCTGGCCTTGGCGGCCGCGGCCTTGTCGAACGCCCGGAACTCGTAGCCCTGCAGCACGACTTTGGGCGAGTCCTTGGTGATCTCCCTGCCCGTCACCGGACAGAGCTTGTTCTCGACGACGGTGTTGGTCGGATAGGAGGCCGCGTAGGCCGCGTCGACATCCTCGTGGATGTCCTTCACGCACACCTTGCAGCAGATGTAGATGCGACCGTAACGGGTGTCGGTGAACAGGCGCAACGAGATCGGCTTGCCCATCACGGGGCAGGTCGAGTTGGCCCACTGAGGAACCATCACGGGCGAGTCGCTGATCTGGGCCTGCTGTTGCGGGCCGGCGACGGAGAGGGCAAGACAGAGAAGCAAGGAAGGGAACATGGTTGGAGGAATGGGAGATACGGAATGATCGAGACAACGCGGCTCACAGAAGCCGCGACGACACGCTCACGCCGTGCTCACAAGCGCAACACTGTCCGGCAGGGGCCTCGCGCCCGGGCTTCGACCCGCGCAAGGTGAACGCCGATTCGGGGACTTTGGCTGGCTGGCACGAGCTCGAGCACGGCCGGCGCGGGAATGTGGAGCTCCGGCAGGACCGGCGGCGTGCCCGGATCCTGATCCGGAGCCTCAACCGAGCAGGGACAAGCGGGTTCCGGCCCGGGCTCTTCGCAGCCCGCTGAGCAGCAGCCCTTCACGGGCCTCTGGCAACAGCCCTGCGCAGCTTCGCCGCGGAAGAGGCAGCCGCACAGGGGCACGGATACCCCGGACGGCACGAGCCACCCGGCCAGCATCAGCAGCGTCAATGCCCAGCGCAGCACAGCCAGATTCTACTCAATCGGCCCGTTTGGGCCAGAGGTCGTCCCGACAGCGCTCCATTTCGGCCAACAACTGCTGGATGACGGCCTGTTCGCCCAGAGCGAAGAGCGTGTCGAAATTGAGCTGGCAGACCGCGCACACCGGACGGATGCCCCGGTAACTCATGATGTCCCCATCCAGAATGGTGATGTCCTCGATGCCGTATTCGTCGGCCTCGACGGGCAGGCCATCCTCGTTGAAACCCAGGAACAGCTTCACTTCGGCGCAGGTCCTGCGGCACACATAGCAGCGATCCTCCTGACCGCTGCGGTCGAGGGCCGAGAAATACTCCTGAAAGCGTTCGTGCAGGGGATTCACAGCAGTTCTCCTTCGGGAACCCGCTCGACCTGCACCGGATGGCGCGGGTTGGAGCTGATGCCATAGACGAGTTTGGTGATCTGGTTGCCCATCGCGACCCGGATTTCGGCCAGCTCGTTTTCCAGAGCCACCAGTGACTGCTTGTCACCGGGCACGACGATGGCCGCGACCGCCGCGCCGCGGCGAGTGCGTGCCACGGCGCGGACGAAGAGACCCTGAAAGCGTCCGATCTCGACCAGCTCGTCGCCGATCAGGCTGCCGGCATCGCTGGAAAGATGCGAGAGGATGAAGTCGACGCGCGCCTCGTCGAACAGGCGCGGAAGGTCCGGAATCACGCTCTCTTCGAGCACCCTCGGTCCGCGGCCGGCGTGAATCAGCGAAACATGCGGCTGGATATGCCGGAAGTGAAAGGCGAGGAAGCGGTCCGCGATGCGATACGTGCCCTTGCGCGAGCGCAGCGGATCGGGATCGGTCAGCGGAACCTCGCGATCGACGAGGCGCAGATCGCGCAGCACGCTCAGATACTTGTTGGCCGTGGGCGAGTCGATGCCTACGGAAAGCGCGATATCGCCGACCTTGTCGGCGCCGCGCGCAAGCGCGGCGAGAATGCTGTTGTAAGTCGCAGGCTGCGTGAGCTCCGAGCGCAGCAAGAACTGCACTTCGTCGAACAGATAGCCCTCCGGACGCAGGCACTCGCGCGCGATGTTCTCGAGCAGCGGCTTGGTCGAATCAAAGCGCCGCAAGTACGCGGGCATGCCACCCAGCACCGCGTAGGCCAGCACGCGGTCCTCGAGCTTCCATGTCGGAAAGAACTCCAGGCAAGCCTGCGGATGGAGCGGCTCGAGTCGGCGCTGAGCGGTGCGCCGACCGAACAGAGGCGAGCGTTCCGCGAGAACTTCGTTCTCCATGAAGCTCACCTGGCTACCGCACAGGACCAGCATCAGATGGGAGTGCTTGCCGCGCGTATCCCAGAAACGCTGCAGTTGCGAGGTCAGGCCGCGCGTCGACTCGCACAGATAGGGAAACTCATCCAGGATGATCACGAGCCGTTCCTGCCGGGACTTCTCGGCGCAGTAGCTCAGCGCGGCGCCCCAGTCGGGAAACTCGACGGAGGCGGCTGCGCCGTCCTCCAGCGAGGCGGCCAGCGCATCGCGGAAGGCCCTCAGGTTGTCCTTTTCGCGCACCTGGGCGGCAAGGAAGTACACCGCCCTTCGACCGCTGGTGAACTGCTGCAGCAATTCGGTCTTGCCCACCCGCCGTCGCCCGTAGAGCACAAACAGCTCGGGCCGGGGGGAACGGTAGAGCTCATCGAGGAAGGCCAGCTCGCGTACGCGTCCGTGGAACATGGGGGGTACTATACCGCCGCGTATTATACTCTCCGGTATATTATCGACAGCCCTGCTGCCGGGCTGTAGCGGGTGTACAAGGGGGGCATGTCCGCCTGGAAACAGCTCGGGCCCTTCGGGGTACTCCTTGGGGCCTCGGCCGTCCTGCCGCTGCTCGGCAGCGCCCTGCTGTTGTTGGTCGTGCCGCAAATGGAGCCGTTGATGCGGGATGGCCCGGGCTGGATCGCCCTCCTGGCGGTGATGGGCGTGGCGCTGTTGTGCGGCTTTGCGCTGCTCAACACCCAGGCCGCGGCCCTGTTCTTCGGCTACTTGTATGGCTTTTGGGCCGGGCTCGGGCTGATCTTCGCCGGCATCGTGCTGGCCGCCTGGTTGGGTTATTTCCTCGCGCGCCGACTGAGCGGTCGCGGCCTCGAGCAGGCGATCCAGACGCGTCCCAAGCTCGCCGCCGTGCATGCGCTGCTGGCCGCCGATCCGCGCGGCGCCATGACCACCACGGCCTTGCTGCGCATCTCGCCGCTGGTGCCCTTCGCTTCCGTGAATGTGCTGCTGGCCGCGGCCCGCGTGCGCTTCGGGGCTTTTTTTCTCGGGACCTGCATGGGGGTCATCCCGCGCACCGTGCTGGTGGCGCTGACCGGTGCGGAGCTGGCGAGCTTCGATGCCGAGGCGTCCATCGATCAGCGCTGGCGTCTGGGCCTGATTCTGGTCTCGTCGGTGTTGTTGTTCCTTTGGATCGGCTGGATCACGCGACGCGCCATCCGACGCCGCATGGTCTGGCAGCCGACCGAATGAAAACGGCCTGTCCGCGACCCGCAGGGATCGCGGACAGGCACATGCTCGCCCCAGATCGGCCGTGCAGGCCGCTCGAGACCTCAGCCGATCAGTTGCGCTTCACGCGCAGGATCTCGTTGCGGGCCTGCACCAGAATGCCGTGCAACGTCGCGGTCGCCTTGCTGTCGATCGTCCAGTCGTTGAGGTAAGCGGCCGGGTTGTCGCCCGCTTGACCATCGACTCGGCCCACTCCGATGTCGAGCAGACGGGCCGAGGCCGTCAGGGCGGCATTGGCCTCGTCCTTGTTGGCCGCCTGCGTGCCGATGACTGCCAAGGAGTGCGCGTTGCTCAGCAGGCTGAGCATCGAGTCCTTGTACAGCACCGAAGACCAGACCGCATTGTTGCTGTCGCGGACGGTGCCGGTGGCCGTGACGATGGCCTTGACGGCCGCGGCCTCGGTCACGGAGGGGGCTTTGGTGCCCGTGGATCCGCTGTTGGCTTCAGACTTGGGAGCGAAAACGAAGAGGGAAACCGCCGTCAGTCCAACGAGGGCAACGGCACACAGGGTCAAAGGATTGAGTTTCATATCAGACATCCTCCTGGCTTGCGTAGAGCAGGGCGAGATCGTTCAGGACTGCGTTGGCTCGGCTGATGGCTCCGGCTCGCGCAGCCGGGTCGGAGATCAGAGTGTTGCACTGGTTCAGGAATTCGTTGTAAATGTCGACGCCGATTTCGATCACGGCCTTGGCCTTGGCCGTATCGACGTTGGCGCCCGCGGGCAGGGCGACGCGCCCGCCGTTGTTGGCCAGCACAAGCAGCTGCCTGCGAGCGGTCGGGAAGGCGAAAGCCGAGTCCGGGGCCGCGTGCAGGAAGTGGATCAGACCCAGCATCTCAGTGCGCATCGGCGAGACCATGAAGACGTCTCCGAAGTCCTGCTTCTCGCTGGTGAGCGTGAAGGGCACGCTCTCCTGAGGCAGGAATATTTCGCTCGCCTGCGGACCGTAGCCGACGCCGCCGACCGTGTAGGTGAAGATCCAGAAGCTGTAGCGCAGCTTCAGGCTCACACCCATCGGTCCGCGAAGTTGGGCTTCGCCCGAGCTGTCGGTGCGGGCCCAGTCATAGACCTGACCGGTGCTCGCGTTGACCAGCTCGACGTGAGTGCCCGAGATCGGCGCAGCGCTTCCGATGGAGTCGCTGGCAGGAGCCACCGTGCGGATTTCGACGATCGAGGCCTTGCCCATCTGTACGGGCTCGAGCTGGATCTGCTGTCCGACCGTGAAGTTGAAGTTCTTGTGGAAGCGCTTGCTCTCCCAGCGGTTGTTCCAGTACCGCGTGAAGAAGTGGAAACCGTTGCTCGGCGCCAGCTTCGTGAAATAGGTGCCGGTACTCGAGATGCGGCCGCCACCCTGGCTGGATTCGAAGAACACCGTCAGGTTGGTGACCGGGTCCGAGAAGGGGTCGACCACGGTGCCGGTGCCGAAAGCGGCGGCCGGCAGCGAGAGCGTTCCCACAGCCTGAGTCTCGCCCGCATCGATGTTGGCCGTCAGCTGCTGATTGTGGAGACCCGTGGACAGGTACGGCTGCATGTAGCTGGGGTTGACAGCAAAGCTCGTCGTGAACTTGTTCGTCTGGTCGTACTTGACGCCCAGCACGGCAAACTCACCCTTGCGGTCCGTGACCGTGGAGCCCAACACGCGACGTCCGCCGTGCGCGGTGACGCTGACACCGGCGATCGGACCGGTTCCGCCGCCGGGCAGCGGACCGATCACTCGGCCGGTGGCTACGGTGCCGGTCTTGCTGAATACCTGGAAGGAGGGCAGAGGATTGCCCTTCTCGACCGTGCGGTCCTTGTCGATGATCACGAAGGGCCGGTTGAAGTCGGGGATGATCGGGTTGGGGCTGGAACGCGTCACCGGGGGCGGCGTGTTGCGCAGCGAGTAGACGGCTCGGAAGAGCATGTCCTTGGCCCAGCCGTCGGTGCCCGTGACGCGCGAGGGGAAGCCGCCGCTGATCCCGATGCCCGCGACAGGACCGCCATCCTCAATGCTCTTGACCTGCACGTCGCCCCACCAGCCGCTTTCGAGGCGAGCAGGGTTGCGAGCGTGAACGTCGGAGCTCGTCGGAACTTCGTTCCACCAGTGGTAAGTCGGGAAGTAGCGCGACTGCGGGTTGGCAGGCGTGAAGGTCAGGTGGTAACGCTGCCAGACGCGGATGTTGTACGAGCCCGTGCCCTGCGGCGCGATCGTCATGCCCGTGCGGGCACCCGTGTCGGCGTCGTAGGCCGTCACGATGACGTCCTCGTCCGGAAGCTTCGAGGCGAGGTTGCGCACATCGCCGCGAATCACCTTCAGCAGGGGCAAGGTCAGGTCGAGGCTCTCTTCCGTTCCGCCCAGATTGGCGGTGTACCAGCCCGGACGCAGCATGCTGTCCTTGTCCGGGTCCATGACATAGAAGCGGCCCAGACCGCTGGTTGTCGTGCGCACGACGGCAAGACCGTTCTCGTCCGTGTAGCTGCGGCCGAGGTAGATCCAGTCGTCCGAGTAGGCGCGGACTTCGACATTGTCCAAAGCCTCGTTCGTCGACTTGGCGCGGACGCGGACATTCATCGAGCGCACGGGCCGCATGTCCAGTTCAACTTCGGGGTCGCCCCAGACGCGGTTGTACAGGTGGCTGCCGATGTACTCGTTGCTCAGCGGGCGCGCCGTGACCGCGTAGGAGTTCGAGACCTTGCCGTCGTAGATCCCGTTCTCGTTGGTGTAACCGCCCCAGTTCCAGGTGCCCGTTTCGTAGGAGTAGAAGCGGACCTCCGAGCGCACGGGCGCATCGGTGATGGCATCGCGGGTGGCGATGCGGATCGGCTTGCCTTCCGGCAAGACGATGTCCGCGATCGACCCGGCTGCGGAGTTGTAGTTGCGAATGCTGGAGATGTACTTGCCGCCGGGATCCGTGGCGTGGATCTGCGTCAGCTGCGAACCGCCCACGAAGGCGTAGCTGCCGGAAGCGTTCGTGCTGTGATTGCCCGACCAGTGCCAGCCGTTGTCCCAGGACCAGCCGGAGACGGCGATGCCGGGGAGTGCCTGCTGCGCGGAGGAGACCACCTTGCCTTGCAGCGCGACACCCTGGCCGAGCACGAACTCGAACTGATTGGCCGTCGTCTTCATGCGCTGGTTGAAACGCCAGCGCGAGATCAGGCTCTGATTGGCGGGCGACACGACGGCGATGTGGGCCGTCAGCGGCGCCAGGAAGCTGGCTTGACCGCTGGCGTCAGTGGTCGCCTGCAGCGTCATCCCGATCTTCCCGCGCAAATCCGCGCGCGAGTCGTAGACACGCACCTCGGCCCCGGCGATCGGACTGCCATCCGCGCGCTTGGCCGTGATGTTGACGGGATAGCCCTTCTGAACCACCACGTTCAGGTTGTTCGTCTTCGAGTTGTCGAGATCGAACAGCCACTGACCGACAAACTGCTGGCCGGCAGCGGGCTGTGCGTACACGTGCATCAGCGGCCGCCGATTCGCGAACGTAAACTGGCCCGAGGCATCGGAAACGGCCGTTTCCACGAGGTTCAGCGTGGCTGCGTCGAAGAGCGCGACCGTCATCCCGCTGATCCCCGAACCAGATGCTTCGCGCACCTTGCCGGTGATCGGGGCCTGGGACGGATCCTGTTGGCACAACGGAGCCAGAGGCGCCGCGCTGGCGAGAGAAAAGGGTTGAAGCCAGCCCGCAAGGAGCAGACCCAACGTGGACCGTGTGAGCACGGCGGATGGTTTGAGATTGCGTGTAAGCATGAGTAGTGAGAAAGGGTTGTGGACACTCATTTCGGAGTGCTGGTGTTGAGTTGCTGAATCATCTGAACCGTGCGCTCGGCGCCGTGGAGCTGCTGGCCGAGTTCGCTGAGCTCGAGTTGGTCTTCGATCTGGAAGCGCTCGACATTCCTGAGAAACTCGCGATCGGCGGGAGCGCGCTCATCCGGCATGTCCGCCATCTGCGTGATTGCCTGAAACTCCTCAGCGTCCGGGGCGGCCTGATCGAGCAGACGCTGGGCTGCGGGAGTCAGCCGAATGGCGGGCTCCACTTGTGCGGCCGTCTGAGAGCCGGATGGCGCGTCGGACTTGGCCGCCGTCCGGGCCGAGGAGTTCTCGGCGAGGGCTGCAGCCTCCAGATGGCTGGCTTCCAGCGGCTGGCCTTCACGGCTGCTGCTGGTTTCCTGGCCCGTCAGGATCGGAGCGGAGCCCTGCGGCTCGTTTCCAAGCCAAAGCAGCCATGAGGCAGCCAATGCGAGGCAGCCTAGAGAGCAAAGCAGGAATGTTTTTCGTGTCATCGAAGCGTGGCGGTGGGTTGCGGATCGAGGGCGACCGATGCGCTCTCTTGGAGAGAACCGTACCCCCCCTGGGGAATGCAGGCCGGACAGGCTGGAAATTAGGCGCGAGAATCCCGCGAAACCTGTCGTACGGGGAAGAAGTGGCTATACTTGATAAGGGTATACGGAAGAAAAGTACGCCGAATCGACTGTCCCGTTTGACTCTGTCCCATCTCACGATAAGCACATCCTCGATGCTTCGCATGGTCGCTCTTGCCGGGCTTGCCTCGGCTCTGCCTTGTTCCGTGATGCTCGCTCAGGACCTGAGCTTCATTCAAATGCCCTTGGATGCCTCGCCGCGAGATCTGCTCCACAACCCGATCAGCAACAAGCTGTACGCGGCCAACACGCCCCAGCCGGGCGCGCCCTCGGCGGACAGCGTGACGATCATCAACAGCGAGACGAACGCGATCATCACCATCTTGAGCATGGCTACGGGCCCGCGGGACTTCTGTCTCAACACCCAGTCCAATGAGGTCTACGTGGCGAACTACTTTGCCGACAGCGTGACCGTCATCGACGGTGTCACGGACTCGATCCTCGCCGTGATTCCCGTCGGTGATGGACCGCGTGCGTTGTGCTTCAATCCGCAGGACAATCGAATTTACTGCGCCAATGAGTTCTCCAATAATGTCACCGTGATTGACGGGGCTTCACGATCGGTCGTGGCCAGCGTGGGAGTCGGCAGCACTCCGCGTGTGATCGGCTACAACCAAATTGCCAATAAGGTCTACTGCCCGAATGCGGGCAGTCACTCAGTCTCCGTGATCAGCGGGTCCACCAACGCGCTCATCGCCACGGTGCCGGTCGGGACCATTCCGCGCGGCATAGTCTTCAATCCACAGAACAACGCGGTCTACTGTTCCAACTACGGATCTGACACCGTGAGCGTGATCGACGGCGTCAGCAATGCCGTGATCGCGACGGTGTCCGTAGGAGATGGCCCCACCGCGCTGGGCCACAATCCGGTCGGCAATAAGGTGTATGTCTCCAACGTGGGGGCGCCCGGTCCAGGAACGCCGAGTGCGTGCAGTGTTTCGGTGATCAGCGGCGTCAGCCACGCGGTCATCAAGACTCTGGTGGCCGGCGATGAGCCGACAGCCTTCAGCTACAGCGGCAATGACGGCAACATGTACTGGGTCAACGAGTGGAGCCATTCGCTCGCAGTGGTGGATGCCGCAACCGACACGCAAACCGGGCTTCTTTCGCTCGGGACGGGTCAGGTCCAGCCGGTGGATATCGCGTACAACTCCTTGAGGGGCACGATCTATACGGCCAACCGGATGACCTACACCATCGGAGTCGTCACGACGGCGACCCGGGCAACCCCGTTCTGCTCGGGCGACGGCACTCTTACGGTGGCCTGTCCCTGCGGCAACAACGGCAACGTAGGGCGCGGCTGCGCGAACTCCCAGCCGGGTTCGCCCGGTGCCCAGCTATCCAGCACGGGGTCGGCACTGGTAGACACCCTGTCACTTCAGGCGTCGGACATGCTGCCCACCGCCACGGCGATCTTCCTGCAGGGCAATCTCAGTTCCGCCGGCTTGACCTTCGGCGATGGGGTGCGCTGCACAGGCGGCACGCTCCGCAGACTGGCGGTCAAGACCAGCGAGGGAGGCTCAGCGATGTTTCCGGATGCAGGTTCAGGTGATTCGTCGATTCGCGCGCGCTCCACGGCGCTCGGCGATCCGATAACCTTCGGCAATGTCCGCAGCTATCAGACCTACTACCGTGATCCAAATCCGGGCTTTTGCCCCGCTCCGGCAGGCAACACCTTCAACATCACCAACGGCCTGATCGTCCAGTGGTGATGTGCGCCCACCCGGCTTTCTGGTATCCGGTTGTGCTTGTGCTCGTACCGGCCTGCAGGAGTTCGCAGCCCTCACAGCCCGCGCTGCCTGCCGAGCTCAGCGCTCAGGTGGAACAACTCTACGAGGCCTTCGACTTCGATGCCGGCGGCGGGGCAGACTGGAACAGCCTCGAAAAGCTGTTCCTCGAGGAAGCCTGCATCGTCAATCCTTTTGCCGACGGTGCGCTGGCGCAGGTGAGCTCCCGTTCGGAATTTCTGCGCGAGTTTCAGGCCTATGTGCGCTCGGATAGCGTGTGCAGCACGGGCCTGCACGAGCGCATTCTCGCCGTGCGCGGAGAGTTCCGCGGCAACATCGCGCATACCTGGGTCGAGTTCGAAGGCTTTCTGCCCGCGACCGGCGAGCTCAAGACCCGCGGCGTCGACAGCATCCAGTGGGTGCTTGATTCGACGCGCTGGCGCGTGGCGGCGTTCACCACGCACTACCGCCGCTGATCAGCGTCGCTGCACGCGATGGATCTCGACGCGCTCCACGGCAATCGACGGAAGCGGCTCACCATTCAGCAGACGGGCCAGCTGGACGCCGCTCACGCGCCCCACGGCCGTGAAGTCGAGGCTGACGACGGCACGCGCGCCCATGGCGAGCTGGTCGGGATGATCGCCGATCACCGGCAGTCCGCGCGCGCTCAGCGTGCGGATCAGTGATTCGCGGATCGGTGCCAGCGTCAGGTCGCCGAGCTTCCACACTCCGTCGATTCCGGAGGCCTCGAGACGGGCCAGCGCGGCAGCCAGATCCGCGCTGCCGGTGGCATGGGCTTCGATCAGCTCGATGCCCATCGGTCCGGCTCGCTCGCGAAAGCGCTCGACCTGACGGGCGGAATGCGCTTCGGCGGGATTCCACACCACGCCCACGCGCCGCAGGCCCAGCTCGCGCGCGAGTTCCACGGCCGGATCCACAGGCGGGAGCATGCTGAGGCCGCTCCAGCGAGCGCGCGGATGGGCGGCGGCGGCACGCTCGGCGTCGAAGCAGTAGCTGATCAAGACCGGCAGTTGCGCATGGTCGAGTGCGGCCTGGGCCATGGGCGTGGTGAAGCTCACCACGCAAACCGGCCCCGGTGATCGTGCCAGCCTTGCCGACAGCCGTTCCGCCGCGCGCTGGCGGTCACCCTCGCCGTCGAGCCGCTCGATCCGCAGGTTGACGCCCTCGCGCCAGCCCTCCGCATCCAACTGCTGCATCAATCCATCGATGCACTGGCTCAGGCTCGTTTCCTCCCGCAGCGTCAGCAGCAGCACCGTGCGCTCCGAAGGTGCGCTGCGACAGGAGCCCAGCAGGGCGAGCAGCAGAAGCAGCCATGCGTACCCGCCCATCTATGCACCCTGCTCCGCGGACAGACCGCGCGTGCGCAGGACCGCCTCGACCTTGAGTGCCAGCACGCGTTCGAGCTCCTCCTGCACGGCCGCACCTTCCAAGATCCCCAGCGCCCGGGCGATGGCCTCGAAGGTCGAAAACCGATCCGCTTCCGGATGCTTGCGCAGCTCGAAGCGCCGCCGCGGGCCTTCGGGCAGGTGCACGGCGGGCAGCGCGGCCAGCTCGGGCTCCTTGCGGGCCATGCGCCGCGTCTGGCGCCAATTGCCATCGGGGACGACCAGCGTGACGGGCATGCCACGCGCCAGCTCAGGCCTCAGCGGAACACTGCTTTCGGTGGGGGACAGAAGCAAGGTCGTGCGCGCGGGGTCTTCTAGATTGCGGTAGCAGACGCGATCTTCAGGCAGTCCGACGATGTGCAGGCGCGAGTGGGAGAGCGTCAGCGGCACGAGCTGCGCGGTATTGGTGGTCTTGTAGACCTCGCGGCGGTGGAGGAAGACCACGACTCGAGTGTCGAGCGTCAGCAGGCGCAGGTGCGCGCAGATGCAGTCCGCCGGCGGCAAAGCGCATGAGCCGCAGCGCGGCTGGCTGCGCCGACCGCGGGAGATGCGCAGCTTGCGGGGCGGTTCCAAGGGGGAGGCATGGTAGCGCATGTTGTGGTGAACGCCCGCGGTGAACGCTACAAGGTGGGCTATGTACGCGACCCTGCGACTGGCCCTTTTCCTGCTGCTCTGCTTGTCGATGACTGCCGATGCACAAGTGACGCTGGGCGTCGATGTGCTGCTCGAGACGGACAGCCCGCATGCGCGCCTGATCGAAGGCAAGCGCATCGGCCTGATCACCAACCCCTCGGGCGTCGATGGCCGGCTCGTGCCCACTGCGGACCGTCTCGCGCGCGACAAGCGCACGCGGCTTGTACGCCTCTACGGTCCCGAGCACGGTATCCGAGGCGATGTCGCCGCCGGCAAGGTGGTCGGCGACGAGAAGGATCCCGTCACTGGCATTCCCGTGACAAGCCTCTACGGCAGCACCAAGCGACCGCCCGCCGAGACGCTGGCCGAGCTCGATGCGCTGGTCTTCGACATTCAGGACATCGGCTCGCGCACCTACACCTACATCTCGACCTTGGGCGAGGCACTGATCGCTTGCGCGGAGGCGAGGAAGCCGCTGATCGTGCTCGATCGGCCCAATCCGATCGGGGGTCTGCTGTTCGAAGGCCCGCTGATTGCCGAGCCATGGAAGAGCTTCATCGGCTGGGGCCCGATGCCCGTGACGCATGGGATGACGGCCGGCGAGGTGGCGCGGTTTTTCAACACGGAGCTGAAGCTCGGGTGTGAACTGCATGTCGTGCCGATGCGCGGCTGGAAGCGCGCGATGGTCTGGGAAGACACCGCTCTGGCGTGGACGCAAACCTCGCCGCACATACCCTCGACGGTTCAGGCCTACCTGTACGTCACGACGGGCATGATCGCGTCCTCGACCAAGAATCTCAGCGATGGCGTGGGTTCGACGATGCCCTTTGAGCTGTTGGGAGCCGAGTTTGTCGATGCCAACCAGCTCGAAAGGGCTCTCAACCAGCTCGGACTGCCCGGAGTCCAATTTCAGGGGCTCGCGTGGAAGCCCTTTTACGGCAAGTTTCAGGATAAGCCCATGCGTGGTGTGCGCCTGCGCGTCACCGATGCGCGCGCCTATCGTCCGCTGCGCACGGCGCTCGCCATCCTCGCGTGCATCGAGAAGCTGGCCCCGGGCAAAGTCGAATATGCCGGCGAACAGGTGCTCGGCAAGCACTGGGGGCGCACGGACCTGGAGAGTCAGGTGAAGTCTGGCCGATCCTGGGCGCAGATGGAGGCTGAGTGGGCTGCACCATTGGAGGGCTTCGCCAAGGCCCGCTCACGAGCCCTGCTCTACTGACCAGCCCCGCAGCCTGCCGCCGACGGAGCGCCAGCGTGCTAGCCTGAGCGCATGAGCGCCGCCTTTGATCCCGCCGTTTCGCTGGTCAGCCGTCACCTGGAGGTCTGCGTCGTCGAACTGCAGGCCGATCCGGGCAACACAGCCGTGTGGGAGCGCGCCGGCGCGCTGCTCGGCGCCGCGCGGCAGAGTGATCCCGATCTCGCGGCCGCCATCGACACGCGCGATGCTGGCGCTTTGCGAGCCATCGTCGAGGCCTGGTTTGCAGGGAAACGTCCGCTGCCGGCGCAGGATCAGGAAGTGCTGCGCCGCGCGCTGAAGGCCTTTCAGAAAGCGCTGCAGGCCACAATCCTCGATGCTGAGTCCGGCATCGGGGGTCGCGGCATGAGTTCCGGAAGAAACTCCGGCATCGTCGGCATTCAGGCACCCACGCGCTTCACGCCCGAGGTCTGGAATCAGCTGGTGCGACAGGGTGTGCTGCGTGGCGGACGCCACGGGATCTACGAGCTGGTCAAGCCCTGATCCGCGTCCGGATCACTTGGCCGCGGTGGCCTTGATGCGGATCGGCAACTGGATTTCCCAGTAGCGCCGCGCATCGGGAACCATCGGGCTGTTCCAGCCCATCGAACGCATCGGACCGCACACTTCCCACTGCGGATGGGCGGCGAGCCAGGCGTCCATCTCGTCACGCGAGCTCTTCATCGCGCGCTCGCTCATCGCGCCGCGGCGGCCGATCGACAGCACGCGAGCGGCCGGCAGATCGACAATCTCGACCTCACCATCTTTGCCCAGCGATCCTTGTTGCGTGGACTGGTAGAGGAAGGCCATCCATTGCGGCTCTTCCTGACCCTTGCCGCCCGTGTAGGTGGTCTCGACGGGTGCCGTCATCGGGATCTGATTCGACTCGATGTGACGGAACAGCTTCCAGAAGGTGTTGTTCGTGCGCATCTGTCCGCTCATCGGAGCGCGCGCGAGACGGTAGGCGGGGTAGTCGAGCACCATCAGCTCGTTGACCGTCGTGGGGGCGGGCCAGCCGACGGGAACCGGTGCTTCGATGCGCGGCTCGAAGTTGAGATCGAGCATCGCGCCCTCGACCCCGCGGCGCGTGTCGCGCAGCAGGCGGTCGGGCTTCTGCTTTTCCAGACGGGAGCGCTGCTCCTGGACCATGGCTAGCATGCGGACGCGGTTGCGCGAGGACTCGGGGAGCATCCGGGCAGCTTCCTCGCAGGCCGTGAGCAGCTCGGGAACAGCGGCCTCATTGGCGGTCTCGAGCGTGGCCCGCAGGCGATCCGCGGCCTTGAGCCGGGTTTCCCTGCCCGGATCGGTGCTGGGGAGGGTCATGGGGGTGGCGATGGCAGCCAAGTCGGGCTGGGACGAGGTGGAGGCATCGCCGAACAGACTCACGGAAAGCAGCAGCAGTGTAGTGTGTAGCGCCATGAGCGGACTTTCGCCGATGGGATGCAAGCGGATGCCGGAATACGGTCCCCGGACCTGAAATGACGCTTTTCCAACATTCATGAAGCAGACGTTGATGACGGTCCTGTTGCGGGCGGCACTGATCTTGGCCGCCCTAACGCTTTCGCTCAGCGCCCAGAACTCGGATCTGACGCAGGAGCGGTTGGACGCGGCTTGGAAGGACGCGCTGGCGGCCATCGAGAAGCAGCGCGGTGAGCCGATTGCCCATCCGCCGCCGCTGAAGCTGGCCTCGCGCAAGATGCTGGCGGAGGCCGTCGCGAGCGAGAACCTTCCCATGGTGCGGCTGCGTCAGCCGGATGAGGCCGCTGCCCGGCAGGAGTCTGACCAGATGGGAAGGCAATTCGCGATGTTCCCGATCGCCAAGTACTCATGGTCCACCAAGGAACTCCTTGTCATCCGGCCCAACTGGAAGAACCACATCCGGTCCTTCCCTGAACTCCGCCTGGACGATGACCAGGCCCTGCGCGCGGTCTTGGTTCACGAGTTGTGTCACGCGCTCGATGATCAGGCACACGACTTCACCAAGCTGCTGCTCAAAGGTGACAGCGTGGATGCGATCCATGCGATCAACGCCGTGATCGAAGGCAGCGCCCAGCATCAGGCACGCAGGATCTGCAGCGCGGCGGGCTGGAGCGATGGTTTTGAGCGTTTCACCGCGGGCATCGCTCGTCTGCCGGAGTCGGAAGAAGATCCCGGTGAGGCCTACAGGATGATTCTCAAAGCCACAGCGCAGCAACTCGGCTTCGCCTACCATCAGGGCGAGGCTTTCGTGGCGACAGTCGAAAAGACGGTCGGTGCCGAAGCTCTGAGCCGGATATTCACCCATCCGCCGCGCGACTCGGACGAGATTCTCCAGCCGCGGTGGTACCTCGATCCCAAGTCGCGTCCAGCGAGCCTTTACGATCTCGAACCTGCGTTGGACGAGTTCGTTTCCGGCCATGGCAAACAGGTCTGGAGCGCCACGCGCATGGGTCTCAACGGCCAGCAACTGGCCGCAGGCCTCGCCATGCTCGACGCAGCCGACCGGGACCGGATCCTGAAGGCTCTGCGAAGCGCCCGCTTCGTTCAATTGACGCCGAAGGCCGATCCCACCTCGCGAATCGCGGTGCTCGTCGTCATGGAGTTCGAAAGCGAGGCTGCGGCATTGCACTTCGCCGATCAGGGCGCCAAGCTCAGCCGCCTCAAGGACGAGGCCATGAAGCAGGGCGTGATCCGCATCGTCGACTCCAAGTCCAGCCCGTTGACGCTCGCCAACGGAAGGGGCTGGCTGCACGAGAAGCGCATGGTCAACGGAGCACTCGAGTTCTCCGTGGCAAGTGCCGACGTGGTGCGCGGGCGGATCGTGGTCGAGACCACCTTCAGCGGGCAGCCGCCCCCGCGCGAACAGCATGAAAAGCTGGTCAACGAGCTCTTGCTCCTGCCTAGGCACAGACAGTGATGAGCACGACCCGATCCCAGGCTCAAGGCTGGCGCTTCGAAAACACCTACGCGTGCCTGCCCGAGGCCTTTTACGAGCGCGCGAAGCCCGCCCCCTTTCCGCTGCCGCAGCTCCTGATCGTCAATCACAAGCTGGCGCAGCATCTGGGTCTGCGCTTCATGGACACGCCCCAGGACGAGCTGGCGCAGCTGTTCAGCGGGCAAGCGCTGCCCGAAGGCAGCGAGCCCATCGCACAGGCCTATGCGGGTCACCAGTTCGGGCACTTGGCGATGCTCGGCGATGGACGCGCGCTTTTGCTGGGGGAGCAGCGCGCGCCGGATGGCTCGCTGCATGATATTCAGTTCAAGGGCTCCGGCCAGACGCGCTACTCACGCCGCGGGGACGGACGAGCCGTTCTCGGACCGATGCTGCGCGAGTACATCATCAGCGAGGCGATGCATGCTCTCGGCATTCCCACGACACGCAGTCTGGCGGTCGCGGTGACCGGCGAGTGGATCGTGCGCGAAGTGCCCAAGCCGGGAGCCATTCTCACGCGCACCGCATCCAGCCATCTGCGGGTGGGGACCTTCTGGTTCGCGGCGTTGCAGCAGGATCACAGGCTGCTCGTCAGCCTCGCCGACTACGCGATCGCCCGCCACTTCCCTGAGCTGATCGGCAGTCCGGAGCGTCATCTGGCCTTCCTCCGGCGCGTCATGGAGCGGCAGGCCTCGTTGATCGCCGCCTGGCAGAGCATCGGTTTCATCCACGGCGTGATGAACACGGACAACATGACGATCAGCGGCGAGACAATCGACTACGGTCCCTGCGCCTTCATGGACACATACGATCCGGATACGGTCTTCAGCTCGATCGACGAGCAGGGCCGCTATCGCTACGCGCATCAGCCAGCCATCGCTCACTGGAACCTCACGCGTCTGGCTGAAGCGCTGCTGCCGCTGATTGCCGAAGACGAGCCGCGTGCCATCGAGATGGCGACGCGTGCGCTCGATGAGTTTCCCCAGCTCTACCAGCGCGCTTACCTCGCACGCATGCGATCCAAGCTGGGACTTTTCCGCGATGATGGCGGCGATGCGCAGCTGATCGAGGGTCTGCTGGCTTGGATGCACGCGGCCAAGGCCGACTTCACCAACACTTTCCGCGAACTCGATCCTTCCGCGCCGGCGCCGGCTCACGCGGGCGACGGTTCCTTCATCGCCTGGCATGCCGCCTGGCGCGAGCGACTGGCCCGTGAAAACCGCTCGATGGATGCCGTTCAAGCCCGCATGCGCACGGCCAACCCGGCGATCATTCCGCGCAATCATCGCGTCGAGGCTGCCCTCGGTGCCGCCGAGCGGCGTCAGGATCTGGCGCCCCTGCGGGAACTGCTGGCGGCGCTTGCCAATCCCTTTGATCCGCGTTCTGAGTACCTGAGTTTCGCGGAACCTCCGCCGGCGGGTCTCGGCGGCTACCAGACCTTCTGCGGGACCTAAGCGCCGTAGGTGTAGGAAGCGCCCAGACCCAGCGGGAGACCCAGAGCCCAGTACGCCAGCAGGAACAGCGTCCAGGCGCCGAGGAACGTCAGCGAATACGGCAGCATGACGGAGATCAGCGTCCCGATGCCCGTGCCCTTGTGGTACTTCTGGGTGAAGGTGACGATCAGCGGGAAGTAGGGCATCAGCGGGGTGATGATGTTCGTCGTCGAATCACCGATGCGATAGGCGGCCTGCGTGAACTCCGGTGAGATGCCCAGCTGCATCAGCATCGGGACGAAGATCGGAGCCAACAGCGTCCACTTCGCGGAAGAGGATCCCATCAGCAGATTGACGAAGGCGCAGACGAAGATCATCCCCACGATGGTGACACCCGTGGGCAGTCCCAGGCTCGACAGTCCGTTGGCACCCGTCACGGCCAGCAGTCGTCCGAGATTGGACGTGTTGAACGCGTAGATGAACATCGCGGCGCAGAAGGCCATCACCATGTAGTAACCCATGGTGTTCATGGTCTTCGTCATCGCCTGCACGACGTCGCGGTGCGTCTTGAAGGTGCCTGCGACGTAGCCGTAGACCATGCCCGGCAGCAGGAACAACAGCAGGATCAGCGGCACGATGGAACCCAGCAGGGGCGACCCGCGCTCGGTGAGTCCGCCGCCGGCTCCCCGGAAAGGAGAGGAGTCCGGCAAGCAGAGAATCACGAGCAGGACAAGGCCCGCCAGCATCGTCAGCGAAGCTCGCAGGAGGCCCTTTTCCTCGCGCGAAGACAGCGATTCCATCTTGGGCATCTCATGGGGATCGCCATCGATCGCGAGCCGCCGCAGACGCGGCTCGATGACCTTGTCGGTCAGGAACCAGCCCAGACCGATGACCAGCACGCTCGAAGCGATCGTGAACATGTAGTTGCACAGCGGATTGACCGAGTACTTGGGGTCGACGATGCGAGCGCCCGTCTCCGTCAGCCCTGCCAGAATCGTGTCCAGAGCCGTCGGAACGTAGTTGGCACAGAACCCCCCCGAAATCGCCGCGAAGGCTGCGGCGATGCCCGCGATCGGGTGTCGGCCGGCGGCATAGAAAATGACACCTCCCAGCGGGATCACCAGCACATAGCCTGCGTCGACCGCAACCAGGCTCAGCAGTCCCACGGCGATGGTCATCGGGGTCAGCAAGGCTCGGGGAGTGAAGCTCAACAGCTTCTTCAGGCCGGCGCTGATGAAACCCGACTTGTCGGCGACCCCCAGCCCGAGCATCGCCACCAGCACCACGCCCAGCGGCGGGAAGGTCACGAACTCCGTGACCATGCGTGTCATCAGCGTGACGAGGGCTGTGCCGGACAGTTGATTCTGGACGCTGAGCACATCGAAGCCCCCGCCCGCCTTGGGCACCCGCACTTCCCGGCCTTCCAGCAGAGCGGAGAACACCCAAGTGGCGGCCAACGCGATCAAGAACAGGACCGCAGGGTCGGGCAGCTTGTTGCCAACCCTTTCGATCGTGTCCAGAAAACGGTCGAACAGCGACTTGCGGGGGGGGGCGGTGACGGAGTTCATCTGGGAGTTGGCGGAAGCGGGGCCTTGGATCGGGGTTTCAATCGGTCCGTTGTCCGGCCGCGTCGGGCCCCGGGTCTCTCCCTGCTCGCCTGAAGTGCGGGCGGAGCGCCGGAGCCGTACGCGGGCATGCAAAAAGGCGAGCAGGCAGCGAAAACTGCCTGCTCGCACTGGTTCTCAGCCGGATCGCCACGAGCGCGTGCTCCCGACGATCCATGGGTTCGCGCTCAGTTGGAGACCGCGGGCTTGACCTGCGGCGTGGTCGCGCCGGAGGCGCAGCAGCCACCAGCAGGCATCGTCGACGGATCGCACGCACCGCAGCAGGTGCCTGCGGGCTTGGTCTGATTCGCGACGGCCTGAGCGGGCGTGCCCGCGGCGATGGCCTTCAGCTTGCTCGCCTGGCAACCGTTGCAGCAGGCGCCGGCGGCCTTGCCTTGGTTGGCGACGGCTTGAGCGGGGGCGGTATTGGGCGCGGGCAGCGCCATCGCCTTCGTGGCAGCGCAACCGCTGCAGCAGGCGCCGGCGGCGCTGCCTTGGTTGGCGACAGCTTGAGCGGGGGCGGCGTTGGGCGCGGGCAGCGCCATCGCCTTCGTGGCAGCGCAACCGCTGCAGCAGGCGCCGGCGGCCTTGCCTTGGTTGGCGACAGCTTGAGCGGGGGCGGCATTGGGCGCGGGCAGCGCCATCGCCTTCGTGGCAGCGCAACCGCTGCAGCAGGCGCCGGCGGCGCTGCCTTGGTTGGCGACGGCCTGCGCCGGGGTGGCTGCCTGCATGGCCTTGAGCTTGCTCGCTTCGCAACCGCTGCAGCAGGCGCCATCTCCCGGAACGGGCGCCATCGGCAGCGCGTTGGCGGTGAGAGCATTGGCCATCGGCGTTGCCGCCGGCTGCGTCACCTCAGGAGCGCTGACAGGCTGGGCAACCGCCGGGGCGGCATTCGTGCCGACGGCTGAGGATTCGATTTCCGCCTTGTTGCCGCAGGAAGCAAGGCACAACAGAAGAGCCACGGTGAAGAGCTTGTTCATGACTTGGTAAAGCATATCAGGATCGGCCGGGTGCGGTGCTCGTTTCGAGTGCTGTGGTCGCGCCGTGGGTAAGAAAATGCCTGATCCCAAATCCCTGATCCGGGCCGTTGACTCGCTGTGGAAATCAAGCGACTAGGCAGTCCGCAGAGCGTCCGCGCTGCTACGGTCTCGTGCCTCACCGAAGCTGGGTCCGCTCGTTGCGCAGGGATCGCTGCGGACACCCGCACCGCAGGGGGGTGGGCAGCCGATCCTGCCCGAGCGCCAAGGGGGCGCCCGGGGTTCTTGCATCGGCGATCTAGGCGCAGGCCCCTTCCGGCTTGGGCGCGTCCTTGGGCCGCGAGCGCACGACGAAGCTGCCTTCCTCGAAGTCGACCCAGGCCAGATCGCCGCGCTTGAGCGTTCCGTTGAGGATCGCGTCGGCGAGCTTGTTCTGGACGTTCTTCTGGATGGCGCGCTTGAGCGGGCGCGCACCGAACTCGGGGCTCCAGCCCTCCTCCGCGAGGCGATCGCGCGCGGGCTGCGAGAGCAGCAGCGCGATCTCCTGCTCGGCGAGCAGCTTCTCGAGGCGCTTAACCTGCACATCCACAATGCCGCGGATCTGCTCGCGGGTCAGCGCTTCGAAGACGAGCACCTCGTCGAGGCGGTTGATGAATTCGGGGCGGAAGAACTGCCGCACCTGAGCATCGTTGCGCAGGTTGGAGGTCATCAGCACCAGCGTCTGAGTGAAGTCCACGACGCGGCCCTGTCCGTCGGTGAGACGGCCGTCATCGAGCAGCTGCAGCAGGATGTTGAAAACATCCGGGTGCGCCTTCTCGACCTCGTCGAGGAGGATCACGGTGTGCGGCTTGCGACGGACGGCTTCGGTCAGCGCGCCGCCCTCCTCGTAGCCGACATAGCCCGGAGGAGCGCCGATCATGCGCGCAACGGCGTGCTTTTCCATGTACTCGCTCATGTCGATGCGCACCAGCGCCTTCTCGTCGTCGAAGAGGAACTCCGCGAGCGCTTTGGCGAGCTCGGTCTTGCCCACGCCGGTGGGGCCGAGCAGCAGGAAGGAGCCCAGCGGGCGCGTGGTTTCCTGCAATCCGGCGCGCGAACGCCGCACGCACTCGGAGATGGCTTCGATCGCATGGCGCTGGCCGATGACACGCTCGCCGATGCGGTCTTCCATGTGCACGAGGCGCTCGCGCTCGGTTTCGAGCAGTCGCGTGGCGGGGATGCCCGTCCAGCGGCTGACGACGCGCGCGATGAGCTCGGAGTCGACGGCTTCCGGCAGCAGCGCGCCGTCCTTTTGCACCTCGGCGAGCCGCGCCACATTGGCCTCAAGGTCCTTCTGTACTTGCGGCAGCTCCCCGTAGCGCACGCGCGCCACGCGCTCGTAATCGCCCTCGCGCTCCTTGCGCGTGGCCTCCTCGCGGAGGGACTCGATCGAGAGCTTGCCCGCGCGGATCGCGAGGATCAGGTCCTTCTCGGTCTGCCAGCGCGCCTTGAGCGCCGTCGACTCCTCGTTGAGCTCCGCGAGCTCGCGCTCGATCTCTCCGATGCGCTTCTTCGCATCGCGGCCTTCTTCCTTGGCGAGTGCCGTCTTTTCGATCTCGAGCTGGCGCTTCTTGCGCTCGACCGTGTCGAGCTCGGCGGGCAGCGAGTCGATCGCCGAGCGCAGCTGCGCGGCGGCCTCGTCGACGCAGTCGATGGCCTTGTCGGGCATGAAGCGCTCCGTGATGTGGCGGTCCGCCAGCCGCGCAGCGGCGATCAGCGCCTCATCGAGGATGCGCACGCCGTGGTGCACTTCATAGCGCTCCTTGAGTCCCCGCAGGATCGCGATCGTGTCCTCGACGGAAGGCTCATCGACCATCACCGGCAGGAAGCGCCGCTCCAGTGCCGCGTCCTTCTCGATGTACTTACGGTACTCATCGACCGTGGTGGCGCCGATGCAGTTGAGTTCGCCGCGCGCCAGCGCCGGCTTGAGCATGTTGGCGGCGTCGACGGCGCCCTCGGCCTTGCCCGCGCCGACCAGCGTGTGCAGTTCGTCGATGAACAGGATCACCTGGCCTTGGGCCTCCGCCACTTCGCTGAGCACGGCCTTCAGCCGCTCTTCGAATTCGCCGCGGTACTTGGCGCCCGCCAGCAGGGAACCCATGTCGAGCGCCATGACGCGCTTGTTCTTGAGGCCTTCGGGCACATCCCCGGCCACGATGCGGTTGGCGAGTCCCTCCACGATGGCCGTCTTGCCGACGCCCGGATCGCCGATCAGCACTGGGTTGTTCTTGCGCCGGCGCGTCAGCACCTGCATCGAGCGGCGGATCTCGGCGTCGCGTCCGATCACCGGGTCGAGCTTCCCAGCGCGTGCTTCAGCTGTCAGATCGCGCGCGTACTTCTTGAGCGCGTCGAAGCTGGCTTCAGGATCCTGATTGGTGACCTTCTTGCCCTTGCGGACTTCGATCAACGCGGCTTCGATCCGCGCCGCGTTGAGTTGGCGCGCGCCGAACAGACCCATCACCTCCGGCCCGCCCTTCTTCGAGAGCGCGAGCAGTAGGTGTTCGGTGGAGACGAAGCTGTCTTCCATGCGCTTCATCGCGGCCTGCGCTTCCACGAACACATCGTTGAGCGCACGCGAGAGCCCAAGCTGCGATCCGGAGGTCTGCGGCAGCTTGCCCAGCGCCTGCTCCAACTCGGCCTTGAGGGCGATCGGCTCGACGCCGAGCTTGCCGAACAGCGCGCTGGTGACGCCTTCGGGCTCTTCCATCAGCGCCACGGCGAGGTGCAGCGGGTGCAGCTCGGGATGGCCCGCGCTCTGCGCGCGGCTCTGGGCAGCTTGGACGATCTCTTGTGACTTGCGCGTGTAGTTTTCGAACATGGAGGTCTCCGATAGAGGGACGCCAAGGAAGAGCAATCCATGTGCCAGTGCTCGCAGGGCTCGCGGGAGGCCTTTCAGAGGCCGGGAAAGGGGTGTGGAGGGCCAAAATGGCGGTGCAGAGGCCAAAACGGCAGTCACGGCTGCCATCCCCAGCCGCTATCCTCGCCCCGCCATGCTGAGCTTCACGACCCGGCCCTTCCGCCCGAGCGATGCCGAGCTCTATGTGCGTCTGGCGGCCGACGCCTTTTCGATCGTGCCCAGCTGGCAGCGACCCAAGGACTCGGTCGAATTCGTCGCGCACATGCATTCCTCCGCGAATCCTGCGGGGCTGGCCCTCGTCGCGATCGCCGAACAGGAAGGGCGCGAGGTCGGGCACTTCAGCGCGATACCCTCGCGCCTTCGCACGCAGTCCGGCGCCATCGCGATCGGCTGGCAGCTCTCGTGCTTTGCCATCGCCCGCGACCTTCAGCGTCAAGGCGTGGGCACGGGTCTCGTCGGCAGCCTGTTGGATGCGGTGGCGAAGAGGCCGTGCGATTTCGTCTACGTGTACCCAAACCCGCGCTCGCTCGGCGTGTTCCTGCGCCACGGCGGCCGCTACCTCGATGATGCGCCGGCCTGGATCCTGTTTCCCCAGCCCTTCGCCTCGCGCGAGGGCATCGAGCTCATCGACGCAGCCGCGGCGCTGCGCGCCATCGAGCAGATTCCCGAGGTCGAAACCGCGCCGGGCAACTTCCTCAAGGATCGCGCCTTCTTCCACTGGCGCTTCCTCGGCCCCGATGCCGACCGGCGCACGCGCTTTGCGCGGGTGCGGCGCGGCGGCACCGAGTTCGTGCTCGTTCTCGCCAGCCACCGGGCGAGCGGCATCGATTTCACCGTGCTTGTCGACGTCTATCCCGACATCCTGCGCACGCACTACGGCCTTGTGCTCGCTGCCGCGCGGGCGGCGGGCGGGGGCCGGCCGGTCTACCTGACGACCAACCTCGGCGGGCGCGTCGATGCGCGGGGAGCGCCCTGGCGCGTGCGCGTGCCGCAGCGCTTCGATCCGCGGCCGGTCGGCACGATGATCATGCCGCGCACGGAGCTTTCCGATCCGGATCTCGCCCGATCGCAGGTGATCACCGGCGACTGGATGAGCTTCTGATCAGAACCAGCCCTTTTTGCCGACCTGATAGGTGCTGACGAACTCTGCGTCGGACTTCGTCAGGTAGATGATGCCCTCGATGAATCCGATGATGCCGCCAAGACCGCAGGTTGCGACCGTGACGACGATGCGCAGGATTCCGCCAGTGACATCCCCGAGAATGAAGCGGTGGATGCCCAGTCCGCCGATGAGCAGACCGAGCACGCCGCAGAGGACACGCTTGCTTTCGACCGGAACGGAAGGGGGAGTGTTTTCCATAGGCTGCATCAGACGGGGAAAGAGGACGGGGGGGAGAAGACCGATTCCCGAGGGAGACAAGAGGAGACTAGCAGCCGCGCCCCCCGCTTGCACTTGTCTGATCGGGCTTCGGGCTGCTCAGCCTCGCGCTCGCTTTCGTATCCTGTGGCGCCATGAAGCCCCTCTTCCTTGCGCTGCCCCTGCTGGGCGCGCTCCTCACCGGCGCCAGGATCCAGACGGAAAACCCTGCCCCCAATCCCGCCCTGATCCCGGTGCCGCGCACCGATGCAGGCATCCTGAGGCGGCAGGCCGAATGCCTCCGCCGGGCGAAAGAGACGCCCTCGGCCGATGTCGTCTTTTTGGGCGATTCGATCACGCAGGCCTGGGATGACACCGGCAAGGAATTGTGGAAGCAGCACTTCGCGCCGCTGGGGGCCGTCAACCTCGGCGTCAGCGGCGATCGGACCGAGCACGTGCTCTGGAGGCTGCAGGAAGCCCCGCTCACGCGCCTGCAGCCCAAGGTGGTCGTGCTGCTGATCGGCACCAACAACCTCGGCCACGGCACGAGCACCGGCGAACAGACGCTCGAGGGCGTGCTCAAGGTGATCCAGACGCTGCGCGCGCAGGCCCCACAGGCCAAGCTGCTCGTGCACGAGATCTTCCCGCGCGGCGAACGCTTCAATCCGATGCGGGGCGAGATTGCGCAGGTCAATCAGGTGCTGCGCACCCAGCCGAGCATCCGCGTGCTGGGCATCGGTGATCGCTGGGTGCGCGCCGACGGCTCGATCTCCGCCGCCATCATGCCGGACTTCCTGCACCTCTCGCCCGAGGGCTATTCCCAGTGGGCGCTGGCGCTGAAGCCGGAGATCGAGGCCGCGCTGAAGTGAGTCATGCGCTCGAGCGTCATCATCCCCACCTACAACGAGCCGGATCGGCTGGCGCTGGTTCTGGAAGGCCTGCTGCGCCAGAGCCAGGCTCCGGACGAGGTCTGCATCGGCGATGACGGCTCGGGTCCAAAGACTCAAGCGGTGATCGAGGGCTTTCAGGGCCGCTTCCGATCCCCGATTGTGCACGCTTGGCATCCCGATGACGGCTTTCGCAAGTGGGCCGTGTGCAACGAAGCCGTCCGGCGGAGCAGCGGCGACTGGCTGCTGTTCATCGACGGTGATTCGATCCCGCACCGCCACTGGGTCCGCGACCATCTTCAGTGGTCGCACCGCGGAGATGTGCTCTGCGGACGGCGCGTCAAGCTCGGTCCGCATCTCAGCCCCAAGGTCGACGCGCAGATGGTGCGTTCGGGCGCGCTGGAGCGCTGGAGCGGACCGGCCATGCTCGGCGCGCTGAAGGGCGACACCGAGCGCATGGGGCTTGGGATCCGGTTGCCGGGCTGGCTCGCCGCGGCCCTGCATCCACGGCCGCGCAAGCTGATGGGCGTCAACTTCTCGCTCTCTCGCAAGGCCTTCGAGGGCGTCAACGGCTACGACTCGCAGTGGCCGGGGCGCAGGGGCGATCGCGACATCGACCTGCGTCTGCGGCGTGGCGGCTATCGCTTCGTGGCGGTGATCGGTCGCGCGATCGTGTACCACCTGCACCATCTGGAGCGGCCAAACTCGGAGGCAATTCAGGCGCGGGTGGCCGAGGAAGAACGCTCCGCTCGCGTGCAGTGTGAGGTGGGTCTGCGGGATCTGCGGGCCTCCAAAGGCTAGTGAAAGCGCTCGGCACCCGCCGGCGGCTGCCAGCGGGACTCAGGATCGAAATGCTCGTAGACGAGCCGCGAGAGCGTGCGCAGGAGCACAAAGCCCTCGTTGCCGTGCTCCCAGGAGGTGTCCTGCTGCTCCTTGGTGATCACGCAGAGCACGTAAGGACCCGTCGAGGACTCGACCAGCAGCACCTCGGAGCGTGAGCGGTTGATCGCGCCCTGCTTGCTGAAGGCGTGCACTTCCGGCGGCAGGGCGGAGAGCGCCTCGCCCGACCAGTAGGCGCGCGATAGCAGTCGCAGCATCTCTTCATCCGCAGCCGAGGAAAGCGCGCGGCGCTGGTGCAGGCGCACCAGCAACTCGGTCATTTCGCGCGGAGTGGTCTGGCCCCAGCCCCATTGGCGGTAGTCCGCTTCGCGTCCGGGGACACGCGAGTTGACGCGCGTGGCGGGAAAGCCGGCCTCCGCGAGCCAAGTGTTGATCGCGCCGCCGCCGCCCGCTAGTTCCTGACACCACAGGCTCGCGCTGTTGTCGCTGAAGGAGCACATCAGCATGGCGAGTTCCGCTGGATGCGTGGGTGCGCCGACTTCGAAACGGCTGATGAGATCCTCGCCGTCGCGCTTGCGATGGCGTTCCTCGGTGAGGAGCTTGTCGCGGTAGCCCAGTTCGCCCGCTTCGATGCGCGCGAACAGACCGATCAGAATCGGCACCTTGACGAGACTGGCGGTCGGGAAGGTCTCGTCCGCGCGCAGGTTGGCTTCTTCTCCGGTCCTGAGGTGGCGCACATGCACGCCGACGATGCCGCGGAAGTCGGCGGTGGCCTGCTCGATCTGCTGCTGCAGCGTCGGCTGGCTCGCGCAGGACGCGAGCAGCGCGAGCAGCAGGGCGGCCGCTCTCATGGAATCAGCCGCGCGTGCCGCAGCGTGGTTTCGAGCTGCGCGAGCGTCGCCGGCTCCATCGCGCACAGCGGCAGGCGCACCTCATCCTTGAGGCGGCCCATTCTGGCCAGCGCCGTCTTGACCGGCACGGGATTGGCTTCCAGGAACAGGTCGCGGGCGAGCGGAGCTAGTTCCTCGACCAGTTGCGCGGCGCGCACGCTGTTGCCGCCGGGCAAAGCGGCCCGCACGAGTTCCGCCGTTTTCGAGGGCAGGAGATTGCCGACCACTCCGATCGTGCCGACGGCGCCCAGACTCATGAAGTCCGCGATGGCTGCATCTTCGCCGCACAGCACCGCAACCTCGGTCTCCTCGACGAGACGCCGCACCTTGTCGAGATCCGGCTTGGCTTCCTTGATCGCGACGATGTGGGGGAAGGTGCGGCCGAGTTCCTGCACGGCCTCGACGCTCATGTCGATCCCGGTGCGCCCGGGGACATTGTAAAGCACGATCGGAATCGGGCAGAGCTGCGCGATGACGCCGAAATGCAGCACGAGCCCGCGGCGGCTGGGCTTGTTGTAGTAGGGTGTCACCACCAGCAGCCCATCCACGCCGGCCTGCACGGCCGCAAGCGCCGCCTCGAGCGTCGTGCGCGTGCAGTTGGTGCCCACGCCGCCGAGGATCGGGACACGGCGGCGCGCGATCGCGACCGAGGCGGCGAACAGGCCAGCGCGCTCGGGCTCCGTCAGCGTGGCAGCCTCCCCGGTGGTGCCGGCGATGACCAGTCCGTCCGTGCCGCAGGCGATGTGCCACTCGATCAGTCGCTCAAGATCGGCGTAGTCGATCTGGCCGTTGTGGAACGGGGTCGGCAGCGCCACGTAGCTGCCCTGAAAGCTGCAGCGGGTTCCCGAGACGAGCATCAGCGGTTCTTTCCGGCGCGGGCGCTCACCCGGCCTTGAATCAGGTGATTCATGGTGGAAACGGACTCTTCCACCCCGGTGAACACCGAGCGCGCGACGATCGCGAAGCCGATGTTGAGCTCCTCGACATGCGGTAGCGCGGCAATCGGCGCGACGTTTTCGTAATCCAGGCCGTGCCCGGCATTGACGCGCAGGCCGAGCTCATGGGCACGTTCGGCGGCTCGCTGCAGGCGCCGCAGTTCGCGCGTTCGAGTCGTCCCGCGGACATGGGCGTAGCGACCGGTGTGCAGCTCGACGAAGTGCGCGCCGACTTCCGCGCTGGCCTCGAGCTGCTCTTCGTCGGGGTCGATGAACAGGCTGACCTCGCACTTTCGTCGCGCGAGTCTGGTGACTGCGTCGAGGATCCGCTCGTGGCCGCCGAGCACGTCGAGCCCACCCTCGGTGGTCACCTCCTGACGGTTTTCGGGCACGATGCAGACCGCTTCGGGCGCGAGCCGCAGCGCAAAGGCGACGATTTCGGGATCGAGCGACATCTCGAAATTGAGCCGCGTGCGGATGCGCCGGCGGAGCGCGCGCACGTCCGCATCCTGAATGTGACGGCGGTCCATCCTCAGATGGCAGGTGATCCCCTCGGCGCCGGCCTTCTCGGCCGCGAGCGCCCACAGCACGGGATCGGGGAAGCTCTCGCGGCGCGCCTGGCGCAGCGTCGCGACATGGTCGATGTTGACATGCAGACGGGGCATGGAGACCGGCAGTGTAGCGTCTTTCCTTGGACCGGGCGCTTGCCCTATCCTGCCTGCCACATGCGCATCATCGCCGGTGAATTTCGTGGCCGCCGCATCGAAGCGCCCGACACGATTCTGACGCGCCCCATGCTCGATCGGGTGCGCGAATCGCTCTTCGGGCGGCTGGGCGAACGGGTGGTGAAGGCGACGGTGCTCGACCTGTACGCAGGCAGCGGCAGCCTGGGGCTGGAAGCGCTCTCTCGCGCCGCCTCGCGCGCCCTGTTTGTCGAACGCGGCCGGGACGCGCTGGCAGCCTTGACGGCCAATATCGAGGCGCTGGGCGTGGGTTCGCGCGCCCGCGTGGTGCGCGGGGATGCACTGTCCGAGGAACTCTGGACGCCGCGCGCGAAGCGCGAGGAGCTGCCGTGGGAGGGCGGGTGCGACATCGCCTTCATGGATCCGCCCTATCCGCTGGTGGAGGACCCGCGCACGCGCGCCGAAGTGCTGGAGGCGGCGCAGCAGCTGATCGATCGGCATCTCAAGCCGGGCGGCGTGCTGGTGCTGCATGTACCCGAACGCGGAAGGGAGTGGATCCGCATCGCGCGCTCGGAACGCGAGGAGCGGGTGTACGGCAGTTCCGCGCTGCTGTACTTTGAGCTTCCGCAGGCATGAACACGATCCGCGCACGGCTGCTGCAGCGAGGTGAGCTGATTCCCGGCACGTTGCGCTGGGATTCGGGACGCATTCATTCCGTGGAGCTGGAACGCGCCGTGCCGGGGCCCGATCTGCCCGTGGTGGCGCCGGGATTCGTCGATCTGCACATCCACGGCTTCGGCGGCTTTGATCCGCTGGAAGATCTCGCCGGAATGTCGAAGGCGCTGGCGCTGGCGGGCACGACCGCGTTCCAGCCCACGCTGTTTCCCGCCGAACCCACCCGACTGGGCGCACAGTGCGCCGACCTGGAAACGCGCATCCGGTCCCTGCCCGAGGATCAGGGAGCGCGGATCGCCGGGCTGCATCTCGAGGGCCCCTTCGTGAGCCCCGGATCGGCGGGCGCGCTGCCGATCCACGATCTTGCGCCACCCTCGGTGGCCGCGCTGCGCGCCGTGCTCGGGCCCGCCACCGGCTCAGGGCATGCGATCCGCACGTTGACGGTCGCGCCTGAGTTGCCGGGCGCCATGGAGCTGATTGCGGAAGCGGTGCGCTGTGGCATCCGGGTTTCGCTGGGCCACAGTCTGGCGAGCGCGCGCGAAGCCCGCGCTGCCGCTCGGGCGGGCGCGGTCGGAGCGACGCACCTGTTCAATGCGATGAGCGGCGTGCACCACCGCTCGATGGGGTTGGCAGGCTTCGCGCTGACCGACGATGCGGTTTTCGCCGAGCTGATCGGCGACCTGATGCACGTGGGCGAGGAGGCGGTGCAATTGGCGCTGCGGGCGCGCACGACGGCGGGTCTGTGCCTGGTGAGCGATGCGCTGCGCGGCGCGGGCACCGGTTGCGATCGCTTCCACTCCCATGGCCGCGAGCACGTGCTCGCCGGCGGAGCCGCCTGGTATCCGCCCAGCCAGCCCGGCGACGAACCCCGCCTGGCGGGCTCCGCGCTCTCCCAGCTGGAGATGGTGCGTCGGCTCGTCGAGCGGGGCGTGGTGAACCTTCCCGAGGCGCTGACCATGGCGAGCAGCTCGCCCGCCCGCGCACTGGGCTTGGAGCGTGAACTGGGGGCGCTCGAGCCGGGTCTGCGGGCCGATTTCCTCGTCCTGGAAGGCCCGGGCCTGCGCCTGGCGCAGGTCTGGGTCGGCGGGAAGCGGCTCGACGGCCGTTGATTCAAGCGGAACGAATTTCCGGCCGATGACAGGGCGGGATGAAACATCTGCGGCTCTTCGCGCTTCTGCTTGTGTGCGTCCCGCTGGCCTCCAAACCGGCGGTGGAGACGCCGCCCATGGAGTGGGAGGCGCTGACGCGCCAGCCCACCCGCCAGCTGGGAACAAGGGTTCGGGTGGTGGGACAGTGGAACGGCCGCGTCGAGCAGTGGAACTCCTACCTGACGCGTTTCAGCAGCGCGACCCACAACGGGTGGCAGTTGTGGAGCGACGCGCAGGCGCTGTGGCTGCGGGAGGAGTACGAAGCGCCTCTGATGCGCGTCTTCAGTCCCAAGGGCAGCGCGCTCTCGCAGGAATTGTCCCGACTCGCTCCCCAGCAGCGCGTGGAACTCGAACTGGTGGTGCGCGAGTGCTTCATGGAACTGCCCTGGGCCGAGGTGGTCGGCCTGCGGGTGCTGGAGGAGAGCGTCAGCGAGGCCACGGCCTTTCATGCGGCGCGCGCCATCGAGCTGGAGCGCAAGGGCGCGGTCCAACTCGCACTTTCCGAGCTAGGCTCGGCCATGGTGCCCGGCCTGCCGGCGCATTTCCGATCGCTGCTGGAAGCGCTGGAAGTGCAGTGGCGCGACCGGCATGGGGTCGCGAGCGGCAAGTAAAGCCGGAGCGCGCTCGCCTCCGCCTGCGCCGGAAGCCAGACTGGGTGGCGCGCCCCGCCAACCCCAACCCACCGCGAACTTTCCGGGACTTCACCGTCCTTACTTCTTGCCATGCTGCAGGAACTTTGCATCGAGAACCTCGCGCTCATCGAGCGTGCGCAGATCCCATTTGGTCCGGGGCTCAACGTGATCACGGGCGAGACGGGCGCCGGCAAGAGCCTGTTGATCGACGCCCTGGAATTGCTGCTGGGCGAGCGCCCCAAGGCCTCGCTGGTGCGTAAAGGAGCCCCGGAGGCGCGCGTGGAAGGCCGCTTCGTCGTGCCTCGCGAGGCCGTGGAGGAAGAGCGCGTCCTGCGCTGGATGCGCGCCAGCGTTCCGGCCCTGCTCGAAGAACTCGAGCAGCAGGCCGGCGAGGAGCGCGAGATCCTGCTGACGCGCACGCTGCACGTCGAGGGGCGCTCCAAGGCCTGGGTCAACCACCGGCCCGCCACGGCCAGGGTGCTGCGCGAGCTGGCCGGGTTTCTGGTCGAAGTTCACGGCCAGAACGAACACCAGAAGCTGCTCGAGACCGACGAGCAGGCACGTCTGCTGGATGGGTTCGGAAATCTGGAGCTCAAACTCGCCGGCTACCGCGAGGCCCGCGCGGTCTGGCTGCGCGCCTGCGAGCAGTTGTCGGAATTCGAGCAGCGTTCGCGAACGCGCGCCGAGCGCGAGGATCTGCTGCGTTTTCAGGCCGGCGAATTGACGAAGGCCCGGCTTTCGCCGGGTGAATTCGAAGATCTGCAGGGCGAGCGCGAGCTGCTGCGCAACTCCGCGGCGGTGGCGCGGGCCTTTGGCGGGCTCGCGGAGGAGCTCTCCGAAGGCGAGGGCAACGCTCTGGGTCGCATCGTGCGCGCCGAGCGCGTGCTGGAGAACTGGGAAGAGCGGCTGCCAGCCGCCCGCGCCGCTCTGGCGCAACTGCGCGAGGCTCGCGCGCATCTGGAGGAGGCCAGCGTCGCGATCGCGCGCCTGTGCGAGGGCGGCGAAGGCTCGCCCGAACGACTCGATGCGATCGAAGAGCGGCTGGTGGAGCTCGAGAACCTGCAGCGCAAGTATCGCTGCGATGTCGCGGGCCTACTCGCGCGCACCGCGGAGCTCGAGCGTGAACTCAGGGCCATCGAGACCGCCGGCGAGGACTTTGCCGCGCTGCGCGAATCCGTGAAGGCGCTGCGCGAAGCGGTTCGGCTCAAGGCCGAGGATCTGGGCAAGGCGCGCCGCAGTCTTTGCACCCGGCTGGAGAAGGCCGTGCGCGCCAGTCTGGCCGAGCTGGGTCTGGAGCGGGCGCGCTTCGAGGTCCGCATCGAGAAGCGCGCGCGACCCGATCTGCAATCGCCCAACCTGCCCGAGGAGAAGACGCGCGAGTTGGAGGATGTCCGCCTGTTCGGACCGGATGGCGCCGACGCGATCGAGTTCCTGCTGGCCGCGAATCCCGGCGAGGATGCCCAGCCGCTCGCCAAGGTGGCCTCAGGTGGCGAGGCGGCGCGCATCATGCTGGCCTTGCGCACCGCTCTGGCGCTGCGCATGAGCATTCCCACCCTGATCTTCGACGAAGTCGATTCCGGCGTCGGCGGGCGTCTGGGTCCGAGACTGGGCGAGCACCTGCGCGCGCTGGGAGCCCGACATCAGGTGCTCTGCGTCACGCACATGCCGGCCATCGCTGCCGTGGCGCATCGTCACTTCAAGGTCGAGAAGGATGTCGTCGCCAACCGCACGCGCACACGCGTGAGCCCGCTCGAGGGAGAGGCGCGTGTCGAGGAGATCGCGGACATGATCGCGGGCGGATCCGCGCATGCCTCGGCGCGGGCTGAAGCGCAGCGCTTGCTGGGGGGCTAGGGAAGTTCGCGCATGACGGGGCCCGCATGCGCTATCCTCTCGGGCTCCGCATGTCCGGCTCCGTGCTGCAAACTCCGTTGCGTTTCGAACGACTGTGCCTCGAGAAGGTCTGGGGCGGTCGCGCGCTGGAAGCGGTGCTCGGCATATCCCTGCCTGGCAGCGGCCCGATCGGAGAGACCTGGGAGATTTCGGACCGCAGGGAGCACATTTCGCGCGTCGCCGGCGGACCGTTCGCGGGGATGACGCTGCGCCAGCTGATGCAGCAGCAGCGCGAGCGATTGCTGGGAGCCTCGCGGGCGGCCGCTGACGGGTCCTTCCCGCTGCTGATCAAGCTGCTCGATGCGCGCGAGGCGCTTTCGATTCAGGTGCATCCGCATGCCCGGACGCGCAAAGCCGGCGAGGAGACCAAGACTGAATCCTGGTACATACTCGCCGCCACCCCGGATGCGGTGCTGTACTTCGGGCTGAAGCCCGGAGTGACGCGCGAACAACTGGCGGCCCATGCCGGCAAGCGCTCGATTCTGGAGTGCATCGAGCAGCAGCGCGTGCGCGCGGGCGACTTCGTGTTCGTGCCTGCGGGTACGGTGCACGCGATCGGCGGCGGCATCGCGCTGATCGAGATCCAGGAGAACGCGGACACAACGCACAGGCTGTACGACTGGGATCGTCCCGGACTCGACGGGAGACCGCGCGCCCTGCAGATCGAGGATTCCCTGCGGGTGACGCGCTATGACGCACCCCGTCCGCGCGGCCCCTTCCAGCCGCGGCTGAGCGAGGTGGCGCACGGCCACCGCTCGCACACGCTGTGCCTGGAGCCCGAATTTTCCGTCGAACTGCACCAACTGGAGGCCGGCGAGCTGGTTTTCGAGGAAGACCGCGTGCAGATCCTGATCGTGCTCGAAGGCGAGCTCGGCCTGGAGCACGGTCTGGGCGTCGAACAGCTCGGTCGCGGCGACGTGCTGCTGGTTCCCGCCGCCTGCGCACGCCATCGACTGACCACCCGCACAAACGCGCGCTTCCTGCGCGCCATCGCACCATGAAACCGAAGACGAGACATTCCGAAGACGACCTGGACTCCGATCTGATCGCCGACACCGAGCGGCACGAGCCCGCGGACGTCGAAACCGGCGAGGATTCGCTGGTGCGGCTCAACAAGTTCCTCGCCTCGCAGGGGGTGGCCTCGCGCCGCAAGTGCGACGAGTTGATCGCCGCAGGGCACGTCAGCGTGGACGGAGAGGTCGTCCGTGAGCTCGGCCTCAGGATCGATCCCTCACGGCAGGAAGTCGAGGTCGACGGCCGGATCTTCAAGCCCGAAGGCACCCGCAAGCGCTACTACCTGCTCAACAAGCCCCGCGGCGTGGTGTGCACCAACGAAGAACGCGAAATCCGGCCTCGGGCAGTCGACCTGATCACCGATGCGCGCAAGGGGCGCGTCTTCACGGTTGGAAGGCTCGACGAGGAGAGCGAGGGCCTGATCCTGATCACCAACGACGGGGACTTCGCACAGCGCGTCCAGCACCCGCGCTACGGAGTGGAGAAGACCTACGAGGTCGATGTTTTCGGCAAGGTCGAGGACGAGAGCCTGCGCAAGATTCGCGAAGGCGTGCATCTCGCCGAAGGCCGCACTTCCGGCGCACGCGTGCTGGTAAAATCGCGCCGCGCGGAGCTGTCGCGGCTCACTGTGACTCTCGGAGAAGGCATGAACCGCGAAATTCGCCGGGTGTTCGCGCGCATCGGCCACAAGGTCCTGCGCCTGCGAAGGGTGCGGATCGGGCCGCTGGGCGACCGCGGGCTCAAGCCCGGGCGCTGGCGCGAGCTGACTCGTGAGGAGATTGTTGTGCTGCAGAAGGGCGAGGCCGCCGAGCCGATGCGCAAGAAGCCGCGTCGCCGCACCGATCGCCCGCCGCGCAAGGCCAAGACTCACTCGGGCAGGCCCGGCATCGTCGCGCGCATGGAGAAAGTCGAGCCGCTGGCTGCCCGCCGCGCGCGGATCCACGCGGAGCGCGAGCAGTTCGGGGCTCGCGCCAGGAATCCCCAGCGCTCGCGCGCGGACAAGCTCCAGCGCTCGCGCGCGGACAAGCCCCAGCGCTCGCGCGCGGACAAGCTCCAGCGCTCGCGCGCGGACAAGCCCCAGCGCTCGCGCGCGGACAAGCCCCAGCGCTCGCGGGCGGAGAGCCCCCGGCGCACACCCGGAGGATCCCGCTGATGAGCACTCGAGCCAAAGTCGCCAGCGCACTGGAGAAGGCCGGAGCCCGCATCCAAGAACACAAGCTATCCAATGGCATGCAAGTGCTGCTGCTGGAACGCCATCTCGATCCCGTGGTCGCAGTGATGCTCTGGTATCGCGTCGGCGCACGCAACGAAACGGAGAAGGAAGCCGGCGTGTCGCACTTCCTCGAGCACATGATGTTCAAGGGCTCCGCGCGCTTCGGCAAGGGCATGGTGGATCGCGTGACGACCACGCTGGGTGGCACCAACAACGCTTTCACCTCTGCGGATCACACGGCCTACTGGTTCGAGTTCGCCTCGGATCGCTGGGAATCTGCGCTGGAGATCGAAGCAGACCGCATGAAGAGCCTGCTGCTCGACGCGGCGGAGTTCGAGGCCGAGAAGCAGGTCGTGCTCGAGGAACTCGGGCAGGGCGAGGACGACCCTTGGCGCGTGCTGTCTCAGGAGGTGCAGGCTGCCGTGTTCCCCCGGCATCCCTATCAGCGGCCCGTGATCGGATACACCGAAACACTCAAGGCGCTCACGGTCAGCGAGATGCGCGCCTACTACGAGCGCTTCTACCATCCCGGCAACGCGATACTCGTACTGTCCGGCGATATCGATCCCGACCGCGCGCTCGCGGTCGCCGAGAAGCAGTTCGGTGCCATTCCGCAGGGCATGGCCTACCGCGAAGCGGATCCTTTCCGGCCGCCTCCGCAGGCTCCGCGCGGAGAGCAGCGCCTTACGATACGCTGGGACGATGAGGCCCGGCGCCTGTGCATCGCGTGGCCCGGTGCCGCGGTGGGCAGCGACGACGACTGCCTGCTCGATCTGGTTTCAACGGTGCTGTCCGGGGGCAGGCTGTCGCGCCTGTATCGCCGGCTCGTGATCGACGAGCAACTCGCCAGCAGCATTTCGACGCACAACGATGCGCGCGTCGAAGGGGGCTCCTTCTGGCTGTTTGCCGAGTGCGCGCAAGGCAAGGAGCCTCTGGCGCTGGAGAGAGCCGTTTTCGAGGAGATCGAAAAGCTTGGCAGTACGGGTCCGAGCGCCAAGGAAATGCTGCGCGCCAAGCGCATCATCGCCGCCGGCGAGGCTCACGACGCTGAAACCGTCTCCGATCTGGCCGAGGACATCGGGGAGTTCGCGATCGACGGCGACTGGCGAATCTCGCTGACGACCCTGGAGCGAATTCAGGCGGCCAAGCCGTCGGCCGTGACCTCCGCTGCCCGCCGCCTGCTCTCGGCGGAGCGGCGTGTGGTGGGGTGGTGCCTTCCCAAGTCGGATCCGGCCAAGCGGAAGGGCCGCTCATGAGCGTTCCCCGATTGGTGCTGCCGGTCCAGCGCTTCGTGCTCGACAACGGGCTGGTGCTGTTGGTTTCGCCTCGCCCCGGTGCCAGCATCTGCGCGGTCTCGGTGCACATCCGCGGGGGACCCGCGCTTGATCCGCGCAACAAGGAAGGCACGGCCTTTCTGGCGGGCTCGCTCGTCGATCAAGGCACCGCTCGTCACGACGACGAGGAGATCGCGGAACTGCTGGAGCCCGAAGGCGGCGAAGTTTCCGGCGATGCGGCGGGGGTCAGCGGCTCGATCGTCAACGAACGCTGGAAGCTCCTGATGGAACTGTGCGCCGAACTGGTGACCAGTCCTCGTTATCCGGCTGACAAGTTCACGCTGCACAAGAAGCGGCTCCTCGACCGGCTGCTCGTCGAACGCGACGATCCGCGAACGCAGGCGGGATTGGGCTTCCGGAAACTGATCTACGGCGATCACTGGCTGGGTCGGGCCGCCTATGGAACATTGGATAGCGTGCGTCGGATTCGCGTCGAGGATCTGAGGGCACACCACCGCGCAAACTGGGTGGCGAGGCGCGCGATCCTCTCGATCTGCGGCGATGTCGATCCCAAGGCGGTTCGCCGCGAGGCCCAGAAACTCTTCTCACGTTGGAAATCCGGCATGCCGCTTTCCACGACACCTCCGCAGTTCCCCGAGCGCTCGACGAACAGCAAGGTCTTCTCCGCCAAGCGGGCTCAGGTGCATGTCTACCTCGGGCATCTGGGGATTCCGCGCCGCCACCCCGACTATCCCGCGCTGGTGGTCATGGACCATGTATTGGGGACGGGCCCCGGCTTCACCAACCGGATTTCGCGGGTGCTGCGCGACGAACTCGGGCTGGCCTACAGCGTCAACGCCAACATCCACGGCTCCGCGGGAGTGCTGCCCGGCATGTTCACGGCCTACATCGGAACCTCGCCGCAGCACGTCGGCACGGCGATCGACGGCTTTCGTCGCGAGATGCGGCGGATGCAGAGCGAGCGCGTGCCCGACGAGGAATTGGAGGTCGCCAAGAGCTACCTGATCGGTTCCTTCCCGCTGGGCTTCGAGCGCGCGGCCCGCCGGGCGGGTTACCTGATCAGCGCCGAGGTGCATCAGTTCCCCGAAGACGCGCTCGAGCGCCTGCTCGAGAGCTTTGCGGCGGTCACGGCGGAGGACATCCAGCGCGTGGCGAAGCAGCATCTGCACCCCGATCAGTGCGCCATCTCGGCGGCCGGACCGGTCAGTGCGCGCGAGATCGCCCGGGTCGCCAAGGGCCTGGCGCTCCAGTCTACGCACTAAGTCCTACGGCTCTGCCCTCCTCGGCACATCCCCGAAAGCTCCGAGAGAGGTGATGATGGCCCGTGTCATGAGCACACGCACAGAACCCAGCCTTCAACATCCCCAAGCCCTCGAATTCCACGCTCGTCCTTTCTCAGCCGAGGAGTTGCGCAACCTGCTCAGCTCCGCGAAAGGTCCCTGCTTATCCCTGTACATCAACCCGCACAAGGGCACCACGAATGCGGCCTCCAACCGCTTCGAGGCGCTCGTGACCCAAGCGGAGAAGCTGATCACGCAAGAAAATCGTGTCAGCAAGGTCGTGCACTTCCTCCAGCCGCTGCGCGCGGTCTCGACCGCTGAATTCTGGCGCCACGCGCCGCATGGTCTGGCTTTCTTCCTTTCCCCGACCTCCAGCGTCTACTACCGGCTCCCGATCGAGGTCGAGGACCGCGTCATCGTGGCCGACAACTTCCACCTGCGCCCCCTGATGGAGTACGTGCAGGACAACCAGCGCTTCTACCTGCTGGTGCTCTCGGAGCAGCATGTCAGCTTCTTCAAGGGTTCCATATCGGGCCTCGCCCCCGTTCCGGTTCCGGGTCTGCACTCGACGCTGGTGGAGGCGCTGGGAACCGAGGAGCACGAGCGTCAGACGGCCTCGCACCAATCTTCCCGCGGGGGCCGCTATGTGGTCTTTGGCGGAGCGGGCCATTCCGACAAGAGCCGCGACGAGGACATGGCGCGCTTCTACCGCAGCGTCGATGCGGCGTTGTGGCGTGTCCTACGGGAAGACAACGCTCCGCTGGTCCTCGTCGGCTCCGAGCGGGATGTCCACGTCTACGAGCGCATCTCGCGCTACCCGCATCTGACGCACGAGCACGTCCATGGCAACCATCAGAAGGCTCTGGCAGCCGACCTGCACAAGCTGGCGATGCCCGTGATCGCCTCCGAGCAGCGCGCCAAGGAGGAGAAGATCGTGGAACTGTGGAACCATGAGGTTTCTCCCAACCGTGCGCTCGACGAGATTCGGGCCATCGCGCAGTACGCGATTCAGGGACGGGTCCGCCACCTGCTAATCGAACGCGGGACGCTGCTCTTCGGCCAGATGGATTCCGCCACCGGCGCGCTCAAGCTCCACAAGGAGCAGTCGGACGCCCACGATGATGACGTCCTCGATGAGATCGCCGAAGCCGTGCTCCTGCGCGGTGGCGAGGTCTACTCGCTGGAAAAGGGTCGGATGCCGACCCGCTCGCCGATCGCGGCCACGCTGCGCTGGTGAGCAACAGGGCCCGGACAGGGGGGCTTGTCCGGGCCGTCTTTTTTCTTCTGAGATCCGGAAGGAGCGATGGAGCGAAAGCCTTCAGGCATGCGCCCCATTCAGCTGGTGTGGTTCAAGCGCGATCTGCGCGTGAGGGATCATCGACCGCTGCAGGAGGCGGCTCGGCGCGGCAAGCTCGTCGGCTTGTATGTCTTCGAACCCGAAGTCCTGCACTCAGCCGAATTCGATCCCCAGCACCTCGCATGGATTCAGGAGGCGCTGCTCGACCTGCAGGCTCAGCTCCGCGTCCATGGGGTTCCGCTGCTGATCCGTGCGGGCAGCATGCCGGCCGTGCTGGGGGAGCTGCGCCGGGAGCTGCGCTTCGAGGAGTTGTGGAGCCACGAGGAGACCGGCCTGCTCGCGACCTATGAGCGCGATCTGCGCGTCGCCCGATGGGCACGCGAGAACGCCGTACGCTGGACGGAGATTCCTCAGACTGGCGTCGTGCGCAGGCTCAAGTCCCGCGACGGCTGGTCGCGGCGCTGGCTGGAGCGGATGAGCGCGGAGGAGGCGCAGCTTGTCGGCGGCGAGCTCGGGCCTCGCGGCGTGCGTTCGGATTCTGTCCCGCGGGGAGCGGTTCTGGGCATCGAACCCCGCAAGCGCTGGATGCAGGGCCGAGGCGGCGAGCGGGAAGCCTGGCAGGTGCTCGATTCCTTCCTGCGCGACCGCAGCGAGCGCTACCTCGCGTCGATGTCGGCGCCCGGACCGGGGTGGAGCGGCTGTTCGCGGATCAGCGAGCATCTGGCCTTCGGGACGATCAGCATGCGCTGCGTGCATCAGGCGACGGATGCGCATCTGCGAGGCCTGCGGGAGGAGCGCAAGCGGACGCAGGATCGGGTCTTCGGCTCATGGGCGCGCTCGCTGGCTGCCTTTGCGCAGCGCTTGCGCTGGCACTGCCACTTCATGCAGAAGCTCGAGGACCAGCCCGATCTGGAAATCTTCAATCTGCATCGCGGCTACGACGGCCTGCGCGAGGCGGAGTTCCGCCAGGATCGCTTTGAAGCGTGGAAGGCCGGCCGCACTGGCTATCCGATGGTCGATGCTTGTGTGCGCTCGCTGGTGGCGACCGGCTGGCTCAACTTCCGGATGCGGGCGATGCTGACCTCGTTCAACTCCTACCACCTGTGGCTCCACTGGCGCGAGCCCGCTCAGTGGATGGGACGTCAGTTCCTCGACTTCGAGCCCGGCATCCACTACTCGCAGTTTCAGATGCAGAGCGGCGTCACGGGCATCAACACGCTGCGCATGTACTCGCCTGCCAAGCAGGCCACCGATCACGACCCCAAGGGCGAGTTCATCCGCCGCTGGGTTCCCGAACTCGCCCGCGTGCCGCTGGAGTACCTCGCCGAGCCGCATAAGATGCCGCCGCTGACCCAACGCGAGGTCGGGTGCGTGATCGGCGAGCATTACCCGGCTCCGATCGTGGAGCATGCCGAGGCGCTGGTCCACGCGCGCAGCCGCTTTTCGGCGCTGCGCCGCACGGAGGGGGTGCGCACGGAGGCGCAGCGCATCGTCACGAAGCATGGCAGCCGCCGCAAGCCGCCGCCGCGCCGCAGGAAGAAGCAAGCCCCGCCGCGCGAGCAGCAGGGCTTGTTTGAGGAACAGAGCACGGACTGAACGGCGCTCCGATAGGTATCGCGCGGTGTTGATGCGCGCTCACATGTGGATCGCGCGGTGTTGATGCGCGCTCACATGTGGATCGCGCGGTGATCCACCGCCAGAGCGGCTTCCTTGACCGTCTCCGCCAGCGTCGGGTGCGCATGGCAGGTGCGCGCGAGGTCCTCTGCCGTCGCGCCGAATTCGATCGCGGTCGCAGCCTCGGCGATCAGCTCGCCTGCGCGCGGTCCGATGATGTGAACGCCGAGGATCCGATCCGTTTCGGCATCCGCGAGGATCTTCACGCGTCCGTCCGTGCTCGCCATAGCCTTGGCGCGGCCGTTGGCCATGAACGGGAAGCTGCCCTTCTTGAATGCAACACCCGCGGCCGTGAGCTCTTCCTCGGTCTTGCCCACGCTGGCGATCTCGGGATGCGTGTAGACCACGCTCGGAATCGCGTCGTAGTTGATGTGTCCGTAGCCCTGAATCAGGCCCTCGACGCAGGCGATGCCCTCTTCTTCTGCCTTGTGGGCCAGCATCGGACCGCGCACGACGTCGCCGACGGCGTGGAAGCCGTCCACCTTGGTGCGAAAATGCTCGTCGATCGGAATTCGGCCACGCTCGTCGAGCTGGATGCCGACCGATTCGAGGCCGAGGCCCTCGGTGTTGGGTCGGCGTCCCACTGCGAGCAGCACCCGATCGCACTCGATCGAGGGCTGTCCCTCGATGTCCACGATACAGCCGTTGCCCTTGCGCCTCGCGCCCGTGACGCGCACGCCCTGACGGAACTCCAGACCCTGCTTGGAGAGGATCTTCTGCGCCTCTTGGGCGATCTCGGCGTCCATGCCGGAGAGGATTCGCTGGGAATACTCGAGCACGGTCACCTTGGAGCCAAGCCGCGACCACACCGAGCCGAGTTCGAGTCCGATCACTCCCGCGCCGATCACCACCAGATGCCCCGGCACTTCCGGATAGTTCAGCGCCTCGGTGCTCGTCCCGATGCGATCGCCGTCGAGTTCCACGCCCTTGAGCGGGGAGACGCTGGAACCGGTCGCGATCAGCACGTGTTTGGCGTGGAGCAGCATCGGCTGCGCACCCTCGACGCTGACCTTGCCCGGTCCCGTGATGCGACCATGACCCGAGTAGCGCGTGACCTTGTTCTTTCTGAAGAGGCCCTCGATGCCCTTCGTGAGCGTGGTGACGACCTCGTCCTTGCGCTTGAGCATCGCGGCGAGGTCGAGCTGGACGCCACCCGTCACGATGCCGTGGCGCGCAAAGCTTTCCTTGGCCTCGTGGTAGAGCTCGCTCGATTCGAGCAAGGCCTTGGAGGGGATGCAGCCCACGCGCAGGCAGGTGCCGCCCAGGGGTTTCTCCTTCTCGATGCAAGCCACATTCCAGCCCAGTTGGGCCGCACGAATGGCGGCCACATAACCGCCGGGTCCAGCACCGATGACGACGAGATCGTGAGAGGCTTCAGCCATGACGGAGTCCTTGGGGGGGATTTCAGGCGCTAGAGCATAGCGCCTCCCAAGGGCTCAGTCGCGGAAGTGCTTGTGACAGGCCTTGCAGGAGGCCTGCAGGGCCTTCATGCGGGCGGTGCGCTCTTCGTTCGCCAGCTGGAGTTCGAGCGCCTGCTGGAGTGCGCTGCCCTTGGCCACGCTGTCGTCGAGTGCCTGGATGAACTCAGCACCTGCCTGGATCGAATGCTCGTCGGTGCGCAGTGCGCTCATGTGCTCCACGAGCTGACGCGCCACCGAAACGGGAACCAGATCCGGGCTGTGCGCCGGTACCTTCCAGCCAGCACTCTCGATCTCCTTCAACTGGTCGTTGAATTCGTCGATGGCGACCATGCCCGCAACCATGCCGGTGGGCAGGGACTGCTCGGGGAAGGCACAGACGAGGCCGGAGAGGGTGGCGGAGTCCATCGGCTTGGCCGCCTGCGCATCGCGGTACAACCCGGTGTAGGTAGGCGCAGTGCCGCTGACCTTCATGCGCTCGACCGCGAAGGCATTGTCGAACTTGCCGGTCATCACGCCCCCGACCGCAACCGCTCCCGCGCTGCGGTGCTTGCCGTGGTGGCAGTGCACGTAGATCGGGCCAGGCATGGATTCGAAGGCCTTGGCGAGTTCCTTAGCTCGTTCCGGCGGCACGCCGTTGTAGCCGAGCGGCAAATGGATGTAGCGCAGACCATGCGCCTTCGCTGCCGCGACATCCGGCAGGGCTCCATCCACGGAGATGATCGTCTTGACCCCCAGGGCGCTCAGCGATGCGAAGCCCTCCTCACCTTCGGGGACGGCCCCCGAGTAGAGCCCCGGGGCATAGGTGACGACCTGGTGCAAGCCCGGAAACTCGGCGGGCGTGGCGGCCGTCGCGGCCGGGGGCTGCAGGGAGAGATGGGTGGGGCTTGTGCCCGGTTGTTGGCAGGCAGCGAGGAGCAGGAAGGCGAGGGCGATCCGGATCTTCATGGCGGAACCTGGATAGTACCGCGCCTCGAAGCCGTCACGGCGGGCCGGGCGAAAAAGTCGCCCTCTCGGCGCGCTTGAGGGTCCGCGGCTCGGCGTCTGCCGATCTGGTCCCACCCGCTGCCGCGCGCCCGGTGCGGGCCGCGGGCCGTATACTCCCGCCTTGACTTCGGACGCAAATCGCAACCGCTGGCTGCTCTTTGCGCTGCTTGCCGCGCAGTTCGCGCCCGCCTACATGTTTTCGGGCGTGGCTGTGGCCTTGCCGGATCTGTCGCACGCGCTGCATCCCAGCGCGCGCGAGCTCGGCCTCGTGGAGACGCTGTTTCTGGCCGGATCGACCTCGGCGCTGCTGCCGCTGGGGCGCATCGCCGATGCGACCGATCGCCGCACCATCTTCAAGTGGGGTCTGTTCCTGTTTGCGCTGACCAGCGCTCTCATACCGCTCATGCGCTGGGTGCCGGGGCTCCTCGCCCTGCGTTTCCTTCAAGGCATGGTCTCGGCCGCGCTGACGACCAGTGGTCCAGCGATCATGGGCGAGTTGGTGCCGCCCGAACGCCGTGGGCGCGTGTTTGGAGCCGCCATTGGAGTCACGTATGCAGGCCTCTCGGCTGGACCGCTGTGTGCCGGCTATCTGATCCGCCTCGGTGGCTGGGAGGCGGTCTTCTGGGGCGGCGCGCTGATGCTGCTCGTCTTCGCGGCCATCACGCAGGCCATGATGCCCTCCAGCTGGAAAACGCCGGCCGCTTCGCCGGTCCACTGGCCGAGTGCCCTGCTCCTGATGTTGGGTGTCATCAGCGTCGTACTGGGCGCTTCGTTCTGGAGCGAGGGTGCGGCCGCCATCAGCCTGTTGCTCGTCGGCTGGCTGCTGCTGGCCGTGTTTCTGCGCTGGCAGCGCGCCTTGCACCAGCCGGTCTTCGACTGGAAGGCGCTGCAGGGCAATCCCGTGCTGAAGGCGGCTCTCAGCGTGCAGCTCCTGCTGTATCTCAATGCTTACGCCAACATCGTTCTGATCAGCCTTTACCTGCAGGTCGTGATGCAGAAAAGCTCGATCGTCGCCGGACAGATGATCGCCGTCGGTTCCGCGTTGATGGCCTCGATTGCGCCCTTGTCGGGCGTGCTGGCCGACCGCTGGAAGCCGCGCCGGGTCGCGGGCATCGGCGTCGCGGCCATCGTCGTGATGTCCTTCATGGGCGCTTCGCTCGACGGCACCGAAAGCAACGGTTTCATCATGGGGCTCCTGATTGCCCATGGAATCGGCTTCGCACTGTTCTCCACGCCGAACATGACGATCGCCATGGGCAGCGTGCCGGCCTCCGCGATGGGCTCGACCTCCGCCTTGAGCGCCAAGTCGCGCGCGCTGGGCATGATCGGTGGGATGCTGCTCGTGGCGGCGGTGTTCACCTCGACCTTCGGCAGCGATCCCGTGCAGCAGCACCCCGCGGAGCTGGACGAGGCTGCTAGCCGGATCTACTCGGTGCTGTGCGGCAGCTCGCTGCTGGCCCTGCTGCTGGCCCTGTGGAACGGACAACGCGGCCGCTAGCGCGATTCGCGCCACCGGCCGCGCCGCGGATGCCCTTCGGAAGCGATCAGACCTCGATCAGCATCCGGCTGGGGTTCTCCATGCATTCCTTGATGCGCTTCAGGAAGGTCACGGCCTCGCGACCATCGACGATACGGTGGTCGTAAGACAGCGCGACGTACATCATCGGGCGAATCACGACCTGTCCATCGATGGCGACGGGGCGGTCCTGGATGGCGTGCAGGCCGAGGATGCCCGACTGCGGCGGGTTGAGGATCGGCGTGGAGAGCAGCGATCCGTAGATGCCGCCGTTGGAAATCGTGAAGGTTCCGCCCGTCAACTCATCGAGCGTGAGCTTGTTGGCTTGCGCGCGCGTGCCGTACTCGGCGATGGCCTTTTCGATGTCGGCGAAGCTCATGCGCTCCGCGTTGCGCAGGATCGGGACGACAAGGCCCTTGCCGCCGCCGACCGCGATGCCGACGTCCTGATAGTTCTTGTAGACGATCGACTCGCCGCGGATCTCGGCGTTGACCTGCGGGATCTGCTTGAGCGCTTCGATCGAGGCGCGCACGAAGAAAGACATGAAGCCCAGCTTGACGCCGTGGCGCTTGGTGAAGGCCTCCTGGTGCTCCTTGCGAAGTGCCATGACGGCCGTCATGTCGATCTCGTTGAAGGTCGTCAGCATCGCAGCCGTGTTCTGGGCCTCGACGAGACGCTCGGCGATGCGCCTGCGCATCGGCGTCATCGGGACGATCTCCTCCTGGCGCGCGCCAGCGGGCTTGACGCCGCTCTTGACCGCGCGCTGGACATCTTCCTTGAGCAGTCGTCCGCCAGGTCCGGTGGCGGGCACATCGCCGGGAGCCAGGCCGGCCTCGTGCAGGGCGCGGGCCGCGGACGGCATCACGCGCGTCTCGCCGCTGGCGGCGGCAGCAGCGGGCTTCGCCGGTGCGCTCGCGGGCGTCGCCGCGGCAGCCGCGGGAACGGCGGCCGCTACGGGCGAGGGCTTGGCGGCGACCACACCGGCTTCGAGATAGCCGATCACCTCGCCGACCAGCGCCTTGTCGCCCTTCTTCTTGAGCATCTTCGTGACGGTGCCGGCCGCGGGCGCCGGAAGCTCGACCGTGACCTTGTCGGTCTCGATCACCACCACGGCCTGTTCCTTGTCCGCGCTCATGCCTTCCTTGACGAGCCAGTCGCCGATCTGGACTTCGGTGATCGATTCACCGACCGAGGGGACCTTGAGTTCGAGTGCCATGTTGAGGTTCCTTTTGCTTGGTCAGGAAAGTCTGGCGAACGCGCGTTCGAGCAGTTCCTGCTGCTCGAGCTTGTGTGCGCCGGGCGATCCGGTCGCGGGGCTGGCGGCCGCCGGGCGGCAAACGCCCGAGAAACCGCGAGTGTCTTTCAGTTGGAGTCCGTGGTGAACCAGCATGTGGCGCCAGGCACCCATGTTCTCCGGTTCTTCCTGCACCCAGACCACCGGCGTCTTCGCGCCGAAGGGGGCCAGCGCCGCCTGCAGGGCCTCGGTCGTGAGTGGATAGAGCTGCTCCACGCGCAGGATCGCGACATCGCTGCGATTGCGCTTCTCGCGCTCCTCTTCGAGCTCGTAGTAGACCTTGCCGCTGCACAGGAGCACGCGCTCGACGCTCTTGCGCTCGCTCTTCCACTGGTCGGGGATGATGCGCTGGAACGAGCCGTTGGCCAGCTCGCCGAGCGAGGAAACCGCACGCGGGTGGCGCAGCAGGCTCTTCGGCGACATCACGATCAGCGGCTTGCGCCACGGGCGCAGCACCTGGCGCCGCAGGCAGTGGTAGATCTGCGCGGGCGTCGTCAGATTGACGACCTGAATGTTGTCCTCGGCGCACAGCTGCAGGAAGCGCTCGAGACGCGCGCTGGAGTGCTCGGGGCCCTGGCCCTCGAAGCCGTGCGGCAGCAGCATCACGAGCCCTGAGAGCCGCTGCCACTTCTCCTCCGCGCTGACGAGGAACTGGTCGACGATCACCTGCGCGACGTTGTTGAAGTCGCCAAACTGCGCTTCCCAGATCACCAGGCCGTCCGGCCAATCGAGCGAGTAGCCGTACTCAAAGCCCAGCACGGCGGTTTCGGACAGCGGGCTGTTGATGATCTCGATCGGCGCCTGCGAAGGGCTGAGGTGCGCCATCGGCATGTGCTCCGCGCCCGTCTTCACGTCGTGCAGCACCGAGTGGCGGTGGCTGAAGGTGCCGCGTTCGCAGTCCTGTCCCGTCACGCGAACGCGGTGTCCATCGACGGCCAGCGTGGCGAAGGCCAACGCCTCTCCCGCGCCCCAGTCGAGCGGCTTCTCTCCAGAAGCCATTTTGGCGCGGGTTTCCAGCCAGCGCTCAATGGTCGGGTGCGGCGCGAAGCCACCGGGCGTTTTCGTCGTGGCGAGCAGCAGCTCGCCGAGGCGCCGGCTGTCGTTCTGGGCCTTGAGTTCCGGCACGCTCGCATCCCTGCCGCCGCCCAGACCCTCCCAGGCAGTGCCGAGCGAGTCCTTGGCGGGCTTGAGACCGTTGTTGCGCGCACTGTCGAGCTCCGCTTCGAGGCGCATGCGGGTTTCCTCCGCAATCGCATCGGCTTCCTCGCGCTGCACGCCGCCGAGCGCCAGCAGGTGATCGAGATAGCCCTCGCGCACCGGCTTGCGTTCGCGGATCGCCTTGTAGAGCACCGGCTGCGTGAAGGCCGGCTCATCGCCTTCGTTGTGTCCACGGCGGCGGTAGCCGTACATATCGATCACGACGTCGGTCTGGAACTCCTGACGGAAGTCAAGCGCCAGGTTGACCACCTGCGCCACCGCTTCCGGATCCTCGCCGTTCACGTGGAAGATTGGGATCTGGAGCATCTTCGCGACGTCGGTGCAGTAGGTCGAGGAGCGCGAATCGTGCGGGTCGGTGGTGAAGCCAATCTGATTGTTGACGATCACGTGCAGCGCGCCGCCGGTGGTGTAGCCCTTGAGCTCTGAAAGGTTGAGGGACTCGAACACCACTCCCTGACCGGCGAACGAAGCATCGCCGTGGATCAGAATCGAGAGCGACTTGCGCCGCATCGCATCGCCGGCCCGGTCACCTCGCGCGCGCACGCGGCCGAGGGCCACGGGATTGACGAATTCGAGGTGGCTGGGATTGAAGCACAGCGAGAGATTGACCTTGGCGCCGCTGGAGGTCTCGAAAACGCTCGTGTGGCCGAGGTGGTACTTCACGTCGCCACGCCCGCGGTATTTCTCGGGCTCCGTGTCGGCGAATTCCTTGAATATGCGCCCTGGCGCCTTGCCGAGAATGTTGGTCAGCACGTTGAGGCGCCCGCGGTGGGCCATGCCGAAGACGACATCGTCGACGCCCTGTTCGGCAGCGCGTTCCAGCGTCAGATCCAGCAGCGGAATTAGGCTCTCCGAGCCTTCGAGCGAGAAGCTCTTCGATCCGAGGAACTTTTTTTGGATGAACTCCTCGAACATCACCGCATCGGTGAGCCTTCGCAGAATGCGCAGCTGCTCGCGCTTCGAAAGCACGATGCGGTTTTCGGAGAGCTCCATGCGCTCCTGCAGCCAGTTCTTCTTCTGCAGATTGTCGATGTGCATGAACTGCACGCCGATCGAGCGGCAGTAGGTGTTCTTCAGCTTCTGCACGATCTCGCGCAGCGTGAGCGTGGCTTGTCCGCCGAAGGCGCGCGCCGAGAACGGACGATCCATGTCGGCCGGGCCGAAGCCGTAGAAGGCGGGATCGAGCTCAGGGAAGTCCGCTCGGGCGAGGCCCAGCGGGTCGAGCTTGGCGATCATGTGCCCGCGCACGCGGTAGGAGCGCACGAGCATGTCGATGCGCTCCTGCATCGGAGCATCGGCCGGAGCGCCCGCCACGCCGTCGGAGGGCGGGTTGAAGATGCTGGTCGGCTCGAAGCTCGGGCCCAGACGGGCCTCGCCGGCCGGCAGGGCGGCGAAGTAGCGCTGCCACTCCGCGGAGACGCTCGCCGGGTCGCTCCGGTACTGAGCGAACAATTCCTCGACGAAGGCCAGATTGACGGGGTTGGGCGAGGGGTCGGAGGGGCGCATGCAGGGTGGGGTGCAGGGCGAAAAAACGGCTAGCCAGTATACGAGATCGACAGGGGGGGGCGGGGCACGGACCGGCTTCAGGTGGCCCGGGGGGCTTTCCCGTTATTGGGAAGCGCTTCCCGGGGTCCCCCGAGGAAAAGTCGGCTTTCGTCGCCGCTCACAGGGCGCTGGAATCAGGGGCGTCCGCAACTCTCCCAACCGGAGCCCACCATGAAAATGCTGTTCGCCCTGCTGTTCTTTGTCGCCACCGCGCTCGGAGGCCATGCTCAGACCACCTTCAGCGATGTGCATCCCATCTTCGTGACGCGCTGTTTCTCGTGCCACACGCAAGGCGGGTTCGGGGGGCTCGCGATCGGCGACCCGAACATCAACCTCGCCTACTCCGACTCCCAGTTGCCCTCGTACTACAGTCCGGGGCAGACCAAGGGCTTTGCCTCGCTGATCCGCATGCTCGATGGGACCATGCCGCTGGTCGGCGGCTGCTCCGGAGATCCCGCGATCGATGCTGGCAACCCGGCCTGCGCCACGGCCGAGGAACTCAGCTTGCTGCAGGTCTGGATCGCTGATGGGCAACCGGGGCCGAGCCCCAGCACGGGCGAGAACTTCTGCGATGGGGACGGCAGCGGCACGGGTTGCCCATGCAACAACGCGGGTATCAGCTTCTCCGGCTGCGCGAATTCCGCTTCGGAACTCGGCGCGCGCCTGCAGGCGAGCGGCACGGCCAGCATCACGAGCGACACGCTGCTGCTGAAGGGCAGTCGCCTGCCCAACACCTCGGCCGTGTTCGTGCAGGGCACACAGCAGGCGAATGGGGGCCTGGGAGCGCTGTTCGGGGATGGTCTCTTGTGCGTCGGCGGCAGTCTGCTGCGACTGGGCGCGCGGGTGCCGGCTGCGGGCCTTGCGAGCTACCCGCAGCCCGGTGACGCGCCGGTCTCGGTCAAGGGCTTGGTGCCCGCGGCCGGCACGGTGCGCCACTACCAGGTGTTGTTCCGCAATCCGGGTGCCTTCTGCTCGCCCTCGACTTCCAGCGGCAGCAACGGCATCAGCGTCACCTGGACGCTGTGAGCGGCAGCCGCTGCGAAATGGTCTCATGAGCCCTTGATGCGCTCTTGTTGGCGCTGTGCATGCTTCCCGGCAGGAGTGCCCATGAAAATTCTCAGCATCAGTTTCTCTCTGCTGATTTATCCCAACCTTGCTGCCGCGCAGACGACCTTTAGCGATGTGCATCCCGTGTTCGTGACCCGCTGCGCCGCCTGCCATGGCGTCGCTGGCTTCGGGGGTCTTGACATCGCGAACATCAACATCGCCTCGGCCTTCTTCGACTCCCAGTTGCCCTCGTACTACAGTCCGGGGCAGACCAAGGGCTTTGCCTCGCTGGTCCGCATGCTCGATGGGACCATGCCGCTGGTCGGCGGCTGCTCCGGAGATCCCGCGATCGATGCCGGCAACCCGGCCTGCGCCACGGCCGAGGAACTCAGCTTGCTGCAGGTCTGGATCGCCGACGGGCAACTGGGGCCGAGCCCCAGCACGGGCGAGAACTTCTGCGATGGGGACGGCAGTGGCACGGGTTGCCCGTGCAACAACGCGGGCATCAGCTTCTCCGGCTGCGCGCATTCCGCTTCGGAACTCGGCGCGCGCCTGCAGGCGAGCGGCACGGCCAGCATCACGAGCGACACGCTGCTGCTGAAGGGCAGTCGCCTGCCCAACACCTCGGCCGTGTTCGTGCAGGGCACCCAGCAGGCGAATGGGGGCCTGGGAACTCTGTTCGGGGATGGTCTCTTGTGCGTTGGCGGCAGTCTGCTGCGACTGGGCGCGCGGGTGCCGGCTGCGGGCCTTGCGAGCTACCCGCAGCCCGGTGACGCGCCGGTCTCGGTCAAGGGCTTGGTGCCCGCGGCCGGCACGGTGCGCCACTACCAGGTGCTATTCCGCAATCCGGGTGCGTTCTGCTCGCCTTCGACTTCCAGCGGCAGCAATGGCATCAGCGTCACCTGGACGCTCTAAGTCCGGTCTGATTGGGATCTTATCCTAAAATCGAAGGTGTCTAGTCTAGATCTATGATGCCTAAGACTTATTTCTGGTATGTTTGGGCTAAAGAACCCGTCCCCAGCCCCAACTTGCCATGACCCATCACGACCATCTGCGCACCTTCCTCGAGATTCCCTACGACAAGATGGAGGCGCTCAACCTCGAGGCCAAGGCGCAGCGCCTCGACCGCGTCGACCCCGAGAAGCTCAAGAAGGAGCGCATCAAGTACCTCGAGAGCGAGAAGGACATCAAGGCCGTCACCGTGTGCTTCACCGACCTCGAGGGCCGGCTGCACATGCTGGACTACGACAAGAAGTTCCTCCTGAAGAGCTACGACAACCTGACATTCGACGGCAGCTCGATCCGCGGCTTCTCCGTTCAGGCCGAGAGCGATCTGCGTCTGGGCATCGACTGGGCCGCCTTCTACTGGCTGCCCTCGGATGTCTTCGGTCCGGGCAAAGTGCTGGTTTTCGGTGAAGTGTTCGGGCGCGACGGCAAGGCCTACGAAGGCGATCTGCGCAGCCGTCTCAAGCAGTATCTGGCGCAGCGCTACGAGAAGGATGGTTCGATCTGCTACGCCGCCAACGAGATTGAAGGCTTCCTCTTTAAGGGCCGCGATGCCGAGCGCCACTTCCACGAGCTCGGACGCTTCGACTATGTTTCCACGGGCGGCTACTACCACTCGCTGCCTAGCGATCCGCTGCGCCAGTTCATCGACGCCGCAGCCGAGGCCCAGCGCGCAATGGGCTTCACCAACGAGAAGGACCACCCCGAAGTGGCCCCGAGCCAGTTCGAGATGAACTTCTCCTACTCCGAGGCGCTGATCGCGGCCGATCAGTTCCAGCTCTACAAGCTGCTCTGCCGCCAGATCGCCGCGCGCATGGATATGACGGCTTCGTTCTTGCCCAAGCCCGTGGTCGGCATCAACGGCTCCGGCGCGCACACCAACATCTCGGTGGGCAAGGGCAAGACCAACCTGTTCCACGACAAGAAGGGGCAGGACGGCGTCTCCAAGCTCGCCTGGCAGTTCATCGAGCGCATCCTCAACTCGGGCTCGGACATGTGCCTGATCCTCAACCCGAGCGTCAACGCCTACCGCCGCCTCGATCCGCACTTCGAAGCGCCCAACCAGATCAAGGTGTCTCCGGTGGACCGCGGATCGATGATCCGCATCCCGCTCGGAAACGAGAAGAGCGCACGCATCGAGGTCCGATCCGTCGGCCCGGACACGAACATCTACATGACGCTCTACACGCTGTTCCGCACCGGCTTGGAAGGTCCGGAAGCGGATCCCAAGGACGAGGCCAAGCGCACGCGCACACGCTTCCTGCCCGACAACATCTTCGACAGCATCCGCCTGTACAAGCAGAGCGAGTGGATGCGCCAGCTGTTCGGCGAGCGCGTGCACGACAAGTTCGCCGAGCTCAAGCTCGCGCAGGCCGAGCGCTGCCCCAAGGCGCTGGGCACGATGGTGAAGGCCTGCGAAGTGCAGTTCCACCACGAGGTCACCAACCAGTACCTCTGGAACAACTTCTGATCGCGCCTCTTGCGCCTCTTGCAAATAGCGCGCCCCTGCCGTTCACGCGCGGTGCATGGCGGGGGCGCGCCTTCATGCCGCGGCAGCGGCTACCGGTCACTTGAACATGACTTCGTCCTTGAGCGAGTAAAGGATCGCCAGCATCTCACGGCGTTCACCCTCACCCACGCCGTGCTTGTCGAGCACCTTTAGCACGTCGTCGATGGCCGCAACGAGCTCGCGTTCGTTGAGGTTCATTCCCTTGTGCGCCGTGGGCATGTCACGGCCCTCATAGATCTCCGGACCTCCGGTGCCCATGCCGATGAATGTGCGCACGTTGGTCTCGAGCTTCGCCGTGTCGACGATCTCGAAACGCGTTCTGATCAGAGGGTTTGCCAAATGGGCTTTGACGATATCGCGGGCGATGGCGGCGACCTTGGGCGCACCACCGAGGCGGTCATAGAGGCTGTTTGTCATGTGCAATCGCTTTCCTGATGGCTAGAGTTGAGGGGTGGCTAAGGAAAATAGGCGCGATGCGGGGGGGGGTGCATGAGAGCCAGATGAGATCGCTGGCTGGCCAGCTTCAGGAGATGAAGCGGTAGCCGCTGCCGCGCACCGTGGCCAGCGCACCGTTTCGGGCGCCGAGCTTCTTGCGCAAGGCTAGCAACACCACGTCTACGACATTACTTTCGACGGCGTTTTGCTTCTGACCCCAGGCCGCATTCAGCAGCTTCTCGCGGCTCACGATCGCGCCGCGGGCTTGCATGAGCGTCCTCATCACGCCGAACTCGAGCTGTGTCAGGGATGTGCGTGCTCCGTCTACGACCAGCTCGCGCGTGGCTTCATCCAGCTCTATTGCATCCTGCAGCCGCAGCTCGCGCCTCACCATGCGGCGCAACCAAGCATCCACGGATCCCGGACCGAATTCGAGCAGTGCTGTCGCCTGCTGCAATTCCGCATCGGCGCAGGCCACCTTGAAACCCAGCTCCTGCGCCGCGGAAGCGTAAGGCATCAGATCCTTCACGGCCAGGTAAACGCGTTGGAGCGAAGGGCGCAATTCGAGGTACGAGCGCTTGACATCCAGCCAGCAGGCGGCCTGCACGGGCGAGGGCGCTTCGCCGGACTCAGATCCGAGCCAGCGACGCAGGAACAAGGTCTCGCGGGGCACGATCGGGCCTTGGGCCGACAAGTGTGTCGCCCAAGCGTCAGTCATGGGATCCGAGGACAGCGCGTCGGGCGACGTCGTCGCAGGATCAAACATGATGTAGAAGCCAACTACGAACTGCTCCGCGTCACGCACGACATGGAACGCAGTTGGCAGCGCACTCCACCAGTGCGCTGCTATGGCCCGTCCCGCGGAACCGTCGTGTCTTTCAGCGATCTGAAGCACGGCCTCCAGATCCGCCGGGCGAGCGCGCTCCACAACATGCTTGTGTTGCGCGCTCGGGAAGAAGGCCTCGCGAATGATCGGATTGTCGACCAAGTGGATCACATCCGCCGTGTAGCGCCACAGTTCCGATACGGCAATCTCGTCGGCACTGCGTTCCAACTCGCGCCATGCCGCCCGCCTGAAGGCGTTGAAGCGCGCCGGATCGGAGGCCTTCAGCCGATGCGTGATGGCCTCTTGAACGGCGGGGTGCAGCACAAGTCCGTCCTTGCGCGTCTCCACAACTGGTGATTGCGCCAAGCGCTCGTAGAGCAACCCAGCATCCGTCTCGCCGCACATCGCGGCGAGCAGAGGAATCGTGAGCCGACGCACCGAGGCCATCGCCTCCAACGCGACGCGCAACGATGCATCCGATCCCTCGAGAAAGTAGTGGGCCAGCTGGTTGACGGTCTGGTGCAATGCCAAGTCGTCTGGAAAATCGCCGGAATGCTGCTGAGCCGCAGCCCCAGCCAGTCGCAGAGCAAGTGGGTGACCACACGCGAAAGTGAGGATGCGCTCCGCCACTGGGCCGGAAATGCCAGCTTGCTCGAGTACAAGCCGAGCTGCTGAAGAATCAAGTTCGCGCAGCCGAAGACTGACATGCAGGCCTTCCGCCGCAACCCATGCAGCATTTGGTGGCCGACGTGAACACAGTACGAGCCGAAGGGAGGGATTCCGCTGCAAGAACTGGTCACGAATCCAAGCGTCCAGCAGCAGGAACGAGTCGTAGTTGTCGAGACACAGGGCGCCATGCAGGCCCCCCGATGCGCGAACGTTCATGCCCGCGGCCGCGAGAGCGCGCATCATCCCCTGCTCTGTGGGCTCGATCGCGCGGCAATCGAGCACCCGCACCTCCATGCTGTTCCGGAAGGCCCGTACGGCGAGTTCACGCAGCAGACTTGACTTACCGATCCCCGGCACACCATGCACATGCGAGATCTGCGGGCCGCCCGGCCCTAGTAGCAACAGCAGCGTCGCCAGCTCGGCCTCCCTGCCTACTAGCTGTACGGTCTGTTGCGTGACATTTGGCGCGTCAGCGGAGTTCATTTCCGGAGTCTACGCTGCGTTTGGCCTGCTGGGGAGTCTGCCACAGCGGTGCGCCCGTACGCTTGTGCACGAGCGTGCCGACGCTGCTGATCGATGCACGCAAGAACGCGCTGGTTCAGGACTAGTAACCACGGCTCCTCCGCGTGGTCGCTCAGTGATGCCCACCCCCAGACCAGTTCAACGGCCGGCGCTGCTGCAGAGTTCCTTGACGAACTCAGGCACGCCGGCCGTGGCCGTTTTCGCGATCCGCCGCACAGGGCGCGGGCAGGCGATCCGGTCGGCGGAGGGATCGATCAGCGTGATGGCTGAGTTCGCGGGCACGTACTCCAGCAGGCTGGCCGCGGGATAGACCTGCAGTGAAGTGCCGATGACGACGAAATGCGCCGCGCGCTCGGCCAGCGCCGTCGCCGGGCCGATCATCGGGACGGGCTCGCCGAACCAGACTACGTGCGGACGCAACTGCGAGCCGCCCTCGCAGAGCATGCCCTCGCGGAGTTCCGAACCGTCGATGTCGTACACCCGTGCGGGATCCAGGCTGCTCTGCGATTTGCGGATCTCCCCGTGCAGGTGCAGCACGCGCGCCGAGCCCGCACGCTCGTGCAGGTCGTCGATATTCTGCGTGACGATCCAGGTGTCAAAGCGGGAGTCCAGCTCCACCAGCGCGCGGTGGGCGGCGTTGGGCTCGGCCGCCAGCACGGATCTTCGCCGTTGGTTGTAGAACTCCTGCACCAGCGCGCGATTGCGGCTCCAGGCTTCGGCAGTCGCGACATCTTCGATGCGGTGACCTTCCCACAGGCCTTCTGCGCCGCGGAAGGTCTGAAGTCCGCTCTCGGCGCTGATGCCGGCGCCCGTGAAGATCACCAGCGTTTCCACGTGAAGCACAGCAAGAGGCCCGCCAGAAGCGATCCCAGGCTGATCAAGAGCGCCAGCCGCACCGTGTTCGACTCGTAGGCGAAAACCAGCTCGTAGTCGCCCTTGGGCAGCGCCACGGTGCTGAAGCCGTAGTTCGCGCGCTCCACGGGCACGCGCTCGCCTGCGACGCGCGCCACCCAGCCCGGATAGTGGGCCTGGCTGATCACCAGCCAGCCCGGCTGCGAGCGCGTGATCCGCAGGCGGTGGCGTGTCGGGGTGCTCTCCAGCACGGTGGGGGCGGCGGCACCGGCCTCCTGCGGCGCCACGACGACCATGCCCAGTCGCGCCACGGTATCCGGATCGTCCTGAAGGATGCGGAAGCGCGCGAACTCCTCCTCGGGAATGGTCTCCACGCGCTTCCAGTCGAACTTGTTGGCGAGGAAGGTGGCTTCATCCTCGATCCAAACGATCGACTGATTGTCGTTGAGGACCATGTAGACCTTGACGGAGTTCTTGGTCTTGATCAGGCGGTAATCGCTGCGGCGCGTCTGCGGTGTCGCTTCCTCGTCAATCCGGCCGCGCGTCATGTAGTTGCAGCGCACCACCAAGCGCTTGGGATCAAAGGTTGGTGCGCGCAGCAGCGCGATGCACTCGCTGTCGGATTCGGCGTTCACCGCTCCGCCGACGATCGTGAACAGTTCGCTCGGGTTGCGGTGGCGGTAGAGTCCATATTCTCCGAGCTGCTCCACCAGCTCGAAGCGCTCGTCGTTGAACGTGAAGTCGAACAGCAACTCGCCGGGCAGTCGATCGGGGCCCAGACGCGCTTCGCCCTCGCTGTAGGCAAGCAGCGAGTGGCCCCAGCCAAAGACCCGCGTTCCGCCGTTGTTTTCCGTCGGTTCCAGTTCGAGGCGGTAGCGCCGGCCGCTGGATTCGGGTTGCGGCTGGAAGCGGAAAACAATCGGGCGACCGGGGGGCGAGGCCTTGGGGTCGAGCGGGAAAGCCTGCTGGCGGCGGGTGTAGATGCTCGCCCGGATCTGGCTCGTCGTGATCAGCTCTTCATGGACGGTTCCGCCTTCCGATTCGTCCACCAGTCGGAAACGGAAGGGCTGGTCCGGGGCGTCGGGATAACCCGACAGATACACCATGACGGACTGCAGGTTGGCCGCATGGCAAGTGAAGCTCTGCGCAAGCGGCCTGCCGTGGACGATCTCGTGACGCAGCAGGGACTGGTCCTGATTGCGCGGGAGACGCGCCAGACCCGAGTCGAAACCGATCCAGTTCCACTTGGCGAGCACCCAGCGCGTCCCGAAGAGCTTCAGGGCGCGTTCGCTGCCCTTCATCAGCGGCCGCCAGTTGTGCGTGTCGCCGAACATGACCCGGTGGAGCGTGTCCAGATCGCGCACCCAGAGCGCGTCATAGTTGGGCAGGATGCTGATGCGCCACGCAAGGTTGGTCATCGGGGGCAGCGAGTCCTCACCGAGGATCGCCACGCGCTCCTCGCCGACACGCTGCTTGAGCCTCGCCAGCTCGGGCGTCATCGCGAAGAACATGCGGTCTTCGCAGACCGGGTTGTAATCATGCCAGCGCCAGCCCGTCGGCAGGAACACGAGCGGCAGCAGGCCGAGAGCCAGGAAGCTGCGGAATCGGCCCTCGCGCAGCAGCAAGAGGAGCGCCACGAGCCCGCAGCCGAGTGCGAAGAGCCAGCCCATGCGTGCGATGTGGGTTGGCACGAAGGGGGCGAACTTGTCGTGGTTGGGGCTGGATACCTGCGAAAAGGCCGCGATCAGACGGTCTGCGCCGATCAGGTTGGCGGAGGCGAAGGCTCCTGCGCAGAGCAGCAACACCAGCGCTGGAATCCAGCGCCGCGTCTCGCCCGCTCGCATGACCCGGTCGACGAGCAGCGCTGCCAACACCGCCAGACAGAACAGCCAGTCTCCCTGACTACGGTTCATGGGCGCCATGTCTAGCGAGGGGATGTACGCGAAGAAGCGCGAGAGCCCGAAGAGGTTGTAGGCGTAGACCAGCCACAGCCCCGCGAAGATCCAGAAGAAGCGCGCGTGGCGATCCTTTCGCACGAGCGTTCCGGCGAGGATGGCGAGGAAGCTCACCAGTGCGCCGATGTGCGCCGTGAGTATCAGCTCGTAGTTCGGCGGGGGAATCTCGTAGCCGAGCAGATACGGACCGCGCGGCGTGCCCAGGATGTCCGGGAACATGCTCAGCGGCCAGTAGCGCGGATCGAGTGGGGTCTGAACTGCGCTGCGCTGCTCGTAAACGCGGCTGTTGTGCAGGTATTCGAAGAAGGGCAGGATCTGGATCGCTCCGATCCCGGCCGCGATGACGCAGGCCAGCGCCAGCCCGAGTGCCGCTTTGCGCAGGATCCGCAGGCTTCCGGGATCCCTGCGGCGCTCGATCCAGCCGCCGCACAGCCGTGCGGCGGCATACGCTCCGACGAGCAGCGCGGCGAAGTAGAAGGGCTCGGGGTTGCCCGCGAAGATCCCGCAGACCATCACGGCGCACAGGCCGACCAGCTCACGCCACCAGTTTCGGCCTTCGAGACCCCTGCGAAGGGCGCGTTCGACGAACAGGCATCCACCGGGCAGAACGACGAGTGCTCCGGGGTGCGGGTAGGCGAGCAGCAGCACATTGTGGCCGCTGTACATGAAGGCCAGCGCGCCGAAGAGCCCGGCGATGAATCCGAGCCGGATCTCGCGCAGGAACAGGTAGGTCAGGAAACCCAGCGCGAAGAGCTTGAGCGCGGCGCTGAGGATCAGGGCCAGCTTGAATGAGAACAGATAGAAGGGGACGGAAAACGGCGAAAGCACCGCGGACTGATAGTTCGCGAAATGCGGGGCGCCCGTTCCGCTCAGCGGATTCCACCACGGAAAGCGTCCGGCGGCGATTTCGTCGCGCGCGAACATGGCCCAGGGCTGCATCTCGGTGGGCGGGTCGGAGAGCGCGGCGTTGAGCGGCGCATGGCCGGGCTCGACCTTCAGCAGCGAGAAGTTCTGCAGGAAATCGGCCGTCGAGTAGTGAACATCCGAGTACCGGCTGATCGGTTCCCAGAGGAAAGCCACCAGCGAAAGAACCAGCAGCAGGGTCGCGCACAGGGTCTCCGATCTGAGTATCCGGTTCATCGGCGCAGCTCTCCTGCGCGGGGCACGAGCACGGAGGCCAGATGCTCGGCCAAGATCCGGTGTCCTTCAGGTGTCAGGGCTGCGCTCCTGACGAGCGTTTCGATGGGCAGCTTGGCGCTCTGCAGGACCGAAAGCGGGGAAAGCGCCGGCAGTTTCTCCTCGGCGGCGAGCTTCTCGACGACGGTCAGGTAGCCTCTGGCGACAGGGGATCGTCCGCGCAGCAGCTCCTCGCCTGGAATCGGCATCAGGAACAGGTTCGCGCCGCTGAGGCGTATTTCGCCGCTCAGAATGCGCGTCTGCTCGAGGAATTCGCTCCACAGCACCCGACGCGTGCCCTTGACGTCGAAAGTCTGCTGCGCGGCGCGTAGGCGCTGCTCATCGAGGCTCTGCTGGCGCCACTGCCAGTACGCTCCACTCTGGATGTCGAGGATCCAGTCGGCGAACTGGGACATGCGCAGGGCTCCGCGGAGCGCGTCCAGGCGCTGCGGCTCGATCGAGAAGCGCGCAGGATCCGCAAGGCGCGCCTCGTCGCTGATGCCCAAAGCTGCGGCGGTCAGCTCATCGGTGCCAGCGTGGCAGACGAAGACCAAATCGGGCTGCAGCTCCCGCACATCCCTGCGCCAGCGTTCCAGCGACATGCGCACCGTCGCTCCCTCGCAGGCCGCGACCAGCACTTCGGTCGGGTGCCCGCTGCGTTCCAGCGCCGCCGCCAGCATCGCAGGCCAGGTCTCGTTCCAAGCCACGCCCGCGCCGAGCGCGGCATCGGAGCCCAGCACGGCGAAGCGCAGGTTGGTCTGGGAGCGAGCGTCGGGAACGTCCGGGCCGCGCATGCAGCGCGCGTTGACACGCTCGTCGGGCGCCCATGGAAGGGGTTCGCCCGCTTTCAGCTTCCACAGCCGCTGCGGATCGAGCACATAAGGACCCGCCGGCGCACGCAGCGCCCGATCGGCCGCGGATGGATACTGGAACCGGGCTGCGCGCAAAGCGAACTCACCCGCCGCGGCGAATCCCGCGATGAGCACGAGTGCGGCCTTCCATGGCAGTCGGGGGGGCATCAACCGCAGGTCTCTTCCAGCAGAGAATATCCTAATCGACACCAGGCAGTTGCCAATGGAGCGATCTTGCGCGAGCCTGTCGGGACCGTGATCCGCCGCCTCCTGCTTTGCTCACTTCTGGTCGCTCTGCTGAGCGCCTGCCGTTCCATGGACGTCCACAGCCACGCCCGCCCCGAGGCGGTCCGAGTCACCCACGCCAGCCTCGACATCGAACTCGATTTTCAGGCTCGGGTGATTCGAGGCAGCGTCCGTCTTGATCTGGAGCGCAAGGATCCGCGGGCACCCCTGCTGCTCGATGCCAAGGCCCTCAAGCTGGGAAGGGTACTAGGCGCGGATGGCAGACCGCGCCCCTCGACGCTTGGCGCGGAGGACCAGGTGCTCGGCCCGGAACTGAAGATCGAGTTGGAGCCGCAGGACCGCTCCGTCACGATCGAGTACGAGACGACGGCGCAATGCGAGGCCGTCCAGTGGCTGGATCCTGCTCAAACTCACGGCCGCAAGCACCCCTTCCTGTTCACGCAGGGTCAATCGATCCTCACCCGAACCTGGATCCCGCTGCAGGACACTCCGGGCGTGCGCATCACTTACGACGCACGCGTGCGGGTCCCCGAGGGCCTGACCCCCGTGATGAGCGCGGAATCGCTGGGTCAGGATGCTCAGCGGGCCTACCTGTTCCGCATGCAGCAGCCGATACCCTCCTACCTCATTGCGCTGGCCTGTGGGAAGCTCGCCTTCGAGCCGATTTCCAAGCGCTGCGGAGTTTGGGCCGACCCGGCGCTGGTGAAGAGCGCGCGCGAGGAACTCCTCGACACCGAGCGCATGATCGTGGAGGCCGAGCGTCTCTTCGGTCCTTACCGCTGGGAACGCTACGACCTGATCATTCTGCCGCCGGCCTTCCCTTTCGGAGGCATGGAGAACCCGCGGCTCACCTTCGCCACGCCGACCATTCTGGCCGGGGACAAGTCGCTCGTCTCCCTGGTGGCGCACGAATTGGCGCATTCGTGGTCGGGGAACCTCGTCACCAACGGGACCTGGCGCGATTTCTGGCTCAACGAGGGCTTCACGGTGTATTTCGAAGGCCGGATCATGGAGAGCGTCTTCGGCGTCGAGCGAGCGCGCATGGAACGGCAGCTTTCCATTGCCGATCTCGAGCGGACGCTCAAGGAGCTTGAGCCCTGGCAGACGGAACTGCACATCCGGCTGCGGGCGGACCAGCATCCGGACGAAGGATTCTCGGACGTTCCGTACACCAAAGGCGCCCTGTTCCTGACTCGTCTGGAGGAGCTGGCCGGTCGCGAGCGCTTCGACCGCTTCCTGCGGGAATGGTTCGACCAGCACGCCTTTCAAAGCGTCACCACGGAAACATTCCTCGCCTTCCTCGATTCCGAGCTGATCGCCGAAGATCGGACGCGCTACGCGGCGCTCTCAATCGACGAGTGGATTCGCAAACCGGGATTGCCAGCGGATGCCCCCCGACCGAGCACGGATGCGCTCAACCGCGTCGACCGGGAACTGACCAAGTGGCGTCTCTCCAGGCAAGTCGACGCGATCGACGCCGGGGGCTGGGTGACCCAGCAATGGCAGCATTTCCTCGAGGGAATCGAGCAGGATCTCGACGCGGCGGCGATGAGCCGACTCGATGCGCGTTTCGGTCTGACGAAGACGGGCAACAGTGAGATCCTCGTGCTCTGGCTGCGCCTCGCCATTCGCTACGGCTACAAGCCCGCTGACGCTCGGCTGGAGGAGTTCCTGATGAACGTGGGCCGGCGCAAGTTCCTGAGCCCCCTCTACAAGGAGCTAGCCAGAACGGAGCCCGGGCTGGCGCGAGCGAAGGCCATCTACGCCAAGGCGCGACCGCGCTACCACTCGGTCAGCACCGGAACCATCGACGAGATCCTGGGCTTCAAGCCCTGATCAGCCTGCCGTCTGGAGCAGTCGATCCAGCCAGCGCCGCAAGGCCGCGCTGCCCTTGGCGACCACCAGCTTCTCGGCGAAGATCAGCATGCCGCTGAGCTCGGTGGACATCGTGATGCTGACCCGTGAACCGCTCCCCTCGGGGGAGAGTCGGATTTCCACGCGGACATCGAGGTCCATCGGCAACCCGCGGGCTTCCAACTCGATCGCCTGTCGCGGGACGTGATGCACCACTCGAGCTTCGACGGCAGGCCCCTTGACCGGGGCGATGCGAACGCTCGAACCGTCGCCGAGAGCTCCGGGCGGAGCGCTTTCGGCGCTCTGGAGGCCCTCGATCCAGCGCGGCCAGGCTGCCGGATCCGCCAGCAGCGGCCAGACCCGGTTCGGGTCTTGCGGAATCGAAACAGACTCCTCGATGCGCGTGGTCATGGGCGGAGAGCATAATGGAGCTTTCATGCAGCAGCACGCCAAACCTCGCAAGGGCGCGGTACGCCTGGCGGACATCGATGTCGGCCTGCGCCGGGCGCTTTCGCGCGGCGAGGAGCCCACTCGGACGGCGATCGAGTGGATGTCGATCGACATGCCGACGCTTGTGCGCTGTACCCTGCCTCAAGCCGGTTTGCGCCGCGAAACACCGCGCATCGCGGCAGCGGCGGAAGCGGTTCAGGGGCTTGGCATCATGGAGCGCACCAGGACCATCGTCGACGCGATTCATGAGTCCCTGCCCTCCGGCGAGCGGGGCGAGCGCGTACGCGAGCGGCTCGCGGGTCATCCCATGGACAGCGTGCGGAATTGGGCCTGCTGCCTTGCGCAGAAGCGACCGGGTCTCAGCCTGAAGGAGCGGATCGAAGCTACGCGCCGCTTCGCCGCCGACCCGCACATGGCCGTTCGGGAATTCGCGTGGATGGCGTTGCGCCCGCACTTGACCGCCGATCTGAAGCGTACCTTCCGATTGCTGCAGCCTTGGTCGCTGGAGCGGGATGCCCATGTGCGCCGCTGCGCGGTCGAGACCACGCGGCCCCGCGGCGTGTGGTGCGCTCACATCCTCGAACTGAAGCAGCAGCCGGAGCTCGGCCGCAGGCTGCTCGATGCGGTGAGTGCGGATGACAGCTTGTATGTGCGCAAATCGGTCGGCAACTGGATCAACGATGCCTCGAAGACCCGGCCCGACTGGGTGCGGTCGCTGGCGAGCGAATGGCTGGCGGAATCCGACCATCCGCACACGCGCTGGATTGTCAGGCACGGGATGAGGAGCCTGGAGTGATCCGCACGGCGCTGGAGATGCTGCTGGGCGATCGCGCCCGCTATTTCGGGCTCGTCGTGGGCCTGGCCTTTGCCGCGCTCCTGATCACGCAGCAGGCATCGATCTTCACCGGCTTTACGGAGCGCACGGCCTCCTGGATCCGGGACACAGCGCAGGCGGATCTGTGGATCATGGACACGCAGACCGAGTTCACCGAAGACCGCAAACCGATCCAGTCGAATGCGCTTCAGCGGGTCCGCGGCGTGGCGGGCATCGAGTGGGCGGTTCCGATGTACAAGGCCTACATCCAGGTGCGCCTGCCAGACGGCACGCGACGCAACGTGCGCATGGTCGGCATCGACGATGCCACCCTGGCGGGCGCGCCTCCGATCATGCTCGAGGGCCGACTCGAAGACCTGAGACAGGATCGCGCCGTGATCGTCGATGTGCGCGATGTCAACGACGCGTTGCGCCTGACTCGCGGGATGGAGGGAGAAGGTCCTCGTGCCCTGCGCATGGGGGACCGCCTCGACATCAACGATCACGATGCCGTAGTGGTCGGTGTGGCCAAGCGCTCGGTCGAGTTCTTCTGGGATGCGGTCATCTACACGACCTACAGCCGTGCGCTGCGGATGGCTCCGCGCGAACGCAAGCTGATGACCTTCGTGCTCGCCCGCGTCAGCCCGGGTTCGGACGCCAAGGAAGTGGCGCGGCGCGTCGAAGCCGCCACCGGTCTGGCAGCGTACACCTCCGAGGGCTTCGAAGAGCTCTCGAAGGGCTTCATCCTGCGCAAGACGGGAATCCTCGAGAACTTCGGCGTCACGATCATGCTCGGCTTCATCATCGGAGTGCTTGTGGCGGCCCAGATGCTGCACAACTTCGTGGTCGAGAATCAGAAGTCCTTCGCCGCCATGAAGGCCATGGGCGCAGGCAACGGCTATCTGCTGAGGCTTGTCAGCGTGCAAGTCGCCTTCGCAGCCGCGATGGGGCTCGGCATCGGGCTCGGTATCGCCGCGATCTCGGGCTATTTCCTCGAGCAGAGCGGTTTGGCCTTCCAGATGACCTGGCAGGTGGTGGTGCTCGGGGCCGTCGGCATCCTCGTGTGCTGTCTGCTGGCCGCTGTTTTCAGCTTGCGTCGCGTCCTGAGCCTCGATCCGGCGGTGGTGTTCAAGGGATGAGTGCGGCGAACGCCATCGAATGCCGGCAGCTGACGCGCAGCTTCGGTTCCGGCGAGACTGCGGTTCAGGCGCTGCGGGGGGTGGATCTGGAGATTCGCGCCGGGGAAGTCACGCTGCTGGTCGGGCCCTCAGGCTGCGGGAAGACCACGCTGATTTCGATCCTCTCGGGAATCCTGCGCAAGGACGGCGGCGAGATCCGCATCTTCGGCGAAAACCCGGAGGCGTACACTGAGCGCCAACGCACCGGCTGGCGCGGCCGAAACGTGGGTTTCGTGTTCCAGACGCTCAATCTCGTGCCCACGCTGACCGTGGAGCACAATGTGGCCATGCCGCTGATTCTTCAGGGCATGCGCGTGTCAGAGGCCCTTCAGCGCGCGCGCGGGGTGCTCGGTCAGCTCGAGCTCGCCGACCGCGCAGGCATCAAGCCCGGCAAGCTGTCGGGAGGCCAGCAACAGCGGGTGGCGATCGCCAGAGCACTCGTGCACGAGCCGCGCGTGCTGGTCTGCGACGAGCCGACCAGCGCCCTCGATGCCGAGAACGGCCACAAGGTCATGGAGATGCTGGTCAAGGTCGGCCGCCGGCCTGAGCGCGCGCTCATCGTCGTGACGCACGACTCACGCATCTACTCCTTCGCCGACCGGATCCTGCGCATGGAAGACGGTCGCATCGTTGAAGACACCACGCCGCAACAAGCCTCATGAACGCCAAACGCCTGATCATTCCGGCCCTCAGCCTCGCGGGATTCTTTGTCGCGGGCTACACGATCCAGCGCGGCAGCACCCCCATGCCCATCGCTCCCCTGCAGGCCGAGCCCGCGCGCCCCGAGTTTGCAAAGCGCATCAGCGGCGCCGGGCTGATCGAGAGCGCGAGCGAGGACATCGCCGTGGGGCTGCCTGTTTCCGGCCGCATCGAGCAGGTCATGATCGAGCGCGGGCAGGTGGTGAATGCCGGCGATCCGCTGTTGAGGCTCGAGACGGTGTCTCTGGAAGCCGCGCTGGGCACGCGCCGTGCACAGGTGCTGGAGGCCGCGGCGGAACTCGCGCGCCTGCGCGCCCTGCCGCGAACGGAAGATCTGCCGCCGCTGCAGGCGGATGTCGCCAGAGCAGAGGTCGCGCTCGCTGACGCCAAGGCGAGTCTGGCGCTGATCGAAGGCCTACGGGACCCGCGTGCCGTCAGTGAAGACCTGCGCCTCGCCAGACGTTTTGCGGTCCAGCGCGCCGAGGCCGAGTTGCAGCGCGCACAGGCAGTCTATTCGCGCACCAAGGCCGGAGCCTTTGAGCCAGAGCTCAAGCTCGCCGAGGCGCGCGTGCAGTCCTCCGAAGCCGCCGTGCGCGAAGTGGAAATCGAGATCGCGCGCCGCACGGTCAGGGCTCCCATCGCAGGCACGGTGCTGCAGCTCAACGCTCGCGCGGGGGAGTGGGCGGAAGCCGCCTCGGGGTCACGCCCGCTGCTGCTGCTCGGCGATCTCCGCAGGCTGCACGTGCGCGTGGACATCGATGAAAACGATGCCTGGCGTTTTCGCAGGGACGCCAAGGGTCTTGGCTTCGTGAAGGGCAACGGGCAACTCTCGACCGAACTGACCTTCGTACGCGTCGACCCTTATGTGCTGCCCAAGCGCTCGCTGACGGGAGACAGCTTTGAGCGCGTGGACACGCGGGTCCTGCAGGTGATCTATTCGTTCGCTCCCGACGCGCTGCCGGTCTATCCGGGTCAGCAGATGGATGTCTTTCTGGAGGCGAGCGTGGATGCCATGCCGGGTCGCCGCTAGGGGATACAGCTCAGGCCGTCTGCCGGGCGAGCAGCGCCGCTCCGATCGCACCCGCATCGTCGCCGAGTTCGCTCATCACCAATCTGGGCGGGCGCTCGGGCACGAACAGCTGCTCGTGCATCTGCTTCTCGATCTTGGCCTTGAAGATCGGACCGAGCCTGGCTCCCAATCCGCCGCCGAGCACGATTCCATCGAGGTCGAGCAAGTTGGCTGCGGAAGCCATGGCCAGCGCCAGGGCCTCCGTGGCGCGATCCAGAATATCCAGCGCCAATGCATCTTCGCGCTCGACGGCCTTGGCCCAGATTCCGCTGGAGAGCCGGGTGAGCCCTTTTTTCTCCATCAGCTCGAAGAGCTCCGTGGTACGGCCCCAGCCCGCGAATTTCCTTGCGCGTTCCTCCATCGAAAGACGCCCCGCATAGGCCTCCAGGCAGCCTTTCCTGCCGCAGGGGCACTTGGCGCCATTCTTCTTCACCAGCGTGTGGCCAAACTCGCCCGCATGCCCGCGACCGAGCCAGCGCCTGCGCTGCAGGATCACGCCGCCGCCGACTCCGGTGCCCCACCACACACCGAGAAAGGAGTCGAAGGGGCGTCCGGCGCCCAGCGCCGCCTCCGCATCGACCGCGACGCCGACATCGTTGCCCAGAAAAACAGGCACCCCTAGCCGTGTCCGCAGCTCCTCAGCCGCTCGCACCCGGCTGCCGAATCCGGTCACATTGCTGGCATGCGAAATCGTGCCTTTCGCCGCGTCCACTGCGCCAGGTGAGCCCATTCCGACGGCGCGCAGGCCGCGAGCAGGGGTTCCCGCGGTCTGCAGGGCCTTTGCCAGTGTGGCCGCGGCTGCATCGAGCACGCGTCCAGAGCCGCCCGATTTCGGAGTCTCCTCCCGGGCGGACCCGAGCACTCGATTGTCCTCATCGACGACGACCGATGCGATCTTGGTGCCGCCCAGATCAATGCCGCCGCGAAGCAGGGGTTGAGAAGTCATATCGCCGTAGAGGTCGGCCAGAGGGACACGCTGTGCTCAAGGTGAATCAAAGAAACACCGCGATTTCCGTAAAGGGCTTCTTCAGCAGTGCCGCTTCAGGCACCTGGCAGTCGTCGCTGGCGTAGCCCACGGGAATCAGCAGATTGGGTTTCTCATGGGATGGGCGCCCGAGAATCTCCGCGAGAAAGGCCATTGGGCTGGGTGTGTGCGTCAGCGTGGCAAGTCCGGCATCCTGAGCCGCGGCGAGCAGCATGCCGCAGGCGATCCCGACCGACTCGTGCGTGTAGTAAAGCGTCTCATCGGAATCGCCCCGGGTGAGTCGAAAGACGACGATGAGCCAGGGCGCGACCTCCAAGAACTCCTTGTTCGCGTCGGTGCCCAAAGGTGCGAGCGCTTCGAGCCATTCGGGTGTGGCGCGCCGGGCATAGAACTCGCGCTCTTCCGCTTCAGCGCCGACGCGGATCCGATGCTGGATCGCCTTGTCCTGCACGCAGACAAAGCGCCAAGGCTGGCGGTTCGCGCCGCTGGGGGCACTGGCTGCACAGCGGACGAGCCATTCCACCGTCTCGCGGGAGACCGGCCGAGTGCTGAACTCGCGGATGCTGCGTCGCTGGCTGAGGACGGCGTGGAAGCGCCGTGCGGCCTCCTCCGCGGAGACCTCGGGCACATGGCGCTGGGTGTGAGGCACGAACCGGGGCAGCGTCATGGCTTGCAGGCGCTTTGTCGGTCGAGTGCGCTCAGCGCGTCTGCGCCGCCCATTCTCTGGCGATGCGCGAGAGATCCGGTGAAGCACCGCCGCTGGTGCCGAAGTAGTGCTCTTCCAGCCGTGCGATCTCGGCCTGCAGCGCCGACCTGCGGTCGCTGGCAACGCCGTTGGCCTCGATCTGGCGCAGGAAGCCGAGCACGGTGAATGGCGTCAACTCGTCCGGAAGCGCAACGCCGCCTTCACCGGCTGTTTCCACGGGGCGGTTGCGGCGCATGGCCACGAAGGCTCCACCCGCCAGCAGGGCCAGTCCGGCTGTCCACCAGATCCACGCCCGACTCTGCTTGCCGTACTGACGTTCGAGGGCCACAACCGGTCCGACGCTCGCCAGATCCGCATCCTCGTAGCGGAAGTTCTCCAGCTTGGCGCCCTCGACCTTCGGGGTGGGGAAGGCGAACTCCTTGGGAAGCTCGGCGAGTCCTTCGCGTCCCTTGAGCGTCAGCGTAAAGGTGCGCTCGCACTGGACGCCCTCGCCCTTGCCTTCATCGTCGAATTTGACGACGGAGTTGCTGGTGTCATCGCGCTTGACGATCTCAAAATCCCCGGGCGCGAACTGCACGAGGTCTTGGAAGGACGGTAGCAATCCGATGGCGCGTGCCTTGACCTCCATCACGAGCTTGCCATCCTTGGCCTGACGCTCGTCCAGGGTCTGGGACAGCTGCAATCCCTCGAAGGGCCGCGGCTCGCCCCTGGGAGCGGTGCAGTCGAGCGCGACGATCGGGGTTTCGATCGGCAGGACGGCGTAGCCGGAGGTGTCGAGGAAGTCCAAATCGAGACGCAGCGAGGGGATGCGGTCCACCTGTGGCCCGCGCGGCTTCAGCAGCAGGTAAGCGTAGTGGGTCGTGCGCCAGCCATACTCCGAAGCGGCGACCGACTGGGTTTCGGGACTGTTGAAGGTGACCGAAAGCACTTCAAAGTTCTCCTTGAGCGCCTCGCGTGCCGCCTGTTCGAACTTGTCGCGGTAGTCCTCGGTGGGACGGCCGTAGTTGAACGAGAAGTTGAGCGCGTTCTGATTCTGGAGATACTTCCCGAATCCGCCGGATTCCCGTTCGATTTCCTTGGTGTGGCGGATGTCGACGCGCAGGCCGAAGGATTCATCGTGCCCGACGCGATCGGAGCCGTCGATGCTGGCGACGAGCCGGATCTCGGTGACAAGATCCTTGTAGTAGTCGTAGAGCTTGCGCGCATCGCTGGCGAGATCGTGGTCGCCGCAGATCCCCAGTCCCTCGCGCACATAGCGGAACTTGACGGCTGGGTTGGCGTTGCCCATGCGCGTGAAGAGCGTGTTGGTGAATATCGCCAGATGGCGTTCGCCCTTTTCGCCGGGTATCGCAGCCAAAGCTGCCTTGATCCGCGGGAATTCCCTGTCGGCCGCCACGCGCTCATGGTTGATGGCGCGCAGGTCGACGGCGCCGAGGGCCGCGTAGAACCAGGTCACGTAGACATCAGCGGACTCCTGCTCCTGCGGCAGGGTTTCGGCTCGCACCCGGTACAGCTCCGCGGCTGCCGCAAAACGGTTCAGGGCATCCTGGCGCCGCTCGGAGAAGCCCGCGTCTTTCTTCAGTTTCTTGCGGTAGTCGTTCTCATCGTGCCGGAGGGCCGCATCGGCTAATGCCAGCTGCCAGCTGCTGGAATGCTGTGCGAGAGCGGAGGAAAGCGTGGCCTGGGCCAGCTCGTAGCCGCGCAGCACCTCGACCTCGATGTCCTGCTTGTTGCGCTTGGTCTTGGCATCGCGCTGCACGGCGGGATCGTTCCAGATGTTGAGCAGATTGGTGCGCATCTGCTCCATCAGCGTGGCCAGAGTCTCGGGATCCAGCGCCTTCATCGAGCCGAAAATGCGCTCGATGGTCTCGAGGCGGTAGACCTCGGCCTTGCTGTGCGCCGCCGTGAACGCCTGCGCGAGCAGCTTGGGATCGACGATGTCTTCGATCGGGAGGGCCTTGAGGCGCTGCACCCACTGACCAAGCTCTTCCAGATTGCGCTCCTGCTTCGAACGGGTCAGGGGAATGCTGTTGGCGCGTTCCTCGAAGCCGTAGAAGTACACGTACTGGTTGCGGTTCTGGTTTTGGTCCGGATTGTGGTTCTTGGCCCACACGCGGAAGAACTCGTCCACCAGCTGTTTGGCGGGCTTGGGATGCACCTTGGCCAGCGCCTCGATGTAGGGGAAGGCCTTGGCTTCCTCGCCCACCTTGAGATACAGCTGCGCGAAGACCATGTGATACTTGGGCCGCAGCGACTCCTCGACCAAGTCCAGCCAGACGTCGCTCGGCCGCAGCTCAAGAATCTCGCCGGGCTTCAGCGGTGACGGCGCGTTGCCCCGGTTCTGGTACTCCTCGTCGAAGAAGTAGAAGTTGCCGTAGGTGTCGCGCTGCATTTTCGGCCCCAGCGAGTTCGACTTGTCGAACTGATAGGTCACGAGCGCCTCGCGCAGCCAATTGTTCGCCAGCAGGGAGAGTTCGCGAGCCCAGGACTGGGCCCGTTCCGGTGCGGCCGTCAGCAGAGCCTTGGCGGCGGTGACCTGAAGTTCCAGCAGCTTCTTGCGCTCCTCGGGCTGCGGTGCCTTGGCCGCCAGCGCGGTCGATGTGCTGCCGCCGATCGAGGCGAGGATTTCCATGCCGCGTTCGGGGCGCGCCGTGAAGCTCTCATCGAGCCATTTCTGGCCGAGTTCCTTCGAGATGCGCGGCGCGAGATCGACGGCGCGGCTCAATGCTTCCTGCTTTTCCTTCTCGTCGACATCGCCGGCAGCCAAGGCCGCCTGCGTGACCTTCCAGGCGCCCTCCAGCCATTCGATCTTGCCGTCCTTGGCGTTTTGGGCGAGCAGATGGCGCGCCAGCAGGTTGAGGCCCTCGCGGTCGTTCGACTTCTCGGCCTCGTCCACGGAAGGCAGGAATTCACCCATGGCGACCAGCTCGCCCGCCGCGGCCAGCACGCGTGCCAGTGGGCGGCGCTGCAGCACGAACTGCGCTTCCGTCATGCGCGGCCGCAGTCCCGCGAGCAGCGTGTCGAGCTGGTTGCCCTGTTCCAGCGAGAGGCGCAGCAGCGTGCCCAATTGCGCGAGCTGTTCCTTCGTCAGCTCGAGCGCGCTCGCTTCCGCCAGACCCAGAATGTCGGCGGGATCAAAGCGATTCTTCTCGATGTAGCGCTGTCCCTGAGGCGGGACCTCCGGCCGCTCCTGTGGTCCGCGGATCAGCGCCGTAAGCAGGTGCTCGTAGATCACCTTCTTGTCGGCCTTGGACGTGAGGCCGGCGAGGTAGCTCTTGATTCCGACCCAGTCGCCCAGCGTCACCATGCGCTGCATGGCAAGCGCCTCGTTCTCGATGGCCGCGGCTTCGGCCTTCTTCTTCGCGGCCTCTTCCTTGGCCTTGTTGCGGGCCTTCGATGCCGCTGCTTTCTCCACTGCCGCCTTCTCCACTGCGGCCTTCTCCGTCTCGGCCGCAGGCGCTCCTTCCGCGGGAGCGGCGGGTTCCTTCGGCTGAGGTTCGACGGCTTCGGCGTCCGAAGCGGTGTTCGCCGCCGTCGTTTCGGGCGGCTTCACCGGCGTGGACCAGACCTTGAGGATCGTCGACGGGCGTCGATCGTAGTTGTTGCGCTTCATGCGCTCGCCGCGCGGCGTGGGCTTCTCCTCCTTCTTGCCCTTGGCCGGTTCCGCCTCCTGCGGCGCTTCCTCGACCTCCATCGGCTCCTGATCGGTGGATTCGTCCGGCTCCTCGATCACACCGGCCGCGGAGATGGAGCTCGCGGGGATGCTTGCGGAGCTCCTTACAATGACGGTTTGGGCAGGCAGCGGAACTGCCGTCAGAGACCAGAAGACGAAGGCATACGGGCGCCAAATGCGCGGATTCATGCAACAAACTCCACCAGCGATGAGGATCCGCCCGTCGCGCGGCGAAGGGCGGCTATGTCTGGATTCAGGAACCAGAGCCGTCCGGGGGCGGCCCGCTGCCGGCCCCGCGAGCATCCGAAGGCTGCTTGCCCTGGTTCTTGCCTTTGCCCTTGCTGCCGCGACCGCGGCCGCTTCCGCAGCCCTTTCACTGCGATGGCAGCGGAAGGCCCTGCAGATCCGCGATGTCCATCCGAGCCAGCCGGATGGCGGACTCAAGGTCATCCTGAGCCACCTTGGCGGACTTGGCGTCCGAACCTGCCAGTGCTTGTTCCGCGACCAGCTTGTAATTCTGCCGCGAAGCGTCGATTTCGGCCTGCCACTCGGCCTCCGGCGCGCCTTCGAGGCGCATCAGCCAAGTCGTGTAGTACTGCGCGTTCGCCAGCGCGGAGCGCGCTTCGCGCTTCATCGCCGCATCCGCCCCCGCGTCCGCATCCAGCTCCGCGACTAGCGTCTCCAGACCTTGGCGGGCGTCGGGGAGCTTGCTGACGAACATCTGCGCCTTCGCCTGCTCGAGTCGCAGCTGGCGCGCTTCCGAGGTCTTGTCGCCGGGCAGCAGTGCGAGGGCCTCTGCGTACGCGCTCTCCGCTTCCGCCCACAGCTCGCGAGCCGCTTCATCGCCATCGAGCGCTGCCTTGAGCGAGGCGCGCACCGCCGCGTCACGCGCGCGCGCGATCGCTTGACCGGCGGCGTCCGAGCGCAGATGCTCCTGACCTGGGCCATAGTGATAGGCCGCAGCACCGACCGGCACCAGCAACCACAGGAAGATCAGTAGCTTGCGCATGCTGTGAGTCTACTCCTTACCCCTAGGACGCCGCTAGGTTTTGCCTTCTTCCGGGTTTCCAAGCAGTCCCGAGGTAGTGCAGCAGCAGCGGCAGCACGGCCAACAGCCCCGCTCCCGCCAGAATCGCAATCAGGGCGTAGTCCCGCCGATCCAGCCGCTCCCAGACGGGTTCCTCTTCGGCTCCGGTCGCCTGCGCGATCAGGCTGCTGGCGAGCTGCTTGTCGTTGCCGTTGTGGAACGTGCCTCCCAGTCGGGCCGCAATCTGCTTGAGCGTCGAGATGTCCTGGCGCGAATGGCGTCCATCGATGAACTTGCCGACCTGCGGATCGCCCACCCCGACCACGAGCACGCTCTTGACCGACTCGGGCATCCTCGGCATGCCCGTCGCCGGAACCGTGTCGCCGTCGGAGAGCAGGAGCACGATCGTGCTGCGCGGATCCCAGGGCTTGGCGATCCGAGCCGCCTCTTCCAGGCCGTCGAACAGCTTGGTCTTGCCCGCCGGAAACGCGTAGTTCATCGGCAGATCGCCCAGAATGTTGCGGATCACCTCGAAGTCCTTGGTGTCGATCACCACCGGCTTCGCCCCGTTGTAGACCGCGACCACGCTGACGCGGTACTCCTCCAGCGGAATGCGCTCGAAGAACGATTCCATCAGGATGCGAGCGCGAGACATCCGGGACTGTTTCTTTTCAGGACCCGCGTCCTCAAGCCGCATGCTGGGGGACACGTCGAGCACCAGCAGGATGTGCTTGGGATCGGCTGCGAAAGCCTCATCCGAGCCGCTCTGGGCATAACGGCGCGGCTCGATCACGAGCAGCGTCGTCAGGCCCCAGGCCAGTGCCGCACAGGCGAGCGAACGCAGCGCCGGCGCCATTCGCGCCCAGATGGCCGGGGCGCCGCTCGGCCCGAAAGCCAGCTGGGCCACCCTCCGGATCCGCCGCGCATGCAGCCACTCCGCCATGGCGCACACGAGCAGCGCGACCGCGGCGGCGATCAGCGGCCACTGGGAGCGATCCAACTCATCTACCAAGGCGTGTACCTCAAGCCGAAGAAGGCCAGCAGCAGCGCCGCCAGCAACCCGAGTCCGACCAGCGTCCACGGCCCGAAATGGTCGCTGGCTTCGGCCGTCGTCTTCTCCATGCGGGTCTTCTGCATCTTGTCGATCGTGGCGAAGACATGCTCCAGCCCGCGCGGATCATCCGGGTTGAAGGCCTCGCCCCCGGTCATCGAGGTGATGCGCACGATCTCGTCGGGTGCCTGCGATTCCCCGATGTTGATCGCGTAGCAGGTGATGTCGTCGCGGATCAGCTCGCGGGCGATCTCCTCGTCGGCGCCGCCGCTCAAGTCCGAGCTGTAGCCGTCGGTCACGAGCACGATCATGCGATCGCCCTCCTCGCGCTCCACCAGCACTTTCCTGCAGGCGCGCAGCGCCTTGCCGATCTCCGTGCCACCGAACCAGAACGGCAGCTGCCGCGGATGCATGAAGGGCGGCGCGCATTTCACGGCGGAAGGATCCGTGGTCAGCGGCACCCAGTGCAGCACGTTGTTGCCGAAGAATGTCAGGCCGAAGGCGTCGCCCTTGCGCGCATCGACGAACTTGTTGATCGCGTCCATGGCCCCCGTGTAGCGATCGCCGGAGCCGAACTGCGCGGTCATGGAGCCAGAGACATCGACGCAGAACTCGATGTTGGTCAAGGCGCGCTTGGAGCGCGGCACATCCCATTTCTGCGGGCCTGCAAGAATGACGATCACCACGGCCAGCGCGAGCGCCGGTAGCGACTCCGCGCAGCGCAGGAAGAATTGCGCCATCCGCGAGTGGGGGATCCTCGACTCGTCCAGCGGCAGGACCACGCCGCGGCCTGAACGTCTCCAAGTCCACAAGAGCAGCGCAGCCGGCAGCACGAGCAGCGCCAGCAGCGAGGGATGGCGGAAGACCCCAATCCACTCCATCAGGCCCGCAACTCCTCGCGATAGGGCGCCAGCAGGGCCTCGACGTCGATTTCGCGCGGGTTGTCCGGCGCGTGTAGCCACTGTTCGACCGCTCGCAGCAGCGCGCCGGCATGAGCATCGGCGCGCACGGCTGCCAGAGCCTGGACGGGATCCTTCTGCTCCAGTCCCATCCGCTGCCGCCAGAACGCGACCAGACGCAGCTCCAGTTGAGACCGCTCCGAGGAATTGAGGCTGCGCGCGCGGGCGGCTTCGATCAGCGGGCGCAGCTCCTCGGCCATCGACAGCGGCTTGGCCTTGCGGACCTGAACGGCGCTGCGCTTGCGTCCGACCAGCAGGATCGCGAGCAGACCCGCGACCCAGATGACGCTGCCGACGATCAGCAGTCGGGTGTAACCGCCCACCGCGGGCAGATCGCCGGGCTGCGGACTGTGCGGCTTGATCTGACCCTCGGGCAGCTTGGAAAGAGCGCGCACCGGGATCTTCGGCAGCGCACCGGCTTCCGTGCCGTCCTTGCGCCGCAGGAACTGCGCCAGATCGTACTCGCCGGGGTCGAGCGCGTAGAACTCGAGGTCGTAGCGCCTGTCGGAGCCGTGCGGCCAGACGTGCGTGATGCGCAGCACCAGCGGCGACTTCGCATCGAAGGGTCGGGCCTCGAACTCGCTGCCGGGCAGCACCACTCCCTCGACGCGCGTGGTGATTCCGATGCGGACCTCCCGCGCTTCCTGAGCCAGAGCGCCGAGGCACAGGACGCCCACAGCGCACAGCGCCGCAAGGCCCTTCATCGCTGTCCTCGCGCCTGCCCGCTGCGGCTGCGGAACAGATGCCGCAGCGCATGGGCATAGGGCTGATCCGTGCGGATCAGCAGGTGGTCGATGCCGACCTTCTGCAATTCGGAGCGTATCCGGGCGGGGTCGACGCGCAGGTTCCGACCCAGAGCGGTGAACTCCCTGCCCGTCTCGGCCTCCGCAGCGCGCACGAAACCTGCGCCGCGCAGACCCGTCTCCATGGGATCCTGCAGTTGCAGCACGACGCAGTCGTGCAACTGCACCAGGTGCTTCAGCGGGGTCATCGCGGAGGCATCGTGCAGATCGCTCAGCACGATGAACAGCGCGCGCTCCGCCAGCCGAGGCGTGATCTCCCGGATGCGCCTGCCCAGCGTCGTGCCTTCATCGAAACGGTAGGTGCGCAGCTGCAGCAGCCACTCCATCACTTTCTGCTTCGAGAGGCTCGGCTCGATGCGCAGCGCACGCTCGCCGACGCCCACCACGCCCACCGGGCTGACGCGATCGAGGCAGGCCAGCGCCAGGCCGCCGGCGATGAACAAGGCCGTCTCGTACTTGCTGCGCGCCACGGAACTCACCGTCATCGACGCGGAGGTGTCGATCAGCAGATAGGCCGGCATCGTCTTGGGAGATTCGTACTCCTTGACGTACGGCTTGCCCGTGCGGGCCGTGACGCGCCAATCCAGTGCGCGCACCGAGTCGCCGAACTGATACAGGCGCGACTGCACGTACTCGACGCCGCTGCCGAGGAAGGGGGAGCGATCCGTGCCGTAGGAAAGACTGTCGGCGAGTTTGCGAACGGCAATCGCGAACTGCCGCGCGTCGAGCGTGCGGTGGTCACGGATCCTTCCGATCATCTCGCCCATTGCGTGCGGCTCCAGCTTCAGGTATTGCGGCCCAGCGAACGCAGCAGTTCGTCGAGCACTTGCCGGCCGGAGACGCCTTCCGCGACAGCCTCGTACTTGAGGCGCATGCGGTGCAGCATCACATCCTCGGCCAGCGCGAACAGATCCTCGGGAATCACGTAGTGGCGGCCGTGCATCAGGGCCCGCGCGCGCGAGGCCTTGACCAGCGAGATGCCGGCGCGCGGGCTGCAGCCGAGCTCGATCGCGGGATGCACGCGCGAGCGGTTGACGAGATCCACGATGTGCTCGATGAAGGTCTCGGACACGTGCACCTGGCTAACCGTTTCCATTGCCCGTACCAGCTCCTCGGTCGAGCCCACCGGTTCCTTGTTGAGTACGTCGAACTCGGTGCGGGCGATCGCCCCCTTGTCCTCGCGCCGGATGCCCAGCGCGGCGTTGCGGATCAGGATCTCGCGCTCCTCCGCGGGCGCCGGATAGCCCAGGCGGTGGACCAGCATGAAGCGGTCGAGCTGGGCTTCGGGCAGCTCGAAGGTGCCGGCCTGCTCGACCGGGTTCTGGGTCGCGATCACGAGGAAGGGTGCGGGCAGCTTGAAGGTCTCGGATCCGATCGTGACCTTGCGCTCCTGCATGGCCTCGAGGAGCGCGCCCTGCACCTTCGGTGCGGCGCGGTTGATCTCGTCCGCAAGCAGCAGGTTGGTGAAGATCGGTCCCTTGCGCACGCGGAATTCGCTCGTGCGCTGGTCGAGCACCTCGCTGCCGAGGATGTCCGAGGGCAGCAGGTCGATCGTGAACTGAACGCGCGCGAAGTCCAGATCGATCGAACGCGAAAGCACGCTCACCAGCAGGGTCTTGGCGAGTCCGGGAACGCCTTGCAGCAGGACGTGGCCGCCCGTAAACAGCGCGATCAGCAGTCGCTCCACGACGATGTCCTGACCGACGACGACCGTTCCGACCCGGTCCCTGACGGCCTGAACGAATGCTTCGGTGCGCTGGAAAGTCTGGGGATCGATGGTCGCGGTGGTGGGCGGCATTGGCATGGGGAGCAAGAGACAGCGGGTAGCCAGAGGATATTCCTCTCGAACAGGCCGGCTACACGCTTTTCCGGGATCTTCCCGGGCGCAGGGATCGGGTTGTTTCCGATGCAAGAAGGACCGTACAGTTACCTCATGATCCGTTGGTGGCTGTGGCTGTTGCTGTGCACTTCCCTCGTGGCTCAGGAAGCGACGGTGGAAAGCCGCCTCGCGGAGCTCAAGGCGGCCTATTCGGCCCAACCGCAATGGAAGGAAGACCTCTTCGCGCCCGCCTTCCTTGAAGCGGTTCCCGCCGCCAAGCTGCGCCCGCTGATGATCGATCTGTTCCAAAAGACCGGAGCCATCGAGCGCTTTGAGGTGCTTGAGAAGAAGGGCGAATGGTCCGGCCGCTGGCGCGCGATCACCCGCGAAGGCTTCGGCATGCCGATCTCCCTGACCCTGCAGGAGGAGGCGCCGCACTCGATCATCGGCCTGTTCTTCCAGCCGCCCGAACCGATGATCGCCGACCTCTCCGCGCTGGTCGAGCACATCGCCAAGCTCCCCGGGCAGGCCTCCTTCGGCATCTGGAAGCTCGGGGAGAAGCCAGAGGCGCTTGTCACGCACGAGCCCGACCGTTCGCTCGCGATCGGCTCCGCGTTCAAGCTCTACATCCTCGGCGCGCTGCTCGAGGAACAGCGGGACATGCAGGAAATCGTGCCTTTGCGCACCGAATGGCGCTCGCTGCCCTCCGGACGCCTGCAGACCTGGCCCGCCGGCATGCCGATGACGATCGGTGCGCTGACTTGCGCCATGATCAGCGAGAGCGACAACACGGCGACCGACCACTTGCTGCACACGCTTGGCCGCGAGCGCGTCGAGAGCATGCTGGCCGCGATGGGCAACGCGCAGCCGCAGCGCTCGCTGCCGTTCCTTTCCACCTCGGAGATGTTCCGGCTCAAGCTTGGAAGCAAGGGTGAGCTCGCCAAGGGCTACGCGAAGCTCGATGTCGCCGCGCGCCGCGAATTCCTCGCCAAGGAACTGACGCCGGAGCGCATGCCGCTCGATGGGCTCGCGGAAACGGCCGGTCAATGGACGCGTCCGCGCGAGATCGACACAGTCGAGTGGTTCGCCTCGGCGAGCGACCTGATGCGCGCACTCAACTGGTTGCGCCTGCGCACGGAGGGCAACTCGCTCGCGCGCGGTGCGCTGGCGATCAACCGGGGGCTCGCGATTTCGGAGACGGACTTTCCCTATGTGGGCTACAAGGGCGGTTCCGAGCCGGGCGTGCTGTGCCTTGCGCATCTCGTTCAGGACAAGCGCGGGGATTGGTACGCGGTGTGTCTGATGCGCAATGACACCAAGCGCAGCGTCAACGAGGAGCTCACGACGGGCCTGGCGACCCGGGCCTTTGCCCTGTTGGCGGGGGCGGGCTCCGAGAAGCCGGCGACCGTCCCTCCGCGGGAAAAGCCCTCACGGTAGGAGTTTGCTTTATTCCAGAGGGGCTAGGGGCCGCCCTTCCAGCACGCTATCCTGTCTGGTTCGATCATGACCCAGCGAACCCTCCCCGCACAGGCCAGCCCAGCGCCCTCCAAGCCCCTCCAACTCGGCTATCCCGGCTTCAGCTTCGTCGACCTGCACAGGGCGGAGCGACTGGCGGACCTGCACGCCCTGTTCCTTCAGGAGATGGCGGCCGCCGACGCGGGGCTAGCAGCCCGCTGGCAGAAGCACAGCGATGGCAGCGAGCGCCAGAGCGGCCCCGCGGAGTCGACGTTGCTGATCGAGGTGGGTCGGCACCAGTCGCGCTTCCTCGCACGCCTGTTCCGCGTGGAGGAACACGCCCAGGCGCGTCGCGAGCATCTGCAGCAGCGCCAGATCGTCTACCGCTTCCGCGATCGCTTCGTGAAGAAGAACGTGCGCGCGGCCGAGGTCGAAGGTCTCGACGCGGCGAGCGTGCGTGCGCGCGCGCAAAGCCTGCTCGAGAAGCTCCCGGGCATCGACGGCATCGCGGAGGACGAGGAGGAGCGCTACGCGGCCAAGGTCTGGAACCTGCTCGAGCGCGCGAGCCCTGCCGAAGCAGCTCCCGCAGGCACGAGCTTTTTCTGCGCGACCAAGGGCGCCGATGGCGCCGATGCGCCGGCCTTTGCGGGCTCGGGCGAAACCGTGGCGGGCGCGCTCGCGCTGCTGGCTCAGGATTTCAAGCTGCGCCGCACGGCGGGGGACAAGGCGCTTTCCCAGTGGCGCTCGCTGCGCGAGGCGCACACGGTCGATTGGGAAAACGGCCTGGTGCACCACGAGCGGCCCGATCCGAAGCTGCCTGAGGCGATCGAGAGCAACCCCAAGCACTTCCGCATGCGCGATGGCTTCAAGCTGACCGATGACCGCGGCACGCTGGGCCAAGTGCTGAATCAACTGGATCAGTGCGTGTTTTGCCACGAGCGCGAGAAAGACTCCTGCTCGCGCGGTCTGCTCGACAAGAAGACCAAGCAGGTGACCAAGAACCCGCTGGGCATCGATCTCAACGGCTGCCCGCTGGATGAGCGCATCTCCGAGATGCACCTCTTGTTCGCCGAAGGCGATCCGCTGGCGGCGCTGTCGATGATCATGATCGACAACCCGATGTGCCCGGGCACGGGACATCGGATCTGCAACGACTGCATGAAGGCCTGCATCTACCAGAAGCAGGAACCGGTCAACATCCCGCAGGTCGAGACGAATGTGCTCACGGATGTGCTGCGCTTCCCCTTCGGCCCGGAGATCTACTTGTTCCTGACGCGCTGGAACGCGCTTCGCGCGGTGCGGCCCTACGCCCTGCCGTACAACGGCATCAACGTGCTGGTCGTGGGCATGGGGCCGGCCGGTTACACGCTGTCGCACTATCTGGCGCAGGAGGGCTTCGGCGTGATCGGCATCGACGGCCTCAAGGTCGAGCCGCTGCCGGGTTCGTGGACTGGCCGCGCGAGCAGCGCCCCCAAGGAATTCCCGGCGATTCCCTTCGAATCCTGGGGCCAGATCAAGTCGGAGCTCGACGAGCGTGTGCTGCTCGGCTTCGGAGGCGTTTCGGAGTACGGCATCACGGTGCGCTGGGACAAGAACTTCCTGACGCTGCCGTATCTGTCGCTCTTGCGTCGCGAGAACTTCGAGCTGCACGGCGGCACGCGCTTCGGCGGTGCGCTCGAGCTCGAGGATTGCTGGGAGCTCGGCATCGATCACATCGCGATCGCTTCGGGCGCAGGCAAGCCCACGATCGTCGAGATGAAAAACAACCTATCGCGCGGCATCCGCAAGGCCAGCGACTTCCTGATGGCGCTGCAGCTGACGGGCGCCTTCAAGAAGGACTCGATGGCCAACCTGCAGATCCGCCTGCCGGTGGTGGTGATCGGCGGCGGGCTGACGGGCATCGACACGACGACGGAGGCGCTGGCCTACTATCCCGGCCAGGTCGAGAAGCTGACGCAGCGCTTCGACGAGCTGTGCGGCCGCTTCGGAGAAGCTGTGATCCGCAAGCTCTTCAACGCGGAGGAGACCGAGATCCTCAACGAGTTCCTCGGTCACGGCCGCGCCGTGATCGCCGAGCGCGCCAAGGCCGGGCGCGAGCAGCGCGATCCGGATTTCGTGACGCTGGTGCGCAGCTGGGGTGGCGTGAAGCTCGTCTATCGCAAGTCCATGGAAGACTCGCCGGCCTATCGCCTCAACCACGAAGAGGTCACGAAGGCGTTGGAGGAAGGCATCACCTTCATTGAGTGCATGTCACCGACCGAGGCGCTGCTGGACCAGTATGGCGCCGTACGGGGCATCGTCTTCGAGCGCCAGAATCAGGACGAAAACGGCAAGTGGCGCGCGAGCGGCGAGATGGTCGAAATGGCGGCGCGCAGCATCCTCGTCGCGGCGGGCACCTCGCCCAACACGATGTACGAGCGTGAGCGTCCCGGAACGTTCCAACTCGACGAGAAGCAGTCGTTTTTCCAGGTCTACCGCCAGGAGAACGGCCAGCGCGTGCCGGTCAAGCGCGGCAAGGACGCCGGAGGCACCGGCTTCCTGACGAGCTTCGACGACGGTCGGCACACGGTCAGCGTCTACGGTGACAACCACCCGGCCTACGCGGGCAATGTCGTCAAGGCCATGGCGAGTGCGCGCCACGGCTACGAGCACGTGCGCAAGCTGTACGAGGAGCGCATCGCGAAACTCTCCCACTCCGCGCAGGACATTGCCTCTCGCCGCACGCAGTGGCGGGAGCTGACGCAGAAGCTCGATTTCGAGCTGCGCTGCACGGTGCGCGAGGTCAACCGTCTGACTTCGACGATCACGGAGGTCGTGGTGCACGCACCCGCCGCCGCGCGCAAGTTCCAGCCGGGTCAGTTCTATCGCCTGCAGAACTTCGAGGTGAATGCGCCGCTGGCGGGCGATACGCGCCTGTGCTTCGAGGGTCTCGCGCTCACGGGTGCGTGGACCGATCCCAAGCGAGGCCTACTTTCGATGATCGTGCTCGAGATGGGCGTCAGCTCGCGCTTGTGCGCGATATTGAAGCCCGGCGAGGAAGTGGTCGTGATGGGCCCGACGGGCACTCCCACCGAGATCCCCGAGAACGAGCGCGTGATCCTCGCGGGCGGCGGTCTGGGCAACGCGGTGCTGTTCTCGATCGGACGCGCGCTGCGGAAACGCGGCTGCGAGGTGGTCTACTTCGCGGCTTTCCGCCGCGGAGAGGACCTCTTCAAGCGCGAAGAACTCGAATCGGCGGCCGATGTCGTGATCTGGTCGACGGACTCCGGCGCGGCCATCGAGACCAACCCCGCGCGTCCGTACGACCGGCACTTCCGCGGCAATGTCGTGCAGGCCATGCAGGCCTACGCCAAGGGCGAGTTCGGGGCCACGAAGATCGATCTGACGGGCTGCGAGCGCATCATCTGCATCGGCTCCGATCGCATGATGAACGCGGTCAAGGCGGCGCGCTTCGGCGTGCTTAAGCCGCACCTAAAGGCTGGCCATATCGCCATCGGATCGATCAACTCGCCGATGCAGTGCATGATGAAGGAGATCTGCGCGCAATGCCTGTGCAAGCACGTGGATCCGGAGACGGGCGTCGAAATCGCGCCGGTGTTCAGCTGCTTCAACCAGGACCAGCCGCTCGATCGCGTGGATTTCGACAACCTGATGCAGCGCCTGCGCGTGAACTCGGTCAGCGAGAAGATCTCGAACCTGTGGCTCGATCACCTCGTCCACCGCGAGAAGCTGCCGCTGTGGACGAATCTGTAGGCTCAGGCAGGCGAGCATGCTGCCTACGCATTCGTGCCCGGGAGACTCGCGTCCGAGACCGTATGGGTTCGGGGCCGGCTCCCGGGTCTGCTGGAGGGCATGAGCCTCCCCGAAAAGATTCTCGTCGCCTTGGATTCTCAGGGCGCCTGTGAAGCCGCCCTGCAGGCCGCGCTGTGGTTGGCGCGCCGCGGACAGTCCCGTGTGGAGTACATCCATGCCTTTCCCGAGCGCCCGTGGATTTTCGGCGCCGCGGAGAAGCTCGCCGAATGGTCACAGGGTCGCGATGCGGCGCTGGCTCAACTGCGCGGCAACCTGGGCCTGTGGGCCTCGCGCGTGCCCGCTTCGATGCAGCCGATCTACACGCCCGATCCGGAACTGCTCGCCGTGGAGATCGGTGTGCCGGCCCGCGTGATCAGCGAGCGAGCCCGCACGAGCGGCGCCCGCCTGCTGTTCCTGGGTCCGCATCGGCATCGGCGCGGTGTCTCCTTCGAGAACACGCTGCGCGCCGTCCTGAGTGAGTCGCGCATTCCCGTATGGGTTCAGCCACAGCCCGCGCGGGCGGTTCGCAGTATTCTCGCGCCCATCGATTTCTCGGCACTCTCCCGGTCCTCGCTCGCGCATGCGCAGTCGCTGGCGCGCGAACTGGGTGCCAAGCTGACCGTGGCGCACGTCTTCGAGCCACCGACTCTCGGGGCAACCAGCACGATGCCGATGCCGGAGCCGCACCTCGTCGTCGATGAGCTGCGCAAGCGCACGCAGGCGGAGTTCCATGCTGAGCTGAAGCGCCAGGGTCTCGCGGACGAGGCCCTATTCCTCGAGGGCGACCCCGCCGAGTGCATCGAGGAGCAGGCGGCGCGCTTCGATCTGATCGTGCTCGGCAGCCATGGGCGCTCGGCTCTGGGCGCGGCCTTCCTCGGCAGCGTCACGCAGACGCTGGCCCGCGCTCCGGCGACGGCTCTGCTGGTCGTTCCTCCGCCCATTCCATCCTGATCTTCCGTTACTCAGGGCTTCATGGAGGGTTGAGAGCATCCCCCCCATGAAAGTTTGGTTCTGCGCTTTGGCGCTGTGCGCATCGGTCGGCTGCGGAGATCCGCGGCAGGGGGGCGGACCGCAGGTGCTCGCAGGTTTTTCCGATTCGCCATGGAACATCGTGCTGCAGGGAACCGTCGTTCTCGGCGGCGGCGCCCCGCTGGAGCCCGGCATCCACCGCATCGAAGTCTGGATCGAGTCGCCGGGCTGCGCCGTGCACTCGGTGACGGTGCTGGTGAGGCAGGATGGACATTGGGATCTCGAACTGGCCGCGGAGCGGCCCGAGTGCGCCTACGCGGGCACGCTGACCGTTCAGTCCGCCTCCATCAACGGGCGCAACCTGCGCCCGGCGCAGGCTCAACACCGTTGGAGCGCGTTGGGTGACCCGATCGAACTGCGCTTTCTGGACTGATCCGGGCGTGCCAGCGGAACAATTCCCATCGCTGGTGCGTTTGCAGGGGGGTCAATGTGGCATTTTCTGAAGTTCCTGTGCGTGTGCGTCCTCGCGGTGCTTTTGACCTGCGGAAAGCCCGAGGCCCAGCCTCTGGAGGCTCAGCCGGGATTGGCCGATTCTCCTTGGATGATCTCCCTTCGCGGGACCGTGGTGCTGGCCGATGGCGAAGTGTTGCAGCCGGGCACCCATCGCATCGAAGTCTGGATCGAGTCACCTGGTTGCAGCGTGCACTCGGTGATGGTTCTGGTCCACGAGGACGGACATTGGAACCTTGATCTGTCCACCGAAGGCCCAGAGTGCAGCTACGGCGGGACCCTGACGGTCAAATCCGCGTGGATCAACGGAAAGCCGCTGAAGCCGCTGCAGGAAAGATATTCCTGGCGGCTGTTCGGTGATCCTCTCGTGCTGAGCTTTCGCTCACCCTGACACGCACCGCAGCGTTGCGGAGTTGAGTCCGCGCGCCCCGCTTTCCGATAGTCGCAAGGATGTCGAAAGCCCTCGCACAGGCTTGTTCCCGCTGCCGTCGCGAGTGCCGTGAAGCGGAGCTGGTCTGCGGGCTGTGCGGCAACCTGCTGCGTCGCGAGCCGATCGCCGCGGTCGCTTCCACGCCTGCGACGCCTCGGCCGGGTCCCGCGGCGGCGCCGGTTGCAACGCTCGCGCACAGAGCGTCGCGCGAGCGATGGGAGCCTTGGATCTATCTGGGGCTTGGTGCACTCACAGCACCGGTCTTCGCGCTGACCCCGATACTCGGTTACATGGGCTGGTTCCTCGCATCGCTGGTGCACGAGATGGGGCATGCCGGCATCGCTTGGCTCTGCGGCATGCCCTCGTTCCCGGCGATCTCCTTGGATGGACACGCCGCCGCCATGCACGGGGATCAGAGCAAGCTGCTCGTGATCTGCATCGCGCTGACGCTGGCATTCTTCGCCTGGCAGAAGTTCGGCGGATGGCTGCGCTGGGCCGGATTGGCTTGTGCCGGCTGCGCCTATCCCGTTTTCGCATTTTCGGACTTCTCCGAGATCGCGCACCTGCTCGGCGGGCACGGCGGGGAGCTGCTCTTCGCAACGCTGGCCTTGTGGAAGTGTCTAGACGGGGGCTTCACGAACTCGCGGCTAGAGCGGTTGCTCTACGGCACCGTCGGCTGGTTCCTCATCGCCCGAAATCTGTGGCTGTGCTGGGGCCTGATGATGAGCCGATCCGCGCGTGCTCACTATCACTCGAACGGATCCTTCGGACTGACCAACGACTACATCCGCGTGGCCGAGGACCAACTCAACTGGCGGCTGGAGAGCGTGGCCTTGCTGATGCTGCTCGCCGCGCTACTCGTGCTGCCCGCAGCGCTCGGTCTGGCGCGCCTGTCGCGCGGCATCCGGGGCGGGGCCTGAGCCTCCCTCAGGGATTGCACTGCTCGCAGCGCGAGGGATCCGCGAACCGTGCCCCTTCCCGAGGCCGACGTTCGCGCTGTCCGCAGGCCTGACAGCCGTACTCGTCCGCGCGCGGTACTTCGGTGGGCATGCCGCATTCCTGACAAGGCAGGCCCGTCACCGCCGCTACATGCCCAAAACCAGGCCGGGAACAGCTCGGGCAGAGGCACACAAGGCGCGTAAGGAGATCGCGCATCGCGAGCTGGATCACCGCCATCCGCGAGGGGTGTTGGTGCGCCCGCAGATCATTCTCGACAAACACGCGCCCGGTCTGAGCCGCAGGAAGCACCGAGCAAAAGGCCGCTTCGAGCTCAGCCCAACTGCGCAGTCCCTTGCGCGCCTGCGCTCCGCGCTCGTCGTCTGGCCGCAGCACCAGCCCGTGCTCGGGAAAGCCCGCGTCGCGGGCAAAGGCGACGAGCTCTTCGAGCGAGGAGACCAGCCCATGGCAGTGCAGCCCCGGCTCGCAGGCCTGTCCGACCACCTCGAGCCCGCGCGCAGCATCGAGGAACACGACGAGTTCCCTGTTCCAGCTGCCCAACCCGAAGGGTCCCGGACTGAAGGAGCCCTCGCTCCCCAGTCCCAGCGGCAGCCCGCTGCGCTCGCAGGCGAGTTCAGCCTTGCGGCGTGCGGCATCCAGCTGGGTTCCCTGGCGCGAGACTTCGCGCGTGAAGGTTCCCAGCAGATCCGTGTCGAAATCCCGAACGACCAGAACCTCTGCCTCGAAGGTCTCGCGCCACGCAGGGGCGATCACGCGCTCCTTGGCGTGTTGGGTCAGCAAAGCCGCGCGCTCACCCTGATAGGGATGACGCGCGCTGGCCATGGGCTGCCTCGGATCTCAGTCTTCGCCCTGGGCGCGTGTGTAGGCCAGAGCCCCGTCGTGCTCTTCGAGCTTTTCGACATGCATCCATCGGTAGGCGGATCCTACCTTGCCGAGGAGGCCCAGCAAGGTTGCATCATCGAGCTGCCCGGCGCCCTCGCGGCGGATGAAGCGGCAGCGCCAGTGGTCGACGCAGTCCGTCATCCCGCCCGTCGTCGGGTAGACCTTGGTGCCGCGGTTGGAGATCATCTTGAGCCGCAGCGCAGATCCCTCGACCAGAGCCTCGAGGCGCCGACCCAGCTCTTCCGGAGCAGCAGGCGATTCGATGAAGATGTCGGCACCTACCCAGGTGCGCGTGGCGGGCCGCACGTAGTCGCGCCGGGCATCCAGCGGGCGGATGCAAAGCTGCTTGTGCTCGCGGGTCTTCCACCGCGCGGACTGCTTGCCGAGATTCGCGATCACGGCATCGGCGAACGCGCTCGTGGAAACGCAGCCCGTCTTGGAGACATCCTGCGTGTACACGCCGGACTCGAAGGTGAACATGATCGCGTTTTCGACCGCCTTTGCCGCGGCGAATTCGTCCAGATGCCGCAGCATCATCGTTGCGGAGAGCAGCACAGCCGTCGGGTTGATCACGTTCTTGCCCGCATACTTCGGTGCGCTGCCGTGAACGGCCTCGAAGATCGCCACGTCATCGCCAATGTTGGCTCCGGGGGCGAAGCCAAGCCCGCCGATCAGCCCCGAGGTCAGGTCGGACAGAATGTCTCCATTCATGTTCGAGGTGACGATCACCTCGAATGCCTCGGGAGTGCGGACCAACTGGTGCGCGCAGTTGTCGATGATGATGTGGTTGGCCTCGATCTGGGGGTATTCCTTGGCGACCTGCTCGAAGGTCCGCTTCATGAGGCCTTCCGTCAGCTTCATGATGTTGGCCTTGGTCGCGCAGTGAACGGAGCGGCGACCTTCGGCGACGGCGACCTCGAAGGCCAGTCGAACGATGCGTTCGCAGCCCTTCTTCGACATCAGCTTGAGGCACTGGGCGACGCCCGGCGTCTGCATGTGCTCGATGCCGGCATAGAGATCCTCGACGTTCTCCCGGACGACCAGCAGATCGATTCCGCGTCCGGCGAAGGGCGTCTTGACACCGGGCATCTCGCGCACCGGACGCACGTTGGCGTAGGTCTCGAACAGCTTGCGCAGCGTCACGTTCGCGCTCTTCTCACCGAAGCCGACCGGGGTCTCCAGCGGGCCCTTGAGGGCCACGCGCGTCTCGCGGATGGAGGCGATCGTCTCTGGCGGAACGCCGCTCGGCAGACCGGCCTTGAAGACTTCCGCGCCGGCCTTGTGCACCTCCCAGGCGATGTTGGCCCCGGCGGCCTCGAGCACGCGGCGGGTCGCTCCCACGACCTCCGGCCCGATGCCGTCGCCTTCGATGAGGGTCACTCGCTTGCGTTCCTTGGAATCACGGGTGTAGCGCATGGTTCGTCTGCTCCTGAATGTCGGGGGGGGGGCGGGTACGTGAAAACGGCCAGAGCGTAGCAGCGACCTCTGTTCTCGAAAAGTATAGAATACAGATCGAACTGTTCGTTTTTTCAGAAAAAAATCAGGCGCCCCGGTCGTGAACTTCCATCATCTTCAGTATTTCTGGGCCGTAGCCCGTGACGGCAACCTGACGCGGACCGCCCGACGCCTGCAGGTCTCGCAGTCGGCCCTCTCGTCGCAGATCCGGCTGCTCGAAGGGCAGCTGGGTCAGAAGCTGTTCGCGCGCGAGGGCCGTGGTCTGGTCCTCACCGAGGCCGGGAAGATCACGCTCTCCTACGCTGAGGAGATCTTTGCGGCGGGCGGGGAGCTGGTCTCGACGCTCCGGGAGGGCCGTCGCCGTCGCCACGTGCTGCGCGTGGGAGCGGTGGCGACCTTGTCACGCAACTTCCAGCGCTCGTTCATTCGCCCCGTGCTCCAGTTGGAGCATGTGCGGCTCAGGCTCCACTCGGGAAGTCTGGAGGAGCTGTTGGCCCAACTGTCCGCCCACGACCTCGATCTCGTGCTGTCCAACCGACCTGCCGCGGCTGGCGATGGCCGACGATTCCGCTCGCGTCAACTGGCCCGCCAGCCCGTCTGTATCGTCTCGACCCGCCCGGACGCGAACTTCCGCTTCCCCGAGGATCTGGAGCACCGCGCGATGATCCTCCCGGGCATCGCCAGCGACCTGCGCACGGAATTCGACTCACTCTGCGAGCGCCTCGGCGTCCGCCCGCGAGTGTTGGCGGAAGTCGATGACATGGCGACGATGCGCCTGCTGGCCCGAGACACCGATGCTCTGGTGCTAGTGCCTTCGGTGGTCGTGCGCGAGGAACTGCGCGAGGGGCTGCTGCACGAGATGTGCATGCTCCCGGACCTCGCGGAGAGCTTCTATGCGATCACCACCGAGCGCCGATTCCAGCATCCCTTGCTGGATGAGCTGTTGCAGCGGGACGAGGCCCAACTGTTCCAGACGCCGAGCATGCCGGCAGCATCCCAGCCAGCCAGTGTTCAGCCAGCCAGTGCGCCGCGCAGTTCCCGCAGGAAGAGCACGGGGTCGAAACGGCCGGGCACCTCCTTGTGATAGCCGCGGACCCAGTGCTGGTTGTCGATCAGCAGAAAGGGCACCGCCATCTTGCCGGTCTCGCGCTCGAGTCGATCGCCCTCGGCAGGATCGGCATCGATGTCGACCTCGCGGTAGGGGAACGCATACGCCTGCATCCAGCGCTTCAGCCGGACGCAGTCCGGGCAGCTCGCAAACGAGTAGACGGCGACATCGTGGCCTTCCAGGAAACTCAGGTCGGGTGCGCTCATGCAAAGCCCAATCTAGCTTCCCAGGGCCCCTACGCGCATCTCGGCAGCGGGGATACGCACTCCAGCGGACTGCTTGCTCCGTAGAGGGAGCGTAGATTTGGGCGCGTTCGATGAGCGCCGCCCCGACATGGCATTACAATCGGCGACGGCAGGTACTACCGCCTGCCCGACCCGTGCTTGGCATACCAAGGGAGGATGTCCAAGGAATGGAAAAGGCTGTCGAACTGCGCCCTCAACCCAAGCCGGTGACTCCCGGCGAGGTATCCATGCTCTCCAACACCGCCATCGCCTCGATGCTCGATCCGCTCGTGGCCATCGATGACCACGGGACGATCCTGATGGCGGGGGCCGCGATCGAAAGGGTGATGGGCTGGAAACCGGAGGAACTCGTCGGCAAGAACATCAAGCTGCTGATGCCCGAGCCGCACCACTCGCTACACGACGGCTATCTGGAGCACTATCGGCGTACGGGTCAGACGGCGATCCTCGGACGTACCCGAACCTTCGAAGTGGTCGCCAAGGACGGGCGTCGGCTGTTCGTCGATCTCTCGGTCGAAAAGGGCAAGCTGCCGGATGGACGCGAGATCTACACCGGCACCTTCCGCGACGTGACCGAGCGCATCCGCGCCGAGGAAGCCCTGCGCGAAAGCGAGCGGCGCTTCCACGCGATCTTCGACCAGACCTACCAGTTCCTCGCCCTCCTGCGACCCGACGGCACCATTGTGGAGATCAACCAGACCGCGCTCGACGCCACTGGTTCCACCCGCGAGGACGTCTACGGCAGGCCTTTCTGGGAGGGTCCGTGGTGGGATTACTCGGAAGAGATCCGCACTCGGATTCGAGAATCCGTCGGGCGCGCCGCCGCCGGGACCTTCACCCGCTTCGAAGTCGAAGTGCTGGTTCGCAGCGGCCGCCTGATCTCGATCGACTTTTCGATCAAGCCGATGCGCGACGAGACGGGCCGGATCGTGCTGCTGATACACGAGGGCCAGGACATCACCGAGATCAAACGCGCCCAGAAGCAGGAAACGGCCATGCTGCGTGCGCTCGCTTCCGTCGGGGAACAGGCGGCGGTGCTGGCGCACGAGATCAAGAACCCGATCACAGCCGTCAATCTGGCGTTGCGCGCCGTCGCCGACCAGATCGGCGAGGACCAGCAGGCGATCCTCGAGGATCTGGCCCAGCGCATGCAGCGCCTCGAACAGCTGATGCGGCGCACGCTCGCTTTCGCCAAGCCACTCGATCTGCGACGCGAGCTGCTTGACGTCCGAAAGCTACTCGAGGACACGCTTGCGCACATCCGGGTTGAGCTTGCCAAGGGCGGTGCAGATGCGCGGGTGGCCTGCGATCCGCCCCAGATCGCCTTCGTCGGCGATGCGCACCATCTGGAGGAGGTGATCTCCAACCTCGTGCGCAATGCCGTCGAGGCCCAGGGCTTCGGCGCGCGGATTCACCTCCACGCTCGACTGGAGCCGGCCAACTGGCTCGTGCTGACCATCGACGACAACGGGCCGGGCATCCCCGTCGAGTCGCGCGCCAGCGTGTTCAAGCCCTTCGTCACCACCAAGCGCAAAGGGACCGGTCTGGGTCTCGCGATCGTCAAGAAGATCATCGAGGAGCACGGCGGGACCATTCAGATCGACGATGCGCCGCAGGGCGGCGCCCGTTTTGTTTTGAGACTGCCTACAGGAATGTCCAAATCATGAGTACCTCCACCGAAGACACGACCCCGATCCGCGTGTTCCTCGTCGACGACCAAGCGATGGTGCGCGCTGGCTTCAAGAGCATTCTGGGCAAGGACCCGCGCTTCAAGATCGAGGGCGACAGCGGGGATCCGCGTGCTGCGGTGGACGTCATAGGCAAGCTCTGCCCCGATGTGGTGCTGCTCGACATCACCATGCCCGGGCTGTCCGGCATCGACACGATCCCTCTGATCCGCAAGGTTCATCCCAAGGCGCGCATCGTGATGCTGACGCACCACGAAGGCGAGAGCTTCGTCGAGCAGGCCCTGCAGGCTGGTGCGGACGGCTACCTGTCCAAGGACTCGGAACCTCAGGAGCTCACGCTGGCGCTGGAATCCGTGCACAAAGGCAAGATGTACCTCTCGCCCAAGGTCGCAGGGGTGCTGGTCCACCGCGCGCGCGGCAATGCCGGACCGAGCAATCTGGCAGCCGGTCGGGTGCAGTCCTTGACGCCCCGGGAACGTGAGGTGTTCCAGCTGCTGGCGACCGGAAAGAGCAACAAGGAGGTGGCCAAGGCGCTGGCGATGAGCTTGGGAACGGCCAAGAAGCACCGTGAGAACCTCCAGCGCAAGCTGGACTGCCATTCGGCGGCGGAACTGGCGCTGCTGGCGATCCGCGAAGGCCTGCTCACCACCTAGGGATACTGCTCCCCGAGCGGGGACAGAATCGATATTGGGAATCGGATTTTCCGCGCGAAGCATGGGCGGCGGTCCCGTCTCCATAGGTGCCGGGGGGCATTTTCTCCGCGGCCCTGGAGCGCCCCATGCTGAAGTTCATCCCGCCGCATTGCCCATATCCCGCCTGTCCCCAAAGCCCTTTTCTGTACCGCCGCCGCGGCTACTACAAGCGACTGTGCGGGACGGAGCGCATCCCGCGCTTTCAATGCCTCACCTGCGGAAGACGCTTTTCCTCGCAGACCTTCCGCAACGACTACCGCCACCACAAGCCCGACCTCAACCTCGGGATCGTCGATCAGCTGATCTCGAAGGTCTCGCAGCGCCAGATCGCCC
>JBIKMH010000020.1:0-63241 GCA_044359355.1 Planctomycetota bacterium | reverse complement strand
GATCACTTCTGGATCTACGCTGGCTACAAGAACTACATCCGGCCGCGCACCAACCGCGACCACCGCCCCAGCGCCGCCAGCAAGCTGGGCCTTCTACCCAGACGCCTCAGCATGGCCGAAGCGATCGCCTGGAAAGGACGGTTTTCGCTGAAGTGATAGGAGGTTGCAATCCGGGGCGATGTCCCCGGAAGGGGAGCAGTATCACCTGAGGGTGCTGGGTGCAGTCTGCGCTCCGGCCTCGGGCGCGGCGCTGAGCCAGCTCGCTCCGTGTTTCTTCCACCAGGCGAGCCAAGCCGCATTGGTGTGCATGCCGCGCTCGCCCGTCAGCTGCGCGAGGCTGGTGCGGATCGTGGCCTGTTCCAGGAGCACGGCGCTCGAACCCACGCTCGTCACAGCGACGTCGAGCACCGCACCCTCGATCAGCGCGTTGACGACCGGCTTGGCGGCGGAGGAGAAGGCCGCGACTTCGACGTCGAAATCCTGCACATAAGCGCGCTGCGTGCCGACGAAGATGTGGCTGTGGGGCACGCGGCTGGAGGCTGCCGCGCTCGCCTGCGGGGCCGCCAGACGAGCGACCAGCGGTTCGACCGCGGCGCGATGACCCACGATGCCCAGAGCGCGCGCCGCTGCGCTGCGAGCCGAAGAGGACGAGCTGCGTTCGAGCGTGCGCACCAGCGGCAGAATCCAGTTGGGATCCTGCGCGGCTCGGATCGTGCGCGCCGCTTCGGTCTGCACGCGCAGCGAGGGATCGTAGACGGCGCTGGCGAGAACCTGCCGGGGCAACTCGCCGGGAAAGGCGCGACGCAGAGCGACCAGAGCCAGCTCGCGACGTTCGACGATCGGGCTTTGCAGCGAGTGTTCGAGCTCCTGCCTCCAGGCCGTCGCGGAAGTTCCCGAGCGCAGGCCCGCCAGGCACAGCTCGCGCACGGCGCCTCCCTGCCCCGGTCGCGAACCCGCCTCACGCCACAGCTGCTCGCGCGGCTTGTCGAGGTCGATCCAGGATCCCCGGCACAACTCAGCGAGCGCTCCCGCGTGATCCGGATCGCGCTGCAGCACGCGGTCGAGCTCGCGGAGCGCTTCGGCCTTGAGACCCTGAGCGCGCGCGTCGCGCGACCAGTGGACGCGGGCCTCAAGATCCTCGCGATCGAGCCCGCGCAGGGCATTCAGCGTGCGGGCCTCAGCCGGGGTGGGAGACTGCGGCAGCGCGAGCGGGAGGAACAGAGCCAGAGGTATCGAGATCATGGAGTGGCGGGGATGTTAGAATCGGGTGCAGGATGAAGCTCTTGGGCTTGTGTCTAGCTTTGTTGGCTGGGGGAGCTGTGCAGGCCCGCGGGGCCGCATCGGCCGGCGGAGTGGCCTCGGCCGGCGGAGTGGACGCATTCGATGCTACCCAACCCTTGCCGCAGGGTTTCCGAGTGCTGCGCGAGCATTTTCGGCCCGCCCGGCCGGTTGCGCTGGCTGAGGGCGCCGTCTGCACCGTGCCGCGCTTCTCCGGCCGCGGCCGCGAAGCCCTGATTTCGTGGAATCTGGTGTTGTCGCCCGACAGCAGTGCGGTGATCGAGACCCGTCTGGCGCCTTGGAGCGATCCGGAGCGGGCCTCCGCTTGGCTCTTCGTCGGCTACGCGGGAGCGCAGCCCGCCTCCAAGGGGCAGGAGGCCGATGGCTGGCTGCGCGTGGACACTGATTTTGTGCGCTGCGACGAGCCTTCGGCTTGGATCGAAGTGCGCGTGCGGCACCTTTTGGGCGGACCGATCGCCGTCGAGCGCATCGACATCAGCCTGCGGGATCGTTTGCGGCGCGCGGCAACGGAGGCTCCGCCAGCCGGCGAATGGCCGATCCCGGCCCTCGAGGTGCCCTTCCGCTCGCAGCGCCTCGCCACGGGGGCGCTGGGCTCGCGGCTGTGCAGCCCGACCAGCGTGGCGATGGTGCTCGGCTTTCACGGCAGCGAGGTCGCGACGCTCGATCTGGCTCGGCGCGCGTACGATCGCTTCCACGATCTGTACGGCAACTGGCCGCGCAACGTGCAAGCCGCCCGTGAGTGCGGCGTCGAGGGCTACCTCACCGCGATTGCGCACTGGAGCGAAGCCGAAGCGTTGCTGGCGCGCGGAGTGCCGCTGGTGATCAGCATCGCGGCGCCCAAGGGTGAACTGCGCGGCGCGCCCTACGCCCGCACCAACGGTCATCTGCTCGTGCTGAAGGGCGTCGATGCGCGCGGGGATCTCCTGGTCAACGATCCTGCCGCACGCCTGGGCGGGGAACTGACCTACCACCGCGAGGATCTCACGCGCTGCTGGCTGGCGCGCGGGGGCACGGCCTACGTGCTGCTGGGCCGGGCTTCGCGTTAACGCTGGAAGATCGGCAGCAGACTCTCCGGTAGCGCCAGAAACAGGCTATTCATGGCGACCGCGTAACTCGATCCGTAGCGCGCATCCTCCCACAGCCCCGCGCGATTGCGCTCGCGCAACACCCGCTCGCATTCGCGCGGATACCACTGTTCGAAGAGCTGGCGCTCGCTGGCCTGCCACAGGCACAGCGCCAGGTAGAACCGCTCGTAGTAGGGGCAGGAGACATGCAGTCCATCCGCAGGATCCTGGGCCTCGGCCGAACGGAGGCCCTCGGCTTCGCGCCGCGCGAGTTCGAGCAGCAGCCAGTCGAGTCCGCGCTGGACGCTCGCGCGCTCGTACTCGCCCGCGGCCTGCAGCGTGGCGAGTGCGGCGGCGGTCAAGGCCACGCTCGAATGCTCGTCGCCGAGGCTGTAGCGGAACGATCCGTCGGGCTTCTGGGAGCGCTCGACGTAGCGCACCGCGCGCCGGATCGGCTCGACCTCGATGCGCAGGCCGGCGCCTTGCGCTCCGCGCAGCGCCGCGAGACAGCCGATCGTCAGCGAACCCTCGTGCATCACGCTCTTCTCGAAACCATACCACCAGCCGCCCTCGAGCCCCTGCGTGGCGAGAATGCAGTGCGTCGAGGCGTGCAAGGCGGCTTCGAGGCGCCTGCCGAGCTCCGATTCAGGGCTGACGCACCAGGCCTGACTCAACGCCAGCACGGCGAAGCCCTGACCGTGCATGCGCGAAATCAGATCGCTCTCATGCCTCAGCACACCGCTCTGTGGATCGGTGCGTTCCAAGAGCCAGCCCAGCATCTGCCGGAGCGAGCGCTGCTGCGGGCCTCGTCCTGGCTGATTGCCGCCGGCCATCAGCGCCAGCGATCCCAGCGCCGTGATCGCCACGGGAGCCTTGAGGCGCGCGTCTTCGACCGACAGCGAACCGTCGGTTTGCACCCTCTGGGCGAGTCCCGCGAGCGTTTCCTCGAGCACTAGGCGGCGCGCCTCATCCGAGGACAACACGCGCCCGGCCGGAGCGCCGGAATTCGAGATCGACTGCGTCGGCAGTCCGGCGGCAGCGCTCGCGAGCAGCAGAGCCAGCGCCGCCCCGCTCACGGGCGCTGGTTGAGCTTCTTGTAGTAGCTGTCGATCCAGTCGCGGTAGCGCGCGGGATACTCACCGCCACCCTGCGAGCGGAACACATCGCGCGCATGCTCCGGCAGGAAGCCCCAGGTCTCGGTCGTGTTGGCGTTGTTCGCCACGGCGCCCTTCTCGGCACCCGGAGGCGGCGCACCCTCCTGCTGCGTGGCGGGCTGATCGGAGGCCCGATTGTCGTTCGGTTGGCCGCCCGGCTTGGGCTGACCTTGGGCGAGTTGCTGCTGGCCGGGCTTGGGCTGAGGACCCGCCTCGCGACCGTTGCCGGTCTTCTCGCGTTGGGTGGTCGCATCACGCGCGCCCTCGAGCGGGCTTTTCTGGTCCGAGCCCGGCTGTCCCTGCGCGGTCGCTTGCGAGGAGGAGGGCTTCGAGCCCTTGCCGATGCTCTTGCGCAGCGACGAGCAGCTCCCGCTCGAACTGTCGGACTGGCTCTGCTTGGGGATCGAAGCGAGCTCGAGGATCTCGTCGATGCTCTTCACGGCTGCCTCGCTTTCACTCCTCGAGCGCTTCATCAGCTCGCTCATCGACTTGGCGGCGGCTCCCGCTTCCCGCGCGGCTTCGCCCGCGCCCGAACCGCCGGCGGCGGCGTCCTCGAGCAAACGGTCGATGTTACGTAATTGCCGCTCGACATCGCGGATCAGTTGCTCCATGCGGGCGTCGATCTCCTCGTCGCTCGAGGACTCGCCGCTTACGGGCGGGAGGGTCACATCGATCGGCGGGGGCGCCTTGTCCTGCCCCGGGTTCTGACCCGGCTGGGGCGCGAGCGGCTCCTGGGCGACGATCGGGAAGGCGAGGCTCAGGGCCATGAGAGCGGCGCAGGCCGAATTTCGACGGATGGGTTGCATGGGTGCGTGTTCCTTCAAGGTTTTTCGTCTTCGGGGTCGGGCAGACCCAGCCGTTTTCTGAATTTAACAAACAAGTCGCTGGTTCGCTGGTGTTTCCAGGCCAGCCGCTGCAGGTCCTCCAGAACCAGCGGATCGGGTTCGCCGCGCTCCTCGAGCTCGGGGTGCAGCTTGAGAAACTTTTCGATGGCACGCTGGTTTTCGACCTCCATCCGCCGCAGCAGCTTCAGCTCAGCGATGTCCGGCACCAGCTTCGGCGGCGGCGGCTGACCCTGATTCTGCTGGCCCTGCTCCTGGGGCTCCTGAGGCTCCTCTCGGCGCCGCTGTTTTTCCTTTTCCAGCGCCTCGGCCAGCCACGCGAGGTTGTCGCGCACGTCCTGTTGCAGGCCCTGCACGCGCTCGCCGCTCTGGTATTCACCCTCCTCGCCCATGTCGCGGCCGATGCGCTCGAGATCAGCCTTGAGCTGTTCGAGCACCTCGGCGAAGACCAGGCTGCCCTCCTCGGCGATCGCCTTTTGAATCGTGGCGGCGCGGGCACCGAGCGCCGCTTCCGCCTTGGCGACTTTCTTGAGCCGGAGTCGCTGGGTGTGGCTGGGCCGCTCGCTGCCCGCGCGCGCGCGGTCGACCTCCAGCGTTGCATCCATCTGCAACTGGTGCTCGCTCGCCATCTGGCGCACCTCCTCCGCGATGCGGAACAAGAGCTCCTCCTGGCGCAGCCGCTGGTACTGCTCCTCTTCCTGCGTCAGCTCGCGCTGCGCCTGTTCCATCTGACGGCGTGCTTCCTCGGCCTGCTGTTCGCCCTCGTCCATCTCGCCGTCGCGGAACGACTGGCGCGCGTTCTGCGCGCTGCTCTGGGCGCCGGCCAGGCTTTCGGGCTGCGACTGGGGATTGCGCTCGCGATTGCGCTCGGCGAGTTCCGCCAGCGCCTTGCGCACGCGCTCCTGCTCCTGGGCGAGTTCCTCGGCCGCCTGCTTTTCCTCGGCGGTCTGGGGCGCGCGGGTCTGGCCCGCGGCCTGTGCCGCCTTGGAAAGGGCCGACTGGGCCTGACTCTGCGACTGCGAGGCGGACTGGCTCTGTCCCTGCTGAAGCTGGGACTGAGCTTGTTCCATCGCCTGCTGCGCGGACTCCAGCGCGGACTGCGTGGCGGACTGCGATTGCGGGCTCAAACCCGCCTGCTGTGCGGCCTGGCGCAAGGCTTCCATCTCGCGCGCCAGCTGTGCCTGCTCGCGGGCGATCGCCTGTTGCTCGGGCCGGGAGGCGGACTGAGCCGCTGCATCGCGTCGGGCCGCGTCGAGCGCGGCCTGCGCGCGATCGAGCGCCTGACGGGCCTTTTCCGCGGCCTGCGCGGCGGCCTGGGCCGCCTGCTCCTGTGCGGCCGCGGGTTGCGAGGGCTGCGACGGCGTCGGCTGCGGTTGACCCTGCTGTTGGCCCTGCTGTTGGCCCTGCTGTTGGCCCTGCGGATTGCCGGCCTGCTGTTGGCCCTGCTGTTGGCCCTGCGGATTGCCGGCCTGCGGTTGACCCTGCGGATTGCCGGCTTGCGCCGCCTGCTGCGCAGCCTCGCTCGCGGCACGAGCCGCCTCTTCGAGAGCCTGCTGTGCTGACTGCCCGGCCGGGGACTGGCCCTGTGGAGCGCGCTGCAGCTGCTCCGCGAGTTCGCGAGCGCGATCCGCCTGCTCGGCCTGGGAGCGCGCGAGCGCCGGAGCGAGTTCCTCGAGCTCTTGCAGGCCCGAGCGCAGCGTGCGCTCGGCCTGACTGAGCGCTTCGCGCAAGTCCTCGGCGCCGCGCGCCTTGGCGAGCTGTTCGCGCGTCTCGCGGGCGACGGCGGCCGCACCGCTCTCGCCCTCGGCGCGCTGCTCGAGCTGCTGCTCTCCGGTCTGGGCGGCACTCGCGGCCGCCTGCGCCTGTTCGCGCGCCGCCTGTTCGAGTGCGGCGGCCTGCGCTTCGAGCGCGGCCGCGGCGGCTTCGCGGCCACTGCGCTCCTGACCGGCCGACTGCGCCGTTTCGGCGCCCTGCGCCAATTGTTCGGCGGCCTGGCGCGCGGTTTCATCGCCGGAGATGCGCGCGGCCTTCGACTCGCGCTCGGCGGCCGTCGAGAGTTCCTTGCCGACTTGCTCGGCGCTGCGCTCGCTGCCGCGCAGATCCTGCGCCGCTCCGCGCAGCTCCTCGGCCGCGCGCTCGAGGCGTTCGGCGCGCGTGGCGGCTTCCACCGCGCGCTGCAGCGGTTGGGTCTGTTCGGCGAGCTGGCGATTTTCCAGGGGGGAGAAGCTCTTCGCCACATTGGCGTCCGTCGACTGATCGCGGCGCAGCTGCTCAAGCTCGGCCGCCAGCTGATCGAGATCCAGCGCGCGGTTCTCGCGGGCGAGCGCCTCGCTGCGCTGCTGCAGCGCGCGCTGGCGTTCCTGTGCATTCTGGAGTTTCGCGACGAGCTCGCGCTGCTCGGCCGATTGCAGCTGTTCCTGCAGTGCCTTGGCCTGTTCGACGATGCGCGCCTCGTCCTTGGCGAGCTGCGAGAGGCCAGCCTGGATCTCCTTGAGATCCTGGAGGGCCTTGTCGAGGTTCTCCATGCCGGCGCGATCGGTCAGGATCTCGTACAGCCGCTCGAGGCTCTTGACGACCTGCGTCTGGGCTTCGAGAGCCTGCACGGAGGCTCCGGTGTCGATGCCTTTGAGGGAGGCCTCCATCAATTCCTCGAGCGTGCGATCGCCGTACTCGGGGCGGCGGGCTTCGAGGTGCGTGATGCCCTGACGCAGGAGCTTGGCGGCGTGCGTGCGTCCCTCAGCGTCCATGCGCTGCGCGAGCAGCTCCATCGTGGAGCGCAGCCGCTTGAGCTGGCGGACCAGCAGAGCCTGATCCTCGGCGAGGGCTTGGCGCGTGCGCGCGTCGCCGCCCTGAACCGCCGGCAAGGCCGGCATCGCCAGACACAGGAGGAGCGAGAGGGTCGTGAACATGGTCAATTGTCCTTGGCGTACTGCCGGGTGCGCTCGTTGAGTGTCTTCTGCCCACCGAGGATGTCGCGGGTCAGGTTGAGCACGGTCTGGAAGTTGTCCCACTCGGCCAGCAGATCCGAAAGCTGTCCGAGCTTTTGAACGCAGGCGTTGAGCTCGTTTCGGGCGGTTTCGAGAGCCTGGCTCAGCTCGCGCAGCTGTTCGGCGCGCGCCGCCGCGTCGAGCCCCTCGACTGCTCCGCGGGCATGGTCCTCGCTGATCTCCAGCGCCACGCCGCTGATCTCGACCAGCTTGGCCGCGAAGGCGCCCGCGCTGAGCGCGCCGCTGCGGCGCGCCTCGGCCAGGTCGCGCCAGGGTTGTGCATCGAAGCCGCGCAGCACCGACTGCGACAGACGCGCGTCGATCTGTTCGAGCGCGCCCTGCGAGCGTTCGTCGATGCGCGAATACAAGAGTGCCTCGACGAGCGCGGTCAGCTCGCGCGTCAGGGTGCGGGCATCGCCCTGCACGCGGCGGGCTCCGGTGAGCACGCTGCCCGCCTCGCGCGTGGCACCGGCGAGCTCGGCCGCCGCACCCGCCAGCGCGCTCTCGAGTTCGCCCGTTTCCTTCAGCTTGGCCTGCGCCAGTTCGGCCAGAGCGCGCGTCGTGGTTTGCGCGCGGTTGAGCCGCTCCTGCACGCGGCGCAGGAATTCATCGGGGGAGACGACGCGCACGCGCACCAGCGCCGAGCGGCCTTCGCCCGCCCGCGGCTGGGCGTTGTCGCGCGCAACGACGACCAGCTGCCACTGCGAGCCTTCGCTCGCGGCCGCTGTGCCGCCCGCCAGCTGCTCCGCTTCGATGCGGGCGCGGGCAAAGGCGCGCACCGCGATGCGCTGCTTGTCGCCGCTGGCTTCCGGGCCCAGTTCCTCGCGCGCCAAGGCGCGCCATTCCAGCGGATTCTCGGGCGACGGCTCGTCGGCCGGGGCGCCCTGGGCCGCAGCCGTCCAGCCCAGCGCGCTCAGTCCGAAATCGTCGTCAGCGCGCACGCGCAGGCTGATCCAGCCGCCGGGCACGGTGTCGACCTCGCCGCGGGCGGGGGAGAGCAGTTCGACCTCGGGCGCCCGGTCGGCGATCACGGTCACCCCGTACAGGCCCGGGTCGGGGTTCTCCAGACCGTTGTCGTCCTTCAGGAGGAAGCGGTAGCGCAGCGAGCGCTCGGCGTTGAGCTCCATCGACCAGCCCGGACGGGTGGGCTCGCCCTCGCGCAGCGCGGGGAACTCGGCCGGCTCCAGCGTGATGCGCGTCAGCTGCGGCAGGATCTCCGCCTCGCCGCGCACCTGTTCCGGCCGCGTGGCGACGACGCCGCGCCGGCGCGAGCCGGCGAGCGCCTCGATCTGCGGTTCGGTCTCCAGCCGCACGGGAAGGCCGCTGTAAGCCGGCGGCTCGATGCGCACGGCGATCGCCTCGACATCCGGCGGCTCGAGCACGTCGATCCACAGCCGCGGTTCCTGATCCTCATCGTCGCCGCCGCTCACGGTGAGTTCGACGCTCGCGGCCAGCCCGCGCAGGAAGGTGCGGAAGTACTCTCCGCTGCGCGCGAGCTGCAGGCGCTCCGTTCCCACGCGCAACTCGACTTCGTCGGGCACGCGGCCGAGTGCCTTGATCACGACGGCAAAGTCGCCGCCCTTGGTGAAGCGCAGGCGTCGCTCGCCGCTGCTCACGAGCTCCAGACGGCCTTGCGCGTCGAGGATCTCGAAAGCGAGCGTCGTCTCGCGCGGCCAGGCCTCGTCGGAGCCCAGCAGGCGACGTGCGTAGAGCGAGAAGGCCTGCTGCTGGCTCGCGGCCAGCAGCGCCAGCAGCGCAACGGCCAGAGCGCCCAGTCCGGTGCGCTGCCAGGGACCGCGCGTTTCGAGTACGCCGGCTGGCGCAATCGTCCGCGCGCGTTCGGCGGCCGAGTGGAGGATCGACTCGCGCAAACTGCGCTCGCGCCCGCTCGCGGATTCGGGTGAGAGTTCCACCGCGCTGACCAGCACCTGCTGCAACTGTGGATAGGCACGCTCGTACAGCAGCGCCAGACCGCTGCGGTTCGGCAGACGCCGCAGCGGCTGCCAGATCCAGCGCCGCCCGAGCACGATCAGCATGCCCAGCAGCACTGCCAGATGGATCAGCCGGATCGCCAGCGGCACATGCAGCCACCAGTCGATCACGAAGGTGATCGCGATCCAGACCGAGGCGGTTCCCGCCAGCATGCAGCCGCCGCACAGCAGCACCCAGCGCAGCAAGGCGGCGCGCAGCGCCCTCAGGCGCTGTTCGACCAGCTCGGAATCGTTGCGCGGATCGCTCATGAAGGATCGTTCGTTCAGCGTTGGAAAATGGGCAGCAAACGGTAGGGGATCTCGAGAATCAGCACGGCCATTGCCGTGCCCAGCGCGGGCCCCGGTCCGACGTCGTTGCGCCAGGAACCATCGGGCTGCTGCATCGTGATCAGCGTGTTGCGCAGGCTTTCGAAGTAGGGTTCCCAGTAGGGCGCACCGGCCGTGTACATGGCCTGCACGGCGTAGTAGTGCCCGTACCAAAAGAAGTAGTGACCCCGTCGATTGTCCGGCTTGCCGTTGAAGCGCGCCGTCTCGCTGGCGAGGTACTCAAGCCCCTTTTGGATCAGATCATCCGAGTAGATTCCCAGACCGTGCAGCGCCGTGACGCCCGCCGCGGTCAGCGGGAAGGAGGTGCGAGAGTACTGATCGCGCTGGTAGCGGAAGGTGCCCAGCGGGTTGCCGCCCCACATGCCCTGCTGGGCGTTGTATTCGGCCGTGACGGCGGAGTCGACCACGTAGCGCGCCGCGAGATCGATCGTGCTCTTCGGCACCTTGATGCCGATGTTGCGCGCGGCGCGCAGGGCGATCACCTGGCAGACCACGATCGACATGTCCGATTCGCGCTGGTAGGGCTCGTAGCGCCAGCCGCCGTCCTTGTTCTGCGAGCGCACGATGAAGTCCACCGCCTTCTGCAGCACCTTCTGGACGTCCTTGCGGTGCGTCATTCCGACGATCTCGGCCAGGAACAGCGTGGCAAAGGCATGGTCGTACATGCGCGAGCCGGCGTGGAACAGGAAGCCGTCCTCCGATTGGCAGGTCAGCACGAAGTCAAGCGCACGGTTGACATTCTCGCCGTAGCGTCCGCGTCCGGGCAGATGGCCGCCCGCCAGAAAGGCCATGCCCGCCAAGGCCGTGACGCCGAGGTGCGACTTGCCGTCTTCCGTGATGTTGAAGCCCTCGTTGAGCTTGTAGCCGATGCGCGAGACCCAGGCGCCGTTGGGCTCCTGGTTCTTCGCCAGCCACTCCAGGCCGCGTTCGACGGCCTGAGCCTGCTCCTCGGTCACGGCCACCAGCGCGCTGACATCCCCACCCGGCAGACCTTGCTGACGCGGCAGAGGAGCACTCGCCGCGGGAGATCCCGCCATCAGGGCCGAAAGCAACAGAGACATTCCGATCATTGCCACAACTCCAATCTGCGCTCGCCGCGCACGAACAGGCTGTTTCCCATCGGGACGAATTCGACGCTGTCGCTGTCGCCGAAGCTGGCGCTCGGCAGCGCGCGCTTGTCGGCGCGCATCAGCCCGCTGGCGCGGTCGAGGAACACCAGCTGCGTGCCGATCTCGCCCGAGCGGTTGGCACTGCGGCCCGGCGCATAGGCGAGCAGCACACACTCGCTGGAGATCGCGGGCAGCGGTGTCTGCCCGCCGCCGATCTCCTTCCAGGGCACGCTGAGGGTCGTGACCCAGCGCTCACCCTTCGCCAAGTCGATGCAGCGCACGCGCGCCTCCTGGGGGTTCTGCGGACGACGGGAGAGCATGAACAACTCGGGGCTCGGCAATTCCCGGCGACGCCACTGACGCGAGCCCAGCAGACGATCCTCGAAGGAGAGCCGCACATGGCTCAGGGGCGCGAGCGCGCCGATCGCGGTCGAAAGCTCGATCAGCTGCGGTGAGCGCGTCGCCGCATTGGTGCCGATCGGTCGCAGGTAGAGCCAGGTGCGCCCGCCGTGCTGCAGCACCGTGCTCAGCTGGCGGCGCTCCTCGCCGCTGCCCGAAAGATCCAGATCCCACAGGCGCGCGAGTGTGCGCACGTCGTGGCATTCGATGCGGCTCAGGCTGGCGTGCTCGATCCACGGCACCAGCAGCCGCTGGCCCTCGACCCAGGCATCGGATTCCACCCGCGCCTGCGCGCCGGCCGCGAGCGTCAGCGTGCCGATGCGCCGGCCGGTGTACAGGTCCGCGACCTCGATCTCGATGGCGCCCATCTGCGGCAGGAAGCACAGCCGATCCTCGGCGACCAGCGGCAGCGCGCGCGCGCCGTGCACCGTGGAAGCGCGGGTCCACAACAGCGTTCCGCCGCGCGCATCGTAGGCCAGCACGCGATTCTCGCCCGCCTCGCTGCGCGCGAGCACGAAGGCCAGCCCGCTCCCCGCTGACAGCGCCAGCGACGCTTCGCCGCTCGGCAGGAAGGCGCGCCAGCTGATCTCGCCCGTGCCCGCATCCAGCGCCAGCACCTGATTGCTGGCGGCGAGCAGCACCCGCTCTCCCGCCAGCCGGGCCTGCGTGCGCCAGTCGGCTGCACCCAGTGCCTGTCCCATTTCCTCGGGAACGGTGCTGGCCCAGACCGGCTGCGACGGATCCTTCGCGCTCCAGCCCGTGACCTTCCACTGGCGCGTCTGGGGGTCGACCAGCGCCACCAGCCATAGCCGCTCCCCGCGCACCGAGCGCGTGCCCAAGAACTGGCTGGCAGCGTCGAGGGCCCAGGCACGCGGCGGATCGGCGGCGAAGTTCGCCTCCGCCAAGGCCTCCACGGGCAGCAGTTGCTGCGCGCGCCGCTCCAGCTCCGCATCGCTGCCGACGCGCGCCAGACTCTGCAGCAACACGGCGGCGAACTCCTGATTCCCGCTGCTCGCCAGCCCCTCGGCCGCGCGCTTCCACAGCGCGAGATCGCGCGGATTTGCTCTGCTGAGCTCGAGCGGAGCCTCGAGGCGCGCCACCAGTGTCGCCAGCAAGCGCGCGGGGTCGCCAGACTGCGCCGCGCGCTCCAGCCGCAGGTCCGAGGCCCTCACCGCCGCCGCGGTACCCGGCCACCAGTTCTCCATCTGTAGCAGCGTCGCTTCATCGTTGAGCGACAGCGCGCGGTCCAGCTCCGCCGCGGCGCGGGCCGCGTAGGCGGCCAGCTGTTCCGGCGCGGCCGAGGCGCACAGCTGCAGGATGCGGGCCCGTGCCAGCGCTCCCGCGCGGCGTTCGCCTTCGATACCCGGCAGTTCGGTCTGCGACCAGTCGCGCACGAGCGGCTGGAGCGCGGAGAGCTCAGCGTCGACGCGCCGAGCCGTTCGCGCCGCGCGCGCGCGCTCGGTCCCGACCCACAGGCGCACCGGCAGCTCGCGCACGCCCTCGCCGACACCCGGCACGAAGTGCAGCGGATCGGAGTCCCCGGCGGGCACGCACAGCAGCACCAAACCGTCGCCGTGGGCCTCGAAATCCTGGAGCAGGGCCTGTCGGCCAACCTCGTTTTCTAGCTGGTACTCGGCCAGCAGGCCCTCGAGCCGCTGGGCCGGACCGGCGGCCTGCGCGCGCGCCCGGCGCAGGAACTCCAGCGCGGCCTTGTTGTCCGCCAAGGCGCGCTGCGCCTGCGCGCTGAGCCACAGCACGCGCCAGGCGAGCTCGCGCTCTTCGAAGGCCATCGAGGAGGGATCCAGAGCCTCCGTGAGGCGCCGGTCGGCCTCGCCGAGCTCCTCGCGCGCGCGCAGCGTGTCGCCCGCTTCCAGCGCGCTGCCGGCGCTCGAGGCGAGCAGGCGCGCCACGAGCAGCACCTTCTCGCGGTTCTTGGGCTCGCGGTCGGCCTCGGTGCGGGCGCGCGCGATCATCCGCGTCCACTCGAAGTAGCCCTGCACGGAGCCGCGCGTGACCCGGAACAGTTCGCCGCGCCCGAGCAGGATGTTGCCCGTGCTGTCCCAGGGAACGCTCGAGAGCTCGCGGCCGCTCCTCAATTCCAGTTCCACGCGCGCATCGAGCAGCGGCAGGGTCACGGACTCGCGCGTCAGCACCGGCCGCCCCAGCGCGGTCGGGTTGGAGAGATCCTCGTGCTCGTACTGCCAGGCGAGCTTGCGCGGAGCGCCCGCGCGCAGGCCCGCGGGATTGGCGAGCGCCACCAGCTTCGTGCCCATCACCAGCACTTTGTCCTCGTTGGCCCCGGCGAACAGGAGTTCCTGGCCGCGGTAGCGCGCCGCGCCCTGCGACATGAAGAACGAGTAGGGCAGCGACCAGACCAGCGCTCCCGAGCGCGTGTCGATCGCCACAAGATCCGGGCTGTCGTAGGGCGTCGCCAGCAGCAGCGAGCCGACCATCCATGGCGGGCTCTGCCGCCACACATTGACCAGCGGCTGCGCCTCCATGCGCGAGTAGTTGCGCTCGATCACGATCTGCTCGTAGGCGGTCTGCCACAGGAGCTCGCCGCTCAGCGCATCCAGCGCGGCGATCGTGCCCAGCGCGGTCAGCGCAAAGACGCGCCCGTTCTCGACGACCAGCGGGGGAGCGCAGAACTCGCTCGACTGGCGGCCGAACATGTTGAGCTCGCGTTGGCCGCTGATCAGCGAGCGCGACCAGCACAGCTTGCCGGTCTCGAGCTCGATGCAGGCGACGTGCAGGTCAATCCGTCCTTCGATGCGCGCGTAGGGCGCGTAGATGCGGTTGCCGACGATCACGGGCGGACCGCAGATGTTCATCCGCTGGAGGAAATCGCCTCCGGTTCCATCCCAGCCCGCCGGCGGGCGGTGATTCCACAGCGGCTTGCCGCTGGCGATTTCGAAGGCCGCCAGCCGGCGCTCGGGCATCGGCTTCAGGATCTCGAGCTGGCCGAAGGTCTGGCGTTCGTTGAGCGCGAAGGGGAGCTGCTGCGCCGCGACGACGATGCGCTCGCCCGCGGCCGCGGCGTACTGCGCGGTCTCGTCGTGCACCGCGAGCGACAGCTCCTCGCGCGCGCGATTGGAGAGCCGGCTCCAGCCGGGCGGCTCTTCGCTTTCCCACAGGCGTGCGCCGCTGAACGCGTGCAGCGCGATCAGCCGCCGCGGCAGGGCGACAAACAAGGTGTCACCCGAGCGCGTCAGCTGCAGCGCGTCCGAAGAGGGGACCCGGCCGCTGACGATCTCGCCCAGGCGGTAGGCCTCGGGCCACTGGCTGGCCTCCTTGCCGGGCGCGGACAGATCGCTCTCCGCGCGCAGGCAGGGCAGGAAGGAACCCAGGGCCTCGGTGCTGCGCAAGCCGGCATGCCGCGCGGGCGCGCGCAGCTCCTCGAGCAAGAGACGCCGTCCCGCGGACAGCGTGCCGAGCAGCGCGGGATCGTTCTCCAGCGCGCGATTCCAGGCCTGCAGGGCCTGCGGCTCGCGCCCAGCCTCCAGTTCCAGATCACCCAGACTCAGCAGCGCGCGCGTGGCCGTATCGGTCCAGGGATGCACGCGCGCCAGCTCGCCGAGTGCCAACGCGTCACGCTGCGACTGCGCGCGCTCCAGCGCACCGCGCGCGAGCGCTTCCTGACGGGCGCGGTAGCGCGCCAGCGGCTCGGGCGGCAGCGTGCGCAGCAGCTCCCGCGCGCGCGCGCTGGCGCTGACGAAGACCGGCTGCTGCGAGCGCGTCGTGCCGAAGTCCAGCACGCCGGGCAGCACATCGCCGGGATGCTCGGCGAGCAGCAGTTCGAGCTGGTCGATCGCCTCGATCCAGCGCTGGCCCTCGATGTGCTGGAGCGCTTCGTCGAGCCGCGCCTGCGCCAGGCGCGTCAGCGGAATCGAGTAGGTGTGCGAGCCGGTGTCCTCCGCCTCCTGCACGGGTGCGATGGTCAGCAATCCCAGCATCCAGAGCGCGCCGGAGAGCATCAGACCAGCTCCCATTTCTTGCGCAGGATCCACTCCGCGCACAACAGCGCCAGGGCCAGCGTCAGCGTGCCGAAGCTGTCCCAGATGTCGTCGAGTTCTGAGCTCAGCGGCTCGCGCCGCTCTTCGCCGCCCGGCAGCGCGGTGCGCAGCTGCTCGAGTCCGGTCAATTCCATGGCGAGGCCTCCGCTCAGCTTGGCCACGCGCGCCATCAACTCGGGGTTGGGCGCCGGTTCGTTGTTCTCGCGCGAAGGCAGCACCAGCTCGAATTCGGTGCTGGCGCTGCGCTGGCCCTGATTCTCGACCCAGGCGCGGTACACGCCCGCGCGCTCCAACTCGAGCCCGATGCGGTACTGGCCGGGGCGATTGGGCACGAGGTCCATCCGGATCGGCTGGACCTTGCCGTCGGGATCCTCGAGGCGCGCCTCGAATTCGGTGGCGGTACTCGGCCGATAGTCCTCATCCAGCACGCGCGCTTCCAGCGTCACGCGCTCGTCGAGATCGTAGCGCGAGCGCAGCGCATCGAGTTGCACGCGCCGATCGCCGGTCTTCAGCCGCCCGAGCGCGACCCAGCGCAGCGCGTTGCGCCAGAAACGCTCGTGGAAGCGGTCGCCGAAGCGGTAGCGCCACATCCACGTGGAGTCGATGCCGATGTAGAGCGTACGGCCCGCGGGAAAGAAGCCCGCCACGAGCAGCGGGTACTTGCCGGCCGCATTCTGCGCCTCCGGGTGGCGCAGCAGCAGTTCAGCCCCGGGCTTGGCACGCAGTGCCGGGTAGAACCACGTGAAGCCGCGCAGCCCCGCCTCGCCCTCCCACAGGGCGCGGTTCTGCTCGTTGTCGCTGACGAGGCGTACGACCTCGTGCGGCGTCTTGGGCGCTTCCAGCTGCCCGTGGAATTCCTCGCCGCTGGCATCGCCCAGTGCCATGCCGGTGGGATCGATCACGATCGGCAGCAGTTCCTCGACGGGCGTGCCGAGGAAGGAGCGCGGGTTGTCCATCTCGCCGGCCTGGCTGATCAATCCGCCGCCGCGTTCGACGAACTCCTGCAGCGCGGAAAGGAACTCCTCGCAGGCGCGCGGATCGGGCGAAATGCGGAAGGGGTTGATGTCCCCGAGGATCACCACGTCGTAGTTCTCGAGCAGCGTGCGCCGGTCGGTGGGCACGCGCTCCAGCGCAGGCACGCCCTTGGTCGATTCCTGAACGAAATCCGGGGTCGCGGAGAGCAAGAAGCACTGCGCGCGGATGTTCTGGTCGGAGCGCAGCAGCAGGTTCTTCAGGTAGCGGTATTCCCAGCGCGGATAGCCGTCGACGTACAGCACGCGCAGCTTCTCGGGCGTGATGCGCACGGTGAAATCGACCTGATTGTCGTCGGTCAGGGTCTCCTCGGGCTGCACGGGCACGCGCACCCGCAGCCGGCGCTCGCTCTTGCCTTCTTCCATCGGCAGCGGGGGCGCGATCAGCACGACGCGCGCGCCCGCGGCGCTCAACTCGGCGGATTCCTCACTGATCGGCTGGCTGCGTCCGTCCGCGTCGAGTTCCTCAAGCACCACGCTGGTGCGCGCGCCCGCCGGCGTGCCGCGGCCCACCAATCGCACGCTGACTTCGATCTCATCGCCTTCCAGCGCGCTCTGCGGCGCTTCGGCGATCTCGACCAGCGCATTCTTCTCCGGCCGCGTGTCGCCCACGACGATCGTGTGGACGGGGATGCCCATGCTCGCGGCCGAGCGTGCGATGTCCTCGGGCGGCAGCCCGGCGTTGTTGCGCCCGTCCGAGAGCACGAGGATGTCGGTGACGTGCCGTCCGCGGTTGGCCGAGAGTGCCTGGCTCAGCGCTCCGCCGAGCGCCGTCGCGTTGGCGCGTCCCGAGAGCCCGCTGCTGTCGATCAGGGGCTCCAGCGTCTCGCCGAAGCGGAAGGTCTTGACCTGATAGCCGCGCTCGCGCGCCAGCGGCAGGATTTCCTTGTCGAGCGCCGCGCGCGTCAGATCGAGGCGGCGCGCGCCTTCCGGCGCACGGCCGAGCAGCTCCTCCAGCGCATCGCGGCGCTTGCGCTGGTCGGCGTAAGCGTCCTGACGCAGCATGCTGGCCGAGTCGTCGACCAGCACCAGCACCTCGGCCGGTCGGATTTCCTCGCGGCGTTCGACGAAGACCGGCCGGAACAGGATCGCGAACAGCAGCAGGAAGGCCAGCCCGCGCAGGCTCGCGAGCGCGATGCGGCGCGCCAGCGGCACGCCCTGGCCGAGATAGCTGAACCAGGCCAGCGCCAGGCAGCCAGGGATCACCAGCAGCACGACGACCCACAACTCCGGCAGATCCAGAAGCTGGAAGGTCGCGCGCGTGCCTTCGCTGGTCAGCGGCTCCTGCAGCAGCGCCAGGCTCATGGGTGGATCCTCCGCGAGCGGCCGATGAAGGCGGCGAACAGGCTTTCGACGACCAGAAAGCACAGCGTGGCGATGGCGAGCGCGCGCCACAGCTCACCGCGATCGGCGGGCGTCTGATCTGTCTGCGCGCGCTCCGCGGCCTGCTCGGGCAGGCGCAGCACGCGGTGCAGCGCGGCCAGCTCGGCCTTGCTCAGGCGCTCGAGGTCACCCTCGCGCGCATCGAATTGCACGGCAAACCAGGCCGGCGGGGCGCCTTCGCGCAGCACGCTGTACGCACCGACACGGTCGGTGTCCTCGGCGCCGATGGCGGGCAGCTTCCAGCGGCCACCCTCGAGCGACTGGGGTTCGCCGAGCAGCGCGCGTTCGGCGCCGCCGGGCTTGGAGAGGCGCAAATTGCGCGGGAAAACGCCGCTGACTTCGATCTCCAGCGCTTCGCCCACGCCGAGATTGCGCCGGGGCGGGCTGGCGCGGGCACCATAGCGCAGGAGTTCGTGGGTCAGCGGGATCAGTGTGGCCGGCGAGCGCGGAATGCGCGTCCAGCTGTCGTCGATGCTGCTGGTCAGCAGCACGACGCGGCCGCGGTCGTACGTGCGCTCGATCAGGAGCGGGCTGGCGTTGGCATCGTCGAGTGCCGCCAGCACGCTCGAGCGCTCGAGCGCGCGCGCCGCGATGAAGCCGGAGATGGGCGCCTCGGTCAAGAGCAGCCGGAAGCGCTCGTCGGCGAAGAATCGCAGGGCCGGATGTTCAGTCTCGAACCAGGCAATGCGCCAGTGTCCCTGGGCGCGCGGATCGCGGCGCTGCACGCGCAACAGCTCGGCCGGCAGCAGGCCGCTGCCGTCGGCGCGGAAGAAGCGGCGGTTGTAGTGCTCCAGATCGAGCTCCTCGCCGGCGCTGATCACGACCAGCCCCCCGGAGGCCGCGAAACGCTCGATCTTCTGGGCGCTGTCCTCGGACAGGCGCGCCACGTCCGCCAGCCACAGGGCATCCCAGTCCTTGCGCGAGAGTTCCTCGCCAGCGAGTTCGCCGGCCGCGATGCGGCGCGGACGGAAGGGAGCGCGGCTGGCGCCGCCGAGGCGCGCGTCCTCCAGCGGCGGTTCGAGCACCAGCTCGAGATAACCGGCGGCGCTGTTCTCCGGTTCGGGCGCCAGGCGGCCGTCGGCGATCAGCACGCGCAGCGCGTCGGGCACGCTGACCACCTCGGCGCGCTGGTTGTCGAGCGCGAGTCGGTCTGCCTCGATGCCCGCTTCGAGCAGGTGCTCGCCCGCAGCATCGATGCCCACGCGGAACATGGCGGTGGCGGTTTCCCGGGGGCCGATGTCGATCGATTGGCTGGGGCGGCGCTCGCCGTCAACCGCCAGGCTGACCCGCACCGCGCCGCGCGGGCGCGCGCCGAAGTTCGCCACACGCACCTCGACTTCCAAGGTGCCGCCGGCACTCTCGATCTCACCCAGCGGCTGCACGGAGAGCACGGCGAGGTTTTCCGACTGTCCATCGGCGGGTCCGAAGTCCTCGACGGTGATGCGCACATCCAACGCGCTGAGCGCGTCGAGTGTCTCAAACAGCGAGCGCGAGCCCTCGGGTGTTTCGCTGACGAAGTTGCGCTTTTGCGCGTCGGTCAGCAGGAAGACTTCGAGGTTGGCCAGCGCCCCGCCGGTCTGTGCCTCCTTGGCGAGCTTGTGCACTTCGCCCATCGCCGCGGCGAGGTTGAGCGGCTCGTGCAGCGGCTCCTCGACGCTTTCAAGGGCGCTGATGCCCTGCTCGGGACTGCCCCAGGCGAGCAGGCGCGGTTGCGCACCCGCGAGGATCACGCGCAGTCGATCCCCGCTGGCGCCCTTCAGTTCGCGCGCCAGCGCCAGCGCCCGTTCGCGCGCCGTGTCGAAGACCGACGCGCCCGCCTCGCGCGCGCCCATCGAGGCCGAAGCGTCGAGGATCACCACGCGGTCGCGGCGCGCCTCGCCCAGCGCCGCCAGCGGCGAGTCCTTGCCCGTGAAGGGCCGCGCCAGCGCGAAGGCGAGCAGCGCCACAGCCGCCATGCGCAGCAGCAGCAGCAGCAGATTCTCCATCTCGACGCGCCGACGCGTCTTCTTGTAAGCCGCCTCGACAAAGCGCATCGCCGCCCAGGCCACGCGCTTGTGGCGCTGGCGGTTGAGCAGATGGATGATCAACGGTAGGGCCGCCGCCAGCGCGCCCAGCGCCAGCAGCGGATTCACGAAGCCTCCAAACAGGCCGCCCACTAGCCGCGCCTCCCGCTGCGCACGCGCGCCATGCGGCCGGCGAGGTAGGCCATCAGGCCCGCATCGATCGGTTCCGCCGTCGAGAGCCTCACGAAGTCCAGGCCCAGCGTCGCGGCCAGCTTGGCGAGTTGCCGGCCGTGCGCCTCGAATTCCTCGCGGTAGGCCTCGCGAATCGCGCGCGGGTCGACTTTCTGGATGCCGCTCGCTTCGAGCCCTTCGAGCTTCAGCTGCGAATCAAATTCGAAATCGATCTCGCGCGGATCGACGATCTGCAGCAGCACCGGCTCGTGCCCGGCGTGCACCAGCCGCCGCAGCCCCGCCTGAATGCGCTCGGGCTCGTCGAAGAAATCCGATAGAATCACGACGATCCCGCGCTTCTTGAGCTTGGGCGCGACCCACTCGAGCACGGCGCCGATGTCGGTGGGACCGCCCGGATCGGCCTGTTCCAGCGTGCTGAGGATTTCCTTCAATTGCAGCGCGCCGTTGCCGGGCCGCACCTTGGCGCGGCCGCCCTTGTCGAACACAACCAGGCCGGCCGTGTCGCGCGCTTGCAGCACCAGATGCGCCAGCGCCGCCGCGCACCAGCGCGCGTAGTCGAACTTGGTCCAGTCCTGCGAGCCGTAGGCCATCGACTCCGAACCGTCGACGAACAGGTGGCAGACGAGGTTCTCCTCCTCGAGGAATTGCTTGACGACCAGCCGGTCGCTCTTGCCGAAGACCTTCCAGTCGACGCGCCGCGGCTCGTCGCCGGGCACGTACTCGCGGTGCTGCGCGAACTCCGCGGAGGAGCCGATGTGCGGGGAGCGGTGCACGCCCGCCATGACGCCCTCGACGACGCTGCGCGCGACCAGCGAGAGGCTCGCCAGTCGGTCCAGCACGCGCGGATCCAAGCCCTGCTTTTGCGCCACGGAGAACGGTGTTCCTTCAGCTCCGCGCCGCGGGGATGCCCGGCAGGCCAGCGCCGATGCCGGCGGCCGGATCGATCTCCTTGAGCATGCGATCGATCAGGATGTCGGAGGTGATGCCCTCGGCCGCGGCCGCGAAGCTGGTCACGATGCGGTGGCGCAGCACTGGGTGGACGACGGCGCGCACGTCCTCGACGGCGACGTGCTCGCGACCGTGCAGCGCGGCGTGCGCCTTGGCGCCCAGCACCAGGTACTGACTGGCGCGCGGGCCGGCGCCCCAGGTCACCAGATCGCGCAGGAAGGGCAGCACGGAGTCGGACTTGACCCGCGTGCCGCGCGTCAGCGCCAGAATGTAGTCGTACATCGAATCCGCGATCTGGACCGAGCGCACGGTCTTCTGCGCCTCGAGCAACTCCGCGGCGCTGACCACGCGCTGGGGCTCGCGCACTTCGCCGCCGGTGGTGCGGCGCAGGATCTCGCGCTCCTCTTGCGCGCTGGGATAGCCGACCTGCACCTGGAACATGAAGCGGTCGAGCTGGGCTTCGGGCAAGGGATAGGTGCCCTCCTGCTCGATCGGGTTCTGGGTCGCGAGCACGAAGAAGGGATTGGGCAGCTCATGGCGCACTCCGCCGCAGGTCACCTGCCGCTCGACCATCGCTTCGAGCAGCGCCGCCTGCGTCTTGGGCGGGGTCCGGTTGATTTCGTCGGCCAGCACGACGTTGGCGAACAGCGGGCCGGGCGCGAAGCGGAAGCTGCGCGCGTTGGTGACCGGGTCGATCTGCAGCAGATCGGTGCCCGTGATGTCGCTGGGCATCAGATCGGGCGTGAACTGGATGCGGCTGAACTGCAAATCCAGCGTGCGCGCGAGGCTGGAGATCATCAGCGTCTTGGCGAGCCCCGGGACGCCCACCAGCAGGCAGTGCCCGCGGGTCAGGATTGCCAGCAGGATCTGGTCGATCACCTGATCCTGCCCGACGATCACCGCGGCAAGCTCGGTCTTCATGGACTGGTGGACCTGGCGCAGTTGCTGCAGGGAAGCGTCACTCATGATGAAGGGCGGAATCGGTTTCCGAGGGCGTTCAGGAGGTCAAGGGCGTCCCGAGCATGGCGTTCCAGGAATCGGCCAAGCCAGCGGGGAACTGAAGATAGCCTGTTCGCGCGCGATACCGCACGGATGCCCCGCAAAACCTAGGTATTCGCGCGGACTAGCGCAGACGCAGGACCAGCGCCTGCTCGGCGCTCGCGATCCAGCCGGTGCTCACGCTGACCGGGCCCGCGAAGGCCTGCTCGAGCGGCTCACGTGCAAGCAGTCGCGGTCCGTCGGAGGCGAGCGCGCCGAGCACCACGGAGCGTTCGAGCACGGCGAGGAAAACTCCCGCTTCGAGCCAGTGCCAGCCCAGCACGGCTTCGTGGAGCGCGCCGAGGCGCAGCGTCTGGCTGCCGACGCACAGCAACGGGGTGTCGAACTCCGCTCGCAGCCAGACATCGCGGCCCTCGACATGGCCGAGCCACTCGCCCTCCAGCGGGACCTCCTCCACGACGCGGCCTGCAAGGTCCAGCGTCAGCACCCCGGGTGCGCTGGTGGGAGCCCAGTGCCAGCCGCGTTCGCTGGCGAACACCGCCGGCGGCGGCAGCTGGCGAGGCCGCAGGGGATGCTCCGGTCGGGGGGCCGCCGGCCAGCTGCCGAGCACGCGCCGCTGCCAGGGATCCCAGTCGATCAGCAGGCCGCAGCCCGGATCGAGCGCCCAACCATCGGGCAGCTGGGCGATCCCTGCGGCGGGGGAGACCCGTGGCGGGGGCTCGAGCGGCGGCGGGTAGTCGTACAGCAGCGCATCGATGCACCCGCCCAGCGGCCAGATCTCGAGCCACTCCAGGCTCCGAGGATCCAGCTCCAGCAGGTAGGCCTGCACCGCGGACGGGTCGGTGTACTGGCGGGCCAGCACGTGGATCCGGCCCCGGGCCGCCGGCGCCAGATCGACGAACTCCAGCGTCCCGCGCAGATCCGCTGGCGGGACGCGCCTGCCATCCGAGCGCCAGAGCTCCCCTCCGAAAGCGACCAGCGCGTGCTCGCCGCTGGTGCACAGCGGGGCGCGGGCGGGGCCATGGCGACCGGAGAGTCCGGAGCGGAGCGGGTCCGCCTCCGGCGACGCGACGAGCACCCGCACCGCACCCCGCTCGGGCTCAAGGCGCCACAGCGCCCGTCCGTCGCTAAGCCAACTGCTCCCCCCCGCGCGGCTCGCGAGGCCCGGGGCTACGCGCCGCGCGGGCGGCAGTTCCGATGCGCCAAGCGCGAGGCGCGGTCCCAGGCTGAATCCACCGACCGGCACGGCCGGCGCCTTGGCGGGCAGGGCCGGGGCGCGGCGCAGCAGACCCTGGTGATCGCCCCAAATGCGCTGCCCTCGCGCCCACTGCATTTGTGCGAAATGACCGTCTCCGGATTCGAGCGCGGCGTCGAGCGCGGAGAGATCGGGCTCTGCAGGCGCCGGAAGAGTCTGCGCGCGGGTCTGCTCCAGCCAAGCGGCGAGCGCCAGCGCCAGCACCGCGCGCCCGCAGCGGCCCGCAGCGGCCATCGGGATCACTGCGCGGTGGGCGGGTGAATCCGCAAGCGCCGCAAGCGTTCCTGGAAGATCGGATCCTTGCGCATCGCGATCTGCGCTTCGATCTCGGAGAAATGCTTCGTCGCCACCGAAAGGCGCTGCTGCATGCCGCGCTCGGCGACATCCATGCGCTGCTGCTCCACGAGCGCGGGGCGCACGCCGAGGAAGGCAATTTGTGCGAAAAGCACCATCAACGCGAAAACGGGCGACCAGTACAGGAGTCTGTGCGCCACCCGGCGCAGCGCGCCATGGCGCTCCTCGGGCAGCACCAGTGTCTCGGACAGGGGCTCGTGGGTGGTATCGTTCGGGCTCATCGCGCGTGGGGTGGACGGGCGAGACTAGGGTTCAGGAAAGCTCAAGTCCAGCGTACTGCGCGTGCTCTCCCAGACCCTCTTCGATGGCGAGCAGGCGGTTGTACTTGGCGACCCGATCCGTCCGGCAGGGGGCCCCGGTCTTGATCTGGCCGCAGTTGGTCGCCACCGCGAGATCGGCGATGGTCGTGTCCTCGGTCTCACCCGAGCGGTGCGAGGATACGCAGCGGTAGCCGTGGCGGTGGGCAAGGCCGATCGTCTCGAGCGTCTCGGTCAGCGTTCCGATCTGGTTGACCTTGATCAGCACGGCGTTGGCCGCCTGACGCTGCATGCCAAGGCGCAGGCGCTCGACATTGGTCACGAACAGATCGTCGCCCACGAGCTGCACCTTGGCGGCCTTGAGGGCCGCGGTCAGCTCGATCCAGCCGGCCCAGTCGTCCTGGTCGAAGCCGTCTTCGATCGAGAAGATCGGGTAGCGCTCGCACAGGCCGACATAATATTGGACCATCTGACTCGAGCTCAGCGTCTTGCCTTCGAGTTTGTATTTGCCCTCGTGGTACAGTTCCGATCCGGCGACATCCAGCGCCAGGCGGATCTCCTCGCCGGGCTTGAAGCCCGCCTTCTCAACCGCCGCGAGGATCAGCGTCAGCGCCTCCTCGTTGGAGGCGAGGTTGGGGGCGATGCCGCCCTCGTCGCCGACCGCCGTGTTGAGGCCCTTTTGCTTGCAGACGCTCTTGAGCGCGTGGAAGACCTCGGTGCCCATGCGCAGGCCCTCGGCGAAGCTCTTCGCGCCGAAGGGCATCACCATGAACTCCTGGATGTCGACGTTGTTGTCGGCATGCTTGCCGCCGTTGAGGATGTTCATCATCGGCACCGGCAGGATGTGGGCGGCCGCCCCGCCGATGTAGCGGTACAGCGGCACGCCGGTCTCCTCGGCCCCGGCCTTGGCGAGTGCGAGCGAGACGCCCAGGATCGCGTTGGCACCCAGGCGCTTTTTCATCTCCGTGCCGTCGAGGGCAATCAGTTGGCGGTCGATGGCGGCCTGATCGAGGCCCTCCTGGCCGAGCAACTCGCTCGTGATCTCGCCGTTGATGTTGGCGACGGCCTGCAGGACACCCTTGCCGCCGTAGCGCTTGCCGCCATCGCGCAACTCGTGGGCTTCGTAGATGCCGGTCGAAGCGCCCGAGGGCACGGCGGCGCGGCCGCGGGCCCCGCTTTCGAGGGTGACTTCGGCTTCGAGGGTCGGGTTGCCGCGCGAATCGAGGATCTCGCGCGCGTGGATGTGGACGATGGCGCTCATCGGGGGCGATCGTAGGAAGCTTGGAGGGTGGGAGGAAAGAGGAAAAGCCGCTACCCTGTACGCCCCAACTCCGGACACTACCCCTCCCGGAGCCCCACCCTTGCGCAAGATCCACCTGCTGCCGAACCTGCTGACGCTGGGCAACGCCTTCTGCGGCCTGCTGGCGATCGCCAAGGCCATCGATGCCCTGGCGCTCTCGCAGGGTGACAGTGAACTGTTCTACAGCAAGCTCTCGACCGCCTGCTGGCTGATCTTCGCGGGCATGCTCTTCGACGCCTTCGACGGCAAGGTGGCGCGCATGGTGGGGGCCGAGAGCGAGTTCGGCGCCCAACTCGACTCCTTCAGTGACATGCTGACCTTCGGGGTGGCGCCTGCGGTGATCGCCAAGGTGCTGATCGAGCACGAAGGCCCGGGCTTGGGCTACGAGGTCAACGCGCGCCTGCACTTCGTGGCGGCGGCGATGTACAGCATCATGGCGATCCTGCGCCTGGCCCGTTTCAACCTGGAGAACGAGCCCGACGAGAGCGCGCACCAGTACTTCAAGGGCCTGCCCTCGCCGGGTGCGGCGGGCACGCTGGTGACGACGATGCTGCTGTACCTGACGCTGCGTCACCCCAAGATCGAATTCTCGGATGGCGCGAAGACCCCGGTGGGAGCGCTGCTCGAGCGCTTCCCGGGCATCGACCAGAGCCCGTTCCTGTTCTGGTTCATGCCCGCGATCGCGCTCTCGATGCCGATTCTGGGCCTGCTGATGGTCAGCCGCGTGCCCTTCGTGCACATGACGAGCTACCTGTCCGGCCGCAGCCAATTCCTGACGCTGGTCGTGATCGTGGTGGCCGTCTTCGCGCTGTACACGGCACCCGTGCTGGCGCTGTTCACGGTGTTTCAGGCCTATGTGATCGTGGCCCTGTTGCTGACGCTGCTGCGCCGCTCGCGCCCGACCCCGACGCCCTGACAGCTCTGAAGGGGATGAGCCGCAAGAGGATGAACCTGCAACCGGTCACGATCGCGCTGGGCGCCAACCTCGGCGAGCGCCGCGCCACGCTGGAGGCTGCCCTGAACGCCCTGCATGCGCTGCCGGGCTTCGAGGTCGGCGCGGTGTCGCGCTGGCACGAGACCGAGCCGGTCGGCGGACCGCCGGACCAGCCCCGCTACCTCAACGGCGTGCTGCTCGGCCGCACGAGCCTGAGCGCGCACGAGCTGCTGCGCGCGCTGCAGGCGATCGAGCTGTGCTTTGGTCGCGAGCGCAGCGTTCCCAACGGCCCGCGCACGTTGGATCTCGATCTGATTCACTTCGGCGATCTGCGTTGCGCGGAAGCGGAACTCGAGCTGCCGCATCCGCGCTCGGAAGAGCGGCTGTTCGTGCTCGAGCCGCTGCTGGAGCTCGCGCCCGAGCGCATCCTGCCGCTCAGCGGACAAACGGTGGCCGCGCGCGTGGCACAATTGCGCGCCAGCGCAGCACCCGGAGGCGCAGGCGCGCTGATCGCCTGCTCCTCGCCGCAAGCCGCGCATCCGATCCTCGCGCAATGGCGCGCGCAGGGTCTCTGCATCGGCTTCGTGCCCACCATGGGCGCCTTGCACGAGGGCCATCTGGCGCTCGTGCGCCGCGCGCGGCAGAACGCCGATCGCGTGGTGGTCAGCATCTTCGTCAACCCGCTGCAGTTCGACGATCCGCGCGATCTCGAGCGCTATCCGCGAGATTTCGCCAACGACACGCGCCTGCTCGAATCCGCGGGCGCCAGCCTCGCCTTCACCGGCACGCTGGAGCAGTTCTTCCCGCCCGCGCAGGGAGGCGTGCGCCGCATCGATCCGGGTCCCTGCGCGCTAGGGCTCGAAGGCGCGCTGCGTCCGGGGCACTTCGAGGGCGTGGCGACCATCGTCGAACGCCTGTTCGAGATCGTCGAGCCGCACGAAGCCACCTTCGGCCAGAAGGACTTCCAGCAGACGCTGGTGGTGCGCGATCTTGCGCGGCGCCGCGGCGCTCCGCGAATCTTCGTGGCTCCGACCGTGCGCGAGCCGGAAGGCCTCGCGATGAGCTCGCGCAATGTGTTCCTCAAGCCCGAGGAGCGCACGCGCGCGCTTGCCATCCATGCGGCGCTGCGTGCGGCGCATGGCCTGTACCAAGGCGGTGTGCGCGATGCGGGCACCCTGGGTGCGTTCCTGCGCGGCGCGCTGTCGAAGGCGCAGCTTGAGGTCCAGTACGCCACCGTGCGCGATCCGGAAGTTTGGACGGCGGAGGAACCCAAGGGCGACCTGGCGCGCGCCGTCGCGCTGATCGCCGTCAAGCTCGGCAGCGTGCGCCTGATCGACAACTGGGTGCTCTCGAGCCCTGACGGTGGCTTGTGAGCGCGCCTTCAGGTGTGCAGGCCGGCGCGAATGCCGTGGGGGCTTTTGCTCCCGCCAAGGTCAACCTCGCGCTGCGCTTGCTTGCCCGGCGCGCGGACGGCTACCACGAGCTCGACACTTGGATGCTGGCGCTCGCATGGGGCGACACGCTGATCCTGCGCCGCCGCCCCGAGCCGGGCTTGAGCCTCTCTGTTCACGGTCGCTTTGCCAGCGCGGACATTCCCGCCGATGCCCGCAACCTCGCGTGGCGCGCCGTGGAGCTGGTGCTCGCGCGCGCGCGGCCTCAGCACGGCATCGCGATCGAGCTCGAGAAGGCCGTGCCCTCGCAGGCGGGCCTGGGTGCAGGCAGTGCCGACGCCGCCGCCGCCTGGCTCGGCGCCGAACGCCTGCTGGGCTTGAAGAGCCCGCCTGCGCTGGCCCAGGCGGAGCTGGCGACGCTGGGATCGGACTGCGTCTTCTTTGCGCTGGCGCAAGAGAGCGGGCTGGCGCACTGCACCGGCCGCGGAGATGAGGTCGCTGAAGAGCCGCTGCTCGATGAAAAGCGCCGGACAGCGCGGCATGTGGCGATCCTCGTGCCGACGGTCGCTTGTCCGACAGGGGCGGTCTACCGCGCCGTGGCGCAGCTCTCCCCCGGGCCCGTGCCGCGCCGTTCCGCCTCCGACTGGTTCGAAAGACCACTTCCAGAGCTGCGCGCCGCGCTCGCCAACGACTTGGAAGCGGCCGCGCTCGCTGCCGTGCCCGAGCTCGTCCCCTGGCGCGCCGCCTTGGATCAGTCGGCGGCGGCGCACTGGCGACTTTCGGGCTCAGGATCGGCCTTTTTCACCCTGCACGAGAGCCGTGCCGTGGCCGAAGAGGAGCTCGCGCGGCTCGTTGCGGAGCTCGCCGCGCGCGGGTTGGTGCCGCGCGCGGCCACAGTGACCCGCCCGCAGGGTGCCGGCGCAAGAACTTGGACAGTTTCCTGAACCGGGGGCGGGGCTCCTCACGGAAGCACTTTCGCACCCTGCCATGCAACTCACCGAGACCCGCATCAAGCTGCTCTTCAACTCCCGCGACAAGCTGAGGGGCTTTGCCAGCATCACGATCGACAACTGCCTCGTCGTGCGCGACATCAAGATCATCGAGGGTGGCCGCGGGCTCTTCGTGGCGATGCCCAGCCGCAAGCTGTGCGACCGTTGCTCCGCCTGCGCGGCGAAGAACCACATCCGCGCGCGCTACTGCAACGACTGCGGCGCGCGCCTGCGCTCGGATCGCGGCGATCTCGACGAGCGTGGCCGCCCGCGCCTGTACGCCGACATCGCGCACCCGATCAACCAGGATGCGCGGGACTTCGTGCAGAACCAGATCCTGCAGGCCTACGACGCCGAGCTCGAGCGCTCCAAGCAGGAGGGCTATGTGGCCCAGAGCTTCGACGACCTCGACTACGACTACCTCGAGGAATATCCGCCGGAGGCGGAGCGGTAGGGGGGCCTCCGGAACACAGAGGTCCTCGAGCCTCACTTGCCCCGGCGCGCGTCTATACTCCCGGCATGCGTCGGCAGCCCCAGCGATCCACCCGTGCGCGCCCGCTCAGGCCCGCAAGCCTGCGCGTCGGCATTGTCGGCAGCGGGGCCGTCGCGCGCCATTTCGCCCTTGGTCTGGCTGCCGCCGGCGCTCGCGTGCACGTGTGGGCGCGCCGGGCTGCTTTCGCGCGGGCGCTGGGAACACGGCGTTCCACGTTTGCGGAGCTCTTGGCGGAGAGCGCTGTGCTGCTGGTCTGCGTGCGCGATGAGGCGCTGGCGGAGGTGGTCGAGGAACTGGCACGGGCCGCGCGCGATGCGGACACCGTGCGCACGCGGGTGGTGCTGCATGTCTCGGGCGCCACGCCCGTCTCCGTGCTGCAGCCGCTGGAGCGCCTGGGCCTCGCCATCGGCAAGCTGCATCCCTTGCTTTCGCTGCCCAAAGTGAGCCCGCAGAGAGAAGTGCCGGTTGCTGGCACTGCCCAGAAAACTGCCTTGAAAGCCGCCGAGAAAAACAGGCTGCTGGCGCACTATGTGGCCCAATACCCGGCGCGATCTTCAGCGCTCGCCCGCCGCCATGCCAAGAGCCTCGTGAAGGCGCTCGGCGGACAGTACTGCGAGCTCGCGCCCGGGCAGGAAGCCGACCATCACCTCGCCGCGAGCCTCGTGGCCAACGGCGCGCTGGCGCTGTTCGCGGCGGCAACGTCCCACATGCAGGCTGCGGGCGTGCCGAGCCGCGCGTACGCGGCTCTGCTCGAATCCGTAGCGCACAACTTGGCGCGCCTGACTCCAACCGAGGCGCAGACCGGCCCGATCGCGCGCGGTGATGCCGCGACAGTGGAGCGTCATTGGCGACGGCTTGGGCCGCACCATCGCTCGCTGTACCGCGCTCTCGCCGAGGTGCTGCTCGAGCTCTCGCCCGCCACGCGCGCCGAGAAGCAGGGCATCGCTCGCGTGCTCGCGCGTGTCCGCCACAAGTGAGCGTGCCATGAAGCGCATCGTTTCGTTCCAGATCGGACCGCGCTCGGAGCTCCTGGCGCAGTTGCCGGCGATCGAGCGCCACGCCGAGTGGGTTGAGCTGCGCCTCGATGAGTGGCTCGCCAAGGAAGCGGTTCCGGCGCGCGAAGTGGAGCGCTTTCTTTCAGATTGCTTTCGCCGGCTGACGCGCCCGCGCATCGTCGCCATACACGGGCCGCAGGCCTTCGGTGCCTGGCGTGGCAGCGCTCTTGCGTGGGCCGAGTGCATGCGCGCCGCGGAGCAGGCCGGCGCCGATGCGATCGATGTGCCGCTGGAACGGGCGGAAGCACTGGGGGGTGAGAACACGGGCTGTCGCCGCATCGTGTCGCGGCACTGCGCGGCGGGTAGTGTCGAAGAGCTCAGCGACGAGTTCGCGCGACTGCGCACACAGGCTGGCGAGAACGATTGGATCAAGCTCGTGCCGCACGCCGAGTGCGCGGAGGATGGTCTCGCGCTGCTCGCGGCGCTCGAACTCGCCCAAGGCCCGCGGATCGGCTTCGCCTCGGGCGAGCCTGGACGCTTCACGCGCGTGTGGGCCGGGCGCTATGGCTCTGAGCTGACCTACTGCGCGCTGCCGAGCACGGTGGCGGGCGGTGCACCGACCGCGCCGGGGCAGTCTCCGGCGGATGCCTGCTGGCGCCTCAGTGAGCGGGGCCCGGCCTATTGTCTGGGCGTGATTGGCAATCCGGCGCGGCATTCGCTCTCGCCGCAACTGTTCGCGCCGTTGCTGGAAGCGCTGGAGGTGCCGGCGCACTACGCCGCCTTCGAGGCGCGTTCGCTGGAGGGTTTTCTCCGCGCGGCCCAGCGTGCGCGCCTGCCGCTGGCGGGCTTGTCCGTCACGGCGCCGTTCAAGCAGGCGGCCTTTGCCTGCGCACGCGAGCACTCGAGTGCCGCGCGGCGCACGCAGGCTGTCAACACGCTGCTGTTCGGGACGGCGGGGGAGTGTCGCTACGGCGACAACACCGATGTGCGCGGCGTCCGCGCGCTGCTGGAAGCGTGCGGTGATCTGCAGGGGCAGACACACGGTCGCGTCGTCGTGCTGGGTTCGGGCGGAGCGGCGCGCGCCGCCTTGGCGGCGCTGGAGGAGCTGGAAATCGAGCGCGCGGTGTCCGCGCGAAATCTTCCCGCGGCGCAGGCGCTAGCAGAGCGCTTCGCCGCCGAGCTTCTGCCACGCGAGGCGCTCGGCACTGCGCGCTACACCGCGCTGGTGCAGACGACGCCGCTGGGTTCGCTCGCTGCACCCGGACTCTCCGCCGTGGAAGAGCACGAAATCCAGCCCGGCGCGTGGATCCTCGATGCGGTCTATCGCCCCCAGAACACGCTGCTCTGCGAACGGGCGCGGCGGCGCGGAGCCCGGCATCGCGACGGACGTGAGTGGTTCCTGGCGCAGGCCGAGGCGCAGTGGGAGCTTTTCAGCGGTCCGGGCAGCGCCCTGGAGCACGCGAGCGAGCGCCAACTCGCGGCGCAGCGTGTGCGCGCGGAACTCGAGCGCGCGCTGGATGCGGCGCTGGCAGGCAAGGCAGGACGCTCGCTCCCGCAGCAGGCTCCCGAACGCCTCGCGCTGATCGGCCTGCGCGGCAGCGGCAAGAGCACGCTCGCGCGCGCGCTCGCCCAACGCCTGGGCTGGCCCGCGATCGATCTGGATCGCGAACTCGAACTCGAGCAGGCGAGCCGCAACTGGCCCGATGCTCCGCGCAGCGCTGGTGAACTGTTGCAGCAACTGGGACAGCCGGCCTTCCGCGAACTGGAGGCGCGCGTGCTCGCCCTCGTGCTCGAGCGGCCCGGACCCTGGGTGCTCGCCTGCGGGGGGGGCGTGCTGGAGCGCGAGGACAATCGGCGCTCGCTCGCAGGGCTCGCCACCGGCATCTGGCTCGATGCGCCGGTCGAGTGTCTCGCCGAGCGGCTGCGGCAGGATCCGACGCTGCGCCCACCGCTGCTCGGCGGCAGCGATTCGCTGGCCGAGCTTTCCGAAGTGGCGGCGCGCCGCCGAGAGGCGTACCGCAGCCAGGCGGATCTGCATCTGGATGCCACGCGCAGCACGCCTGAGCTGGTCGAGGCGGTGGTGAAGGTTCTGGGCCTGCAGGTTTCCAAGCTGGCAGGGATCCGGGCTTGAAGGCTTGAAACCGGGCCGGAGGGACACTATTCTTTTCCCACAACACCGCGGGGTGGAGCAGTCTGGCAGCTCGTCGGGCTCATAACCCGGAGGTCGCAGGTTCGAATCCTGCCCCCGCTACCAATCACAGAGGATCTCGGTTTCCCCGGGGTCCTCTGCTCGTTTCCTCACTTCGCGGCTCCCTGATGGCGCTCCTCACGATCCTGATGTCTCCGCTGGCTGCGCTGCCAGCCCTTCGCGGTGACTGGGATGGTGTGCGCCGTGCGCGCATGGTGATCGCGTGGGCGAGACCGTCCGCGGGGTTTGCCAAGGGGAGCGACGCGTGAACTTTCATCCGCGCAAGACTGCGGCGCTCCTCGGCCTGTGCGCTCTGAGCTTCTGCGAACCCGGACGGGCCGTCGCTGCGCGGTGCCCGAAGGCCTGCACCATCGGCACTTCCCTCAAGGCAGCGCCGGATGAGAAGGGGCGCGAGCTCTCCGAGCTGCTGGCGCGCATGGCCAACCCGCGCCTCACGGCCCTCGAACGCGAACAGCTCATCACCCAGATCCTGAACTGCGGCGAGAGCGGCGCCCGAGCACTCGCCAAGCTCGCCACGCGCGAGCTCGAGCGCAGCCACAAGGCGCTCGACAGCGCGCAGCAGCATTATCTCGAGGGCTTTGAGAAGGCCGCGGTGAAGCTCGTCGCCGCTCGACAGACGCGCGAGGCGCTGGCGGAAATCAAGGCGCAGCGCGCCATCGTTTGGAAGCTGCAGAGCGCAGCCGAGCTCAGCAAGCAAGCGATCCACGACCAGTCCGACCCGGCCGTGCTGGCGATCCGCGTGGTGCTGGAGGTCGACGCACAGGCCGTGCGCGAACACAGCGTGCCCTGCGCCAAGGCGCACGCCGAGTGGGAACAGGAACTTGCCGCCGCGCGGGAATGGCAAGACCTCCAGCAGCGTGCGCTGGCCGCGCTGCCCGGCAGCGACTTCGAGCCGCGCATCGAAACCCAGGCGCGGGAAGAGGCTGTGCAGGCCGAAGAGAGCTGGTTGTGCACGCTGGCCCTGCCGATGAGCGCTGGCGATCGGCGTGTGCTGCTCGACAATCGCGCCATGGAGGCCTCGCCCGAGCTCAAGCTGGATCCCGAGGTCGGGCTGGGCGTGCTGGATCTCAATCGCCTGCGCATTCTGCTCGGCACCCACGCGCTGCGGATCGATCCCAAACTCTGCGTTGCCTCCCAGGGTCACAGCGAGGACATGCAGCGCCTGGGTTTCTTTGCGCACGAATCGCCCGTGGAGGGCAAACGCACGCCGGGCGATCGCGCCGCCAAGGCCGGCACCAGCGGAGGGGCGGAGAACATCGCACGCGGCCACAGAACAGCGAAGAGCGCCAATCAAGGTTGGTGGTACAGCCCCGGTCACCACAAGAACATGCTCGCCGGCCATGCTCGCATCGGTCTGGGCCGCAGGGACGATTTCTGGACCCAGATGTTCGGTTGATACGACCGCAACGGGGCCGCTCTGCCCCCGACTGCGTATGTCCCGATCGGATCCAAGGAGTCAGCATGGCGGCATTCCCGCACCCAAGGAGGGAAAGCCCGTCATGAACATCCAATCGATCATGTCCACCGAAGTCTGCACCGCTCGTGCAGAAGACTCACTCCAGATCCCCGCTCGCCAGATGTGGGAGCACGACTGCGGCATCGTTCCGATCGTCGATGCCCAGCTGAAGGTCGTCGGGGTGATCACCGACCGTGACATCTGCATGGCCGCCTACACGCAGGGCAAACGCTTGTCCGAGATCCGCGTGCGCGAAGTGATCCACAACAAGGTCGTCAACTGCCGTCCGGAGGAGAGCCTGATCACGGTCGCTGGTCGCATGGCGGCGCATCAGGTGCGGCGCTTGCCGGTGGTCGATGAGTCGGGCAAGCTGCTCGGCATCGTCTCGGTCAACGATCTGGCGATCGCGGCGCAGGAAAAGGGCCATCCGCAGGATTTCGCCTGCCGCGAGGTGGGCAAGCTGATGGCGGAAATCTGCGCCCACCGCGTTCCGCTGCAAGCAGAGCCGAGCCAGCCGAAGCAGCTGCCCGCGCTGCTGAAGTAGCGGGGCCGTTCAGGCTTCCATGAGGGGCACGAAGCGCACTCCCTCCAGATGCTCTTCGTGCCAGCCGTCGGCCTGTCGTGTCACGCGCACCAGGCGCTGTTCCTCCGTGCGTGGGCCGATTGGAATCACCAGCCGCCCGCCGATGCGCAGTTGTTCCTTCAGCGCCGGCGGGATGCGCGTTCCACCGGCCGATACGAGGATGGCATCGAAGGGCGCACGATCCGGCGCGCCCTGCGTTCCATCGCCATGGCGCACTTCGACTCTCGCGCAGCCGAGTTCTTGGAGACGCTTGTGCGCGGCATCCGCAAGCTGTGCGTGGCGTTCGATGGTCACGACCTCGCGCGCTAGCTGTGCCAGCAGCGCGGCCGCGTAGCCCGATCCGCAGCCGACCTCCAGCACGCGCTCCTCGCCGGAGAGCTCCAGCAATTCCAGCATGCGGGCCACGATGTAGGGCTGTGAGATGGTCTGCTCGCAGGCAATCGGAAGCGGCCGGTCCTCATAAGCCTGTTCCGAGTGGGCTCTTTCCACAAAACGCTCGCGCGCAACCCTGACCAGTGCGGCGAGCACGCGCTCGCTGTGAATGTCTCCGCGCACGCGCAACAGCTGCACGAGCACGCGCCGCTGGAGTTCGAAATCCGTCATTCCGTCATCCGGCCTGCTTGAACAGATCGAGGAAGCGATCTTCGAAGCGTTGGAACACGCCCAGGCGGTCGAGTTCGTTCTTGAGGGCCATGGCCTGCGCACGATCGGTCTGGGCAGCGGCGAAGAGTTCCTCGACGTGCGCTCGTTCCTCCGCGGAGAGTGCATCGCGATCGAGCGGCTCCGGCAGCTCCTCGGCGGGCTTTGGCGCCAGATCGGGATTCTGGCGCAGGATCTCGGCCTCGATCGCCAGCGCGCGCTGCTCGAGCACATTCAGCTCCAGCGGAATGCCCGCCAGCGGAGCGAACACGCGCAGGATCGCGGCCGCCGCGCGCGGGTTTTCGATGCCGGTGGCGAAAAAGGGCATCTCACCGAGCAGGCAGGCGCCGTCGATGCCCTCCTCCTTGGCGATGCTGAGGAAGTAGCCATTGAGCCCCCCGATCTCGCCTTCACCCAGCGGCAGCACGCCACGCGCTTCGAGTTCCTGGAGGATCGCGGGCGAGGTCGCGGCGCCGTAGACCTGTGCCTTGGCGCCCAGAGTCGTCCCCGCCGCCATGGCGGCGAAGGTGTACACGCGCGTCACGCCCAGCTCCTTGGCGCGTTGCACGAGCTCGCGGCAGTAGGCCGCCTCGTCCACCTTGGCCTGAGCGCCGGAGGTGACGAGCACCAGATCGCGCGGCGCTTGGGGGATGCGGGCCTCGATCAGCAGCGTGCGCGCGGGCGCGTCACTCAGGATCAGGCCGCGCTGCACGAGCACGCGAGGCAGCGGCATGTGGCCGGCGAGTTCGATCTCGCGCGCCTCGCGCGCAGGGATGGATTGGGCCAGGTATCCGGCGGCAAGTTGCGCCACGGCACCCATGCCGGGCCAGGCGGCGATCAACCAGGGGTCGCGGAGCGGGGTGGTGTTCATGGCAGGGTCTGTAGGACAGCTGTGATGGGGAATGAAGTGCGCACTTCACGGCATGAGCGGAGGCGTCAAAACCGCCGGGCGGCCCTTGCGGACCGCCCGGCGGTTCGGGTCCTTCTGCTTCACTCTCTCGTCACCCCTTTTTTCACTCGAAGGACACCGCCAGCGCGTTGGTGGCGTTCATCCCGGTTCCACAGGGGCCACCGGCATCGCGGTAGATGACCTGGAAGAACTTGACCTCACCCGGCTGGATCATGTCGCGCTCGCCGAAGCGCTCGGCCGCGTAGTGCGCGAGGCCCGGGCCGAAGCTGATCGCGCCGTCATTCCGGGCGGTCTTCACGGGGAAGCGCGCCAGGGTTTCCATGACGGAACCGTAGATCCCGCCGTTGTGGACCATCAGCAGGCCATCGCCGTAGGGGCGTTGGATCGCGTTGGAGCCCATCACGAGAGTGGCGATGGCGCGCGGGGGGAGTTGCTCGATGATCAGCTCGAGATCATCGGCACGGGCATCGGTCGAGCCGACCGCGCGCAGCTTGGCACCCTCGCCGGTCGAGTTGACGCAGCCGCCTAGCTTGGCGTCATTGCCGCAGGGGCAGGCCAGCGCGTCGCCGATCGCTACGATGCGCAGGGAGGGTTGGCGGCGTTCGACCTGGCCTTCGTCCTGCGGCTTGGGCTCCAGCGGCAGCGGGGTGAGGCCGCCGAGTTCCTGGGTCGCAGCCTGCGCCGCGGCCAGGCGCGCGCGGCGGGCCTCAAGCTGGCCCGGAAGCTGGTGGGCGCCAACCTTCTGGATGTTGGCGAACGGCAACACCAGTATCGGGTGGATGTGCGGGCCGGCCGGCTCGGTGTGGACCATGTCGCCTTCGAAGGTCGGGCGCACGGCCGGGCGCTTGCGTTCGAGCTCGCGCGCGTTCAGGCCTTCGTGGTCGGCGATGACCTGGATCTGGTGTGCGTCGGCCTTCAGCACCACCTGAGCGTGAGCGTGGGAGCAGAGGATCGCGGTCAGGAGGGGCAGGGTGTTCATTAGCTTCATGGCTGGCATTTTCCTTTTCTGGAGAGGCGCTCTCTCCACTGCTTCAAGGTGGTGCTACCGTTGACCTCTCCGCGGGATTGTTTTTTTTCTTGAGCGCCGCCAGTGCCTAGGATCGGGGACATGCAACTCTGGCAAGGATGTGCGCGGGGCGCTTGGGGCCTGTTGCTCGCGTTGGCCCTCTGCGCTGCCCTTCAGGCGCAGGAAAGCGTCGCGAAAAAAAACGAAAACTGGATTCGGATCGCGGGCGAACGCCGAGAGAAATCGCTGCTTGCGGCGCGGAATGCGCTGGAGCGCTCGCATTCCCATTCGGGTACGCGCGATGAGGTGCACAGCGCCGTGCGCGAGGTGCTGGCGCAGGATCCGGTCTCGAACGAGGCCTTCGCGCTGGCGGTGCAGGCCTGCGCCGCGGACGCCGATGCGCGCCAGTACTGGATGCTCCAGTGGGCGCGGGCGGCGCTGCTGCCGGGCCGCGCGTGGAGCCTCGACCCTGCCGGCAAGGCGCAGTTCAACGGGGATGCTGCCCAGTGGCTCGTGCTGACCCAGGGCTTTGGCACTTGCGTGGAGGAACTGCAGAAGCTCGCCCGCGAGAAGCAGCGCGATGGCGCGCAGCGCAGCGACTCGCTGCTGGTGGCGTGGTGGGCGCGGCGGCTGGCCCGCGAGCTCGCCAGCTCCAGTCCCGGCCTGATGGCCGCGCTGGAGTCGGAGCTCGATCCGACGCTCTCCGTGCCCGATGCGCTGGCCATCAAGACGATCAAGGCGTTGGAGGGCTTGTGCCAGCAGGGCCTCGCGAGCACGAAGCCGGGCCTCGCCGTCGATTCCGCGCGGATCCTCTCCGGGCTGGGCCGGCAGAGCGGGATGGAGGACCGTCAGGGCCCGCTGCCCTCAGGGCTTTTGGATCTCGAGGGCCGGGCGGGTGAGCTGCTCGCGCGCGCGCGAGCGCGGCTCGCCTCGCGCGAGGAGCGGCCCTGGACGATCGATGAGCTCTTGCGGCTCGATGGCGACGAGATCGAGGCCTTCACGAGGCTCTACGCGAGCTTCGGGCGGCCGGCGGTTTCGCACAGCCCGCGCGGCTGGTATCGCGTGGAGACGGATTGCGGTCATGGCACGCTGCTGGGAACGGCGCAAACGGTGGAGCTGCACCACGAGCGGCTCGCGAAGTGGTACGGCAAGGATCCGTTCCAGGATCGGCCCGGCCTGGTGCGCATCGTCTCGGAGGCGACCGGACTCGAGGCCGAGGGAGCACCCTTCTGGTGGGTCGGTGGGTTCCAGGGCGGCGACACGACGGTGCTGCGGCTCTCGTGTCCAGGGCCGACCATCGAGGGGCTTGGACACGGCCTGACGCACGAGCTGACGCATCGCTTCGATGGCGCGATCTACCCAGGCATCCCCGCCTGGTTGGCGGAAGGCAAGGCCGTGTGGACCGGCGGAGCCTACGGCGATTCCGCGGAGATGGTCTTCGTCGACAACTTCGCCTCGACGGGAGCGATGATCGATGCGCTCAACAAGGGCTATGGCGGAGTCGAGAACCTGAAGCGGCTGATCCGCGGCGAGCCGGGCGATTATCGCGACAACTACACCGCGGGTCATGCGCTGTTTGTGTACCTGCGATCGCACAAGGGGGGCGGCGACAAGCCGCGCTTTGCGGATGGCCTCGCGCGCTTCCAGCAGCGCGCGGGCAGCGCCAAGGATCTGTTCGAGCTGTTCGAGCAGCTGTTCTGCGACGGCAAGGACGCAAGGCCCGAGAACTTCGAGAAGTTCACGCAGGAGTGGGGCGCGTGGCTGGTGGGCTTCAGCTGGTGGGATCCCAAGCCCTGGGCGAAGGACTATGTCGGGGGTGTCGAGGGCAAGGGCAGCCCGGAGCTGTTCGATGAACCGCTGTGGGGTTGGTCGCGCAATCGCGCCGAGCCGCGCTTTGGCCAGGGCCAGGCGCTGCTCGCTGGGAGCCTGCTGGCGGCGAACGGGAAGCGCAGCGAGGCCATCACGGCTTGGACCTGGGCGCTCTCGGTCGATGGGCGCTGGCCCAAGATCGAGCCCGAACTCGCGCGCGCTCTCGATGCCGAGGGCCGCAAGGATGCGGCCTGGTGCCTGCGCCAGAGCCTGAATGGCACGCGCGGCGAGCGCATCGGCGCGCCGAGCTTCGCCAACCTGGTGCCGAAGACGCTGGCGCATGCGGCGGCACTCGCCAAGGCGGGCGAGGAGGCCCGAGCGCGCGGCGAGTGGCGGGTCGCGGCACTCCTGCGCGCGGAAAGCGGGCGCCTGGGTGAGTGGCTGGGGCTGCCTGCCGCGGCGATGGTCCCGCTGGAAAGCCCGGGATTCCAGCCGCAGGAGCTGCTCGATGGGCCTGCCATGCGCCTGGGTGCCACGCGCTTCGAGGAGCTTGGACTCACGGGTCACGAGGAGCGCCGCGCGCGGGGGCAGTGGTGCTTCGATTCCGAAGGCGATCTGGTGCTCGGCATGGACCAGCCGCCCTCGGACAAGGTCTCGACCGGCGGCGGCGCTGCAGCCGTCGATCGCGGCGCGGCCTGGCGCGATGCGGTGGCCTTCGCGCCCGAGTGGGTGCACGCGGGCAGCTACCGCATCGATTGCCGGGTGCGCTTCCTGACGAGCTACATCGGCGGGGCGATCGTGTTCGGCTGGCGCGAGCGCGAGGACAACTACCGCCTGTCCTTCAGCGCGGGCGACTATGCCTACGCGATCGGGATGAAGGACAAGAAGGAGTTCGACTTCGACAAGCTGGGGGTCGGCCTCTCCGGCCTGCGCGACCGCGATGGCGGACTCAACAGCGGCCAGAGCGGCGCGACCGTGCAGTTCGAGAGCCCGCGCTCGAGCGCGTGGATCGCGCTGATCGTCAGCGGCCCGCAGGTCGAGTGCTTCGTCGACGGGCAGTTCGCGGGACGCTACCAGACGGTCGACGGCGCACCGATCGAAGGGCGCGTGGGCTTTGTCGCCAGCATGGGCTCGGTCGAGATCGAAAGCCCACGAGTCACGCGCCTGGACCGCGCACGCATGCTCTCCGGCGCACCCGAGCGGCGCTTCGATCTCCAGAGCGATGCTTCGTTGAGGCCTTGGGACGGCGTGCCCTCGACCAGCCGCGGGATCCCGCTGGTGAGCCAGGGCTCGATCCTCGTGTGGGTGCCCGCCGGGGAGCAGCTGCTCACGGCGGGTGGCGAGGCGGACAAGCTCGAGCGGCGCATCTTCAAGGTGATTCGCGATGTCGGCGCCTACGTGGCGCGCACGCAGCCCACGCAACCCGTGCTGCTCAGCTGGCCCGCAGGTCTGGCGGCGGAACAACAGGCGAAATGCACGGCCGAGGTCGAGCGCGTGCTCGGCGAGGGCGTCAAGGTGCTCACGCACTCCTGGAGCTTCCGTCCACCCGAGAAGGATGCTGCCGGCGGCGCCGGTTCGTACTCGACGAGCGCCTGGATTGTCTTCGTGGACTCCTTCGGCAGCGTGCGGGCGGCCTCGCCGCTGCTGATGGGCAAGCCGCGCGACGAAGCCGGCTTCGACCGCTGGTTGAAGGTCTTCCGCGAACACGGGCGGCCGCCGCGCGAGCTGCCCGAGCTGGTGCGCGAGGCATCCGAGCCGGCGAAGAAGTAGCGGCAGCGTGTAGGATGGGCGCCCGCATGCGTACCCTCCTCACGGCACTTGGTCTCGTCCTCTGCTCCGGCGCCGGCTTTTCGGCATCCACCGCGGCCGCCGAGAAGCGCGCCTTCTCGATTTTCGATGTGTACCGCGTGACGCCGCTGTCTGCGCCCAAGCTCTCGCCGGACGGACAGTGGTTGCTGTACACGCAGCGGCGCTGGGATCTCGACACGATGAGTTCCAGCGTGGAGATCTGGCGTATGCGCAGCGATGGCAGCCAGGCCCGCATGCTGACGCAGTCGAAGAAGGGCGACAGCGAGCCGCAGTTCACCCCGGACGGCAAGTCGGTGCTGTTCGTCTCGTCGCGCTCAGGATCGAGCCAGCTGTGGCTGATGCCCTTCGACGGCGGAGAGCCGCGCCAGCTGACGGATTTCGCTCCGGGGCTGTCGGGGCCGGTGTTCTCGCGCGATGGACGGTACATCGCGGCTGCCACCGAGCTGTGGCCGAAGATCGGCATCGACGCCGAGAAGCACAAGGCCTTCGAGGCCGAGCGCGAGGCTGGCAAGCTCAACGTGCACGTCAGCGACAAGCTCATGTACCGCCACTGGACCGACTGGGAGGACGGCAAGCTCTCGCAGATCCTGTTGATCGAGGCGCAGAGCGGCAAGGTGCTGAAGAACCTCACGCCTGTACCCTTCGACGCGCCGACCTGGAGCGTGGGCGGCGGACGTGGCTACGCGTTCAGCGCGGATGGCAGGTCGCTCTACTACAACTGCAACCACGATGAGAACGCCGCCAACTCGACCAATACAGACATCTGGCAGGTCGCGATCGAAGGCGAGATCACCCCGAGCAGTGCGAAAAACCTGACCGACGGCAACGAGGGTTGGGATGGCGCGCCGCTGATTTCCCCGGACGGCAGGTTCATGGCCTACCTCAGTCAGGAGCAGGCCGGCTACGAGTCGGATCTCAAGCGTCTGGGGGTGATGGAACTCGCCACGGGCGAGACCCGCTGGCTCACCAAGCGCGGCGGCTTCGATGACATGATCGACGAGTTCGTGTGGAGCGCGGACTCGCGGAGCCTCGTGTTCCAGGCCGAGCACAAGGGTCGCACGCCGCTGTATCGAGCCGAGCTGTCGAGCGGGAAGATCACGCCGCTCCTGACGCAGGGCTACATCGACGGCTGGGAGCTTGAGCCGCAGGGCAAGGGCATCGTGTTCACCTCGCGCACGATCTCGAGACCGCACGAGATCTATCGCCTCGATCTGGGTACGCAGATGGTGCAGGCGCTGACCCGCGCACATGAGAAATACCTCGAGGAGGTTGATGTGCGCCCGGCCGAGGAGCTGTGGATCCCGGTGGAGGGCGGCTACAAGGTGCACTGCTTCGTGGTCAAGCCGCACGGCTTCGAGGAGGGCCGCAAGTACCCGCTGGTGCTCAACGTGCACGGCGGACCGCAGTCGCAGTGGGCCGATGCCTGGCGCGGCGATTGGCAGGTGTACGCCGGCAAGGGCTGCGTGACGGCGTTCTGCAACCCGACCGGCTCCACCGGCTACGGCCAGGATTTCACCGACGCGATCCAGCGTGACTGGGGTGGGCGCGTCTTCCGCGACCTGATGCAGGTCACCGATGCGCTCGAGAAGCTCTCCTTCGTCGATCGCGAGCGCATGGGCGCCATGGGCTGGTCCTACGGCGGCTACATGATGATGTGGATGCAGGGACACACCGATCGCTTCCGCTGCCAGGCGGCGATGATGGGGCTTTACGATCTACCTTCCTTCTACGGTTCCACCGAGGAACTGTGGTTTCCCGAGAGCGATCTGGGTGGAAGCCCGTGGAACAGCGAGCACTACCAGAAGTGGAATCCCTCTGCGCACGTGAAGAACTTCCAGACGCCGGCGCTGGTGATCACGGGCATGCTCGATTTCCGCGTACCGTACACGCAGAGCCTCGACTATTTCACCGCGCTGCAGAAGCAGGGCGTGCCGTCGCGCTTGGTCGTGTTCCCCGACGCGGGACACTGGCCGGGCTGGCAGGAAATGCTCTTTTACTACAACGCGCACGTCGATTGGTTCCATCAGCATCTCGGCAGCGAGGCGCCCGAGCGCTCCGTGCTGGAGTGGGCCGAGAAACGCGGCGTGAAGGCGCGCTGAGCGGATGCTGGTGTTATTGGCCTGCGCCGTCCTGGCGCTCGTCCAGAAGCCCTCCAAGGATGGCTCGGATGAGTACTTCGCGAAGGGCGAGGTGCACACGCTGCGGCTGGTGCTGGACGAAGCCGCACAGGGTGCTTTGCGCGATTCTCCGCGCGAGTACGTGCCCTTCGAGCTGTGGGTGGATGGCAAGCGCTTCGCCGCGGGCGCAGGCGTCAAGCTCAAGGGTGCCGCGGGCAGCTTCCAGAACTGGGACGAGCGGCCCGCCCTGACACTCAAGCTCGACAAGTTCGACGGCAAGGAACGGTTCCACGGTCTGGAAAAGTTCCATCTCAACAACTCGGTCCAGGACGAGAGTCTTTTGTGCGAGTGGCTCGGCTCCGAGATCTTCCGCGGGCAGAACTACCCCGCCACCCGCGTGCAGCACGCGCTGGTCGAACTCAACGAGCGCAAGCTGGGCATGTACGTGCTCAAGGAGGGCTTCGACAAGCGCTTTCTCGCGCGCTGGTTCGACACGACCGAGGGCAACCTGTACGACGGCGGATTCTGTCAGGATCTCGATGCGGAGCTGGAGCTGGACTCCGGCAAGGGGCCCAAGGACCGCAGCGATCTCGCCGCGATCGCTCAGGCCTGCCACAACCCCGACATGGTGCAGCGCTGGAGTGCGCTCGAGCTGCTGATCGACTTGCCGCGGCTGACGCGCTTCATGGCGCTGGAACAGATGCTGGCGCACTGGGACGGCTACACGACCAACAGCAACAACTATCGCCTGTACTTCGTGCCGGGTGGCAAGGCGGTGTTTCTGCCCCACGGCATGGATCAACTGTTCGGTGATCCCTGGGGCACGGTGCTCGACATGCCCGCGCCGCTGGTGTCATCTTCGGTCATGAAGAAGCCCGAGTGGCGCAAGCTGTATCGCAAGGAGATCCGCGAACTGCTCCCGGCCTTTGATCAGAGGTCGCTGTTGCGCAAGGTCGAGCCCGTGCAGGCTCGGATCCAGTCGGCGCTTCGGCGCCACGACAAGGAACTCGCTCAGGCGCAGGCCGACCGCTACCGCGAGCTTTTTGAGCGGGTCGGTGACCGGCACCGCCATCTCTCGGAGGAGAGCAAGGCACCGGAGCCCAAGCCGCTGCAGTTCAAGCCAGGCTTCGCCGTCAAGCTGCGCCAGTGGCGCGCTCATTCGGAGGTCGAGGACGCTGCCATCGAGGAACAGACGCAGGATCGGGCCCAGTGGATGGTCGTGCGCAGCGGGGCCAGCGGTCGCTGCATCGCCGGCTGGCGTCGCGGCGTGCTGCTCGAACGCGGCAAGTACAAGTTGGAGGCGCTGGTCAAGACCGAGAAGGTCGAACCGCTCGCCGAGGAAGGAGCACCTTCCAAGGGTGCGGCACTGCGGATCAGCGGTGAGCCCTCGGAGCGCTCCCTGAGTGGCACGGGAACCCGGCTGCTGACCTTCGAGTTCGAGGTCAGCGAAGCAGCGCGCGACGTCGAACTGGTGATCGAACTGCGTGCCGCACGCGGGGAGGCCCGGATCCGCATGGATTCGATCCAGCTGACCCGCCTGCTCGGCGGATAGGATCACCCGGCATGTTTTCCGGACTACAGGACATTTTTCACAGCGATCAGAGCATCGATGTTGCGAGCGCCCTCGGGCGACTGCTGGCTGCCTTGTTCCTGGGACTGTGCGTCAGCGGAGTGCATGCGCTCGTGAAGCGCCACCGCAGCGCACGCCCGCAGGCGGCCTTGCGTGGCACGCTCGTGCTCCTGAGCGTGCTCCTGTGTCTGACGACGATCGTGGTGGGGGATAATATCGCGCGTGCTTTCAGCATCGTGGGCGCGCTCTCGATCGTGCGCTTCCGTACGGTGGTCGAGGACACTCGCGATACGGCTTTTGTGATCTTCGCGGTCGTGATGGGACTTGCTGCGGGCGCCGGCTACCTCCTGGTACCGTTGCTCGCGCTGCCGATCGGGGCGGTCGCGGCGCTGATGTTCGGCAGCAGCGCCGCCACACTGGTACTACGCACGCAGCCAGTTTTTGCCGCCTCCGAGCAGCTCGAGCAGGTGTTTGCGCGCAACGGGGTCCGGGCCGTGCTGCTCGGCAGCCACCTGCGAAGGGCGGCTGCCGAGCAGGAGCGCTCCTACGAGGTCACGCTGCGCTCCGAGGCACAGACGCGTACGCTGCTGCTCGAGCTGGCCGCCATCGAGGGCGTTGTTGGAGCCGAATGGAAGCGCAGTTGAAGCGCGCGCTCAGGCTCCGACGATTCCCAGGGGAGCGCGGCGCTGCCAGGCTCCGCGAGTGAAGTCCGGGATTTTCTGCGGCTCGCCGTTGCCGGCCACCGAGCGGCCGCTCAGCGGGCCCACGACGCTCCAGGCCGCGGCATCGTAGACATCCATGTCCATCGGCTCGCCATTGCGCAGGCACTCGATCAGGCGCAGGTCCTCGAGGTAGTCCATGCCCCCGTGCCCCGCCCCCTTGGCGTTGTCTTCCTGCGTCTTCCACAAGGGGTGATCCCACTGCTTCAGGTACTTGTCCCAATCCTCCCAGGAATGGCCTGGCGAGACGCCTTCGATGTGGATGCGGTGCGGGTAGCCCTGGAAGATGGCTTTCGTGCCCTGCAGCCCGAGTATGCGGCTGTAGGGACGCGGGTTGTCGCAGTTGTGCGCGAGGTAGATCGTGCATCCGCCCTTGGTGCGGATCAGCGAGACATTGACGTCGCCCAGCACGAACTTCTCGTCACGGCGCGGGTCGCCTTCGGGGAAGTGCTCCTTGGCGAACAGCTCGAGGCCGCGGGTCTTGCTGGAAGCGGAGACGATCCAGTCGAACTGGTCGCCGCGGTTGACGTTCATGCACTGGGCGACTGGGCCCAGACCATGCGTCGTATATAGGTTCTCGTTGCGCTTCATGGCGTGATGGCGACGCCACAGCCCCTCGCCATCGGTTGAGAACTTGATGTCCCTCAGGTCGTGCAGGTAGCCCGCCTCGCCATGCAGCAGCTCTCCGAACACGCCCTTGCGCACCATGTGCAGGATCATCATCTCGGGACGGTCGTAGCAGCAGTTCTCCATCATCACGCAGTGCTTCTGCGTGGATTCCGCAGTCTCGACCAGGGCCCAGCAGTCATCGACGGTGTACGCGGCCGGGACCTCGGTCGCGCCGTGCTTGCCGTTCTTCATCGCGGCAAGCATCACCGGCACGTGCCACTCCCAGGGAGTTGCCGTGAAGACGAGGTCCAGGTCCTCCTCGGCGCACATGCGCTCGAAGTCCCGGGGGCCGCGCGAGTAGCCGCTCGGGCGGGCGAATCCGGCCTTTTCGACCTGGTCTTGCACGCGGGCGACCTTTGAGTCGACGATGTCGCAGACAGCCGTGATCCTGCAGCCGGGGATGCGCAGGAAGTTGTTGACATGCGCGGAGCCCATGCCGCCCACGCCGACGAAGCCGATGCGCACCTCGGGAATCCTCGGTGCGCGGAACAGCCCGTCGCCTGACTGGAGGAAGGCCGCGCCCGCGCCGCCATGGGAGCGGGTGCCCTGGCAGGAGGACAGCATCGCGCCCAGGCCGGCCGCCGCCGTCCAACCCAGGAAATCGCGCCGAGAGGTGCCGGAATGACCGTGATTCATGAGTGCTTGCGCTCCGAAAGGTTCTTCAACATCTCACGCACATCCGCGGTGCCGCGGATGGCGACATAAATGGTGATCGTCGAGTACCAGACCACGACCGCGGCGGTGACGAGCCACCAGATCGGGTGTCCGTGCATATCCATCATGAGCTCAGCTCCTTGGACTGCGGCTTCAGCAGCGAACCGATCACCATCGCGGCGGCCGCGCCCGCGAAGGCCAGGATCCCGGAGAGGTGCGGGCCGATGCTGGCGCTGAGCTCCTTCGTCGCCTCGAGCTTGCTCAGCACGAGGAAGGCCACGGGGAACAGCGCGCCAGCGACGATCGCTCCTGCTGCACCCCAGGAATTGGCGCGCTTCCAGTAGCAGCAGGCCACCAGCAGCACCGACATGCTAGCGAGATAGATCGAGCCGGTCAGCGTCAGGTAGTCCCACAGGTCGCCCTCCATCTGGTACCACAAACCGTAGAAGAGCAAGAACACGCCGATCAGCGCCACGATGGTGCGGTTCATCAGCAATCCCTTCTTCTCCGTCCAGTTCTTCCAGCGGAAGGGGGCCACGATGTCGTTGTAGATCACGCTGGCCCAGGTGAGCATGTAGGAAGAATCCGTCGACATGTCGGCGGCGAGCATCGCGGCCACCAGGAGACCCATCAGGCCGATCGGCACGAAGGTCGCGAGGAAGGTCGGCATCGCGTACAGCGACGGATCGCTCGAGGACAGCCCGCCAGGAAGGCTCTGCAGCGCCAGCGGAGCCAGCGTGGCGAGCGCGGCCATGCCCCAGATGCCGGGGATCAGGAAGCGGCACACGAAGAAGAAGCTGGTGCGCGTGAAGACCTTGCCGCCCGTGGAGGCGTCCTTCGCCGCCAGCACGCGCGCGATCACCGTCTGCCAGGTGAGCGTGGCCGCGGTGTTGAGTAGCAGTTGGAACAGCACGTACTTCCAGCCCAGCTCCGGGTGCACGAAGGGATTGAAGCCGCCGGGACCGATCCTTGTTTCCACCGCGCCCACCAGCGTTCCAAAGCCGATCTGCCATAGCACCAGCACCGTCACCACGATCAGGCCCAGGCTCATGACGATGAACTGCAGGAAGTCCGTCACCAGCACGGAGAGCATGCCGCCGAGGATCGTGTAGACCGCCACTAGCAGCAGCAGGCCGGTCATGGTCCACTCGAGATTGTCGGGATGGAGCCCCGCCACCACGACGAGGAACTCTCCGCCGATGCGCAAGAAGACGCCCATGTTGAGCAGGCCGCCCAGCACGATCACGATGCCCGCCGCGCGCCGGATGCCGGGTCCAAATTGCCGTTCAAACAACTCCGGCAGCGTGCGCGCCCCCGATTCGCGCAGCGGGCGGATGCAGAATCCGGTGAGCCCGATCACGAGCATCGCCAGCGCCTGGCAGATGCCGGGCGTCGCGCCCGCGAAGCCATACTTGTAGCCGGCCTGCGCGGTGTACATGCAGGTGATCACGCCGAATTCGGTGGCGGCCAGCGAGGCGACGCCGAGATAGACGTTCATCTCGCGGCCGGCGACGAGGAAGTCGTCCACCCTGGACACATAGCGGCGGACAGCCAGACCGGCCAGCATCGTCACCAGCAGGTACAGGCCCACGATCGGACCATCGACCAGCCAATCGAAATGGGTCATGCGGAAGACTCCGGGGGGGACGCTGACTCTACCCCCGCGGGCGACGGCTCCCAACTGCCCAAGTCCGGAAAAAGGGGCTATCCTGCTTTGCCATGAGCCCGGTACCGCTCGAGGTCTGCGTCGACACGATCGAGAAACTGCGCGCCGCCGAGGCGGGCGGTGCGGCGCGCATCGAGCTGTGCTCGCGGCTCGATCTCGACGGGCTCTCGCCCGAGGACGAACTGCTCGAAGAGGCGCTCTTGATCGCGCGCGTGCCCGTGCACGTCATGGTGCGCCCGCGCCACGGCGGCTTCGAATACTCGGCCGCCGAGTTTCAGCGGCTGCTGCGCGAAGTCGATGAGCTACGCGGACGCCGCGAGGTCGCCGGCATCGTGGTCGGAGTTCTGCAGCGCGGATCCCGCATCCATCTCGATCAGCTGCGCGAGCTCTCGCTGGCCGCCCGACCCAAATCGATCACCTTCCATCGCGCTTTCGACCAGGTGCGCAATCGCTTCGCCGCGCTCGAGGAACTGTGCGAGCTGCACGTCGATCGCCTGCTGAGCTCCGGAGGCGCGAAGACCGCTTGGGAGGGTCGCGAAGAGCTGCGCGAGCTGGTGCGCCGCGCGGGAAACCGGCTGATCGTGATGCCCGGGGGCGGCGTGCGCTCCCACAACGCGGCTGAACTGGTGGCTTTCACCGGCGCGCGCGAGATCCACAGCTCGACGGTGTTTCCGCTGGAGCAGGCTCTGGGCCGCTAGCGCATCCCGCCTTTTTCGGCCGGGCCCGCTTCCGTCTCCTTGGCCTCGCGCGCCTTGCGCGCTTCCTGAATCGTCCACTCGAGCCCACCGAGCAGGTGCTTTTGGAAGCGCTCGTCCTGCCAGACCTCCGGCCGGTGGCCGAGTGCCGTGTAGAACAGCCGCCCCTTGTCGACCTTGCGCGTCCAAGACAGCGCATAGTCCTTGTCGGCGCGCCGGCCCTTGGTGACATCGATGGAGCTGGTGTCGAGCGAGAGCAGCACCGAGAGCGGCTTGCGCTCGAAATTGCGGAACTGGTAGATCTCGTCGACGATCTCGAAGCTCGCGCCCAGATGCGCCGTGGCGGGATGGGAAGTGTCCTCGCAGGTGATGCGCACCTTTTCGTGCCAGGGATGGCCGTCGAAGGCGCCGCCGATGATCGCCTGGTAGGGCTCGTACTGGTAGAGCGTGTCCGTGGCGCAGTGCACGCCGACAAAGGCTCTGCCGGACCTGATCCAGTCGATAAACTCCTTGCGCTGGGCGTCGGGAATCGGGAGTTCGCCCGTGGTGTAGAACATCACCGCGTCGAAGCGCGCGAGTTCGCCGGCCCGGATCCGCGAGCAGTCCTGCGTGCACTCGACCGCGAAGCGGCCCTTGGCGAACTCGACCAGCCGCGCCTCGGCGAAGGACAACAGCTCGGGCTTCTCGCGGCGCACCACCTCGTGCACAAAACCCGCCGAGTGGGTCAGAAACAGGACGCGCGGAGGGAGTGCCGGCGCCGCCGTCTGAGGGAGCGGCGCGAGGCCGATCAGGAGCCAAGCAGGGATCAGCATGTTCAGCGCAGGAACTCGATCCGGCCTTCGGGAAGCAGATAGACGATCAGCATCTTTCCGCCGGAAACGGTCGGCACATGCTGCGAGTCGGGCGGGAACACGATCCAGCCCGCGGGCTGTCCATCGAAGCGCGGATCGCCTTCCATCGCGACCGCGAAGTTGATCTCGCCGCAGGGATGGCGGTGCAGCGGCCCCGGGCCGTTCATCACGACCACGTCGATCGAGAAACCCAGCGAATCCGGGCTGGCCTTGGCGACCCGTCCCCAGCGCACGGGCAGTTCGCCGTTGGCGGCGATCCGGCCCTGTTCATGGAGCGCCACCAGTTCGCGGGCCAGCGCCTGTGCACTCGGGCCGGCGGGATCGAAGCGGCGCGCCAGTTCGGCGCGCGCGGCCGCGGCAGAGTGCAGTTCGAGGCCCTCAGCGGCCTCCAGCAGCGGTTGGAAGGTCGAGATCATGGCCGGAGCATAGCACGCTCCAGCCCGCTAGAATCGCGAGCTCACGATGACGCCCCGCACACGCCTGATCCTGCACGCCCTGGTCGGCGTGCTGCTGTTGTGCGCAGCGCTCGCCCCCTGGTGGCGACTGGGACCGGTTGGCGAGGATCTGCTGCTGGCGCAGGCTCCCGAGGAAGCTCTCGCCAACCTCTCCACGCTGGCGCGCTGGAGCCTCGAGCAGTCGCTGGCGTGGCACGGAGCGCTCGGAATGGAGCCCGCGCCGGCGTGGGATCTGCTGCGGCTGGAAAATTTGTTGTGGCTGCTGCTCTCCGCGTGGCTGTGCGCCGCGCTGCTGGCCCGCAGCGTCCAGCCCTGGTTGGGCGCCGAAGCGGCGCACGCTACGATGCGCACGGGTCTGCTGGTACTGCCCTTGTGCGGCTTCAGTCTGCTCCACGCCGCGCATGTGCTGGCGCGCGGCGAAGCGCTGGCCCTGTTCTTCGCGCTGGCGAGCGCGCTGTGGTATCTGCGCTCGCGCCAGGACCGCCGGCGCGCGGGTCTGGTGATCGCGGCGGCGGCCGCCGGCTGTGCGGGAGCGGCGGGGCACACGAGCTTCGCGCTGCCCGTGCTCGTGGGCGTGCTCGAGTGGCTCAGCGCGCGGCGCCACCGTTCCCGCGCCCGGCGGCTGGCGGCGAGCGCCACGGCCTTCAGCGTGTTTCTCGCGTTGCGGATGGGCGCCGCTCAGCTGGCAGGCGAGCGTTTTGTGCTGCACGAAACGGGAGCAGAGGCGCTGGCGCGCGCTCTCGCCGTGCTGGGACGCTCTCTGGCTCCGCTGGCGGAACAAGCGGATCTCCCGCGCGCGCTGGCGGCCGGAGTGCTGGTGCTGGTCGCGCTGCAGCCGCTGTTGCTGGCCGCGCGCAGCGCTCCGCGCACCTGGGGGCGCTTTGCTCTGGCCTGGCTGGTGGTGATGGGGGCGGTGCTGGCGGGCAGCCTGGTGGTGCCGGCGCCGCAGCGCCTGCAGCCCTGGTACCTCGAGTTGCTCGCGCCGAGCCTGCTGTTCAGCGCCAGCCTGTGCGTCGCGATCAGCGCGCGCGGCGGCTGGCGGCGCGCGGCACTGCCCTGGCTGCTGGCGCTGGCGGGTCTGTGGATCGCCGAGCCGCTGGTGCGCACGCCGCAACTGCAGCGCGCCCAACTCGAGACGCTGCGCGCGCGCGTTGCGGAACAGACCGGTCTCGCCGCGCAGGCCCGGCGCGTGCTGACCGGTCTGGAGCAGCAGAGCTGGGCTCTGGGCAGCATTCCGCGTCCGCGTCGCGAGCGGCTGCTCGCTCAATTCGTCGGCGGCGAGGCGCCGCTGTTTCTGCTCAGCGCCGAGGAGCTGCTGCGCTGGTCCCGATTCGATCTGTTTCCCGACGATGTGCTGTGGATTCCCTGGGAAGCTCGCGCGCGCCGGCTGCAGCGCTCGACCAGCGGCGAACGCCTGTTCTGGCGCGAATCGTCGCGCTCGCCGCAGGTGCTGGATCTCGATCCGCGGCTCTACCATGCGCTGCGGCTGGTGTCGCGCTCCGGAACGCCCACGGAGCGGGCTCCCATGCTGTATTTTCGCGCCGAGGGCGAAGAGACGCCGGTTGCGGTGGAAGGCCTTTGGATCCGCGGGGAGGAGCCCGCTCAGGCCTGGTTCGAACTCTCGGCTGAGCCGCGCTGGATGCTGGCCGAGAGGATCCGGCGCGTGTGGTCGGAAGGCGACCTGACGAAGGTCACCAGCGCCGAAATCCTGCGCCAGCTGCCCGCGCCGCAGGGGGCCGGCGAATGGGGTTGGGTGGCCTGGGACAGTGAGTCGATGCGCTCGCTGGAACAGCCGCTCCGCGGTCCGCTCGATGCGCATCCCTCCACGCCACCCTTGGGCGAGGCCTGGATCGAACTGCGGGTCGAGGGACTGCTGGTCGGCCGGGAGAAGCTCTGAGTCCCGCGGGCTTGGCAGGAGCAGGGCGGCGAGGCGACAATACGGAGCCACAGCCCATGTCCACCAAGCCCCAGAAAAGCCTCGATAGCTTTCCGAACCCGCATCCACACAGCGACTACGAGGTGCGCTTTGAATGTCCGGAGTTCACCTGCCTGTGTCCCAAGACGGGTCAGCCCGACTTCGCCACCCTGCACATCCGCTACACGCCGGCCGAGCGCTGCGTGGAATTGAAGAGCCTCAAGCTCTACCTGTGGTCCTTTCGCGACGAGGGCCATTTCCACGAGGACGTCACCAACCGGATCCTTCAAGATCTGGTCAAGCTGATCCAGCCCCGTCGGATGGTGATCGTGGGGGATTTCTTCGTGCGCGGCGGCATCCGGACCGTGGTGGAGGCCCGCCACCCCTCGGCGGCCGCCTATCCGGACGCTCCTTGGAACCCTTCCGTGCCGCGCGCGTAGCGGCCACCCCGGCCGTGAAGTAAGATTGGGAGCGCGTTTCGACGCTCCGCCGCGACCGAAAACTCACCTCTGCTTTCCACTTCGATGATCGGAAAAGTCTTCCTCAGCCTCCTCGCGGCCTCCCTGTCGTTCGGTTCGGCCTGGGCCCTCCCGCAGGGCGGCACGCTGACGAATGCCGACATCCCGCGCGACAATCAAAAGGGACGCTACCTCAACTTCGAGCGCGCCCAGCTGACGCCGATGTGCTTCTCGGCGGACGGCACCAAGCTGTACGCGCTCCACTCGGCGGGCGCGCGCCTGGTGGTCTTCGCCGTGCCGCAGTTCTACAAGCTGATGGAAATTCCCGTCGGCATCGGCGCGGTCTCGCTGGCGCGTCGGCCGGGCACCGAGGAGTTGTGGGTCGTCGATTCGATCGCCTCCAGCGTGATGGTCGTCAAGCCCAACTCCGCCAACATCATCCGCACCATCCGCGTCGGCGGACAGCCGCACGGCATCGCCTTCACGGACAGCGGCGATCGAGCCTACGTGACCTGCTCCGCCGTCGACCGCGTCGATGTGATCTCGAGCGCCAGCTATGCGGTCGCCCAATCGATCGCCATCCCGGCGCGCGAACCGCGCGGCATCGTGTGGGACAACGGCAAGGCCTGGGTGGTCTCGTTTCTCTCGGGCAACAACACGGCGCCGGCCGGGACGCTCAGCGATCCCAACCGAGTCATCGCGGTCAGGAAGGTCAGCGGCCCCGGGCTCAATCCGCTGCCGGACCGCGATCTGCTCGCGATCCAGACCGCCGCGACGATCGGTCAGGACACGCTCGACAGCGCGGCGACGCGCACGGGGCTGGGCACGACCCTGTTCAGCGTGTCGAAGCGACCGGGCACCTCGCAGTTGTGGATTCCCAACACCGAGGCGCTCAACGACATCAAGGGCGAGCGGAACTTCGTCGGCGGCCAGGTCGTGCGCAATCGCATCACGGTCGTCGACACCAGCGGCGCGCAGGCGCCGGTGATCCTCGATCTCGACGCGCTCGCGCCGGCCGATCGCAAGTGCGCCCAGCCCACGCATGTGGCCTTCTCTCCCGACGGGACGCGCGCCTTCGTCAGCGGATTCGGCTCGGATTCGATCGTCGTGTTCGACATCGGCGCCGGTCCCTCGCTGAGCTGGCGCGGTGCTTGGGACATGCCGCCCAAGCAACCCTACCCGCGCGGCAGCGGACCGCGGCAGGTGCTGCTCAGCCCCGACGGCGCGCAGTTGTATTCGTACAACCGCATCGACGACTCGCTGGGTCAGATCGCGCTCGCGAGCATGCCCGGAGAGGTTCCCTTCGCCGCCGAGGCGCCGCCGCCGCAGGGGATGGGTTTTGTCGGCGTCACCGACGAGGAGCGCCTTGGTCGCCACCTGTTCGCAAACGCCAAGTTCTCGAAGTCGCAGACCTCTTCGTGCGCTGCGTGTCACATCGACGGCCACAGCGACGGCTTGGCCTGGGACTTGTCGAGCTTCCTCGATCCGGAGGGCACTCCCGCCACCCAGCTGAGCTACGGCCTCGACGTCAAGGGCCCGCTCGTGACGCAGAGCACCCGCCGCATGCAGGACACCGGTCCTTACCACTGGCGCGGCGAGAAGCACTCGATGAACGATTTTCAGTCGGCCTTTCCCAACCTGCTCGAGAACCAGCAGGGTGGTCAGGCCACGGAGATCGGCCCGGATTTTCAGTACCTGCGCCACTACCTCAACCGGCTGATGTACCCGCCCAACCCGCGGGCACAGCTGGATCGGCAGTACACGCCCGAGGAACTGGCGGGGGCGAACCTCTTCCTCACCAAGCCCGTGCTGGGCTCGATGACCTGCGCCTCCTGCCACACGCTGCCGTTGGGCACGCGCGGCGAGGTCGTGCCGGAGATCGTGCAGGGCGTGATGCGCACGATCGACGTTCCGGCCATGCGCGGGGTCGCTGACAAGCTGTCCGCGGTGCACCTGATCGGCGGCGAATTTGGCCGTCGCACGGAGCTGGGAGCGGGGCTGTCGCACGGCGGCGCGATGGCTGACCTCGGCGACGCGATCCTGCGCAACAACCCCCAGACCGGGCTGCCGACCTTCAACCTCAGCCCGCAGGAAGTCACGCAGATCACGGCCTTCCTGAAGGCCTTCGACTCCGGCCTCGCGCCCTCGGCGGGCTACGCCGCCACCGCGCACAGCGGCAACGCCGCGAGCTTTGCCGCCGACCAGCTCGCCTGGCTCAAGCTGGAAGCCCAGCGCGGGAACTGCGATCTGGTCTTCTATCGCAGCCCGCGCGTGCTGCACGGCGGCGGGGTCCTACTGCTGACCGGGCGCTACGACCCGCTGACCCAGACCTGGCGCAGCGCCGCCCGCACGGCTCAGCCGGTCTCGGAAGCGCTGCTGATGGCCGAGGCTTCGGCCAATCGGCCCGTGACCTTCCTCGGTCTGCCGGTGGGCATGGGCCTGACCCACGGCCTGGATCGCGACTGTGATGGGATGTGGGACCTCGACGAGTGGCGCAAGGGCAGCAATCCCGAGGGCGAGGACACCGATTCGGACGGGTATCCCGATGGCTACGAGATGCACTGGAACATGAACCCGCTGGTCGCGGACAGCTCCTCGCCCGACATGGTGCCTCCCAGTCTCGACGCGCCCGCCAAGCTGGTGCTCGCCACGTCCAACACGATCAAGTTCGAGTTCCAAGCCAGCGAGATGTGCAAGGCGTACATCTCCTACAACGGCGGCTACATCGTGCAGCGCCTGCCGCTGGGTCCCCCGAGCTGGGACGATTTCCACCAGGTGACCCTCGAGGGGCTTGAACCTGGGAACAGCTACACAATCACGCTCGAGTTGCGTGATCCCGCCGGACACACTTCGATCGACAGCACCACGGTTTTCCAGACCTTGCCGCTGCTGTTCGGGACGCCCACGCGCGTGTCAGCGGTCCAGCTCAACCTGGTTCCCGCTTCGCCCAACCAACTGCAAGCGCTCGTAAGTCTGAAGACTGGCAACGCGGGAGCCGGGTCCGGATACGTCGTCAAGGGCTCGCTGTACCGCGTGCTGTTTGGCGGCAGCCTGTCGCTGCTCGCCAACAACGCTCTGGCGCTCAGCAATGCCGTCGGACAGGCGAGCTTCAACATCACGCTGCCGCCCGCGACTCCCGGACAGCCGAGCACGCTGATCTTCGTGGTCAGCGATGTGGCCGTGCCGATCGGAGCTCCGGCCTGGGTGCTGTCCGAGAACGAAGTGTCCAACGCGGCCATCGGCTACTGAGTCGGGCCGCGGCCCTCAACGGCCAGCCTCAGCGGCCAGCCTCAGCGGCCAGCCTCGGCGCGCAGGCGGGCGTAGCCGGGCTTGATCGTGTTGAAGATGACCGCGCAGCGCTCGTCGTAGTGCGCAAAGGCGCTCTTCATGCCGTTGATGGCGAGCTTCTCGAGTGCTTCGAGCCCAAGGCCGTAGTGCTGCACGGCGAGCGCGTACTCCTCGCTCATGCTGGTGCGGCTCATCAGGCGGTTGTCGGTGTTGAGCGTGACCCGGAATCCCTTCTTGAAGTAGTGGGGGAAGGGATGCTCGCCGAGCGAGGGCGCGGCACCGGTGTGGATGTTGGAGCTGAGGCAGATCTCGATCGGCACGCGGTGATCGAGCACGTACTGCGCCAGCGGGCCCATGCTGAGGACCTGTCCCTCGTGGATCACCATGTCCTCGACGAGGCGCGTGCCATGCCCGATGCGGTGCGCCCCGCAGTACTGCAGCGCTTGCCAGATGCTCTCCGGTCCGAAGCTCTCGCCCGCGTGGATCGTGATCGAGAAGTTCATGCGCTTGGCGAGCTGGAAGGCGTCGATATGGTGCTTGGCGGGGTGTCCCGCTTCCTCGCCGGCGAGATCGAAGCCCACGCAGCCGCGGCTGCGCCACGCGACTGCCAGCTCGGCCATCTGCATCGAGAGCATCGACGAAAGGTTGCGCATCGCGCAGACGATCAGTCCGACGCGCACCGGGTACTGCGCCATGCCGCGCTGCAGGCCGCGAGTCACGGCTTCCATTACGCCGTCCAGTCCCAAGCCGCCTTGCGTGTGGAAGTGCGGTGCGAAGCGCACCTCCGCATAGACCACGCCGTCGCGCGCCATATCCTCGACGAACTCGAAGGCCACGCGCTCCAGCGAGGCCGCCGTCTGCAGCAGCGCGATCGTGTGGCGGAAGCCCTCGAGGTACAGCGGCAGGCTGCCACGGGCAGCGCCCCGCGCGAACCATTCCGCGAGCTTCTCGGGCTCGCTCTCGGGCAACTCGCGGTAGCCGCAGGCCTTCGACAACTCGAGGATCGTCGCGGGCCGCAGGCCTCCGTCGAGGTGTTCGTGGAGCAGGACCTTGGGTGCCCGAGTGATCAGCGCGCGTGAAAGAGGCTGGACCATGGGCCGAATCTAAGCCTTTGGGTTCGCCATTGCCAACGCGTAGAATCGAAGCCCCCGCACTTCCTCCTTATCCTCAGGACAACCGCAAGCACCGTGAGCCTTCCTGTCCGCGTCCGTTTCGCCCCCAGTCCCACCGGCAAGCTGCACATCGGCGGCGCGCGCACGGCCCTGTTCAATTGGGCCTATGCCCGCCGCCACGGCGGCGTGTTCCTGCTGCGCATCGAGGACACCGATCCGGAGCGCTCGACCCAGGAGTACGAGCTGGCGATCCTCGACGGCCTGCGCTGGCTGGGCATCCACTGGCAGGAGGGACCCGATGTCGGCGGTCCCCACGCACCCTACCACCAGTCGCAGCGCCTCGAGCGCCACAAGCAGCGTGCCGAGGAACTCTCCGCCATGGGCCGCGCCTACGCCTGCTTCTGCAGCAGGGAGCGGCTCGAAGCGCTCGCCCAGCGTCAGGAGGCCGCCAAGGAGCGCCAAGGCTACGACGGCGCCTGCCGCGGGCTGTCGCCGAGCGAAGTCGCCGGCCGCATCGCGGCGGGAGAGCCGCACACGCTGCGCTTCGCCGTGCCCGCCGGGTCGACCGAATTTCAAGACCACATCCGCGGGCCGATGCGCTTTGAGAACCAAGAAGTCGAGGACTGGGTGATGGTGCGCTCGGACGGCAATCCCACCTACAACTTCGTCGTGGTCTGCGACGACATCGACATGCAGATCAGCCTGATCATGCGTGGCGAGGAGCACCTGATCAACACTCCCAAGCAGGTGCTGCTGTACCACGCCTTCGGTGCGCCCTTGCCACAATTCGCGCACCTGCCGCTGATGCTGGGCACCGACAAGAAGAAGCTCTCCAAGCGCACCGGCGACACCTCGCTGCAGGACTACCGCGACAAGGGCTTTCCGCCGGAGGCGGTGGTCAACTTCCTGTGCCTGCAGGGTTGGGCGCTCAGCGGATCGCAAGAGATCTTTTCCGTCGAAGAGCTGGTCGCGAACTTCGAAATCAAGGATGTCCAGAAGGCCGGAGCCGTCTTCGACATCGAGAAATTCCTGTGGATGTCGGGCGAGTACATCCGCCGCGACAGCGTCGAGCGCGTGGCCGAGCGCTGTGCGCCGCATGTCGCGCGAGCCGGCCTGTTGAGCATGGGCGAAATCGCCGAGCGCAAAGCCTGGTTCTGTTCGGTCGTGCAACACGAGAAGGAACGCATCCGCACCTATGGCGAGCTGCCGGCGCGCATCGAATACCTGTTCGTCGACGATGCCGCGCTCGCCTACGGCGAGGACGCCGAGAAGAACGCGCGTCGGCATGCCAATCGTCTCCAGACGCTGGCTGCCTTCCGGGCCTGGCTGGAGCCGCGTCTGGCGGCCGGGGCCAGCAGCCTCAGCCTGCGCGAGGAAGCCAAGCTGTTTCAGGCCGAACACAAGCTCAAGACGCCCGAACTGCTGCAGCCGCTGCGCTGCGCGCTCTCGGGTCATGCCTCCGGGCCCGACACCTTCGAGGTGATCGGCTGGCTGGGACCGGCGCGCACGCTGCGCCGTCTGGAGTTGGCCGAGTCCCGCCTGGCCTAGCGCATGAGCGCGGAGTCCTGCCACGTCTGGCGCGAGCGCATGCAGGTCTGGCTGCGCGGTCAGGGCATGCCGGGAGATCGGGAGGCGATCGCCGCGCACCGCGCGCAGTGCCCGGACTGCGAGGCTTGGTACCGCAACACCGCCGAACTGCTGGCTCAGATCCGTCAAGGCGATCGCGCCGAGCTTCCCGCGGAGGAGCCGGCACACAAGCCTCGGCGCCGGCGCAATCTGCTGATCGCGCTCGGGCTGCCGATCTTCGCGCTGCTGTTGTGGAACACCGTGCAGCGCAAACTGCCCGAGCGGCAGGATGGCCTGCGTGCGCAGCACAGCGGGGTGCGCGTCGACGGCCTGCGGCTCGCCGAGGGAGTCTGGATCGAGCCGCGCGAGTCCAGCCGCGTGGAACTCGAGGCCTCGGCACGCGCCGAATTGCGCCTCGCCGGGGCCGAGGCCTCGATCGAGGGCCCCGCGCGCTGCACGCTGGAGCGCCTGAAACCGCTGCGCGTGCGCGTGCTCGAGGGTGCGGTGCGCGCCCGCGGCGATGCCCGGCTGGTCAGCAATCTTGCGGAACTCACGCTCGAGGGCGGCGAAGCCGTGCTCGAGTTGCGCGGAGGCCTCACGTTCGTGCGGGCCCTGTCCGCGGGTGTTCAGCTGACGGACACGCGCGGCACGCGGCTGCTCCTCGCGGGCGAGGAACTGCAGTTGCCATGAACGGGGCCGCGAGCCATCGCGTGGCGCCGCGCCGTCACTCGAGCCTGCGCCGTGCGCTGTTCCGCGGCGTCGAGCATGCCGCGCGACTGTGCGGTGGCCGGGCCTTCTATCGCTGGCGCCACCTCGGGCGCGGACGGCTGCTCGAGCGCGAGGAATGCGTGCGCGTGCCGGAGTTGGATCCGGTGTGGCACGGGTTGACCATCGCGCAGCTGAGCGATCTGCACGCGGGTCCGTTCCTCGGGCGCGGGGATCTGTCGCACGTCGTCGACTGCGTCCGCGCGCGCCGCGTCGACCTGCTCGCGGTCACGGGCGACTTCCTCACGCACGGCGTCGAGGACAGCCTGCTCGTGCTCGATGAACTCGCCGCGATGCCCGCCCCGCTGGGACGCTTTGCCGTGCTGGGCAACCACGACTACCGCGGCCGGCGCGAAGCCGAACTCGTCGCCGCCTGCGCCGCGCGCGGGATCCGCGTGCTGATCGACGAGAGCCTGCCGCTAGAGCGCGGGGCTGCACGCCTGTGGATCCGCGGCCTCGGCGATCTGGAGGAAGCACGCACGCTCGATCCGAGGGCTGGGGCGCAGGCGATCCCCGAGGGAGATGCGGACATTCTGCTGGCGCACCATCCGCGCGCGGGTCGCAGCTGCCTGCGGCCGCGCACGCGGCTGGTGCTCAGCGGACACACGCATGGAATGCAGCTCGATCTGCCCATTCTGCGCCGTCTGGGACCGGCCCACCCGGGTCTGCGCTACCGCTCGGGACCGGCGCTGGTGGTGGTCTCGCGCGGCCTGGGAGTGATCGGCTTTCCGCTGCGCGTGGGGGCTCCCGCCGAGGTCGTGTTCCTGCGACTGGAGTGCGCATGAGCGCCTCGTTGCACGCCTCGGGCGGAGTGCTGTACATCCTGCGCCGGCGGCGCGGCTGGCGCGTGGAGCTTTACGACTGGGATGGTCAGGCGCTGCCCGGCGGCTTTCGGCTGGGCCGCGAATGGCTGCGACCGGCGGCCTTGTGGGTCGATCCGGATCGGCGCGTGTGGGTGCTCGATGCCGGCCGCGGACTCGCAGTGGCGCACAGTCTGTTCGGCGGCGCTGTCGAGCAGTTCTCGCTGGCGCGGGAGAGCGCGGTCGCACTGGCCGTGCAGGGACTGGAAGCGGAGCAAGTACGCATCGTCGCACACGGTGGATCCGCACGTCAGGCGCTGGAGTGGCGCGTGGCGGCCCAGCCCGAGCGCGTGCACCACCTGCGCAGTCTCGGCCGGCCCGAGGCTCACTTTGAGGGACTGTGCTCGCTGGCGCTCTCCGGCGATCGGCTCCTGTGCGTTGAGCAGGCGCCGAACCGCATGCAGGTCTTCCGCGCCCTGGAGTTCCACTACTCGCTGCGGCTTGATCCACTGGGTTGTGCGCAGCTGATCGCGGTCAGCCCGCTGCTCGACGGTCGCCTGGTCGCGGCCTTCGATGGCGAGGAACCCTCGCTGGAACTGTTCGATGCGCGCGGAACCCGCCTCGCCGTGCTGTTGTGCGGAGCGAAGCTGCTGTCGCCCTGCGGACTGATGGTGGAGGAGGCCGACATCGATGCGCGCCGGCGCGTGGCGCTGCTCGATCTCGCCGGCAGCCGCGTCCAGATCCTGAACCTGCGCGGCGAACGGCTGGGCTCCTTCGGCGAACCGGGCAGCGCCACCGTGCTGGAGGCCGATGAACGCTGAAGCCCGCGAGCCGGTCGCCGCGCTGGACATCGGCACCAACACCGTGCTGCTGCTGATCGCCGAGTTGGATTCGGACGGGGCACTGCGCGTGCTCGAGGAGCAGTGCCGCACCCCGCGCCTCGGCGAAGGGCTCGCCCGCAGCGGCCGGATCGCTCCGGCCGCGCTCGAGCGCGGCTACGCGGCACTGGAGGAGTTCGCCGCCCGCATCGCCTCGCACCGGATCCCGCCCGCGCGCGTGCGCGCCGTGGGAACGGCGGTTGTGCGCCGCGCCGCCAACGCGCAGGCCTTCCTCGAAGGCGTGCGGGCGCGTCTGGGTCTCGTGATCGAGATCCTCAGTGAAGCGGAGGAGGCCCGGCTTGGGGCCGCGGCCGTGCAGGCCGAGCTCGGCGCCTTGCGGGCGGCCGTGATCGATGTCGGCGGGGGCAGCACGGAGTACGCCTCGGCGGATGGGGCCCGCCGGCTCTCGATCCCGATCGGCGCGGTCGTGTTGGCCGAAAGCGGGCTCGGCTGGCCCGAAAAAGCTGCGCTGGCCGCCTCGCTGGCACGCAGCTTCCCGGAACAGGATGCGCGCGGGGCGCTGGCGGTGGGGCTCGGCGGAACGGCGGTCAACCTAGCCTGCCTGGAGCAGGGCCTTGCCGCCTTCGATCCCCAGCAGGCCGAAGGAGTGGTGCTGGAACCCGCCGCCGCCCGGCGCTGGGCCGAAAGACTGGCGGGGCTGACCCTGCCCGAGCGCCTGCGACTGCCGATCGAGCCCGAGCGGGCTTCGATCCTCCCCGAGGGCCTGCTGTGCCTCGCGGCGGCCCTCGAGCGCCTGAAACCGGGGGCCCTGCGGGTCAGCGGCCGGGGCCTGCGCTACGGGGTGGCGCGCGGGTTGCTCGAAAAAAATCGGGCTTGAGCGCTAGCCCGCTTGCGTCGGGGTACCTTATTTTGGAGGTTGTGCAGGCGAGGGATCGCGCCCTGCACCGCGAACGGCCTCTTTCCACTTGATGCGCAACTTTTTCCTAACCGCCGCCCTGTGCGCCCTCGTGAGTGCTTGTGCCCCGTCGGGCTCCAGCCCCGCTCCCTCCGTGCCCGCGATCGAGGAACTCACCGATCGCGAAAAGGCCGAGCGCTTCTTCGAACAGGGTCCGGGTGCCGTCGAAAGCGGCGGAGAGATCGACACAGGCATTCAGGAGAACCTGACCGGCGGCATGCCCGGTCTGCCTTCCGCCAGCCTGCAGATGCGCATGATGCCTGTTCCGGGCTATCCGGGAACCTACAACGTCACCCTGCGCAACACGGGCAGCGGCTACAAGGAACTGTTCGTCATCCAGATTCCTTCCAATCCGCCGCCGGGTCCGCGACCGCTGCTGGTCGGTTTCCACCGCTACGGGGTGAGCCATGCGGACGTCCTGCTGAACACGAGTTTTCCCGCCGAATGCGAAGCACGCGGTTGGTACTTCGTCGCGCCGCTGGGCGGCAGCAACTGCCACTTCTCCTCGCAGGTGTCGCTGATCAACACGCGCCGCGTGCTGGATCTCGTCAAGCAGTGCTACCCGATCGATGCGGCTCGCGTGTACGGCGTGGGCTTCTCGATGGGTGGGGGAGCAGCGCTCAACTACGCGGCGCGCTCTCTCGATCCGGCCGGTCTGCGTTTTGCCGCCGTGGTCAACCACACCGGCACGCTCTCGACGGCTCACGCCTTCGCCAACGAACTCGATGACAACGACGCCGACGACGGCCCCGTGCCCGGCGGCGCCAATCTCGAGGCCAACGACTGGATGGAGTTCTGGCATGCGGGCACGCCGACCAGCAAGGCCTTCGCTTACCAGCAGAGTTCCGTCTTCCAACTCGACGCGCTGACCAATCAGGTCGTTCCCGGTGTCGATCTCACGCGCAACCTCAAGCTGATCAAGCTGCAGAGCTGGATGGCTTCGGGGGATCCCCTGCTGTACTTGGGTGCACAGACCACGGCCTTTGCCGGCTACGCCGCGAATCTGGGCTTGGATCACACGCTCCACGTCATTCCCGCCAATCAGCACACCTGGGACACGCTGGATGAGAGCGCCGTCTGCAACTGGTTTGCGAGCCTGAATCTGCAAGTGCCCTCGGCCGGTTCGCTGGCCGCCGACTCGGATGGACAGAAGCTGTACCAGTTCCGCGTGTGGAAGGATCAGCCGGTCGGCTTCGCTCCGTTCCAATGGTCGCTGGATCCCAGCGCCGCGCGACTCAACCTGTACGGCACGCAGAACCTCAAGCGGGTGGAGTGGGACGCTACGGAGTGCGGGATCGCATACCAAGGTGCGCTGCGCCTCAACCACTCGAATCTCGACGCCAGCAGCGACGAGATCCTGTTCGTCAACGTGCCGTGGGCACCGGTTCAAGTGCAGTTCAACGGCAGTCCCGCCAGCGGCAGCTACGACGCGCAGGCAGGCACTTTCCTGATCACCACGCCCCCCGGAGTGGCCGGGCAGTGGGTACTCACGTTCTGATCGCCGCGCTCGGGACCTCGCACCCCGCGCACAGTCGAGCAAGAGGGAGTCGGCGCGTCCCCTGAACGCTCGACACGCTACGACGAACCCAACAATCCACTCCCTGACTCGGCACAAATTCCCCTCCAGGGCGTCAGGGCACGGAGGAGGAGGTGCCGCTGACGGAGGTCACGACGAGTACCCACCGGGGCGCATCCATTCGTACCGAATGCCTCTGGGGCTGATCGCCTCTCTGGCAATGGGGGCTGAACTTGTCGGGAGCACTGGCGGTGGCCGTCGGATCGACTCCGTCCATCGTGCTGCCCAACGATCCAGACGGGAACGCAAAGCACGCCCTGGAGCAGTGCCTCATCCGGGGGGCTGGTAGCCGAAGCTCCCAGAAATGGCTCCCAGAAATGGCTCCCGGAAATGGCTCCCGGAAATGGCTCCCGGAAATGGCTCCCGGAAATGGCTCCCGGAAATGAAGGGGGCTGGTAGCCGAAGCTACCAGCCCGAGGGAGAGTGAGTCCTAACGAGCTT
>JBIKMH010000046.1:0-20998 GCA_044359355.1 Planctomycetota bacterium | reverse complement strand
GCGGCGCAACTGGGGCTACAGCAAGCGCATCGAGCGCAAACAAGATCACTTCTGGATCTACGCTGGCTACAAGAACTACATCCGGCCGCGCACCAACCGCGACCACCGCCCCAGCGCCGCCAGCAAGCTGGGCCTTCTACCCAGACGCCTCAGCATGGCCGAAGCGATCGTCTGGAAAGGACGTTTTTCGCTCGGGGCCTAGGACATTGCATTCATGAGCCGATGTCCCCGGAAGGGGCTCAGTATCCCCCTCAACCCTGCGCCTTGTGCCCGCAGACCACATTGCGCCCCGCCGCCTTGGCGGCGTACAGCGCTTCATCGGCCGCCTTCAGCAAATCAGCGGAGCTCTTCATGGTCGCGCTGCGCGTGGCGACGCCCAGCGAGATCGTGACGATGGACTCTGCATCGGCGCCCGGGATCGCCCGCTTCTCGATGGTCGAACGCAGGCGCTCTGCGCATTGTCTCGCGCCTTCGTGGTCGCTGTCGACGTTGATCACAAGGAACTCCTCACCGCCCATCCGACAGACGACGTCCGCGCGCCGGATCTTCGACAGCATCGTCATGCCGATTTCCTGCAGCACGGCGTCACCCTGTCCATGACCGCGCAGGTCGTTGACGCGCTTGAAGTGGTCGACATCGACCATGATGACCGAGAGCGGCAGGCCCAGCCGCTCGGCCGCCCGCCACTCCTCCTCCAGGCGCGAGATCGCGTATCGGCGGTTGGGCAGGCCCGTCAGGTCATCGACCGTGCTCGACACCTCAAGCCGACGCGTCAGGAGGCTGAGCTCCGAGATCTGGCGCAGTCGCTCCTGCTTGTCGTGTTCCACCTGTCGGTGCAGATCCACCAGACGCTTTCCAGCCTGCACCCGCGCCAGCAGCAGCCGGGGGCTGACGGGCTTAGAGACGAAGTCATCCGCTCCCTTGCGGAATGACTCGATCTGTCGTTCCTCGAAATCCTGCTCGGCGAGCATGATTACATAGGAGCGCATGCCCACTTCGTGCCTGCGCAGTTCCTCGCACAACTGCGGCCCGCCCAGCTTGGGGGTGTCCCAGTCCATGATCACGATCTCCGGATGGATCCGCTCGACGAGGCGCAGAGCCCCCAGGCCATCCGTGACCGAGTGCACCTCGTAGCCAGCCTCGGCCAGAGCATCGTGGATCGTTCGCAGCACCACGCGATCGCCTTCTGCGACCAGCGCCTTGGGCCTCGCAACGGAGGGCACGGCGAGCAGCATTCCCAGCTCGGGCAGCCCGAGGCCCCCATTGCCCAGATCCTCCTGAAGACCTGCAGCGGTCTCGGACCACGCTCGGCGAGTGCTTTCGATCATGGAGCGCAGTCGAGACTCCGACAGCGCCAGATTCGATCCTTGCCGAGCAATCTCCTGCCAGTGATCCTCCTCTGCGCGCCCGCCTCGCCGCGAGCCCGCCACGCTGTCGGCGATCGCCTCGGCGCATACCAAAACGGATGTCAGAGCACGTTCGATGTTCGACGAAGACGCCTGATCCGGATAAGTCCGCTCCAGCAGCACATGCCGGTATTCGACCGGCAGACCCGCCTCCGCGAGCAGCAGGGCGCTGATTTCCCAGCGCGAGATCTCGAACAGCTCGCGCTCCAGACGCACGAGTTCCGCGCGATTGCGGGACTCTCCGGATGTCAAAAGACCCATGTAGCGCTCCGAGTGAGCCGTCGCCAGCGCAAGCTCTCCGGTGTGCGCGGTCAAGCCGAGGAGATAGGCGCCTTCGCTGTCGAGCACGGACACCTGCAGGGCGAGCAGGCGGCAGGCGTGCGCACAGGCCAGTGACCAGGACCAAAATGCGTCGTAGTCGAAGGCTGCGCAGAAACCGGAGCGATTGGGTGAGGCGAGACTGAAGCGCAGCAGTTCTTCGCGCGCCCGAGCCGTCCCGAGTTCGGCCGTCGCGGACTTGACGCCCACGATCCTGTCGGCCCCGTAGCTTCGCGACTGATTCGCAGCCTGCACCAGGCGCAGCGCGCTCGCGGGGTCGCGCTCGGCGATCTGCGAGAGGAGGTCCAGCCCGCAGGAGGCCGATTTCGCAGCCTGAAGGATCGAGATGCCGGTCCCAATCGAGGAGCACAGCCCCCCCGACTGCTTCAGTTCCTCGAAACGCGGCAGCATGATTTGACCTCAGGCTCGCATGGCGGTGGTCTCGCCATCCGAGGAGCTCCGGATGCAGTTGCGACCGTTGGACTTGGCCAGATACACCGCCTCATCCGCCTGCTTGAGCAGCGCGTTGATGTCGGCCGTCCGTGGCGTCCGCTCGGCGACGCCGAAACTAGCGGTGACGGAGCCGTGAAAGGAGCCTGCACGGATCAGCTGGTGTTCGATGGCGCTGCGAAGCCGTTCTGCACAGGCCATGGCTTCCTCTTGGCGGGCATTGGTACACAGCACGAGGAACTCCTCGCCCCCAAGCCGCGCCACGTCCTCACCCTGGCGGATCTGGTTGCGCAGAATCCGCGACAACTCGCGCAACACCTCATCGCCGACATCGTGGCCGTGCTGGTCATTAGTTTGCTTGAAGTGGTCGATATCCATCATGATGACGGAGAGCGGCTGGCCTGCGTCGATCGAGCGGTCCCATTCAGCCTCCAGAATCTCCAGAATTGCCCGACGGTTGGGCAGTCCGGTGAGCGAGTCCGTGTTCGCCGCCGCATTGTGCCGGCGCTCAGCGATGGCGAGCAGCTTGAAATGCTCGCGCATCTCCCGGCGCTCACGCTCGCGCGCCGCCTTCATCTCGAGCAGGCGCTGGCTGCTCTTGATGCGTGCGGTCAAAAGACGCGGCTTGATCGGCTTGCGCATGAAATCGTCAACTCCGGCTTCGAAAGCCCGTACCGTGTGCGCTTCATCATCGTTATCGGTCATCAGCAGGAAGTACATCTCCCGTCCCTGCTCGATCGTGCGAAGCGTGCGGCACAGTTCGATGCCATCCATCTTGGGGATGACCGCATTGGTGATCACTGCCTGTGGATTGTGCTGCAGAGCGGCATGCAGAGCTTCACGACCGTCAACCGCAGTGACCAGCGTATGACCTTCGCGCTCGAGAGCCTGCTTGAGCACCCGCAGCGTGGACGGGTCGTTCTCGACGAGCAGAATCCGGATTCCATCGCGCGGACTGCCGCCTGGCTTCCTGTCCGCATGCCGATGCTCATCGGCGTGCGAGTGGTCCTCGGCATGGATGTGCTCATCGGTTCGGGGTTGCTCTGCGGGAGCAGAGGCAGCCTGCGCGCGCCCTCCGGAAACGGCCAACTGCTGCAGGTTGGGCACCTGGCGGCTGGAGAGCCTCAGCAGGCGGAGCCAGTCCTGGAATTCCCGGCTGAGCTTCTCATGAAAGGTGCGGACATAGGCCTCTTCGGAGCCGAGGCGAGTGCGCACCTGGTCGAAGGCCCTCATCAGGGCCTGGATTCGCGCCGCTTCGGCCTCGGGCCGCGCCATCAGGAGATCCGCGATCAGATCCGCATCTAGAAGCAGCTGGGCTATCGGGGGAAGCGGGATGCTCGTGGGATGACCTTCATCGCAGCTTGTGCCCGCCGCAAGGATGGCTTCGCTGCTTTCGCGGGGCAGACCCCAGCTCTCGACCATGAAGGCGCTGACCTCGCTGTGACTGATCGCGAACTCTTCTTGTTCCCTCCGCGCGAGAGCAGCCCGGGCGTGTAGTGGCGTCTGCCGCAGGAGGTCCGAGTAGCGTTCCGGGTAAACCGTGGCCAAAGTGAGGGTTCCGATGTCACACAGGAGCCCCATCACATACGCTTCGGAGGGCATGCCTCGACAATGGTGTCGGGACAGTGCCTGAGCCGACAGAGCCCGCGCCACGCTCTTCGCCCAGTAGTATTCGTAGTCGAAGGCTTCGCAGGCCCCGCTGCGATGCGAATCGATCAGCGAAAGACCCAGAGCGACGTTGCGCACCGATGACACGCCCAGCCGCATCGTCGCCTCGATGATGGTCGTCATGGGCTCGGCACCCACATGCAGTGCACTGTTCGCCAGCTTGAGCAGGCTGCCCGTCAGCGCGGAGTCAGCCATGATCGTCTCCGCGATCTCCTGCGCGGCGTAATCGTCGGAGCCCGTCAGCTCCAGCACGCGCATTCCAACCCCCGGAGGCGAAGGGAGCTGTCCAGTGAGCTTCAGTTCCTCGAATGTCTTGCGTACGCCCATCTCAGGTTCTGTGCTCCGTGTCTGTCGTGCCCTGCGGTGCGCCCGAGGACTTCCTCTGCAGCCGGGCCTCAAGCCCAGGCCGCGGCGGGAAACAACTGCCTCGGCCACCAACGCGGAGAGTGTCGGTGGCATATGCGGGAATAACTCGAATGACTCGGTTGTCCGTCATGCAGGTGCTCGTGGCCTTCATCGGAGGACAGGCCCCCGCTACTTGCGCTCGGACGGGGATTCAGATCGGTGTCTGGAATTTTCTTCCCGATGAAAGCGTTCGGGGCCGAAACTGCCGATGGCAGCTCCGGCCCCGAACGTACCGCTCGGTCGCGGCGATCTGCGGCTAGCGTGCCGGCTGGACGCCCTCGATCTCGTCGGCCAGCGAATTGCAGTCATAGACCTTGCGCATCGCTTCGATCATGGCGCGCGAATCCACGCTGATAGAGCGCGCCTGATCGTCCTCGTAGGCGATATTGAAGATCAGGCTCTGGATGTTGCCGTCGAAGATCAGACCGACGACTTCGCCAGCGCGGTTGATCACCGGCGAACCCGAATTGCCGCCGATGATGTCGTGCGTGGTGACGAAGTTGTAGGGAGTGTTGATGTTGAGCACGGACCGCTTCTGCTCCCAGAGCCCGGGCAGACGGAACGGCCCCTCGTTGTTGCGTTCCTTGCTGCGTTCGTAAAGCCCCGCGAAATTGGTGAAGGGCGCGACCATCTGACCGTTCTCCTGATAGCCCTTGACCGTGCCGTAGGTCAGCCGCAGCGTGAAGGTCGCATCGGGGTAGACATTCTCTCCCTGCACGGCGAACTGCGCCGCCGCGATCTTGTTGTAGCCAGCCTTCTCCTGTGCATCGACCTCATCTTCAAAGCGCTTGCGGAGCGAGCGGTTCTCGGCATCCAGCGCCTTGGCCAGCAGAATCATGGGGTCGCTTGAGGCGTCGATGGCCGCCTTGCCCCCCTCGTAGTAGCGTCTGCGCTCGTTGAGATCCCCGAGCTTGCAGCCGAGCACCAGTTGCTCCGCACGCAGCTTGGGCGGCAATCCCGCCAAAGCCTGCTTGACGAGCGGATCCTCGCCGCCGAGGAGCTCCACCATGCGTCCCAGGGCGCTGGCAACCGTGTCGATCTCCAGAGCCGGATAGATCGGAGCCGGCGAGAACAACTGCTGCTCGAGTGAGGGCAGATTGGAATCGGAGTACTCGCGCAGGCGCTTGGCATTCTCCTTGGGCTTCTCATCCGCCAGCCGCACGAGATCCCGGGCCTTGCCGAACAACTGGCCGAGCCCGCCGCGGCCCAGACCCGGGGCCGAATAGCGCAGGAAGAAGCTCTCGTAGGCGGCCTGAGCCTTGGCTACCTGGTCCCAGGCATCCCCCCACTGCGCCTTGTATTCAGGATTGGCCTCCACGGCTGCGCGCAGCTCGGCTTCCCGGGCGCGCTTCTCCGCCATCAGACGCTCGTCCATCAGGCCTTGGTAGATGCCGGTGCGGGCCTTGCGGCTGTTCTGCACGGAAAACAGGTCACCCTCGCTGATGCGGCGGTTCTCCTCGCTGCGGCCGCCGAAGTTCAGCAACTGAACTTCACGGCGCCACAGGCCTCCCATCTGCACGGGGTAGGCGACATCCCTCAGGAACTCGAGGTGCGCGACGGTGAACAGGCGTTGCGTAGTTCCGGGGTGACCCGCGACGAAGGTCAGCTCCCCGTCGCGCACTCCATTGCGGCTCCACTTGAGGTAGTGCTCGTTCGCCAGCGGCTTGTCGTTCTCGTAGATGCGGAAGAAGCACATGTCGAGGTCGTAGCGTGGGAACTCGAAGTTGTCGGGGTCCCCGCCAAAGAACGCGATCTGCGCATCGGGGGCCATCACCAGCCGCACATCCTGGAACGAGCGGTAGCGGTACAGGTGATAGCGGCCGCCCTGATAGAGCGTCACGACCTGACTCTTCAGGCCGGTCGCTTCCTTGGACTCCTTCTCGATCGCGGACATGGTCTCGCGCCGAGCGCGGCCCGCCGCGGCGGCATCCGGAGCAGCTTTGGCCGCACCCATCACCCGATCGGTGACATCCTCGATCGACCACAGGATGTCGACTTCAAGATCCGGGCAGCGCAGTTCCTCCGCGGCGGTCTTCGCATGGAAGCCGTTTTCGATCAGGTTGCGCTCCGCCGTGCTGAGCTTCTCCAGCATGTCCCGGCCGACGTGGTGGTTGGTCATCACCAGACCTCTGGGGGACACCAGCGAACCGGAACCGCCCGTCCCCATCCGCACGGCCGACTTCTGGACGTGCTCGAGCCACTCATCGGTGACATCGAAGCCATATTTCTCCTTGATGGCCTGCTTGGGAACGCGGTTGAAGAGCCACATGCCCTCCTCGGCGCGGACGGAGGATGCGAGGGAGACGAAGGCGCACAGGGCCGCCAGAGGGGCGAGAAGTCGGTTCGAGTACTTCATGAGGCCCGGAATTCTAGCGACTGACGCCGCCGCGCCCACTTCACTACACTGCCGGAACCATGAAAGTCCTGCTTTTCCTGCCCCTGGTGCTGCTGAGCGCCTGCCACGCCGGTCCGGCCCCCGTCGAAGGAGCCATTCCCTTCCAGACCCGCTCGAGCGGCCTGCATTCGGCGCAGGAGCAGCCGGGCGCGTGGCTGATCTGTTCGGAGGCTCAGTGGCGCGCGTTTGTGGACAGCAGCCCCGCCTGGCAGCTGCCCGAGGGTGAGTCGGCGCCCCCCGACTTCACGCAAGCGAGCGCCATCTTCGTCAGCGCCGGTCAGCGTAGCAGCGGTGGCTGGAGCCTCGAGGTGCTGGGCGTGAGCGCGCAGGCCGGCGCTCTCGAAGTGCGCGCGCAGGCCGTCGGGCCCGCGCCCGACGCGATCGTCACCATGGTGCTCACGAGCCCCTGGCAGCTCGTCACGATCCCGCGTCAGGCGGAGGGCAGCGCAAAGCTGTCACTCCAGCTCAGCGAGCGTCGGGGCCCATAGACCGAAGGATGCGCAGCGCGCCGAAACCGCCCTGCAGCGTGGGCGTCGGCGCTGCTCCGCCCGTCACCGGGAAGTCCATGCCGCTGAGGCTGTCGCCCTCGTCCATCGAGATGACTTCCGGGTAGTTGATCGAGGGATAGACGCCTGAGTACAGGTCGTTGTCTCCGAAGATGAACAGATCTCCGTCGTCATCCGAGCCGCACACAAGGTAGTAGTCACCCGCCGGGAGGTCCTCGAGCAGGTAGTCAAGCCCGAGGGAGGGATTGACGAGCGCACCCGCCACGGTATCGAAGGTCGAGGCGTCCACCAGCAGGACATACAGATCGACATCCACGAGCGGAGCCGTCGCGACCACGCTCATCGAGACCGAGATCGAGAGATTGCCGCCGTTGGAGAGCACGTTCACCGTGCCCGTGTAGTCACCGTCGGCCAGACCCGTTCGATTGACCGTGACGGTGACGCCTGAGGCGTTGCTCGAAGAACCGCCCGAGGGCACGGCAACGGCGGAAAGCCACGGCTGGGCGCCGCTGAAGGTCGTGTTGACTTCGGAGACAAGCAGTTGCCCCGTGCCCGCATTGCTCACCTGAGCGGTGAGTTGGGTCAACTGAGTGCCGAAGGCCATCGTCGTCGGCGAGAGCGACAACACCGGCGTGCTCGGACCAGTCCCCCCCTGGGCCTCGAGCACCGCGTGGTACGCGTGGATGAGACCGTGGCCGAACAGATCGTCCCTGCCCGGCGCACCGATGTCCGTCGCCGTGCTCGTCAGGATCGTTTCGATCTGCGCCGGCGTCAGCGCCGGATTGACCGCCAGCATCAGCGCAGCCACGCCCGCCGCATGCGGACAAGCCATCGAGGTGCCCTGCGAGAAGGCGAAGACCGCCTCGGCGGGCGTGACGGTGTCGTCGAACATGGTCGAGAGCACCCCGTCGACGAAGTTGTCCCCGTTGAGGTTGACCGCCGTGTTGCCGCCCGGCGCCGCCAGATCCACCGTCGGACCGAAGTTCGAGTAGGGCGCGCGCTGCGCGTTGAGATCGACGGCCGCGACCGAGATCACGCCGCTGTAGGAGGCTGGGAAGCTCGGCGCGGAGGTGTTCTCGTTGCCCGAGGCCGCGAAGATCACGACGCCGGCATTGCGCGCGGCCGTGACCGCATTCTGGAAGGTTGCGTTCGAAGCGCCGCCGCCGAGGCTCATGTTGATGACATGGGCGCGCTCAGCCGGCAGGGTGCCGGAGCTGTTGCTCAAGCGCGCCGCGTAGCGCACGGCATTGGCGATGTCGAAGTCCGTCCCTCCGCCCAGTCCCAGCGTGCGCAGGTGCATGATGCGCGTGGCCCAGGTGACTCCGGCGACACCCTGCCCGTTGCCGGTCTCGGCACCGATCGTGCCGGCGACATGCGTGCCGTGGAAGGAACTCGGCTGCAGACCGACGCCATCGCCGACATCGGTGGGATCGGCGTCGATGCCGTTGCCGTCACCCGCGATGGCAGGACTGGAGATGAAGTCGAAACCGGCGATCTGCCGCGAGTCGAGATCCGGGTGCTGCGTCTCGCCCGTGTCGATCACGGCGACGATCGTGTTCACGGATCCCTGCGTGATCCCCCAGGCCTCCGGCAGGTGAATCAGCGGGTAGTGCCACTGCAGGTTGTAGAAGCTGTCGTTGGGCGTCACGGAGCCGCCCAGCGGCCGATGCAGCGTGTTGAGCTCGCTGTAGACCACGCGTGCATCCTCGGCCAATGCGCGCACCTTGGACCATGTTGCGCGCTGCTGCGCATCCGGTTCGAGCGCCAGGCTGACGGGGAAGCGCAGCAGCGAGGCGTCGCCGGGGATGCTCAGCGCGCGCTCGCAACCATGGGCGGTCGCAAGCGCATCCGCGCTGACGCCGACCTTGGGCAGCACGATCAGCTCCCCGGCCTGGATGCGGTGCGCAGGCTGCAGCCAGGCGGCAAAGCGCCCCTCGACGTCAGGGTCCGGCTGGCCCTGCGCCTCGATGCCGCGCACCGCGCGCGTGCCGTCCGCTGGCAGGACGCTCAACCACACTCTGGCCGCTGCGCCTTCGCAGTCGTACGCCACTTGCAGCGCGCCGCGTGCGCGCACGCGCAGGCGGGGCTCGGCGCCGTCCGCGTGGGACTTGATCGCACCCTCAACCGGATCCCACACCATCAGGGTACCGCTCGCCGAAGCCCGCACCTCGACCCAGGAATCCCGCTCCACCAGCGCCGAAAGCGAGGAGAGGCCTTGGCCCGCCGCATGCTGGGAGCGGTGCGCGCCCGCGATGCGGCCGAGATCCAGCGCCGTATCGAAATTCGAGCCCCCCATCAGACCCGGAAAGCCGCTGCCACTTTCGTCGAACAGCACGGTGCCGCTCAGCTCGGCGGGACCGCTCGCGCCGCCGCTACCGCCGCCGCCGCAGCCAGCCAGGAACCAGGGAGTCAGGGCCAGGGCCAGAAGGACGGAACGCGCATGCAGCATGCTCGACTAGATACCAAAGCCAAATCGCCGTCGAAAGTGCCTCTCCAGCGACTCGCGAACCACGGCCATGCCCGCGGGGAAGCTGGAGTGCCGGCTGAGGTTGGTCATTACCTCTGGATCGAGCCCGCAGGGCCGAAAGCGGCGGAACGCGGACAGATCCGCATCCACATTGAGCGCCAGACCGTGCCAAGTGACCCAGCGTCGCACGGCGACCCCCAGCGAGCAGACCTTGCGGTTGCCGATCCAGACACCGGTGAGACCCTCGACGCGCGAACCCTCGACGCCGAAATCCGCCAGCACATCGATCACGACCGCTTCCAGATCGCGTAGGTAGCGATGGAGATCGCGTCGCCCTTCCGCCAGCTTGAGAATCGGGTAGGCGACCAGCTGCCCGGGCCCATGCCAGGTCGCTTCGCCGCCGCGCTCGATGCTCACCACCGGCAATCCCGCCGCAGCCGCATCGCCCTCCGGCGAGCTGCGCCCCAGCGTGACGACCTCCTCGTGCTCGACGAGCAGCAGCGTGTCGGGAATGAGATCCTCGACGCGCTGGCGCAGCAGCTCCTGCTGCAGCTGATGGACCTCGAGATAGGGTCTGCGCCCCAGATCCCGCACTTCGAGGTCGCCCATCGCGCGCAGGCTCCGCTACTTCTTCTGGAAGATGTGCACCGCCATGCCGTGCACCGACTCGGCGGCTTCCATCATTGCTTCGGGCAGCGTGGGGTGCGCGTGGATCGTGCGCGCGATGTCCTCCGCCGTCGCGCCCATCTCGATCGCCAGCGCGGCCTCGGCGATCAGCTCGGTGACCTCCGGGCCGACCATGTGCACGCCGAGCACCTGATCCGTCTTGGCGTCCGCGATCACCTTCACGAAGCCCTCGGTGTCCATCAGGCTCATCGCGCGGCCCGAGGCCGCGAAGGGGAAGCTACCCGTCTTGTACGAGAGGCCCTTTTCCTTGCACTGATCCTCGGTGAGCCCCACCGAGGCCATCTCCGGCGCCGTGAAGATCACCGCCGGCACGCAGCGCGCGTCGTACTCCTCTTTGTGGCCCGCGATCACGCCAGCCGCGACGAGGCCTTCCTTGGAGCCCTTGTGCGCCAGCATCGGCTGTCCGGCGATGTCACCGATCGCGTAGATGTTCGCGACCTTGGTGCGCATCTGCTTGTCGACTGCGAGGAAGCCCTTCGCGTCGACCGCCAGACCGGCCTTTTCCAGCGCCAGCCCCGCGCTGTACGGGCGGCGGCCGACCGTGGAGAGCACCTGATCGCAGACGATGCTCTTCTCGCCCGTTTTGGTCTTGACGCGCACCGTGCTCTTGCCGCCCTTGTGGTCGAAGCCTTGCGCCAGCGTCTCGGTCATGAGCTCGATGCCCATCTTCTTGCAGGAGCGCTCGATCACCTTGACGCAGTCGCGCTCCTGGCCCGGCAGCGCACCGCCGGTGGCTTCGAGCACCGTAATCTTCGAGCCGAGCTTGGCGTACATCATGCCCAGCTCCAAACCAATGTAGCCGCCGCCGATCACCACCAGATGCTCGGGGAGCCGCTTGGGAGCCAGGGCACCGGTCGAGGACCAGACCTTGTCCTCATCGAAGGCGAAACCCGGGATCTCGATCGGGATCGAGCCCGTCGCGATCACGATGTCATCGGCCTTGAGCGTCTTCGTGCTGCCGTCCTTGGCGCGTACGGCGACCGTGTTGCGGTCGACGAAGCTCGCCGAGCCCATCACGACCTCGACTTTGTGGTTCTTCAGCAGGCCGCCCACACCGCCGGTCAGCTTGGCGACGATGCCGGCCTTCCAGTCGACGAGCTTCTTGAGATCCAGTTTCAGCCCGCTGACGCTGATGCCCATCGCGCTGGCATCGGAGAGCTTGTGCATCAGCGCCCCTGCGGCGATTAGCGCCTTGCTGGGAATGCAGCCCACATTCAGGCAAGTTCCGCCGAGATACTCCTTCTCGACGACCGTGACCTGCTGTCCCAGCTGGGCGAGGCGAATGGCGCAGACATAGCCGGCGGGGCCGGCGCCGATGACAACAACCTTGCGGGGGGAACTCATAGGGGCCGAAGATTGTAGATACCCGCCCGGAGCCGGGCGAGCCCGGGATCTTTTTCCACATTCGACCTGCCCCCCTCTGGAGCGGTAGGCTTCGACCACGATGGTCAGCGAGGCCCCCACACGCACGCACTGCCCCAACTGCGGCGCCAAGCTCAAGCGCCCGGACCTCTCCCTGTGCGCCTACTGCGCGATGCCGCTCAGCATGGGCGGCAAGACCGATGCGCCGCGCGACGAGACCTTGCAGCGCCTGCAGCGCATGCGCGAGCACGCCAACTTCCCCGCGGCCCAGGCCTTCCGGCCGATCGACCCGCGCCTTGAGGCCCGCATCGCGACGATCCGCAACCGCGCCGGCGTCACGGCGCTGACGGGTCTCCTACTGACGCTGGTGATCCTCGGCGCGCAGTTCGTCGGTGACGGCATCGACAGCGCCTCGCTGATCACCTGGATCGGGCCCGCGATTCTTGCGGGCGGCGCGCTGGTCGTCGTATCCGCGAAGCTGCTGGCGGGCTCGGGAGATCAGCGCCCGCTGCTCGTTCGTCCGGCGATCGTCGTCGAGCGGCGCAGCGAGACCAGCGAGCACGGCATCTACTCCGCGCAGACGCTGTACTACTTCACGCTGCGCTTCGATGACGGCAGCGAGGGTGAGTTCCGTTGGCCCGGACAGGGCATGGCAAACGAGCCGATGGTCAACGGGCAAGTCGGAGTTGCCTACACACGCGGTGAGGATTTGGTCAGCTACCGCAAGCTGACCTAAAGCGGGAACGCGCCGTCGCCCGGCGTGGCATCCCCCAAGCGCTCAGCGACCTTCACGAACTCGTTGTATTGCTTGCGCAGGTGGCGCGGCACATCCGCGTAGACATCCTCCACCAAGGTCTTCAAGGGCATCTTCGGCGCAGCTTCCTGCGTGTGGATCTCCGCATCGATCTCGGCGAACAATTGCGCTTCGATCTGTGCGCGACCAGCCTTCTTGAGCCAGCCCTTCGCCATCAGGTGCTTCTCGTGGCGATCGAGCGGATCGCGCTTGGCCCACTGCGCGACTTCCTTATCACTGCGGTACTTCGAAGGGTCGTCCGAGGAGGAGTGCCCCATCATGCGGTAGCTCTTCAGCACCACGAGGCTCGGTCCCTTTCCGGCTGCGGCGCGCTCGACCGCGCGGGCGACGGCTGCTTGGCAGGCAAGCACATCGTTGCCGTCGACCTCTTCGCCAGGCATGCCGTAGGCGATCGCCTTGTGCGCGTAGGACTTGGCTGCGGTTTGCTTGGCTGAACAGACCGAGATGGCCCAACCGTTGTCCAAGCAGACGAACACGCAGGGTGCTTTCCACACTGCGGCCATATTCATGCCGCTGTGGAAGCCATTGGAACTGGTCGCGCCATCCCCAAACCAAATGCCGTGCACTTCATCGAGCCCGCGTTGCTTGGCAGCGTAAGCAGCCCCGACTCCGTGAGGAATCTGGGTACCGATCACGGAGGACCATGACGGATACTGGCTGCCCTTGTGCTGGAAGTGATTGCACATCTGGCGGCCCTTGGCCGTGTCGTTGGAGTTGCAGTACATCTGCGCGATGTACTCCGAGAGCGGCATGCCGCGCATCAGCGCAGCCCCACCCTCGCGCAAACCCGACCACAGCCAATCCTGGGGGCGCAGGCCGGCCGCGGAGCCGATGATCGCGGCCTCAAGCCCCTTGGCCGTGCCGACGAAGCCGATGCGCCCCGCGCGCTGCAGCTTGAGCATGCGGTCATCGAGGCAGCGAATGCGCAGCATGTGGCGCAGGAGCTCCACTTGGCGCTCCGGCGACAGCTCGGCTGGCTTCGAGGGCTTCGTGCGGGCGCTCATCGGCTCACAGGCTCAAGAGGCCCGGCGTCTCCAGCAGCTTGCGCATGTAGGCGAGGAAACGCGCCCCGTCGGCGCCGTCGGCGAGCCGGTGGTCGACGCTGCACGAGAAGTTCATGTACTGGCGCACTTCGATCTTGTCGCCTTGTGGTGTCTCGACGACGCCCGGCTTCTTCATCAGGCGGTGGACGCCCAGGATCGCGACATCAGGGAAGTTGATGATCGGCGTCGCCATGATGCCGCCGATGTTGCCCGCGTTGGTGATCGAGAAGGTCGAGCCCTTGAGTTCGTCGGGCTTGACCTTGCCCGCGCGCGTGCGATCCGCCAGTTCCGAGAGCTCGGCCGCCAGTTGCAGCACGCCCTTGGCCTGGACTTCCTTGATCACCGGGACGATCAGTCCCTGGTCGGTATCCATGGCGATGCCCAGGTTGACGTAACCGTACTGGACGATCTCCTGCGTGGCTTCATCGAGGTGCGCGTTGAGCATCGGATGGCGGGCCAGCGAGAGTGCAGTGGCCTTCATGATGAAGGCCATGAAGGTCACCTTGATGCCCTGCTCCTGACCGATGGCCTTGGCGGTTTCGCGCAGGGAGACCAGCTCGGTCACATCGATCTCCTCGACGACCGTGAAGTGCGGCGCGGTGAACTTGGAGCGCACCATCGCCTCGCTGATCTTGCGGCGCACGCCGCGGAAGGGAATGCGCTTCTCACGCTCGCCGGCGGCCAGCGCGAGCGGCGCGAAGGCGGGGCGTGCGGGAACGGCAGCCGTCGGTGCAGCGCTGGCTGCAGCGGCGGTTTTGGCACTGGGTTCAGGCGCGCTCGCCGCCCCGCTCTTCGCGAAGGCCTCGACATCACTGCGGCGCACGACGCCGTTGCGTCCGCTGCCCGCAACCTGGGCAAGATCGATGCCCAGCTCGCGCGCGACGCGGCGTGCGCTGGGAACGGCAAGGATATTGGCATCGCTGGCGCGTGCCGGTGCAGCAGCTGCAGCCATCGCCGGAACCGGCGCGGCCTTGGCCGCGGCAGCGGGCGCGTGCGCAGCCGGGGCATGGGCAGTAGCTGCAACACTGACCGCAGCGCTCGTGGCGAGCGTGAAGATCACGCTGCCCACAGGCACGGTCTGGCCGGCCTGGGCGTGGATCTTCGTGATCGTACCGTTGGCGGGCGAGGGCACTTCCACCGTCGCCTTGTCGGTCATCACCTCGACCACCGACTGGTGCTCCTTGACGGCGTCGCCCTCCTTGACGAGCCACTTGACGATCTCGCCCTCGGCGATGCCCTCACCGATGTCCGGCAGTTTGAACTCGAGCTTGCCGCCGGTAGCGGCCGGAAGAGGCGCAGCGTGCGCGGCCGGGAGCGGGGGCGGCGCGGGCTTCGAAGCCGCAGGCGCATGCGCAGCAGGAGCAGCCTGCGCTGCCCCGACCGCATCCAGCACGAAGATCACGCTGCCCACCGGCACCGTGTCGCCTTCCTTGGCGCGGATCTCCGTGATCTTGCCGTTGGCCGGCGAGGGCACCTCCACCGTCGCCTTGTCGGTCATCACCTCGACCACCGACTGGTGCTCCTTGACCGTGTCGCCGACCTTGACGAGCCACTTGACGATCTCGCCCTCGGCGATGCCTTCACCGATGTCGGGCAGTTTGAATTCGAGAGCCATGGGTCTTGTCCTTCCGTTTTCCAAGTGTCTTGTGTGCTGTTTGCGCGCTATTCGATCTCGAACAGCAGGATGTCCGTGCGCATGAATTGCCCCGCCTCCGCGTGGAGGCAGCAGATCCGGCCCGCGCGCGGCGCCACGATGGTCGCCATGCCCTGCTCGTGCTCGATCTCGACCACCGGCTGACCGGCTTGGACGGTATCACCCACCGCCACCAGCCAACGGACGATCTCGCCGGTATCGACGCCGTCCGCCAGTTCGGGAAGTCTCACTTCGAGGGCCATCGCGTTTCCCTGCCAGCGCCTCAGTAGGCCGCGACATGCTCGATCGCATCGAGCACGCGGCGCTCATCCGGCATGTAGTGGTGTTCCAGCGTGTTGGGGAAGGGCGTGTCGAAGCCCGTCACGCGTGCGATCGGAGCCTCGATGTACTCGATGATGTTCTCGGCGATCAGCGCGCTGATCTCGCCGCCGTAGCCGCAGAAGCGCGGCGCCTCGTGCACGACGACCACGCGGCCGGTGAGCTTGGCGGCCTCGAGCACGCCGTCCTCGTCCAGGGGATACAGCGTGCGCAGGTCGACGATCTGGCACTCGATGCCGCGCTCGGCCGCGCGCGCCGCCGCGCGCTCGCACACCGGCACCATCGCGCCGTAGCAGATCACCGTGACGTCCTTGCCCTCGCGCACCGTGCGCAGCGTCGAGAGATCGACCGTGTAGTGGCCCTCCGGCACCTCGCCCTTGACCGAGCGGTACAGCGCCTTGGGCTCGAGGAACAGCACCGGGTCAGGATCCTGGATCGAAGCAAGCAGCAGGCCCTTGGCATCGTGCGGCGTCGAGGGCACGACCACCTTGAGGCCGGGCGTGTGGCAGAAGTAGGCCTCGCCCGACTGGGAGTGGTACAGACCGCCGCGGATGCCGCCGCCGTACGGCGTGCGGATCACCATCGGACAGGTGTACTGACCGCCCGAGCGGTAGCGCAGCTTGGCCGCCTCGCTGACGATCTGGTCGAAGGCCGGAAAGATGAAATCCTGGAACTGGATCTCGGCCACGGGCTTCAGGCCGTTGACCGCCATGCCGATCGCGGTGCCGATGATGCCATCCTCGGACAGCGGTGTGTCAAAGCAGCGCTGCTCTCCGAATTCCTTGGTCAGGCCCTCGGTCGCGAGGAACACGCCGCCCTTGGGTCCGACATCCTCGCCGAACACGAGCACGCTGCGATCATGCTTCATCGCCGTGCGCAGACCATCGTTCACGGCTTGGATCAGAGTGAGAGTTGCCATCGTTGTATCAGTGCGGTGAACGGTTGGATCAGAGCGGGAAAGCGCCGTCGCCGGCCTCGGCTTCGCCGTGGCGCTTGGCGATGTCGAAAGCCTGCTGGCCCTGGCGGCGCAGGTGCGCGGGCAGCGTTGCGTAGACATCGCTGAAGATCGTCTCCAGCGCCGGGCGCGGCGTCGCCTGGGCGGTCTTGGCGGCGGCATCCACCTCCGCCATGGCCTCCTCGTACCACTGCTCGCGCTGCTTCTCGGTCCACAGCTTGCGCTTGGCGAGGAACTTCTCGAAGCGCTTGACCGGGTCCTTCTTCTCCCATTCGGCGACCATCGCCTTGGGCACATACTTGGTCGGGTCATCCGAGGTCGAGTGCCCGCCCATGCGGAAGGTGCGCGCCTCGATCAGCGTCGGCCCGCCGCCCTTGCGCGCGCGCTCGGCCGCCTCGGACACCGCCTGGTACACGGCGAGCAGGTCATTGCCGTCCACCAGCACCCCGGGCATGCCGTAGGCTTCTGCCTTGACGGCATAGCCGTCGCTGGCCGTCTGCTTCTCGCTCGGGCAGGAGATCGCCCACTGGTTGTTCTGGCACAGGAAGATCACGGGCGATTTCCACACCCCAGCGAAGTTCAGGCCCGAGTGGAAGCCCAGCGACGAGGTGCCCCCATCGCCAAAGCTCGCCAGCACGACGTGCTTCTCCTTGCGGTACTGGATCGCGTAGGCCGTTCCCACCGCCTGGACGATGTGGGTGCCGATCGGCGAGCTGATCGAGAAGAAACGAATCGGGTCGGTGAACGAGAAGTGCACCGGCATCTGACGACCCTTGGCGCTGTCCAAGGCGTCCCCGAACATGTTGTGCATCATCGCTTCGGCGCTGATGCCGTGGTACAGCGCCATTCCGAAGTCGCGGTAGCTCGGGAAGATCCAGTCGGTCTTCTTCAGCGCAGCCGCCGCCCCCACCTGGGTCGCCTCGACCCCCCGGTTGGGAATCGAGAAGCCGATCCGGCCCGAGCGCTGCAGCTTCAGGCAGGTCTCGTCGAAGGCCCGCACCCGCAGCATCGTGCGGTAGGCATGGATCAGTTCCTTGTCGCTCAAGCCCACATCGCGGGGCTTGGCGGCCCCGTCGGGCTGGATCACGGTGCGGGGGACGGCAGTGGTCATCAGGGTGCGCTCCGGGGGCGGAGGGGGGTGTGAATTTGGCCGACGAGAATAGCAAAAACGTCGGGGCGACTGCCCCCGAATTCCCCCTCCCGGCCCATCGAGAAGCCCCCGCAAGCCGCATCCACACCCCTCCCGCGCTACCCTGCAGCCCATGGATGAGCACCTCGAGGCCATCTTCGACGCGATCATGGAGCGCGGCTTCGACCCGGTGGCCTCACCCTGGCCCGACCGGGTGATCGTCTTCGTCGTCAGCGTGCAGGGCATCCTCGACAATGGCGGCTGCACCTACCTCTTCTCCCTGCCCTTCGACCCGCCGGCTCCCGAGGGCGACATCGAGCGCGCTTTCGAAGCGATCGGAGCACACGACTGCGCGCTGGCCCTGCGCGAGGCGCGACGGCGCCAAGCGGGCGGGCGCGGCGATTTTGAGGACCTGGATGAGCGTCTGATCGGCGAGAGCGAGCGGAACATCGTGCTGCTGTCCCGCTACGTTCGCGAGCAGCACGGCCTGCTCGCCGGGGAAGCCTGACCGTTGCCCTCGGCAACGATTCGGCCGCTTGCGGAGCCCCACGCAGGGCTCCACAAGCGGCACAGGCGGCGGGTCTGGGCAGTGCGTGCGCGGCGCGGCCGCAGGGCGGCAGCGATCGGGCGGTGCATCACCTTGGAGGGACGGACGCCGAGGTTGTTGTCCTGGTTCGTCGGCGTGTTGTTGTTGCGGTTCGCGGAACGCGCGTTCGTGGCGGCATTGTTGAAGCTGCCCCCGCGGTTGACGCGCGTGGCGAGGCCATCGGACCCGCCGCCCATTCTGCTTCGGTGAGCGAGCACGCGCGGGCGACCTTCACGCGCCAATCGCGCATCGCTCCCTGCTCCAGATGTGCCACCACCGACTGTAGTCCGGCCAGGTAGCTCGCGGAATCGATGCGCCCCTCGCGCCATTGCCAGCGCCGGTGCCTGAGGCGCCGCACGGTGCGCCGCGCATTTTCCGGCCGCAGTCGCATCCCTCCACGCTGCAGCCGCCAGCCCAGGAATGGTACACCCACCCGGACGGGAGCCAGCAGGGTCGCACGCGACTTCAGGCGCAGATCCAACTCCTCGGCCACGAATCGCTCGATTCCTGCATGCACTGCCCGCAACTCGGCCTTGCTGGCGCCAAAAACGAGGAAATCGTCCATGTAGCGCGCGTACGCGTCGATGCCCCAAGCCTCCACGATCCGCCGATCGATCCTGCCGAGCAACAGGTTCGCAAACCACTGGCTGGTCAGGTTTCCGATCGGCAATCCGTGCCCGGCTCCTCCCGGCGCGCCGCCGCCCGATTTCCCGGGCTCCCCTTCGCGCCCGCGCACCCGAGCTGCGGCTTTGACCTCCGCAGGACCCGACAACACGACCTCGATGAGACTCAACACCTCCGGCTCCTGTGTGCATTCCTCCACCGCCTCGAGCACCTTGTCGTGCCGGATCGATTCGAAACACTTGGCGATGTCCAGTTTCAGAAAGTACTCGTGACGCTCGACCAATCCGCGAACATGCTCCAGTGCCCGCCGACAGCCCTTCCCCCGGCGACAGGCAAAGCTCTGGGGCACCAGCCTGGAATCGAACATAGGCTCGAGCGGATCGATCAGCGCATGGTGCACCACCCGATCGCGAAACGGAGCAGCCGTGATCACGCGCTCCTTCGGATCCACGATCACGAATCGCACGCATTTCCCGGGCCGCCACTCACCGGCTTTCAATTCCCGCTGCAGCGCCAGCACCTCGGGTTCCAACCGCTCCAGGAAGCGCGCCGCGCCGCGCACCCCACGCTTCGCGCGTGCGGCTCGCTTGGCGGCGCGACAGAGGTTCTCAAACGAGACGATCGTGTCCCAGTACGTCATTCCGGCACGCTCCCATGCGTTTCCCCCGGCGCCACCCGTCGTACTCGCCCGGAGATCTCGCCACGCCGACCGGCAACGGCACTCACCCGGGAGAGATTTTCGTTCGCACCCTCGACCCCGCGCTCGCACCCCTCAGCGTCCACCTCGACCGCCATCCTCTTGCTTCCGCCACGCTCTCCGATGGCCACGCGCCAGCCGTGCACCATTCGACCCACGGCATCGATCTCCCGCATGGCGACCTCGAAACCGGCGGCGGGCATCACCTGCCTCCCGCGCGCCATCCGCAGCAGAAAGCGCAACTGCTCGAGGCGCAGGTTCACCTCGCGCAACAGGTTGCGCCTCTGTCCCGGCTCGTAGCGGGCGGCCACCAGTGCCTCCAGCACGGCCAATGCCTGGTTGTCCACTTTCTGGACGAAGCTGAAGCGCGCGGACTTGGGCCATTTCGCAGTGTGTTCGAGCAACCACCCCGTCGCTTCTTCCCATTTCTGCAGGCAGAGGAGTTCCGGTCCGGCCCCTACCGGCTCAGATCGTTCCATGCTCATGGAACCGAACCGCCTGCCTGCGCCGTGGCGATCGCCGTATTCCGTTCTGGGATACCGTCAGTCGATTCGCATTCCTTCCATGGGACCTCATTCCCTGCACTCCCGGGCCGATCTTGAGCGACGGCAACGACGCTCGCGGGCTCACCTGCGAGGCAGCGCAAGACTTCGGAACCATACCTGCGAACCTTCCCGGGACCAATTCCTTCGATATTCATCAGGGCCGTCGGCGAATCCGGCAGCGTCCTTACGATCGCCGCTAACTGCCGATTCGTGAAGACGAGGAAGGCATCGATGCCCTCATGCTGCGCTACCGCATAACGCCACTCGCGCAAGTTGTTGAACAGCACTCGCTGCGGCTCGTCGAAGTCTGCGCACACGACCGGCAATCCCGGCTTGCGCTTGGCGCCAGCCTGCGACATTTCCAGTTTTCGCGGGGCACCGAGCGCATTGGCGGGTGCGCCAGCGCTCCCTTCCTCGCGGACCATGTCCAGCACTTCCTTGGAAATCACGGCATCCTGATAGTGGAGGATGCAAGACATGTGCGGCACTTCGTTGACGAGGTAGAAATGCTCGCGAAAGGCCACGAGTTCCTTGTCGCGGATGAACTTGACCAGCGGCGTATCGTCAAAGCCACCAAGCGCGGCCGAGTAACGAAAAGTGAACAGCTTGATCCTCATGAGGAGGAATATAGCAAGGGGGGGGAGTCACCCTCCGCCCACCCACTAATGACTAGGCAATAGCTCAGCAAATGGAACAATTTTGAAATCAACAGTCACACTTCCCATTCTTGCGCCTGCGCTGGCGGCTGCGCCGCTCGCGCTGCGCAAAAATGCTCACGGCGATGAGTGCGGATTATCGAGCGTTGTGAGGTGGTGAGGTAGAAAGTCGCAGAGCCCTGGAGGGACGGACGCCGAGGGCGCTGTCCTGGGCCGCCGGCGTGTGGTTGTAGCGGTACGCGGAACGCGCGAACGCGGCGGCAATGAAGAAGCAGCCCCCGCGGGCGACGCGCGCGGCGAGGCCGTCACCATC
>JBIKMH010000021.1:0-62948 GCA_044359355.1 Planctomycetota bacterium | reverse complement strand
GTCCGGCCCGGGTACATGGGTAATGCTCGGTGCCTCGAACCTCGCCCTGGCAGCAATCCTCCTTCCCTTTCAGCAACGGAGTCTGGTCATGATCGCGATCCCAACCACCATCGCCGCGTCCCTTCTGCTTGCTTCTATGCTGGGCAGGCCTGCGCCACTGCAGTAGTGGCTGCCGACTGCCGGATGACGGTCTGGCTCGTATCGGAGGAGCCTAATGAACTATATGGGATGGCCTGTGTCGGCAATTGCGCAGACCAGGGATCGCCATGATGACGCCAGCGAGTGTGCATGAGGGTCGCGCTCAAGAAGTCGACGGACAACGTGCGGCTGTCCTGGAGGCGGCATGGCGATCCAGACTGGAGAGGTTTGCGAGAAAGCCGCAGCCGCTAGCCTTACCGAAGGCTGCGTGGATCAACCCGCCTCAGGAAGCCGCGAACGCACAGTAATCTCAAAGGAAAGCTGTCTCAGAATTCTTCACAAGTACCGCCCTTCGATCCTGCGTGTGTGCTAGGGATGGCGGCCTGGAGGAGAGCTAGCCAGAGGAACGGTCTCGCAAGCCGCGATTGGGAAGTGCATCCGCAAGAAATTGCTTTGGCGTGGGGGGCTCCTGATGGCATTGGACAGAATCTAGACAGCAGCAGGCAGCGATGCTACCCTGATTGTATGGCTGAGTCATGTTCAGATTCCGCATGCTTGTCGTACTCCGCAAAGGGAATTCCAGCGGGCCGTCCCTCCACCGGCTGGATTCAGGCGCGAGGCTTGGCGATTGTTTTCGCGATCTTGGCACTGGGATCCCTGAGCCATGCACAATGGACCCCTCCTCCGGGCGGAGTAGATCCTAACATCGAGGATGAGACGGTCGGAGAAATGTTGGATCCCATCCTAGTCGCGAGTGCGATCGGCATACTTCTTGAAACAGGTGATCCCAATGCCTCCGCAATATGGATAGCTTGGAACTCACAGGCTGTAAACATTCATGTTTTCAAGGGGGCTGAATTCGGGGAGTATGATGGAGTCGCTGACAGCAACACCATAGCCATTCATGAGGACATAAAAGACCCCGAGTACCTTGCGATTCTGCTTTATCATGAGTGGCATCATGTTAAGCAATACAACGGATCGCCAGATACCGAAGGCGAGGCAGAGCTTTCTGATCCCTGCCTAGAATATTCTGCCTATCGTGCGCATTATTTATTTATGTGCAGCTTGATGTCTTTGCAGAAGGCACAGAATGACGATGGTATCCTTGTAGAGCGTCCATTCCCCTGTTCTGCGCTGCGGTATTCGGAACTGTCGTCGCGATGGCATGATTGCGTTAACGCCAACATGGGTGGGAGCCCGGCAATTCCGCCGATTCCTCCAAGCTGTGGGTTACTTTACTGCGCGAAATGACAATGCACACCACCTTCCGCCATCTTTGAATTTCGGCAGGAATATTGACTGCCGTGCTATTGTCAACACAGCTGGTGCTTGCAATGCAGGGTGGAGCTGCAGTCCAGCCCCCACCGAAGGACATGTCGGGTCGGATTTTTGGATCCTCAGTTTTTGGCAGCGAAGACGGCCTTTTTCAAATCAGGGCGATCTACGACTCTCAGGTTCCAGAGATCGTCATCAACACCGGGTATCGGAGTCCTACGGGGTATCGGAAGCACTTTTCCACGATCAAGACCTCCTTTTGGCCAACTTGCGTGAGGCCGATCTCCAACGGCGTTGTCCTCGTTGCTGGCAAGAATCGTCGTGCCGGGGCAACGATCATCGAGGTTTGGACGCTCAATCCTCCCTCGCTCTCACCTGCAAGTACTCCGGGCACACCACCGACGCTGATCTCCGGATCAGTAGCCGACATCAACCCGGTCTACAGCGGCAATGAGGCGGGCAAGCTCCTGGTGCGCAAGGCGATGCCTCATCGAGGCGTGCCAGGCGGTGCCATCATCCAATTCGATGACTCGCGCGACGTCTACGCCCTGAACACGGCGACAGCCGCGATGACGCCGATTGCCAGCCCCGATGCGACTCGTGCGGCCAGCCTGGGGTGCTTGCATGCGTCGCAGCTGTCCCAGGCGGACCGAGCAGGCTCCCGCGAGCTCGTCCAAGGCGGCTATGTCTACGAATTCCGCGTCAGCGGATTGTCCAGAGACACGCCTTCGATACTCCACTTCCTCGACAGCGACAAGAACGGGACGATCGAAGGGGTGCAAACGCTCAGCGCCCAACAATGGACCGCGGCGGGATACGCCAATGCCGCTATGTGGGTGAACAATGACTTGTAAACCGTTTCCGCGAGGTACATCCCAGCGCCTAGCAGGGCCCCGACACTGAAGCTGAGCACAGCGGACGACCTTCCTCCACGCTCCACGCCCCCCCCAGCACCCACCCGCTCACCACGCGAGTCCTCCGCCATCGCGGAACCTACAGCTCAGCATCGAACTCCGAATCAAGCTCACTCGATCACTCGCGCCTCTCGCAACCACAAGGCACCAGACTTTCCGTAGGACGGTAGCGCGCCCTCAGGATGCAGCAGCGCTACATTGCTCCCATGGATCTCGACCCTGCGCAACTCTCTCCTCGCGATCGCTACAAGCTCTTGATCGGCTGCATCGTCCCGCGCCCGATCGCCTTGGTCTCGACCATCTCGCCTGAGGGCCAACCCAACCTCGCGCCCTATTCCTTCTTCAACGGCGTCGGCTCGGATCCGATGACCGTGCTGTTCTGCCCTGCCAACAACTCGCGCGGCGAGGACAAGGACACCTTGCGCAACTGCAAGCCCCACTCGGAGGGCGGCACGGGCGTTTTCACCATCAACGCAGCTGTCGAAGCCTATGCCCGGGAGATCGCCGCTTCCGCGGAGGATCTGCCCTACGGAGAGAGCGAGTTCGAGCTGACCGGCTTGCTCACCGCCCCCGGCACGCGCATCGCCGCCCCGCGCCTCGCCCGCGCACCGTGGGCCTTCGAATGCGAGACGCTGCAGGTAGTGCGCATGCACCCGGGCGTTCCCGGCTCGGGCAATGTGGTCATCGGCAAGGTGGTGCATGTGCACCTCGACGAGACCATCGTGGGCGAGCGGCTCAACATCGATCCTGCCCGCCTGCGCGCCGTCGGACGCATGGGCGGTTTCTGGTACGCGCGCACGCAGGATCGCTACGAGATGCCGCCGGGCAAGGATGCGCTCGGCCGTCCGATTCCGTAGGCTCGCCCCCCGATGGGGCGCTGGGCGAGCTTTCTGCTGGTGATCGTGGTGCTGGGCATTGCCCTGCGAGCGTGCATCTTCCCGAGCCGGGACGAGCCCGGCGAGTTGCGCGCCCAGGAAGCGCCGGCGCCGGCGCAGCAGGCAAGGAGCAGCGAGCCGATCGCGTTGTTCGACGGCCGCAGCCTCGACAACTGGGAGCAGATCGGCGAAGCGCGCTTCGCAATCGAGAATGAGGGCATCGTGGGCGAGACGGGCTCGGGCCATTCCAGCGCGTTCCTCGCCACTCGCGCGGAGTACGCCGATTTTCGGCTCGAGCTGGATCTGCGAGCGCGATCACCCGGAAACTCCGGCGTGCTGGTGCGCAGCGAGATCGCGCGCGCAAAGACCGGCGCCACTCCGGCGTTGCGCGGCCGCGCGGTGGAGGTCGGTGGAAAGATCCGCGCGGACCAATGGCAGCACCTCTCGATCCTGTGCCAAGGCGCACGCTGCCTCGTGGAGGTCGACGGAGTCACGACCTCAGACAGCTTCGAGAGCACACGGCTCGCCGGCCGCATCGCGCTGGAGCTCTCCGCGGGCCCCCAAAGCGGCCTCGCCTGGAGGAATCTGCGGCTGACGCCGCTCTCCGCCAGCCATTGGCGCGTGCAGGATCCGGTCAGGGAGCATGCCATCGGTCGCGATGCCAGCCTGCGTCTGACACGCAAGGGCATCCAAGGCAGTCTGCGCCTGCGCTCGGGAGGCGAGGGGGCCCAGCCGCGGCAGTCACTCGACGGCCTCAGCTGGGATGCGCAGGGCATCGACGTGCTCTTCGCGCAAACCCCATGGAGCGCATGGCACGAGTTGGAGCTGCACCTTTGCGGCTCACGCCTCGTGCTGATCGCCGACGGAACACAGGTGCTCGATCAGACGCTCAGCGACTGCCCGATGGGCGCTTGGCTGCGTTGCGACCCGCAGCTGGCGCAGGTGGAGCTGCTTGTCTGCGGACGTTTGGACTCGGGGCTCACTCCACCGACGCGCTGAACTTGGCTTCGCCTTCGAACTCGAAAACCTGATCGACGGTGTGGGAGTTTCCGTCGGGCATCTCGCCCTCGCTCGACATGCGCAGGGTCATCTTCACCTGGCTGAGCAACTCGCAACTCACGAAGTGCCCCGCCTTGGGGTCCCACAGGAGCTCGCCCTCGCACTCGTAGGCGACCACGATCTTGCGGCTGCGCTCCATCGGCGGTGCGCCTTCGGGGTTCTTCATCGGCACGCTGCCGTTGGACTTGACGGCTCCGGTGATCTTGATGACGGCGAGCTTGCGGCCATCGACCTCGCGTTCCTCGACGAAGGTCGCGCTGCCCTTGCCTTCGCAGTTCTCGAGCATCTGGGTGCTCATCGTCGGACGCTCCTCGGGGTCGTCATCCTCCGAGTCGATATGCATGTCGCCGCCGGGGATGCCCACATTCTCGAAGATCACGCGCCCGGTGAGCTCCCAGCTGTCGCCCTCGCTGACGGCCTTCTCGGGCAGGAAGCCGCGCAGATCCATGTCCTCCCTCAGATCGAGCAGCAGATCGGCGTCCCCATCCTTGCTGGACTCGTCATAAGTCGCGTTGTATTCCTCGGCTTTGGCATCCCAAGTGAAGAGGACCGTCTGCCCCTCGAGCTTGCTCTCGCGCTTGGTGTCCTGCTCCTGATCCCCGTCGCCGGCCCCCTCGGGCATATTGACTTTCTCCTTCGACTCCCCGGAGAGCTTGTCGAAGCTGCGCTTGAGCAGAGCCGGACGTCCCTCAGCCATCTTGACGTACTCGTCCGTGACGGTGACGGTGGTCTTATTGGTCACGTCAATCGAGATCTTGGGCAGGTTCTCGCCCTCGATTTCCGTGCCGTCGATCTCGATGCGGAAGTCCGTGGTCGAGAACGAGGCATCGTCGATGAAGGTCTTGGTCAGCTTGGTCTTTTCGTCGACCTTGAAGACCAGTTCGAGAGCCGGAAGCGCGGCGGCAAAAGCCATCCCGCCGAGGAGGAGGAACGCGGAGTTGCGCAGGAGTTTCATGCGCCCCGGATTCTATCCGGAAGCCTGCCACAGGGAACCCATTCGCGTAGAATGGCGACCCGTGTCATGAAGTCCCCGTTCCTCCCCCTGCTGCTGGCCTGCACCGCATCCGGTGCCTTCGCTCAGGTCCAGACGGCCTGGATCCGCGACTACGACTCCCCCGTCCATCAGGCGGACTGGGGCCACCGCGCGGCTAGCGACTCGGCCGGCAACGTGTTTGTCGTGGGACGCTCCTTCAATCCCTCGGTGGGTTTCCCGCCAGCTCCGCCGACGGATGATCTGATCACGCTCAAGTACGACCCCGCGGGCAACCTGCTCTGGTCGCAGCGCTTTGACTACCTCGGCGGCAACGACAACGGCCGCGACGTGCTGGTGGCGGCGGACGGCAGCGTCTACGCGATCGCCTACAGCAGCGGCTATGTGGGCGCGAACTACGTCACCGACATGATCACGCTCAAGTATTCGAGCACCGGAGCCCTGCTGTGGTCGCGCAGCTACGACGGACCGGGTGCCAGCGCCGATCTGGTGCGGCGCGCGCGTCTCGATCCCGCGGGCAACATTGTGCTCGCTGGCTACTCACTTTCGGCGACGGGCGATTCCGACGGGGCTCTGGTGTGCTACGACCCCGCGGGCAACCTGCTGTGGACGCGGCTCGTCAACGGCAGCGCCAACCTCAACGATTCCCTCTACGACCTCGGCTTTGCCGCGGACGGCACGATCCGCGCCGTGGGACATGTCAACAACGGCGGCGAGCAGGCCCTTGCGGTCGCCAGCTTCGGCCCCGGCGGCAACCTGCTGTGGTTGCGAGAGAACAACGGCCCCGTCGCGGGTGTCGAATACCTGCTGAGCGCGGCGGTGACCCCGGGCGGCGATACTTATGCTTGCGGGAACACGCTCGGTGGAGTCAGCGGTCAGGACATCGTGGTGCTGAAGTACGACGCGGCCGGCAACTTCCAGTGGCGCCGGACGATCAGCGGCACGGGTAACGGCACGGACAATGCTCTGGAGCTGGCAGCCGATGCGAGTGCTCAGGTCCATGTCTGCGGCTACGTGCGCCAGGCGAGCGGCGGTGAGGACATGCTGCTTGCCAAGTACGATCCCAGCGGAACGCTGCTGTGGCAGCGCAACTGGGACTCCGGCGCACAGCTCGACGATCAGGCCTGGTCCGTGGAGCTGGATGCGCTCGGGCGCGCGACGCTCGGCGGCTGGCGCGTGGCCTCGAGCGGAACGGTGACCGACCGCGATTATGCTCTGGTGCAATACGACAGCGACGGGACGCTGCGCTGGTCCCACCTCGTCTCGTCGCCGGGGGTCGAGGATGATCGCTTGTACGATCTGCACGGCACGGCACAGGGGCTCTGGGTGCTGACGGGGCAGGTGCACGCCGCTACGCAGGTCAACGGAGATGCGGGAACGGCGCTCGTGATCCCGCAGGCGCGCAGCTTCTGCTGGGGCAACGGCAGCCTGGCCGCCTGTCCGTGCGCGAACCACTCGAACGGCTCTGGACGCGGCTGTCTCAACTCCTCGGGTATCGGTGCCGAACTTGCGGACAGCGGCGTGGCGAGCGTGTCGAACGACACGCTGGTGCTGACCAGCCGCGGCGAGCTCCCTACCGCGCTGTCGATCTTCCTCCAAGGCACTTCCCAGCTGGCGGCTCCCGCTCCCTTCGGTGATGGGCTGCGCTGCACGGGCGGCACGCTCAAGCGCTTGTACATCAAGGCCGCGGTCAACGGCGTCGCGCGCGCGCCGCTCGCCGGCGATCCCGGCGTCTGCGCCCAATCGACCGCCCTCGGCGATCCGCTGACGGCGGGCTCGCGCCGCTATGTGCAGGTGTACTACCGTGACGCGGACGCCGGCTTCTGCCCCGCGCCGCAAGGCAGCACCTTCAACATCTCCAGCGGCCTCGTTATCGACTGGATGCCTTGAAGGTCGCGCGCCGGATCACGACGCTGATCCTCGTCCCCGCGCTGATCCTCGCCGTCCACTAGGGCGGGGTATTCAGCTGGCACGCCCTGCATGCCAATTTTCAGGCCTACGACGATGAGGGCTATTTCCTCGTGCTCGTCCGGCATCTGCTCGACGGCGACAAGCCCTACGACGAGGTATCGACGGTCTACGGACCGGCGTACCTCGCCTATCGCTGGATGCTGCATGGCGTGCTGGGTCTCGCGCTGAGCACCGATGGGCTGCGTATCAGCCTGCTGGCGACGTGGATCGCCTGTGCGGGGCTGTGCGGCGCGCTTGTGCGCACAGGCGGCGGCGGCGCGCTGAGCGCGCTCGCGACCAGCGTGGCCTGACTCTTCCATCGCTTCGCGCTGACGAACGAAGCGGGACATCCGCAGGATCTCGCGCTGCTGGTGATGCTGGCGAGCGTGCTCGGCTGGGCTCGCTGGAGGGATACTCGAGCCGGGCTGGCCGCCGCGCTGCTGGGCGCCGGCGTGGCGACCACAGCCCTGATCAAGGTCAATCTGGGCTTGTATGCGGGCCTCCCCGCGCTGCTGCTGCGAATGCCGCAGCGGATCGGACGCTGGTGCCTGATCGGGCTGATGCTGGCACTGCCGCTGGCGCTGACCCAGGCGCACGGCGCAGCGCCGTGGCGCATCGGGTTGTGCGCCGCCAGCATGGCGGCCTGCGGCGGTCTGCTGCTCCTGCCCGCGCCTGCGCCTGGAAACCGGGCGCTGCGCTGGGCCGCGATCGACGCCCGCGGTGTCAGCCCGGCGCCGGGTGCGGACCCCGCCGAGCGCGAACGCCTGCGCGGACTGGGCTACATCGGCGGCGAGGATGAGCCTGTGCGACGCGGTCCTGGCGAGCGCGGCGGACGCGGCGAGCGCGGCGGACCTGGCGGACCCGGCGGTGCTGCCGATTGGATGCACACCAATGGCATCGACCACGATCCGGTGCGCGACCTGATCGTGCTTTCGCTGCGCAACCGCGACGAGATCTGGGTGATCGACCACTCGGCCACGACCGAGGAAGCCAGAGGGTCCAAGGGCGGCAGGCACGGCAAGGGCGGCGATCTGCTGATGCGCTGGGGCAACCCGCAGGCCTATGGCGCGGGTGAGGCGAAGGACCAGCGCCTCGCGGGCCAGCACGACGCGCAGTTCATTCCACAAGGGCATCCGGGCGCCGGAAACATCCTCGTGTTCAATAACGGCGGCAAGGATGGAAGCTCCGAGGTACTCGAGATCCCGGTGCTGCTCAACGATTTCGCCAAGCTGCGCGAAGTGCAGCCCGTGTGGAGCTTTGGCTCGCGGCAGATCCATTCCGGCCACATCTCCGGCACGCAGCGCCTGCCCAACGGCAACACGCTGGTCGCATCTGGCGAGAGCGGCCTGCTCCTCGAGGTCAACGCCAAGGGCGAGAGCGTCTGGGAGTGGCACAGCACCGAGAAGGGCGAGCTCGCGCACGCTCCCGGAGGCCGGCGCGGGGGGCCGGGCGGCCCGCCTCCCGGCGCAGCTCCTGGCGGAAGGCGCGGTAGCGGGCCCGGCGGGCCCGCTGGCGGCAGCGAATACAGCCTGTTCCGCGCCGAGCGCTACGCGCTCGACTTCCCGGGTGTTGCCCGACTCATGCCGGCGGCGAGCGCGAAGTGAGCCGCTAGTGGAGCCAGCTGCGGATGCTGGGCCACCATCCCAGTCCCGCGACGAACAGAGACAGCGTCACGGCGAATGCGGAGAACCACACGGCCCGCGTGCTGAGACCCCGAGCCTGTGAGGCGGCGAGCTGCGCCCGCATCCACTTGTCCTGCGCGCCCTCGACATCGGCGCGCAGTTCGGACAGCCGCGCGCGTTCGAAGCGCAGATCCTCCTCGAGTTGCACGATGCGGCGCTCGAGCAGTTCGCAGCGCTGCTTCTGATCATCGCGCAGGCGCTGCAGGATTTCGCCCTGCTCGACCAGGGAACGACGCACGAGCTCGGTCTGCTGGCGCAGTTCCAGCGCATCGCCCATGCGCAGATCCGAGCCAGCGCGCTGCTTCTCGAGCTCCGTTCGCAGGAACTGCAGTTCCTGCGCATGCTGGCCCAGCTTGAGCGACTGCGCCTGCGCATCGCGGTACATGCCGAGCAGCATCTCGGAGACACTCTCGGGGTTTCTGGAAAGACGGGAGTCGTTGGTGGCGATGCTTTCGCTCATGCGAGTCCGCTCACCTTGCAACTTCCCTCGGACCGGTGCAAGTGGCTCAGGACCGCAGGATCAGGTTCGAGATTTCCGCGGGAGCCCCCACCCGCATCGGCGGACCCCAGAAGCCGGTGCCGCGCGATACGTAGACCTGCGTGCCATCCGAGTGGCGGTTGAGGCCCGAAAGATAGGGCTGGGCCAGCAGCACCAGGGCGCCGAAGGGCCAGATCTGGCCGCCGTGGGTATGGCCGGAGAGCTGCAGGCCGACCCCCTTGCCCGCCGCATGCTCGATCTGAATCGGCTGGTGCGCCAAGAGCAACAGTTCGCGCTCCGGATCGCGACCGCGCAGCGCGGCATCGAGGTCGGGTGCGTGCGGCCTGTCGAAGCGCCGGGCCATGTGGTCGGGAATCCCCGCCAGATCGAAGCTCGCCTTGCCTTCCCCGATCGAAACCCGCTCGTTGTGCAGCACGATGATGCCGCGCGCGCGCAGGTAGTCGATCCAAGGCTCCGCACCCGAGTAGTACTCGTGGTTGCCGGTGACGAAGTGCACGCCGTGGCGCGCCTTGAGGTTGAAAAGGGGCTCGATCGAATGGCGCAGGTTCTCGGGCGTGCCGTCAACCAGATCGCCCGTGATGACGATCAGATCCGGCTTGGTGGCGTTGGTCTTCTCGACCACACCCTTCAGAAAGCTCGCTCCGAGCAGCGGGCCGATGTGAACATCGGAAAGCTGGGCGATGCGGAAGCCCTCCAGCGCCTTGGGCAGGCGCTCGAGCCGGACCTCCTGCTCGGGCAGCGTGATTTCGCCGCTGGCATTGCGATCGCCGACCCACGCCAGCGCACCGGAACTGCCTACCCCGACTCCGGCTGCCACGCGCCGGAACAGCACGCGCCGCGAAGGATCGGGAGGATCGGAGAGCTTGTTCTCGCGGCGCAGCGCCTTGCGCGCCAGCCACCACAGATCGGCGAGGATCAGGTGCAGCAGCGCGTAGAACAGAAAACCGAGCCACCACCAGAGAGGCAGCGCCAGACGACCGCCCTCATCCGCGCTGGTGACGCGCGTGATCAGGAACGAGACGACCAGTCCCACCCCCAGCACGGTCAGCAGGACGATCGAACCGCGGGACCAGATCTTCGCGAGGTGCAGATCGCGGATGGCGCGCGCCCAGAAGTAGTGGTGCATCCCGTACAGGACGACCAGTGCCGTGGCGGCGAAGAGCCAGTTGAGCAACATGAGCAGAGGGGGGTCAGCGTGGGAGTACGAGATCGCTATCTAGGACACCGAGGCGCGCGCCAAGAGCCCCGGGGCGGTTTTGTTTGTGGATTTCGATCCGGTTGGCCCCTTGGATCAGCGCCGCGCGGCCGAAGACCTGCGGGCGGTCCATGGGGCCCTTGCCCGGATGCCGCGCGACCTCGACTCCGTTGATGAGCAGCGCGGCCTCCCCCTCCGCACCCAGGGCGAAGAACACCTCGCGCGCGTCGGGAGCGTTGACGGAGGCCTGCAGTCCGGTCGCGACGCTTTCCCAGCGCTCGATCCAGCGCCACGCGAAGGCCTGCTGCAGTTCGTCCGCGTGCAGGTGGGCGCGATCCAGCATCGCCGCCACCGCCTCCGGGAGCTTGCGCTCCCAGCCGGGTGCCTTGGCGGACTGCAGAGCGCGCACGAGCGACAGCTGCAGATAGCCATCGCGCGAGCGACAGCGCACCCAGGTGGCTTCCAATGCAGCAACCGGTGCGCGCGTCCCGAGCTTCTCGGCCGCACGGGCTGCGCATAAGAGCACCTCGCGCGCCTCGGACGCGAGCGCGGCAGCAATCAGATCCGCCGCATCCCCGCGCCCTTCCTCGACCGCGGCAAGACACAGCAATCCCTGTTCAGAAGGGCCGCGTGCCGCGAAGGCGGGCTGCCACTCGCCGCTGCGCGCTTCTTCGCGGACCTTCTGCCACAGCGGCAGAAAGCGGCCGTCGCCGTCGGCGTCGATCCAGATCGGGTTGGTCACCGCCAGCGGCAGGCAGCGATCCTTCTGCTCCTAGACGAGCGGATCGATTGGATCATCGCCTTCCACCAGCACGACCAGCCACGCATCCTGCGCGACATCAAGATCTAGCTGCTGCTCGAAGCGCAGCGGCTGGCGATCCTGCGGGACGCTCCATTGCGTGCATGGATCGCCGTTGACGATCAGCTTGACGCGATCCACATCGCACCAGCTGGCGGCCTGGACGCGGATGCGCACCGAGAGCCTGTGCCCTGCAGCGCGGATCTGGGAGCCCGGCGGCTCGCCGTTGACCATGAAGTTCACGAATGGCCCCGTCGTGGTGAACAGCCGCTTGGCGCGGATCGCCTCCACCACCGCAGTCGCCTTGATCTCGGGCACCGCGTCGATGCCCAGCTGCAGGAAATTGCGCGGGAAGCCCGCGAATTCGTAGTGCACCGTGTGGCTGTCGGAGTTGCCGACCGCGGCATGGCGATGACCGCGGTTGAGCAGATGGAACCAGTCGGTCAGCGCGGAATGCACGCTCGGACCCTGATTGGCGACGGTCTCCGCGTCGAAGTAGCCCCACGAGGCGTTGGCGTTGAAGATCTCCAGAGCGTCAAAGGCATCCGACCAGTTCGGGTTCCCGCTGGTTCCCGTAACGGGGTCCAGCCCCGTCTGGCCGAACCAGTCGATCGCCACGTAGCGCGGGTGGTTGAGCTGGATCACGGGAACAACCCCTTGCGGATTGGGCTCGGCGCGGACGATGCGGAACAGCTCGCTCGCATCACGCAGCGATGCATCGACGGGTGGACGGCGGGGATCGAGCGGAAAGGCGTTGAAGTGCCCGATCGGCGTCGTGACTTCATTGCCCGTGACATGGGCGAGCTGGCCGACGGCCTGGAGCGCCTCGAGCTCGGGTCCGTAATCCGTGTTGTGGTTGTGATCCGTGGCCACGGCGAACTCGACGCCCTCGCCGATCAGCGAGATCACCCGTTCCCTGAGATTGGAGTCGCCGTGGCCGGAATGCGTCAGCGTGTGCAGGTGAAAATCGCCGCTGATCCAGCCCGTGCTTTCGATCTCCCGGCGCAATACGGCATCGAAGCGATACTCCAGGCCCGCCTCGAAATCGAATTCGGCCTCGGCCAGGCTCCACTCCAGTCCGCGGGTGGCGAAGACCCGGTACCTGCCCGTCGGCACCGTGATCGCGCCCTCACCGGAGAGCGTGTAGACGACGTTCTTGCGCACGGCGAGTTCCTCCGCGGCCGCATCCGTGCGGGTGAAGAGCTGGGCGCCGATTCCCCCGGGTCCGCGGAAGGTGAGCCGCGACGGCAGGAACCCGCCCTGTGCATCGCGCACCGCAAAGCGCAGCGTTGCCTGCGGCGCGGAGGCTTCCAGGAGCTGGACGGGAGCCTGACAGGCAAGCATCAGGAGCAGCGCGTGCATCATGGCGCGAAGATCGTATCCTGCCGGGGCCATGAAGAGGCTTCTGCCCGCTCTCGTTCTGCTCCTCGGCCTGCTCGGCTCCTGCCGCAGCGGTGCAAGCCCAGCCATCTCGACGACCATCTCGGCCGCTCCTCGCTGGACCGATCTGTCGCCGGGAGCCTCGCTCGACGGCTGGGTCACGCGCGGCGGCCGCTACGACGGCGCGGCGCGCTGGACGATTGAGGATGGCACGATCACCGGGCGGCAGGGTGAGAGTGGCGAAGGCGGTTTGATCTACACGCGCGGAATCTATGCGGATTTCCGCTTCCGCTGCGACGTGCGCATCGAGGAACCGATGGACTCGGGCGTGTTCTTGTGCATGACTCCTGGCTTGCGCGGCTACCAGCTGACGATCGACACGCCGCAGGGCGGAGAACTCGGCGGCGTCTACTCCGATGGATGGCTGCAGCACAACCCCGAGGGCTGGAAGCACTTTCGAAAGGGCGACTGGAATACGATCGAAGTGATCTTCGGAGACATGTTCGGCGATGGCAAGCCGCGCATGGAGGCCACGCTCAACGGCGAACCGCTGACCCGCTTCGAGCTCCGCGCGGACGATTCGGCTTTCGCTCGCGCGGGCCGCATCGGCCTGCAGGTCCACGGTGGACAGGGCATGGGCGCCGACACCAAGGTGCAGTATCGAAATCTGGCCGTCTCCGGCAAGGATCTCTCGCAGGAGCCCTTGTTTAGCGGACCGCAGTCCGCGCTCAGGCTCACCAAGGCGGCCGAGCAGCTCGGCTGGCGCTCGCTGTTCGATGGCTCGTCGCTCGCTGCATGGGAGATCCACGGAGAGGCCGACGGCGTGCAGCTGCAGGACGGCACGATCGCGCTGGCCTCAGGCGGGGGCGAGCTTGCCACCAAGGAGGATTTCCGGGACTTCGAACTGCGCCTGGACTTTCAGATCAGCGAAATGGCGAACAGCGGCGTGTTCCTGCGTGCGAAGCGCGACGGCTCCAACCCAGCCTTCAGCGGCGCGGAGGTGCAGATCCTTGACGATTTTCACTGGGAACAGGCCACCGGGACCAAGCTGGCTCCCTACCAGTTCACGGGCAGTCTCTACGGCGCAGTCCCCTCCCCCGCTCGCTGGGCTCTGCGTCCCTGCGGCGAGTGGAACACGTATCTGATCCGCTGCGAAGGCTCCCGCATGCGCACGGTGCTCAACGGCGTGGAGCTGTACGACGTGGACACGCACAGCCTCGCCGTGGATCCGTCCTTTGCTGCGCGCGCCACGACGGGCTACATCGGCCTGCAGCGCCATGGCGGTGCGCATGGCGGCACGACCTTCGTGCGCTTTCGCAATCTCTTCGTGCGTCCGCTCTGAACTGCCATGGATCGCTTTCGCTTCGTCGTGATGCCCGAACGTCTCGCGATCGCGAGACAAGCCGCCGGCAGGCCGATTCCGGAATGGGCCAGAGGCAGTTTCGTGACGATCTCGCAGACGCCCGCGGAACTTTCGGTTGTCTGCGCGCAGCGCCACGTACCGGCCGACGTGCAGCAGGAGCGCGACAAGGTTGGCCTGTGCATCGACGGCGTCGTGCCGATGACCTCGGTGGGTATTCTAGCCGAGCTGTGCACCGCCCTCGCGGCGGCGAAGGTGCCGGTATTCGCCATCTCGACCTACGACACGGACTACCTGCTCGTCTCCGCGGACAAGTTCGCGGGCGCGAGGGAGGCGCTGGAGAGCCTTGGGCATTCGATCCGCGGCGAATTGCCCGCGGACTAGCTAGGTCTGGCCCAGAGGCACGGCGCGCCCCGCAGCGAGGCTCTCGCGCTCGGCATCGAGCAGGCGCGCCACGCGCCAGCCGTCTTCGACGCTGGCGCGCAATCCTGACTCCAGCCCCTGAACGGCGCGCAGCAGATGACGGGCCTGCAGCAGGTAAGCACTGTCGCTGCCGAGCGGCACTTCCTGAGCCTGCCCGTTCTCGATCCACAAGAGCTGTGGCGTGCGCGTCAGGTCGAAATCGGCGGTCCCGCGCTCGAACACGACGATGTAGCGCATCCGGAAGCGGAAGCCGGGACTGTGTCCCCAGGCTCCCTCGGCGACCACATGCGCGGGACCATCCGGAAAGCGGTACAGAGTCGTGAGGTGATCGATGCCGCCCGCACAGACCACCTCCACCGGATCGCCGAAGCACCAGCGGATGAAATCCGCGTCGTGAATGTGCAGATCGACCAGTGCCCCGCCGGTGCGCGCCGGATCGCGGTAAAAGCCCGACCAATTCGGCTGCGAGCCGAGCCGCTGGAACACCGCGCTCCGCACGCGGCCGTGAGCGCCGGAGTCGACGCGCTGCTTGAGCCAGTCCCAGCCTGGCCAGAAGCGCATGCACAGTGCTGGCATGCACAGCGTCTTCGCGCTGCGCGCGGCATGACGCAGTCGCTCGATATCCGCGGCGCGGATCGCCAGCGGCTTCTCGACGAGCACATGCTTGCCATACTCCAGCGCGCGGATCGCCAATTCGACATGCGTATCCGTCGGCGTGCAGATCGAGACAATCGGCGCGCGCGGATCGGCGATCACTCCGATCGGATCCGAGCAGGCGAACACCTCGCGGGAGTCGAAGAGCAGCTCGGGGGTCGCGCCATCCGTGGCGAGATTGCCAGCGGTGGCGAGTTTGCCTGTCAGCCGGCTGGAATCGCGATCCGCCACCGTGATCAGGCGGCAGCCCTCGCCCCTTCGCTGGAGCTCCTGCCAGGCGCGCACATGCGTCTGGCCCATGAAACCCAGCCCGACGACGCCGACGCCGATCTCTCCGCTCACCATGACTGCACCTTCGTGCGCGCCGTGGCGATGTCGGCCACGCGCTGGTTGCCGGCCTCGCGTTCGATAAGCGTGTCGAGTTGCCGCGGATGGGCACGCAGGATTGCGGCGAAGCGCGACCAGTCGACGGCACCAGAGCCGACGGGTACCTCGCTGCCCCAGGTTCCCGCCGCGCTCGCGGGCAGCGCGTCCTTGATGTGCACCTGCAGCACGTGCGGTGCGAGCGCTTCAAGTGCCGCGATCGGATCACCCTTGCCGTAGAGAATCATGTTGGCGGGATCGAAATTGACGCCCACTGCGGGATGGTCCAGCTCGCGCAGGACCTCGAGCAGGGTGGCGGCCTCTTCCTGACCCGTTTCCAGCGCCAGACGCAGCCCCTGGCCGGCAAACAGATCCGCAAAGCGCCTCAGTCGCTGCACCAGCTTCGCGCGCTCGGGATCGTCGGACTCGTGCGGGAGAAATCCGGCGTGGAAGCTGACGAGCGCGAGGCCCAGTTCCTGTGCGATGCGCGCGATCACGCGCGCATGGGCCAGATTGGCCTCCCAGTGCCGGTCCGGGCGCAGGCCGCCGGTTTCGCGGATCGTGTCGAGGCTGGTGTAATCCTCGCCGATCGTGCCGAGCATGCCCGAAACGATCTCGATGCCCGAGCGTAGCAGATGTGCACGCGTCGCCTCGAGATCCCAGAGCCCCTCCCGCAACGGATCGAGTGCCAGCTGCACGCGCGTCAGGCCGCAGGCCCGGACCTTGCGCACCAGATCCTCCGGATCTGTCGGCTGCAGAGACCACGAACACACTCCCAGCCTTCCGATCATGCCGACTCCCCGCGCGGCAGCCACAGCTCCGCCACGATCAGCACCAGCGTCAGCGCGAGGCTCGCCGCCCAGGCGCCGCCACCCATGGCGATTCCGTAGACGAAGGCCGCGCTGTCGCGGGCGAGGAACCAGCTGGAGATATCGACGAGCAGCGCGGCGCCGTTGACCAGCGCCAACGCGGCGCGCAGCTTCGCGGGCCAGCGCGTGAAGTACAGAAGCCCCAGTGCCAGAAGCGACCACATCGAGAGCGTCGGAGCGTGGGCGTGGGCTGAGGCTTCGACGATTTTCCGCGGCGTGGCTTCGAGCGAGCGGGAGAAAGCGTGCTTCTTGATCTCTTCCCAGTATTCCAGCGGAACCAGAGCCGCGGGCCCCGCGGCTTTCTTGCTGTGGCATTGCACGCAGCTCGCAGCGATCAGTTCACTGGGCGCGCGCGAACCCAGATCCGGATCGTCGTAGGCCTCCGCGACCCGATTGCCGGAGAGCCACTCGAGCAGCGCCTTGCGATCAGCTTCGGCCAGCGTCGGGGGGTGTCCGGACTCCAGGGCCGTGCGCAGCCGCGAGGGCGTCTGGATGCCGTGGTAGGCCGCCTTGACATCGGTCAGGGACAGGCCGGGTTCCTCGTCGCGGTTCTGGTGGTGATCGACGAGATGCCGCAGCGAGGTCACGAGCCCGATGCCCATCACCAAGGAGAGCGCCGTGAGCGCCAGGCGCCACGCCAGCGGCAGCGCACGCAGCGTGAAGGCGGCGTTCATCCGACCTCGAATTCCTCGGGCCCGATCGCGACGCTGCCGTCCTGCTTCATGGCCTGCGCCACGCGCATGGCGATCAGGGCGGCACGCAAGCCGTCCTCGGCCGTGCAGACGACCGGCTTGGATTCGGTGACGCTCTTCACGAAGTCGGCCAGCGCGTAGTACAGCGGCGGATTCGGCAGTCCCACGCCGTCCTTGAGCTTGCCGAGCTTCGCGAGCTTCGTGGCGTCCGCGATCAGCGTGATGCCCTGTTCTTCGTGGAACTGCTGGCGGTTGGCGTACACCTCCCAGCCCTGGGTAGGAGCGTCGGCCTCCTTGAAGAGCCAGCCGGCATTGCCCGCGAGCTTGACGCTGCCCATATTGCCCTGGAAGAGCTCGAAGGCCCCGTCCAGCGAGTTGGCGAGCGTCGCACTGAACGCGAAGCGCTGACCTCCGGGGTATTCGAGTTCGCAGCACACGGTGTCGTGCACTTCGCGCCCGTCCTTGTGGAATTGCAGGCTGCCGCCAGCTCGCACGCGGATCGGATTCTGGTTGAAGAACCAGTGAGCGACATCGAAGGAGTGCGTGCCGTACTCGCCGCACAGGCCCAGACTCACGGCGGGATCCAGCATCCAGTTGAGCGCCTTCTCCTCCTCGGGATGGGAACCTGTCGCGCGTAGGCTGGTCTTCTTGTTCCACTGGGCCCGGCCGCTGACGATTTCCCGGATGGCTCCGGAGCGCACGAAGGAGTGCGCGAGCCGATAAATCGGGTTGGACCGTCCGTACATGCCGGTGTGGAACACGCTCTTCGCGCCGCGAGCGGCCTTGACGATCGCGCGCGCATCTTCGAGCGTTGTCGCCAGCGGCGACTCCCCGTAGACGTGCCGGCCCGCTGCCAGCGCATCGAGAATCACGGCGCGGTGCAGATGCGAGGGCGTCGCGACGATGATGGCATCGACGTCCTTTGCCTTGTCGAGCAGCTCGGTGTGCGAGGCATACGCGGGCACTTCCCCCACGCGGCGCCGCGCGGAGTTGAGCCGCGACTCCAGCGTGTCGCACAGGGCGGCGATCTTGAGCCCTTCGATCTTGGCCAGCTCGCCGAGAATGGCGCGTCCCTGCCGACCGCAGCCGACAAGGCCGACCCGCAGCCCAGAGCCCTGCGCCGGCTGAGCGGCTGGCAGGAATTCGGACAAGGCGATCATCGCGGCCGCTCCGGCCGAGGCCTTCAGAAAGTCCCTGCGATCGTTCGGATGCGTGTTCATGGCTGCTCGATTCCCCATTCGATGACTCGACATTCGTGCGGCATGCGCTCCAGCAGCACAAGCAGAGTGGAGCCCGCTTCGGCTTCCAGACCCCGGTTCGCGATCGTCCACGCCCGCGAGGAGCGCCTCGGCAGCGGCCCGCGACGGGCATCGACAACGTGCGCGCGGGCCGCCTGGGAGGAAACCGACAGGGAGGCGTTGCACAACTCGACGCTGCGGTCGTGGTCTGCAATCCGTACCCCGTGAAGGTGGGCTCCGATTGCTCGCACACTGCTGGTACCTCCATGCAGGAGCGCGGTTTCCACTCCCTGATCGACCAGCAAGTCGCCGGCGATATCCAGGGCGTGCCCCTTGGCCAGTGCACCCATGTCGATCTGCAGGGGCGCGTGAAAACGCACCGTCCGGGCGCGCTCGTCGAGTTCGATATCTGCGCTGCTGCCCTGCTCACCGACCCACGCGATGTCGAAAGCGCCCATGCTAAGTCGGTGGGCGCGAAGCGCGGTCTCGAAGAGCCGCCAATCCTCTGCATCGAGCGGAACGGGCCTACGCACGGCCTCGCGCTCGAGAAACCGCAGAAAGGAATGCGCCTCGAAGCGCGTCCAGCGCTCGTGCAGCCGCTCAACCTCCTGCAGAGCCTCCTCGGCTGCGGCGCGCTGCCCTTCGAGCACGAACTCGAATCGGGTTCCCATCGCAGCCAGCGCCAGACCAATCATTGCGTGCGGGCCAGAAATTCGATCAGGTCACGCATCGCGCCGCGATCGAGGTGCTTGGCGAGGTCCGTGGGCATCGACGAGAGACCCTTGCGCGTCGCCTCGATCTCCGCGTGCGACACCACATGGACCTTGCCGTCCTTGTCTCGCAGCTTGATCCCGCTTTGGTCTTCCTCGAAGATCACGCCTTCCAGAGGCTCTCCGCTGACGCGGAAGACCAGCGTGCTCTCGTAGCCGCGCGCGATGTGGCGGTTGGGATCGACGATCGCTTCCAGCAACTCGAGTCGCGTGAGGCGTCGGGAGACATCGACGAGGCTGGGCCCGACCTGCCCCCCCTCGGCCTCTTCCTTCCCGCTGGCGATGCGATGGCAGCGCATGCACTCGGTTTCTGCCTTGGTTCGGAAGATCTCGCGGCCCCGCTCATGATTCCCGCCGAGCAGCGAATCGAGATAGGCGGCCAGCTTCTCTTCTTGGGCGCGAGCCTTGCGCAGACTGGCGAGTTGCTCGACCAGCGAAGGGGAATCCCCTTTCTTCTCGCAGGCCTCGACCAGCTCCAGTCCCACTTCTCCGGGGACGAGCCCGTCGCGGTAGCGCGCGAGTTGGGCGGAGAGCAGCTCCTCAGCCTTGGGCGAGGGGTGCTTCGCCAGTGCCACGTACGCGGCGCGCCGCTCCTCGCGGTTGCCGCGCACCGCGGTTTCGAGATAGGGCAGTGCGCGGTCTGGATCGAGGCGCATCAGGATCGCCAGCGCGGCGGCGCGCACCGAGTCCGCTGGATCGTCGAGCACCAGCGCCAGACTCTCCGTGAAGCCCTGCGGGCCGATCGCTTCCAGCGCGTGCAGCGCGGTCACGCGCGTGTCCGCGCTGCGCCGGGCGTCGAGCAGCACCTGCGTCAGCGCGGGGGCGCTAGACTGGCTCTGCTGCTGCCCCGCGAGTCGCATCCAGGCGCTGGCGAGCCGGTCCCCCGCGGCCAGCACGGCATGTTCGCGCAGGAAGTCGACCGCGCCGCCGATCATCGAGTCATCGCGCTCCGCGATCGGCAGCCACTGGCCCAATAGCGGATCACGCGAGTGCGGCGCCTTCCACTTGCGCAGCAGGTCGACGGCTTCGGCCCGAGCGCTTTCGTCAGCACCGGCCTCGAGCGCAAAGCTCACGAGCCGCTGGGCGTTTTCCGCGCCGCCGACGCGCCAGCGTGCGTGGTTCACCCGGCGCTGGAACTGAACATTGCCCGTCGAGGTGGCAGCGGCCAGCGCCGGCAGCGCTTCGTGCAATGGAGCGTCGTAGATGGCGCGCGCGGCCTCCTCCCGCACGAAGGCCAGATCGTCCGCGAGGAAGGCCGCCACGAGCGGGCTTTTCTGGATCCGCAGCGCCACCACGGCCGCCACCCGACGGGCAGCCTGGGCGTCGACCGCCATCGCCGCCAGCTCCATCGAACTCGAGCAGCGTGCGAGTGCTGCGCATAGCGCGCTGCGCAGCGTGGCATCCTGATCCGCGTTGGACTGAGCCAGCTCCAGCAGCGCTTCGCGGCTGCTTCTCGCGCCGATCTCGTACAGGGCACTGGCGGCGCGCAGGCGCACCTTGGCATCCGCGTCCCGCAGCAGCGGCTCAACGGCCGCGGCGTGCACTTCGCGGCGCAGTTCTCCGACCATGCGCACAGCTTGTGCCCGCACCTGAGCCTCGGGATCCTGCAGCAACGCCAGCAGCGCGCTGGCATCCAGCGTCGCGTCCCTGCGCAGCGCGACTCCCATGCCCCACACCCCGTGCAGGCGCGCGAACAGCGTCCTTCCGAAGCGAGCGGACTCGCGCAGCGCATCGATTCCGGCGGTGCCATGGCGCTTGTCGGCCAGTTCCAGATGCGCGCGCAGACGCACGCGCAGATCGGGATGAGCCAGCAGCGGCGCGATCTCGGCCGTGCTGCGCGCATCGAGACCTTCGGAGAGGATGCGCTGCGTCTCCCGGACCAGCGCGCTCTGCGCTCGCTCGGGATCGTACACGCGGTAGATCCGGCCCTTACCCGTCTGACCCCAGCCCTCCACCCAATCGCTGAAGTACAGCTTGCCATCGGGTCCGAATTCCGCGTCGGTCACCAGCGTTCCCTTGACGAACGTGCGCAGGTCCTTGACCTCGAAGGAGGCTCCCTTGTCGGCCAGCGCGAAGCTCCAGATCTGACTGTACGAGGGTCCGCCGCGGAAATCGCAGAGGAAGAAATTCCCGTCGTACTCCGGCGGCAGCGAGGAACCCGGGTTGTAGGTCAGGCCGGAAGGTCCGTCCGTGATGTTGGCGATCGGCGGGATCAGATACGCGGGCTGGCCCTCGTGCTGCGGCTTCCACAGTCCCTCTTCATTGAAGAAGCCGCGCGGCGTGGGCTGATTGACCCACTGCCAACCGTTGCGCCAGCCCGAATCCGCGCCACGCACGATCTGGATCCACTTGGCCTTGTCGCCGCCGTCGCCGTTGTTGTCGCCGGTGAACAGATTGCCAAAGGCGTCGAAGGTCAGCTCCTGCGGGTTGCGCAGGCCCGTGTGGTAGATCTCGAGCTTCGATCCATCGAGTTCACAGCGCAGGACGGCGCCAGCCTGCGGGTGCGCGAGCGTTCCATCCGGAGTTTCCACATGGAAGCCGCGGTCTCCGCAGGAAAAATACAGGTATCCGTCCGGTCCGATCGCCAGCCCGTGCAGATCGTGACCGAGGAACTGGACCTTCACCCCGTAGCCGTACGAAAGCGACCGGTGCAGGTCAGCCTGATCGTCACCGTTCTCGTCGCGCAGCAGCCACAGGTGCGGCATGTTGGTGACGAAGACGTCCTTCTTCCACTTGAGCACTCCGGCGATGATTCCATCGGCAGGATCGCCAAAGTGATCCGAGAACACGGTGGCTGTCTCGGCGGAACCGTCACCATCCTTGTCGCGCACGAGGCGCACGCGCTCGCGCTCCTTGCAGATCTCGGCAAAGCCCTCGGGCCCAAGCCGCTTGCGGAACATCGCGACCATGTCCTCCACGGTGCTGGAGGCGTTGTCGTCGTCGAGCCAGTCCATGTGCTCCCGAATGTCCGTCACTCCCTTGTGCAGACGGAAGGATTCGCACACGTAGACCTCGCCCGTGTCCGCTGGATGGATGGCCACTGGGTTCGCCAGCAACGGCTCAGCAGCCCAGAGATCGACTCGGAAACCGGGCGGAATCTCGAAGCGCGCCATCGCCTGCCGCCCCTCATCCGAGGCGGGCATCACTTTCGGCGTGTACGGCTCCTGAGCGCCGGCGGCCTGCAGCAGGCCCAGAAGAATCGGAGTCAGAGTGGAAAGCATTACTTGGGGGCGCTGAGTTCTTCGCGGATCTTCTCGAGCAGCCTCTGCGTGGCGCGAATGCCCTCGCGCTCCGGCAGGCGGCCGCCCTCGTACTCGATACCGATCCAGGATCGGTAACCGGCATCGGTCACGATCTTGAGCATGCGACGGTAGTCGATCGTCGTCTCCTCGCCGGCATCGTTGAAGTCATAGGACTTGGCGCTGACCGCGCAGGCCCACGGCATCAGCTCCTGAACGCCCTTGTAGCGGTCGTACTCCCGCTTGTCGTCGATCCGGAAGTTGCCGAAGTCGGGCAAGGTGCCCACGCGCCGATGCGAAGCTTCCCGCATCACCTCGCTGAGCCATTCCCCGTCCGAGGAGAAGCCGCCGTGGTTCTCGACGATCACGCGCAAATCAACGGGATCGGCATAGTTGCCCAGCGAACGCAGCGATTGAATGGCGGCCTTCTGTCGCGACGATCCGGAGCCGCTGCCCTCGAGATTGACGCGGATCGAGTGGCAGCCGAGGAACGCGGCCGCATCGATCCACTTCTTGTGGTTCTCCACGGCGCGCTCGCGCTCGGTCTTGTCTTCGTGGGCGAGCGCACCTTCACCGTCGATCATGATCAGGCAGCAGCGCACTCCTGAATCGTCCGCGCGGCGCTTCAGTTCCGTCAGATAGGCGAGATCCTGCGCCTTGTCCTTGAAGAAGCTGTTGACGAATTCGACCGCATCGATGCCAAACTCCTTCTTCGCGAAAGCAGGGAAGTCGAGATTGTCGAGTTCCTTGGCAAAGAGCGCCTTGTGCAGCGACCACTGCGCCAGCGAGATCGGGAACAGCCTTTTCGGCGGAGCGGGAACAGGTGCTTCGGCAGGCTTGCCCTCCTGCGACAAGCCCGCCCGGGCCAAGGCCAGCGTGCCGCCGAGCGCGGCCACTCCACCGATCAGCGAGCGACGGGAGATGCGCGTGTCCGTGGTGCTCATGCCCGGCGCGCCTCCATCGTCTCGGGATCGAAGCGGAAGGCGTGGCCGGTCCACAGCGAGGCCACAGCGAGATCGACGACCACCATCACCTTCGTGCCCAGCTCGACGGGCGAAATCGGTTGCTTGCGCGTGCGAATGCAGGAGAGCCAATCGAGGCGCAGCTCCTGCTGATCCTCGTTGCCCGGGCACTTGATCGTGCGCTCCTCGATGTCTTCGGCCCAGATGCGCTCGGGGCGCAGCACCACATCGGTGCCTCCCATGAAAAGATTGGCCTTGTGGCCGCGAACGATGGTCTCCAACCCCAGCTCGTTGCAGGTGGAGCCGGCCACCACCATCGTGTGCTCCTTTTCGAACTGGATCGTCAGGAACACCTGATCGTGGTTGTTCATGTCCGTGTGGACGTAGTGACCGCCTGTGGCGGAGACATGCGTGGGCCAGCCCATGTCGAGCGCCATGATCAAGGGCGTCATCTGGTGCACCAGCAGATCACCGACGATGCCATGCGAGTAGCGCTTGTAGCGGCGCCAGCGGTGATAGATCTCGGTATCGAAGGGGCGCATGCCCGCAGGACCGAGCCAGCCTTCCCAGTCGAGCATCTCGCCCGGACGCAGGCGCGGATCGATGTCGTAAAGCCACTCGCCCTGGGCGCTGTTGCGGCAGTACGAGGTCTGGGTCAGCGTCGGCTTGCCGATCGCGCCCGACTGGATCAGCTTCATGGCTTCGTGATACTTGGCATGCGTGGTGAACTGCGTGCCGACCTGAAAGACGAGGTCGCTGCGGTTGACAGCCGTCATCACCGCGAAAGCCTCCTCCATGGTGAAAGTCATCGGCTTTTCGCAGTACACGTCCTTGCCCGCCTCGATCGCATCGAGACTGTTGACCGCGTGCTGGTGCTCAGGCGTGGCGATCAGAACGCCATGGATGTCGGGCCGTGCGAGCAGCTCGCGGTAGTCGCGGTAGCCCGCCACGTCGATCTTCTGCACTTCCTTCGCGCGCGAGACCCAGCCATCGAGCCTTGGCTTGGCGACATCGCTGATTGCCACGACCTGCACGTTCTCGCGGCCGGAGGCAGTGGTGTTGATCAGGCGCTCGCAGTGCTCCCCGCCCATGCCGCCGACGCCGATCACTCCGACGCGGATAGGCTCATCCTTGCCGAGCGGCGCGCGCCGGCCGGCTTTGGGGATCGTCAGGCGCCTGTCGCCCGCGCTGATGCAGGAGGAGAGCGCGGCGGCTGCGCCCGCGAACAGGGCGCTGTTCGCGAGGAATTGCCGTCGAGAGTTGGGATCCTTCGGTTCGCTCGTATCGTTCATCGAGTTGGAGGGTCGCAGAGATAAGGAGAACGGTGCATCGCTCAGCACCAGGAGTTGTTGATCACTTCGCCCATGCCGCCCGCGCCCGGGACGATGTAGCTCTTCTCGTCGAGGCCACGTTCGCGATCCCAGTGCGTGCCGGGTTCGCTGGCGAGCACATCCGGGTCGCTCAGGCCGCGATCGAGGCGCGCGGTGTAGACCACGAGATTGTCGAATTCCTCGAGCACCACGCGCAGGTACTCGGGCGTCGCGATCATCGGCAGCGCCAGGATCTTGGCGGGTCGGCCCCAGTGCTGTTCGTAGTGCCGCAGCGCCTTGACCGTCGTCGATCCGGTCGCGCCCATGGGATCGGGCAGGATCAGCACCGAGCCCTCTACGGATCCGCCGATCTTGCTGCCCGAGAGATCGACGCCGGTGACATGGCCCGCCTTGTCGGCGATGCGAGCCATGTTGAGGTGGTCGAGCCTCACGCGGCGTTCGTCGTGCAGGCTGACGAGCAGCTCAAAGCACACCTGGCTGGGCACAATGCCCGCGCGGATGATGTCCACCACGACGATGTGCAGGCTGGGATCGAAGACAGGGCCGCGGTACACGCCTTGGCGCGGATACTGCACGCTCATGCGCGTCGGAACCTCGGCGGCAACACGCGGCAGCTCGCGTCCGCAGGCTGTGACCAGCAGCGACTGGTAGACGCTGCGCAGCAGCGCCATCAGGTCGCGGTGGGCGACCGAGGGCGAGCCGATCCGCGACAGGGCCGAAAGCAGGAACACATTGTCGAGGATGTGCACCCGCGTTCCATAGCGGTGCCGCAGTTCCCAGTCGTTCGAACCGCTGCGCATCTCGCTGGTCTGTTCCACCGGGTGTGCTCCTCCGCTTCTTTCAGCCGGGAATGGCCTTTGCAAGCGCCGCCGTGACGCGAGGCACGTCGCGTGCCGGCGTCGAGCACAGCGCGATGCGCACGGCGCCGGCGCCCTTTTCCTTCAGCGGCACGACGAACACGCCGTCATCGCGCATGCGCGCGGCGACGGCCTCGGGCTCGGGGCAGAACACCGACACGAAGAAGCCGCCCTCGTAGCGCGGATACCGCAGCCCCAGCCGCGCAGCCTCGCGGTTGAACACCGCGACGCGCTGATCGAGCAATTCGACCAGGCCGGCGCGCTCGCCGTCGACCCGCGCACGCTGAGCCGGGTCGGAGAGCAACTCGCTGATTGCGAGGATGCCGAGGTGATTGCAGTTCGACCAGGTGCCGCGGCAGGAGAATGCCAGCGCGTTGGAGATCCGCGCGCGCTCATCCTTGTCCGGGTGCGTCGCCAGCAGGGCGCCTACGCGAGCGCCGTACTGAGCAAAGGCCTTGGAGGCACTCCAAGCGACCAGAAGCGTCACGTTCTCGGCGACCGCGGGTGCAAAGCGCGTCCAGTTCTGCGACGCTGCGGACCCGAAGCGCGCGTAGGCGAGATCGACGAGCAGGGCGATCGGACCTTCGCTGGAGCGGCGCGCGAGGATCACGCTGACCTGCTCCCACTCCTTCTCGTTCATTGAGAATCCGGTGGGGTTGTGGCAGGGGGTGTTGAGGAAAATCAGCGCACGGCCCTGCGCACGCAGGATGCGGCCGAGGCTCGCGTCGAAGGCCTCGAGGTGAAAGCCTCCCTCGGGATGGAACATCTCGAAGGTCTCGACGCGCCGTCCCGCGTGGGTCGCAAGCGTCGCGTACGGGCCCCAGTAGTAGTTGGTCGTCAGCAGCGCCTGGCCCGGCTCGAGGAAACTGACCACTGCGTGGTAGAGGGCGCCCGTGCCGCCCGGCGAGGCCGCCGCGACGGTCTGACTCGCCAGCGCGCTCGCGCCGTAGACATCCTCGATCACGGCTTTGAGAAAGGGGGGATCGCCGCTGATCGGCGCGTAGGCGGCCGCCTTGCGCGCCGGCACGCGCGCGAAGGCCTCGGTCACCGCCGGCAGGACCGCTAGCGCGCCGGTATCGTCCATCAGCGCGCCCAGCGTGGCGTTCACGACGCTCATCCCCGCCGCCGCGCGCCGATTGGCTTCAGCGTTGAGCGCAAAGATCGGATCGTCGCCGCTGCGGCCGGCAGCGGAGGGAATGAGGCAGGAGGAATTGCGGTTCAAGATGGCGGTCACGGGATCGGGCTTCCAGTCGGTAGCCCTCAGGATAGCGCAAGGGCTGCCCCGCGAAACTCAAGAACCGCGCTTGCGCGCCGCGAGGCGCGCAGCGAACTCCTGCTGCGCTCGCCACTGGCCGTAGGCCTTCCCGCTCGAGGAGAGTTGTTCCAACTCCTGGCGCACCGCTGCAGGCAACTCGCCCCCCGGCGCGCTCTTGAGCGGTGTGCCGGGCAGGGGCATGAAGGCATGCGCGTGGATGCGCGCTCCGGCGAGCGCGAGTTCACGGGCGAAAGCCATGGTCTCCCCCATCTCCGCGGCGCTCTCTCCGGGCAGACCCAGGAGAAAGTCCACGTTGGGCGTGAAACCCGCCTCGACCGAGACCGACACGGCTCGGCGCACGGCCTCGACATCGTGCCCGCGGTGCGTCGCCGCCAGCACCCGATCCGAGCCTGACTGCCCGCCGATCACCAGCTGTCGGTTGTCGACCCAGCGCCGCAGCAGCGCGAGCGCCTCCGGCGTGACGTGCTCGGGGCGCAGCTCTGAAGGGAAAGTCCCGAAGTAGATGCGGCCCTGCGGCCCGAATTCCTCGCGCACGCTGCGCAGCAGCTCCTCCACGGCCGGAAGTTCCACCGCTTCGCTCTGGCTGCCGTAGGACAGCGAAGTCGGGCTGAGGAAGCGCACGTACCCGCAGCCCGCCTGCGCCATGGAGCGCACCGCGCGGCGGATCTGCGCCACCGAACGGTGCCGAAAGCGCGCCTTGAAGAGAAAGGGCGTCTGGCAGAAGCCACAGGCGTAGATGCAGCCGCGGGTAATCTCCAGCGCGTTGAATCTCCGGCGCTGATACGAGAAGGGCGGGTAGGCGTCCAGCTCGACGCGCTCCGCCTGACCGCTGGAGACGAGCTGCCCCTCTGGCGACAGGCGCGCGAGTCCACGGCAGGTGCTCAAGTCGTCGCCGCGCTCGTGCCGGAGCGCCAGCTCGCGCACCAGCGCTTCCCCCTCGCCCTGCGCGGCGAAATCAAAGCCCGCGCGCAGGGTCGAGAGCGGTTCGGCACTGGCGTGCGGCCCGCCCGCGATGTGCGTGACACGAGGATCGTCAACACGCGAGCGCACGAAGGCCAGCTCGCGCATGCAGGGCTCCAGATCCGGCGAGTAGAACGACCACAGCACCAGCGCACGGCGCCCGGCCGCAAGCTCCGCCCGCAGCAGCTCAACCAGCTCGAGCCTGCCTTGCGCGATACACACGCGCGGCGGATCGACCGACTCCTCCAGCGAGCCGAGCAGCACGTTGAGAGCCGCGGTGGCGTAGGCGCGGTAGTGTAGAACGATGCTCAAGCAGCGCGCGATTGTACGCGTCGCGGCTCAGTTGGGCGTGAGCGGCAGCAGCAGTCGCGCGTCGACCCGGCCGGATCGAGCCGGGCCGTAGAGACCGGGGTCGGAGGGCACCCGAATCTGGACGCGGGCCCGCGGAACTTCCTGCGTGCCCGTCAGGTGCTCCATCACGGCCCGACCGCGCGCATGCGCGAGGCGCAGGTCGGCGTCGACATCGCCGCCGCCATCGCCGTAGGCCTCGATCAATAGCAGCTCCCCGGTTCCCGGGGCAAGCTCCGCACCGCGGCGCTCGATCGCCTCCTGTTGCTTGCCGGTGAGCACCGCCGAGCCGGGCGAGAAGCGCACGACGTCCTCGATCCGCAGCTCCTGACTGCCCTTGAGACGCTCGATCGACTCGACGCGCAGCAATTCTAGCTTCGACGCTTCGATGCTCGCGTCGATCCGATCGGGATCATCCTCGGGAGGCAGGCCGAAGCGCGCGCGCACCTTGTCGAAAATGGCCTTCTTCTGATCTCCGCTCAGCATGCCGGGCATGCCATGGCCCCGCAGCGCGACTTCGAAGGAACCAATGCCCTTCGCCACCTTGATCGCATCCTGCGTCGGCGCCAGCGCCACCAGCAGGATGAAGAAGGTCAGGATCAGCGTCATCATGTCCCCAAAGGAGACCAGCCAGGCCGGAATGCCGGGTTTGGGATCTTCCTGAAAACCCATGACTCAGCGCTGCCCCTGCAAGATGGAGGGCCCCTTGAGGAGCCGGATCTCGACGCGACGGTTCATCAGCCGGCCCATGGGGGTCCCATTGTCCTCGCGCGGGATCAGCGATCCCCGCGTGGTGATCATCACGTCCTTGGCGGCGAGTCCGCCGCTTTCGACGAGAATGCGCGCAGCGGCGTGCGCACGCGCCAATCCCAGCGATTCCGCATCGGGGAATGCACCGGTCGGCTGGAAGTGACTGTCGGTATGGCCCTCGACCGTGATCAGCAGCGGATAGTGCGGCAGGGTCTTGCCGATCTCATGCAGGCTCTTCACCAAGGCTGCCGTCGGCGTCGCGGAGCTCGGCGAGAAGGAGCATTCGGATCCGAAGCGCAGGGACAGGCCGTCGAACACGTGGTTGAGGTCGAAGGGCACGTGCAGGGCGTCCAGCTTCTGCCCCATGTGCTCGAGGTCTTCCGGCAGATCGATGTCCGGCCGGGTGTGCTGCTCCGTGGAGGCCTTCAGCGCGTTGACGTTGTCGATCATCTCCGACTTGCGCATGTCCTCGATCGGGTCTGCGCCGGGGTCGCGCCGGAAGATGCCGTTGGTCCCATCGAGCCGCAGCTTGGTCTTGACTTTCTCGGACTCGCCTGTGGCCGTGAAGGTCAGCAGCAGGACGAAGAACGTCACCAGGAGCGAGATCATGTCCGAGAAAGTGACAATCCACTCCGGGGCTCCGGGCGCGGGTTCTTCCTCGAAGGCCATGGTCAGGCCGCCGCGCGAGCGCGCAATCTGGGCGAGAGGAAGGCCGAAAGCCGCTCACGGATGATGGTCGGCTTCTCGCCTGACTGGATGGCGAGCACGCTGTCGATCATCATGGCCTTGAGCAGCGCTTCTTCCTTGGCTCGCAAGTCGAGCTTGCCGGCGATCGGAATGCACATCACGTTGGCGATCACCGCGCCGTAGAAGGTGGTCAGCAGGGCAACGGCCATGCCGCCGCCGATCTGCGAAGGATCGGACAGCGAGGCCAGCATTTGCACCAGGCCGACCAGCGTTCCGATCATGCCGAAGGCCGGAGCCATCGCGGCAAAGGTCTCCAGGATCTTCTTGCCATTGGAGTGGCGCGCGCGGCTCCAGTCCGCGTCAAGTTCCATGATGCTGCGCACCGTCTCGGCCGAGAAGCCGTCCACGACGCACTGCAGCCCCTTGGCGAAGAAGGGATCCTTGACTTCCTTGAGCTTGGCTTCCAGCGCAAGGATGCCTTCCCGGCGGGCGAGGTTTGAATACTCGATCGTGCGCTCGATCAGCTCCGTCGGCGACATGTTCTTCGCGACGAAGGCGCGCAGCACGACGCTGAACAGACTTTTGAGGTCCGCGAAGGTGTAGTTCATCATCACCACCGCGACCGAGCCCCCGCAGACCATCACGATCGAGGGCATGTCATAGAACAAGATGATGCCCCCGTTGCCCAGCATCATCGACCAGACAAGGAAGGCCGTGGCGAGGATCGATCCGATGATGGTGCTGAGGTCCATGACTGGCTGCTGCGAGGGCGCTCCCTCGAAGTCGCCCATCGGCGCGGAATCTCAGCCAGCCTGAGCGCAAACGGAAACGCAAACCCGGAGCAGTCCCGCTTTCGGGAAAGTCAGGCGAAAGGCCCCGCAGCCCCTTCCGGGGCCGGCGTCCAGGGCTCGGCGCGCCGCGTCGCGGCGGCTGGGGCCCGCGGAACGATCATCCGCTCCGGCTCGCTGCTGGCGGGGGTCCCGACCGGCAGGAACTCCGCGCGGTAGAGCAGGCGGCGGACGCGGTCGAGCCGCGAGTAGCCGACGCCGCTGTGCAGTGCCAGCTGGTCGAGTTCGGCAGCCTCGAAGGCTTCCAGCGTGTCGACGCCGCAGTTGGCGAGCGCCGCGAGCACCTGCTCGTCGAGTCCCTCGACGCAGCCCGCCTCCAGCGGCGTGCCCGAGCAACTCTCCGTCGATTCCAGCGACTCGAGCACCAGCCCTTCGACGCTCATCGGCTCCTCCTCGGCGGTCGCCGGCAAGGGCTCGCGCGCGTCCGCTTCGCGCCACTGGGCCAGCACCTTGTCGAGAATGCTGCGCTCGCGGGGAGGCAGGTGCATGGTCTGGGGTTGTTCGGCGGAGGCCGTCTGGGCAGCGAGCGGCAGGGACTCCTCGGAACCCTCCTCGCGCTCGAGCCAGTCGGCGCCGGCGCGCTCGGCCAGATGGCGCGCCTCGCGGCGGAAGCGGCGCGCCGCAGCGGGCGTGGATTCGACGAGTTCCACCAGCCGCTCGTCCGAAAGGCGCGCGAGATCGGCAAGCGAGTGGCAACCGGCAGCCTTGAGGCGCTGCAGGGTCGAGGGACCGTCGGCGTGGAGCGTGCAAAGCAGGGCGAGGGCATCCATGGCGTTGTGTTCAGGCTTCGGCGACTTCGATGCGCGGCGCGGCGCGCGGGAGCACTTCCTGTTGGCGCGCGATCCGCGAACTCAGTTCGCAGACTTCGCGGGCAAGGCTGGCGAAATCCTGCACCGAGCGCGAGGCGGGATCGACCACCTGCACGGGCGCGCCCAGAGCGGCGCATTCACGCAGCCGCACGCTCTCGCGGATCGCCGTCTGGAACAGGCGCTCTGCGAAGCGGGCCTGCATCGCGATCAGGATTTCCCGGGCGATGCGCAGGCGCCGGTTGAACATCGTCGCCAGCACGCGCACTTCGAAGGCGCGTTCACCCTGGGCGAGACGCTCTTCGAGAATGCGTTGCGCGGCGAGCGCGCCCTGCAGCGCGAACGCGCCCGTCTCGACGACGAGCACCGCGCAATCGCAGGCATTCAGCGCGTTCGCGGTCAGCACGCCGTCGGCGCGCGGCGGACAGTCGATCAGCACGAAGTCATAGACTTCGCGCGCCTCGGCCAGCACCGCCCGCAGCCGCTGCTCGGGTTCGATGAGGCGCGCGGAAACTTCTTCAAACTGAGCCAACTCCAGCGATGCGGGCGAAATCCACACGTCGCCTGCGACGCATTGCTCGACATCCTCGATGCTCGCCTCGCCCGCCAGCAGGTCAAAGCTCGTGGGCTGCGAAGTGCCGGGCGATGCCCCCAGCGCGAGCGTGGCGTGGGCTTGCGGATCGAGATCGACGAGCAGCACGCGGCGACCGAGCGCGGCGAGGGCTCCGGCGAGGTTCACGGCGGCAGTGGTCTTTCCACAGCCGCCTTTCTGATTCACGAGGGCAAGGACAAACATCGGTGTGCGAGGACGCTACGCCTCCGCTCGCCAAAAGAAAAGGCAGCAGTCCGCCGTTCAGCGCAGAGCTTTCTTCGCGCGCTCGTAGAACGAGCTGGGAGTGCGCGCGGTCTCGATCGCAGTCCAGGCGGCGACCTTCGCGATCGCCTGGGCAGCCTGGCTCGCGGGCTCGCTCAGGGAGACCGGTTTGCGCAGTTGGACGCTGCGTCCCACGGCCTCGTCCGCAGGCACCCAGCCGACCAGCTCCGGATGCGTGCCCAAAAATTGCAAACTCGTCTTCTTGAACCGCTCCCAGCCCAACATCGCCTGCTTTTCGTCCGGGCAGCGGTTGAGCACCATGCCGACCCGCAGATGCTGGTTGACCATCTGGGCGCGCTTGTAGAGCGCGTAGGCGTCCGAGAGCGCCGTGACCTCGTGGTTGGTGACTAGCAGCAGCGTGCTGGTGGCGGCAAGATGCGCGACCGTGCTGTAGGACAGCCCCGCGCCGTGGTCGACCAGGATCAGGTCGTACTCGAACTCCAGCGGACGCAGCGCTTCGAACAGTTGCTCCAGCTCGCGGCGCGTCGGGTTGGCGAGCGCATGGCGTCCGACTCCGCCCGAGATCAGGTGCACGCCGTCGGGTCCCTCCACGATCGCGTCCTTGGCACGCACGCTACCGTCGAGGACATGGCCGAAATCATGTCGCGGTGCCAGTCCGAGCAGAAGGTGAGCGTTGGCCAGCCCGGCGTCGAAGTCGATCAGCAGCACGCGCTCGCCGCGCTTGGCACGCAGCACCGCCAGATTGCTGGTGAGCACGCTCTTGCCCGTGCCCCCCTTGCCGCTCGCGACGCAGACCACCCGGGCACCATGCCGCGAGACCTTGTCGATCTCGGGTTCGGACGGCTTGAGGAAGCGCGTCAGGGAGCGCAGCCGGGGGAACTCGAAGCGCGTGGTGTTCAACATCGGTGATCAGCAGGGTGAGGCGACACTTTCCCAGTGTTTCTGTTCCGCGTCAACCGCGGATTTCAGTGCATCTTCACTTCTTCGCCGATGCGATGGATTTTCATCACGTTGGTCGAGGACTTCTGACCGGCGGGGACGCCGGCGACGAACACGATCGGATCGCCGTACTGGGCAAAGCCGCGCACCACGAGCATCTCGGAGGCCATGTAGAGCATGTCCTCGAGGCTGCGCTCGCGCCGGAACAGCATCGGCCGCACGTGGGCCAGCACGGTCATGTGGTTGACGGTCTGGGGATGCGGCGAAAGCGCCAGCACCTCGGCATTGGGCCGGTAGCGCGAGAGCAGGCGCACCGTGTTGCCGGTTTCCGTGAAGCACACGATCTTCGAGATGTTGAGCGCAGTCGCCCCCTGCACGGCCGCCAGCGCGACTGCATTGGCGAAGTTGGACTCGCTGGCGCGGAAGGTCGGCGCGGGCAGACTCTGGTAGCGCTGGCTCTGCTCCACCGCGCTGCAGATGCGCGACATCGTCGCCACGGCCTCTACCGGGTGCTCGCCCACGGCGGTTTCCGCCGACAGCATGACGGCATCGGTGCCGTCGAGCACGGCATTGGCGACGTCGGTCACCTCCGCGCGCGTCGGTCGCGACGAACTGATCATGCTCTCAAGCATCTCCGTCGCGGTGATCGTGAAGCGGCCGGCTCGCATCGCCGATTGAATCAGCGATTTCTGGATCAGCGGGAGCTGCTCGAGTTCCGCCTCGACGCCCAGATCGCCGCGTGCCACCATGATCCCGTCCGTGCGCGCGAGAATCGCATCGAGATTCTCCAGCGCAGCCATGCGCTCGATCTTCGAGATCATCAGCGCATTGGGAGCCAGTGCGCGGACCACGTCGACCTCCTCGGGCCTCGAAACGAAGCTGATGCCGATCATGTCGATGCCCGCCTGCGTGGCGAGCTGCAGGTTGCGGCGGTCCTCCGCGGTCGGCAGCTCATAGGCAATGCGGCTGTCGGGGAAATGCACGCCCTGGCGATCCTTGATCACGCCATCGCGGGTCACCTCGCCCTGCATCGAATCCGAGCCGACCGATTGCACGCTGACTTCGACCTTGCCGTCGGCCAGCAACACCCGGTGGCCGGGCCGGACCGCCTCGAGGAAGCCGCCGAACTCGAACCAGACCTCACCGTCGGGCGCGGTGCCCTTGGCCTGGCGCATCGTGACGCGCATGCCGCGCTCGAGCTCCAGCAGGCCGCCTTCGAAGCGGCTCATGCGCATCTTGGGGCCCTGGATGTCGGCCAGGATTCCGACCGCGCGCATGCGGTTGTCGGCCTCGCGCCGGATCTTCTGCACCCGCCGGAGAAAGTCCTCCTCGGAGCCGTGGCTGAAATTGATCCGGGCCACGCTCATCCCGGCTTCGATCAGCTCGCCGATGCGATCCTCGGTGGCCGGTCCGATCGTGGCGACGATCTTGGTGTGGGCAGGGGTGCGCGGCAGTTTGGGCGGCACCTCCCGGGCGAGGCTCGGCTGCTGGATTGGGAGCGGGGTCACGATTCCGTGAGGGAATACCAGATCCGGCTCCTGAATGCGAGTTGGCGACACTGCTCCCCAAGCGTGGACATCTGCCGATCTAAGGCCCTGCCGACCAAGGATTTGGGGTCGGCGGGCCGTCACGGCCCGAAAACCGATTCTAAATCCTTGGCTGCCAACATCTTAGAACTTGGAAAGTCCCGGCATGGGGAGCAGTCTCCCCGTGAGGGCCTACTTCGGCGGGAGCTCGTCAAAACCGGGCCCGTAGATCGTCCACGAAACATCCCAACCCTGGGAGCGCCGTCGATCGCCGAAGGCCGCCGTGAAACCGGCTCCGAAGGGCGCCACCCGGGGCGCCACGCGGTCCTCCAGATGGGTGGCCTCGAGCTGGTTGAGCCGCACCAGCGCCCCCACCCGGCGACCTGCGGGATCGATACGCTGGGCAAGCGTGTGGTCGTAGCCCGAGAGATCGTCCTCATAAGCCACGAGGAAGCTGCCGTCGGCCAGCGTGATCGCGTCCGAGGTGTCCTGCTCATTGCCCGTGCAGCCGATCCACAGCAGCGGACCACTGGGCCGGGCGCGCGCATCGAAGCGCCGCGCCACGATGTCGCGCAGCGGGGTGTCGATGTCGCCGCTGGTCCAGCTCATCAGGAAGCCGCCGTCGCGGGCGGGAGCCAGCGCGGCATCCCAATCATGGCCCGAGGGCGTCGCCTCGAAACCGAAGGGTTCCCCGGGCTGGCCCCCGGCCGAGAGGCTTCGCCCGAACAGTTCGGAGCGCTCGCCGCGCCGGTCGAACACGCACACCCATGCGCCGCCCAGCAACTGCGTGGCGCTGACGCGCTGGCCGATGCCCAGCACCAGCGCCGGCCCGCTGGCCTGAAGGTCGGCAGCAAGGCTGATGGTCTGGACCTGCTGCTCGCCTTCGACCCAGAACAGACGCCAGTCGCGCGCCCCGCGCACGGGCAGCAGCACCAGTTCCCTGGGCGTGGCCCGCGCCATCCGCACGCAATCCCCCTGGGCCGTTCCATCCGCGGAGTAGGCTTGCAGCGCCAACCCGGAGGCTTCCGCCCAGGCGATCGCGAAGCGCCCATCGTCCTGCATGGCGATGGCACTGACGCTACTGGCGCCGCGAGCGGGCAAGGCCCAGTCGACGCCGACGAGCCCGCTGCCGTCGAAGCGTCGCGCCCACGGTTGGGCTTCGCCTGAGCGACGATCAACCCAGACCAGCGCGCCGCGCTCACCCGCCGCCGCGATGCGCGGGTTGATCTGATCGGAGCTCGCCGCGTCGGTCGCAACCCGCTCGGGACCGTGGGCTGCGCCGCCCTCCGCAAAGGGCTCGACGCGCAGCATGCTGGGATCGCCATCCCCGCCGCCGTTGGCGGTCCAAGCGACCAGCAGCTCGCGTCCCGAAGCAGCGATGCGCGGAACGCTGCCGCGCTTCAGGTCCGCGATCTCCAGCGGCAGCGAGCGCAACAGCGCGGACTTGCGCAGATCGAGGAGATCGACCCGCCAGCGCGGGCTCGTGGGGCTCTCGACAAGCACGGCGGCGTGCCCGGGAAGCGCCGCGATGCCCAACGCCTGCTCGCCCTCGAGCCCCACCGCGATCGGCTGGCCGACGAGTTCGCCGCGCGGATCGAGCACGCGCACGCTGGCGCGCCCGCCCTGCTCGGCGAGCAGCAGAGCGCCCTCCTTCGTGGGCTGGACATCGAGGTGCTTGCCCTCAGCGATCACGCGGGGGCGTTGGTCGAGGTCGACGCGGGCTGCCAGCACCTGGTTGTCCGCACTCCAGATCGCCAGCGGAGCCTGAGCCGTGCCGATCCAGGCGAACGGGCCCGCGACCGCCACCTCGCGACCGCCGAACAGACGGGTTTCACCCAGAGGCGCGAGCTCGTGGTCGCATTCCACCCAGTGCAGCCCGCCGCGGTTGAGCCAAGCGGCGTAGTAGCCACCCTCCGGCCGCAGAGCCAGCCGCGGCTGGCGGGCGCCCTGATCCCGGCCCCCTCGGGGCTGCAGGCTCTGGGGCATGGGGGTCAGCGTACGATCCGGGCCTTCCCAGTGTCCCTCGGAGTTGTAGGCATGCCCGAAGACGACCGGCACATTCATGACCTCGTGGATCCAGACGACAGCCCCGGCCCCCGAGGGCGCGACCACCAGATCGGGTTGCAGGCGTCGGCCCGCGTAGGGTCTGTGGACCACCTCTTCCGGTCCCCGCCGCTCGGCGCGGGGGCCCAGACGGGCCAGGTACAGGCCCGCCAGCCCGTCGCGGTGGTCACGCCACAGCACCGAGTAGCCTCCCGCGGCGCCGCTGAGGGCCTGCAGTTCCTGCACCGTGCCCCCATGCGTGTCGGTGTGGACCGTGGTGTCTGCAAAGCGCTTCTGGGCAGCTTCGGGGGTGTAGGTGCCAAAGGTACCGGGAACCGGGGAGCTGCCATCCCGCCATTGGGCGGAGGGCAGCAGCGCGAGCAGAAACAGCATCTTCATGAGAATTCAGCAGAACTTGCCTAGCGACCTTTGCAGAACAGGGTAATGCTTGAGTAACGGAACTCCGACGCCCGTCGGAGCCTTTTCTGCCCCCTTATTCATCCATGGAACCGACTCCGCGAATCCAGCACCGGAACGCCGCCCCCGAGGTGGCGGCCGTGGTGGTCTACCTCGTGGTCTTCGGGCTGATCCTGTTCATCGCCCTGCGCTGAGCCTGCCACTCGGGCATACTTCCGAGGGGAACCGGGAACCTCGAGGTGGGTTGACTCGTCCTTGCCCAAAGGCCCGTCCGCCTCCCCCCCCAGCGCACTCCATGCAACATTTTTCCGCCGTCCTTTCTCTGGTGCTGGTGACCGGCTTCGCCAGCGCCCAAGACCCACTCCACACGGCGCTTTCCGACTGGCGCGGCCAACACGGCGAGAACTGGCAACTGGTGCCTGCGGACGGCACAGGCTACGCCCAACTGATCCATGGCGGCTCGCTGCGCACCCCCTATCGCCCCGCGCGCGATGAGGAATTCGTGCCGCTGGCCATCCAGCGCCTGGCCGACACCAAAGCCATGCACGGCATCGAGCAGGAGACGCTCGTCTTCGCCCGCACGCAGTTCCTCCCGTTGGGCCAGATCGGTTCCAGCGACAAGCTGGCCGTCAAGTTCCAGCAGTTCGTGGGCGGCGTGCGCGTGGTCGATGGCTGGGTCAACCTGCTGTTCGACATGCAGGGCACGCTGCTGGCGATCCAGTCGACCTCGCTGCCGCAGGTGGCGTTGTTCCCCACCGCGCCGCGACTCGATGCGGATGCTGCCCTGGCCCGAGCCCACGCGCTGTTCCGCGCACACACGGGCTTCGAGGCGAATGAACTGCCGCTCGCGCCGGAACTCGTGATCCTCGGCTACGACGCCGACCACGGCCGCGAACCGCGTCTGTGCTGGCAGATTGACCTGCAGTGGCACGAGCAGGACACCGAGCCGCTGGGCAATGTTCACTGGATCGACGCCAACACCGGCGAGTTGCTCAAGCGCGAATCGAGCATCCACCATTTCGATGTCGGCGGAACGGTCTACACCAAGGCTTCGCCCGGCACGCTGCCCGACACGAGCTCCAACCCCGAGACGCAGCAGGTGATGCGCTACGCCAAGGTCAGCAGCAGCGCCGGCACCGTCTACACGGATGCCAACGGCAACTTCAACTACCCCGGCATCAACGGACCGCTGGCTGTCACCGTCGATTACTCCGGCAGCTTCAACTACGTCACCAACAACGGCGCCGCGCCGACCAGCCTGACGACCACGATCAACGGCACCGGCAACAGCATCGTCCTCAACTCGGCCAATGCCGCCACGGTGACCAGCCAGGCCAATGCCTTCATCGGCATCAACAAGCTGCGCGACTGGGTGCGAGCGGTGAACCCCACGGATCCCTTCGCGGATTTCGTGGCCTTCGCGGATGTCAACCAGGCCTCGACCTGCAACGCCTTCTACAACGGCTTCAGCATCAACTTCTTCGCTTCCGGCGGTTCCTGCGTCAACACCTCTTACTCCACCGTGGTGAGCCACGAGCACGGACACTGGATGAACGTGCGTTACGGCACGGGCAATGGCTCGGACGGCATGGGTGAGGGCAACGCCGATTGCTGGGCCATGTATGTCTGGGACACGCCGATCGTGGGCGAGGGCTTCAGCGGCACCGGCACGAATATCCGCACTGGCGCCAACACGGCCGCCTTCTGCGGCGACGGCAATCCATCCTGCTACGGGGGTGTGCACGCGGATGGACGCCCCTGGATGGGCGCCGCGTGGAAGATCCGCAACCGTCTCAATGTGGCGCTGGGCAACGCGCAGGGCGATCTGACCGCCAACACGCTGTTCCTCAGCTGGATGTCCGCCTTCAACCAGACCCAGATCAAGTCCGTGATCGAGACGCAGTGGCTCACGCTCGATGACAACGACGGCAACATCGGCAACGGCACGCCCAACTACACGCACATCGACGGCGGCTTCCGCGATCAGGGCTTCCCCGGCTACACGCTCCCCTCGCTGGCGATCGTCAACGTCACGGATCTCGCCGACACGCCCTTCGAGGCCGGCCCGTACGTGGTCAACGCGACGATCACGGCCAACACCAACCCGCCGGTGCAAACCGCAACGCTGCGCTACCGCGTCAACGGCGGCGCGCTGCAGTCGATCCCGATGACGGCGCTGGGCTCGAACAACTACACGGCCGCGATTCCCGGTCAGGTCGGCCCCGCGTACGTGCAGTACTTCATTCAGGCGACCGACAACGCCAGCCTGAACTCCTACTGGCCGCCGAGCGCCGGCGCCGACTTCCTCGACTTCGATGTCGGCAACGTCAGCACGCTGCTGTCCCACGGCTTCGACCTCAGCAACGATCAGGGCTGGACGCACGGGCTGATCACCGGCACCGACGACTGGGCCCGTGGACCCGGCAACGCCAAGAGCGGCTCCTCCGGCGGCGTCTCGTGGGTCGACCCGCGCGATGGCTACTTCTCCGGACGCTGCTGGGGCACCGATCTGGGCACCGGCAGCTCCAACGGCGCCTATCCGAGCAACTCGAACTACTGGCTGCGCTCGCCGACAATCAACTGCAGCGCGGCGGTGGGCACCAAGCTGCGCTTCAAGCGCTGGCTCTCCGTGCAGGGTTCGGCCAGCGATCAGGCCCGCATCCGCGTCAACGGTACGCAGGTCTGGATCAACCCGACCTCGAACCTGACCGAGACGGCCTGGTCGGCTCAAGAGATCGACATCTCGGCGCTGGCCGATGGCAATCCTTCGGTGCAGATCGAGTTCTCGCTGCAAACCAACGGCTCGACTGCCTTCGGCGGCTGGAACATCGACGATGTCAGGGTGTTGTGGGTCAGTCAGGCCACGCAGCCTTGCGCGCCGCCGACGAGCTACTGCATTTCCGCCCCCAACTCCTACGATCCCAATGGCGCCGTGATGGGCTGGGCGGGGTCGACCTACATCTCGAACAACGACTTCGTGCTGCAGGCCTTCGGCGTGCCGCCGCTCAAGGCAGGTCTTTTCTTTTACGGCGCCAACCAGGCGCAAGCGACCTTCGGCAACGGCTACCGCTGCGTGGGTTCGCCGTTCACGCGCCTGCCGCTGATCAACGCCAACGATCTGGGTGACATGTACTACCCCGTGAATTTCGCCAGCCTGCCGGCCTCCGGGCCGATCCTGCCGGGCTCGGTGCTCAACTTCACGCTTTGGTACCGAGATCCGGATGCGGGTGGAGCCAACTTCAACGCGGCCAACGGACTGCAGGTGACTTTCTGCCAGTAGGACCGTCGGAGAGCCCTTCGGGGGGCTTGGAAGAGGGGCGGGCGGGGTGATCCCGCCCGCCTGCATGTATGGAACCTGCAAGGAGCGGGTTTTCGCGAGCCGTCGCGCCCTATACTTCTCGGACAAGAAGCCCCCCAACACACACATGAAGAAACTGCTCCTCCTTGCCGCACCCCTCCTCCTCGTTCCCCTGGTGCCGGCGCTGCGCCCCACCGTCGTGAAGATCCGCTTCGCGCCGGCCGAAGGCACGACGCTGACGCGGACGATGAACAACACGAGCGAATTCACGCTGCAGGACTACTCCATGACGATCAACGGGAACGACAGCCCGATGAAGCCGGAGATGGAGATGACCATGAACCAGGACCAGACGGTCGTGGTCAGCGACACGTACGCGAAGATGGCCGACGGCAAGCCCGCCAAGCTGTCGCGCAAGTTCGATGACATCAGCGGCACGATCGCCATGTCGATGAAGGTCGACATGATGGGCAATGTCCAGGAGAACGAGAACTCCCGGGATCTCGAGAGCAAGCTCACCGGCAAGAAGATCGTCTACACCTGGAACGGCGAAATCGGCGAGTACGAACTCGCCTTCGACCCCAAGGAGGACAACGACGATCTGCTGAAGGAGCTCCACGAGGACATGGACATGCGCGTGCTCCTGCCGAAGGGTGAGGTCAAGGAAGGCGAGAGCTGGAAGGTGGACGTCAAGCAGCTCGGCCACGTCATCTCCCCTGGTGGCGACCTGAAGATCAAGCCCAAGGAGGATTCATCGGCAGAGTCGCCGATGGGCATGGGCGACATGGGCGGTGCCGGCAGCCCGACAGACTGGTTCAACAGCGACATGGAAGGCGAGGCGACGGCCACCTTCGATGGAATGCGCGAGGTGTCGGGCAAGTCCTACGCAGTGATCAAGCTCGAGGTCAAGGCCAAGGGCAAGAAGGACCTCACCGAGCAAGCCAAGGAGAACGCCGCGAACGCCGAAGCCGAAGGCATGAAAATGGAAATGGAGAAGGTCGAGGTGAGCTTCGAGTACGAGGGTACCGGCGAACTGCTCTGGGACCTCGCCGGCAACCACGCGCACTCCTTCGAATTCAGCGGCCCGGCCAAGGCCATCATGGACATCGAGATGGCCCTGGAGATGCAGGGACAGAACATGACCATCGGCCAGGGCATGGAACTGGCGGGCACGACCAAGCTGAAGATCACGCTCGAGTGAGCGCTTCGCCCGTGCGGCGTTTTCTCGCACACTGCTTCCTGATCCTCGCGGGGACCGCTCCGATCGGCGCGGTCCCCGCCGTTTGGGACTTGCCAGAGGACCATCCGGAAGCACTACGCATCGCTTTGGAGCAGCTGGCGGCCAAGGAAGCTCCGGCTGCGGCGCGGACTGCCGTGGAGGCGCTCCGCCGAGGAGCCGATGACCCCCGCTTGTGCGAGGTCTACGCGCGCGCGCTGAGCCAGCTCAACCGTCGCGATGAGGCCGCCCACTGGTTCGAGGAGGCCGCGCGCCGCTATCTGGCGCTCCAGCAAGAAGCGCAGTCCAAAGCCTGCACCGCGGAAATCCGTCGCACGGATCCGCTCTCCTCGCGCCGCGATGCGCTGCTCGCCAAGCTATCCGCAACGCTCGCTGACGCGGCCGCGGATCTGGAGAAGCAGGGTCACATGCAACGCGCCCTAGAGATCCTGGAGCGCCTGCCGCCCATCGCCAGCGGGAAGACGCTCGCCCGAGTCGAAGAGCTGCTCGCGCGCGTGCGCGGTGCGCTCAACCGCCTCGATCTTGACGCCGAGGCAGCCGAGACCCCGGAGGATTCGCGCCCCGAGCCGGCCAGCAAGCCCGCAGCAGTTCCCGGCAGCTTCCCCGTCACCGAGCACGAGAGCGAGCGTTACAAGCTCGTCGCCAACCTCGAGCCCGAGCTCGTGAAACGGGTCGGCGAGTTGATGGACTCGCTGTTCGGGTTCTACGTGCAGGTCTTCTTCGACGGCGATGCGGGCCGCGCGCGCGGCGCCAAGGCCACGATCCGCATCCACGCCACGCGCGAGGAGATGCTGAAGGAGTGGCCGGGCGGCGCGGGCCCCGAGGGCTGGTGGTCCTCCGGCGAGAACGCGGTGCACTGCTACGATTCGCGCACCAACGGTTCAGGCAGCCTCGACTGGATGCTCGAGACGCTCTACCACGAGGCGAGCCACCAGTTCACCTCGCTGCTCTCGCAGGGCGGCTTCGTGCCGGCCTGGCTCAACGAGGGCACGGCGAGCTTCTTCGAAGGCACGGTGGCGATGGCCGACAATCGCGTGCTGTGGCCCGAAGCTGCGGAAGGCCGGCTTGCGAGCCTGTGCGCGGAACTTGCCAAGCCCGATGGCGTGCGCGCGCGTCAGGTGGTGGCGTATGACTCGCCGGCCTCCTACCCCGCGACGTACTACGCCTTCGGCTGGGGCCTCGTGTACTTCCTGCAGCAGTACGAGGATCCCACGACGCAGGCCTACTCCTACCGCCCGCTCTACGCGCGGTACACGCGCGAGATCCTGAAATCCGGCGGCGGCTCGATGCCGGTCTTCGAGAGCGTCTTCCTCGGGCCCGACTCGCCGCTGCGCCACAAGAGCTTCGAGGACTTCGAGCGCGACTGGACGCGCTGGATCACGCAGGAGATCCGGCCCTTGCACGGCACCGACCCGCGCGCCCGCGAGCTGCGTCTCGCGCGCATGCAGGCCTGCCTCGATCGCGCCGCCATCGCGGCCAAGGAAGGCAAGCAGGCACTCGTGCCCGAGCAGGAACTGCTCGCCCGCGCGCTCTCGCACCTCGAGTACATCCGCGCGCGCATCGACAAGAGCGACAAGCCCGACGGCAACCTCCTCGTGCTCCAGGCCGAGATTCTCGAGCGCCTCAAGCGTCCGCAGGCTGCAGCACCCCTGCTCGAGGACGCACTCGAGCTTGCCGCGCGCGGCAAGTGGGAGCTCGAGGACGCACGCCGCATGGAGCTGGAGAACCGCCTCAAGCGCCTGGACTCGAAGAACGCGGCCCTGCGCTCGGCGCGCCTGCGCTCGCGCGAACTCGCCCGCTCCGTCAGCGGCCTGCTCGATGACTACCTGCGCGCGGATCCGGGCCTGCCGCTGCGTGCCTACACGCTCGCCGCGCTGAGCTCGGGCATTCTGAGGGAAGATGCACAGCTGCGTCAGCTGGCGGACGAGTTGCGCGAGCAGGCGCGCACGCTGGGTCTCCTGCTCGGCTCCATCCGCGAACTCTCCGGCCCGCGCGCCGCCTGGAAGACGGTCTTCGCGCAGCCGCCCAAGGCCTTCCGCCCCGAACCCAAAGCCATTGAACTCGCCAGCGTGCGCCTGCACGGAGAAATGCTCACGACCGTCAGCGCGACCGGCGAATACGAGGTGCGCGCCCGCATCGAACGGCGCGGCAGGATCGAGATCGGCTCGGCGGCGGGACTTTTGATCGTCGGCCGACCGGACGCGGACTGGTATGCGGCGGGAATCGACGAGCGCGGGCAGGCCGGTTTGTGGACCGTGCGCGTGACGCCGCGCGGCGGCACCGTTGCCAAGCGCATCTCGATGCTCAAGCTCGAAAAGCCGGTGCAAGAGGATGAGCTGCTAGACCTCTCCGTGCGCGTGTTTGCCGACGGTCGGGTCGAACTGCGCGCAGGAGCCCGTGCGCCGGTCAGCGACCGCATTCCGCTCGATGGCGCCGTGCCGCGCCACTGCGGCGTGTTCGTGAAGAACGGAGCCGCGACCTTCCGCGAGACGGTGGTCGAGATCTTCCCGTGAGCGGCGAGGATCCGCTCGAGCAGCATGAGCAATGCGAGCAGCGCTGGCGTAGCGAGACCGAGCCCTTGCGCCGCGACACGGCCAAGGCGCTGGCGCAGTGGTTCGCGGCCTGTGTGCATGCGCGGCGGGGGAACTCATCCGGTGCGAGGAGCCTTGCCGCCAAGTGCCTCCCCGCGCTGGAGGCCGCGATCGCGGCGGGGCTGACGGAGCTGTACGGCCACGACCTGCAGGCGATCGTGCAGCAGGCGCGATCTGCACCTTGGTGCTAGCGCACCCCGCGCTTCCTCAGATGTTGGTAGGATCGAGACCATGTCGCTCTCTCTACTCCGTCGTGCCTCCATCCTTTGCGCAAGCCTTCTGCTGACCGCCACGGCACTCGCTGGTGAGGCTGTCATGATCGCGCAGGGCACGATCGCAACCGCCTCGGGCGCCACCGGCGCCTACAACGGTGTCACCTCCGGACAGAGCGCCACGCTGCGCTTCACGGTCCAGACCCCGGGAACGGACATCACGCCGGGACAGGTGACCGCATACAGCATCATCCCCAGTTCCTTGAGCCTCGTGCTCGGGCCGGTCACGGTCGGCGTGGTCGGTGGCACTCCCACTGCGCAGATGCGCAACGCCAACCCGCTGGCGGATGGCGTGCTGATGAGCGCGAGCGTCACCGGCCCCAAGACGCTCGGCTTCTCGTTCAGCGACTGCTCGGGAACGATCTTCACCTCCACGGACCCGCTGCAGAACCTCGGCAGCTGGTCGGGCCCGTTCTACTGTTCGTTCGGGTTCACCATCACGGGCACCGGCACCTTCATCGACATCGATCTCTCGAGCTTCGCGATCGAGCTGCCGAGCCTCGGCACGCCGCTGTGCTTCGGCGACGGCACGCAGGCGCTGGCCTGCCCCTGCGCCAACAACGGCCTGGCGGGTCGCGGGTGCAACAACTCCGCCTCCACCGGGGGTGCGCAACTGACCGCGCGCGGCTCACCGTCGGCCGACACGGTCGTGCTGACTTCCAGCGGTGAGTTGCCCACCGTGCTCTCCATTTTCCTGCAGGGCAATGCACTCACCGCCAACCCGCTGCCCTTCGGCGATGGCATCCGCTGCGCGGGCGGCGCGCTCAAGCGCCTGTATGTCAAGAACGCCAGCGGCGGTGCGGTCAGCGCCCCGATGGCCGGCGACAACTCGATCCGCGTGCAGTCGGCGCTGCTCGGTGACACGATCAACGCCGGCACATCGCGCTGGTACCAGGTCTACTACCGCGATCCCGACCTGACCTTCTGCGCCTCGCCGGCGGGTTCGTCCTTCAACGTCAGCAACGCGCTCGAGATCGCCTACTGAGCCGCCGGAGCTGGCGAGTTCATGGATCGGCACGGCTCCCTCTCGGCGCCGGGGGCGCATCGGTAGCAGACTCCTCGCAGCGCGAGAGGACAGCGGGCAAAGCTGCAGCCCATCCGCTATCCTCCAGACCCGATGAAACTGCACGACGCCGTCCTGATCGCCAACGGACAGGGGTTCTGGGGCGATTCCCTGCTCGGGCCCATTCGCCTCGTCCGCGAGGGCCCGCTCGACTACCTGACGCTCGACTACCTCGCCGAGGTGACCATGTCGATCATGCAGAAGCAGCGCGCGCGCAACCCCGATGCGGGCTACGCGTCTGACTTCGTCAAGCTGATCGACCGCGTGGCGCCCGAGCTGGTCGCGAAGAACATCCGCGTCGTGGCCAATGCCGGCGGAGTCAACCCGCAGGCCTGCGCCCGCGCGGTGCTGGCGGTGCTCGCCAAGCACGGCATCCGCGGCGTGAAGGTCGGCGTGGTCGAAGGCGATGACATCCTGAAAGACCTCGACGCGCTGCTGGCCGACGGCGAACAGCTCGCCAACATGGACACCGGCGAGCCGCTCTCGAGCGTGCGGGCGCGCGTGACAAGCGCCAACGTGTACCTCGGAGCCTTCCCCATCGCGGAGGCGCTCGGGCATGGCGCGCAGATCGTGATCACCGGCCGGGGCACGGACCCGGGCCTCGTCCTCGGCCCCATGATCCACGAGTTCGGCTGGAAGCCGCACGAGTACGACAAGCTCGCAGCCGGCACGGTGGCAGGCCACATCGTCGAATGCGGTGCCCAGTGCACCGGCGGCAACTTCACCGACTGGCAGCGCGTGCCCGACATGGCGCGGATCGGCTACCCCATCATCGAGGCGCGCCACGACGGCAGCTTCGTGGTCACCAAGCACGAGGGCACCGGCGGCGTGATCGATCTCTCGACCGTCGCCCACCAGCTCGCGTACGAGATGGGCGATCCAAGGGCCTACCTCGGGCCGGACTGCAGCGCTGACTTCACGAGCTTCACGATGCAGCAGGACGGCGAGGACCGCGTGCGCGTCGAGGGTGTGCGCGGCAGCGCGCCGACACCGACCTACAAGGTCTCGATCTCGTACGAGAACGGCTGGAAGGCCGTCGGCCAGCTCACGATCAGCGGGCCGGATGCGCTCGCCAAGGCGCGCCTTTGTGCCGAGATCGTCTGGAAGCGGCTCGAGATGGATGGCTGCCAGTTCCAGCCCGGGGAGCGCATGGTCGAGTTCCTCGGCGCGAACATGTGCCATTCCGGCATCGCCTCCGCGGAACGCGCCGATCCCAGCGAAATCGTGCTGCGCATGGGCGTCAAGGCCCAGGACAAGGCGCGGATCGAGCGCTTCGGGTACGAGCTCGTGCCGCTGGTCACGAGCGGACCTCCGGGCGTCACGGGCTTCGCCGGAGGTCGCCCGCATGCGCAGGAAATCATCGGGTTCTGGCCCGCGCTGGTGAAGAAGACGCGCATCCAGCCCAAGGTCAGCATTTTCGAAAGCTGAGGAATCGCAGCATGGCAATCGTTCCCCTCTCACGCATCGCCTGCGCCCGCTCGGGCGACAAGGGCGAAGGCTCCAATGTCGGCATCCTCGCCCGCAGCGCGAGCGCGTATGAATTCCTGAAAGCCGAGCTCAGCGCCGAGCGCGTACGCGCGCACATGCAGGGCATCAACTTCGGCAAGGTCAAGCGCTACGAGGCCGGGAACCTGCGCTTGCTCAACTTCATCCTCGAGGACAGTCTCGGCGGCGGCGGCTCTGCCTCGCTCAAGACCGACGCGCAGGGCAAGACCCACGGGCTCGCCGTGCTCAGGCTCGAACTCGATGTGCCCCAAGCCGTGCTCGACGCAACCCCGCCGGCATGAACCTGATCCTCGAACTGCATGAAAAGGCGCGGCGCGCCAACCGCCGCATCGTGCTGCCCGAATCGCAGGATTCGCGCGTTCGCCAGGCCGCTGCCGTGCTTGCGCAGAAGGGCATCTGCCAGCCGGTGCTCGTCGACACCGGCAAGCTCGGCACGGCACCTGCCGGCGTCGAAGTCGTTCGCCCGGCCAGCGACCCGCGCACGGCCAGGTTCGCGGCCGAGTTGCACGAGCTGCGCAAGGCCAAGGGCATGAGCGCTGAGGAGGCGCGACAGAAGCTGCTTGATCCCTTGTACTTCGGCGCCTTCCTAGTGCGCTCGGGCGATTGCGCGGGCGGCGTCAGCGGCAGCGAGGCTGCGACAGCTGATGTGCTGCGCGCGGGCCTGCAGGTCATCGGGCTGCAGCGCGGCATCGCCACGGTCAGCTCCTGCTTCCTGATGATTCTCAAGGATCGCGTGCTGACCTACGCCGATTGCGGCGTGGTGCCCAACCCGACCGCGGAGCAGCTGGTCGACATCGCGCTCGCGGCGGCCGAGAGCCATCGCAAGCTGGTCGGCGAATCGCCGCGCGTCGCGATGCTGTCCTTCTCGACCAAGGGCTCGGCCACGCACCCGGATGTCGAGAAGGTAGTCAAGGCCACGCAACTGCTCAGGGCGCGGGCGCCCGGTCTGATCTGCGACGGCGAGTTGCAACTCGACGCCGCGATCGTGCCACAGGTGGCCGAACGCAAGGCACCGGGCTCACCTCTGGCGGGCAAGGCCAACGTGCTGGTCTTCCCGGATCTCGACGCGGGCAACATCGGCTACAAGCTGACCGAACGCCTGGCGGGTGCGACGGCGCTGGGCCCGCTGGTGCAGGGCCTCGACAGGCCTTTCATGGATCTCTCGCGTGGCTGCAAGGCCGAGGATATCGTGGACGTCGCGGCCATCGCCGCGATCCTGGCAGGTTGAAGCGCATGAAACACAAGCATCCCGGCGCTCGTTCACTGGCGCTCGTGACCGGCGCCTGCCTGCTGCTCGGCGGATGCAAGCACATCAGCCTCGACACCCGGCCGGTGGGTCTCCAGCGCGGCGAGTCCCTCACCCCTTCGGGAGTGCATGTGCGCGAACTGTTCCTCGGCGAGGGCCGGTCGGCACGGCAGGGTGATCTCGTGGTGATGGACTACACCGTGTGGCTGCTCGATGGAACGCGCGTCGACTCGACACTGGACCGCGGTGTGCCGATCGAAGTACGCATCGGTTCGGCGCCGATCGAGGGTTGGAATGAGGGCCTGATGGGCGTGATGCCCGATGGCCGGCGTCAGCTGCTGATTCCGGCTCGACTGGCCTACGGGAGCGAGGGTTTTGGGGATCTCGTGCCGCCCGATGCGGATCTGCGCTTCGAGGTGCACGTGCTCGAAGTGCGTCCTCAGGGCTGAGTCCGTCCCTGGTGACGGCGCTGTGCGATACGGCGCTGTGCGATACGGCGCTGTGCGATACGGCGCTGTGCGATACGGCGCTGTGCGATACGGCGCTGTGCGATACGGCGCTGTGCGATACGGCGCTGTGCGATACGGCGCTGTACGGTGCTGTCTGGCCGGTTGGCCGGCACTCCAAGCGAACGACCCACCGTGCTGACGCACGATGGGTCGCGATAGGAGTGCCCGGGAAGGTCAGCGGACCGCCCGCAGGGCCCAGCCTGAACCGCAAATCAGCCCTGGGGCTTGGAAGCGGGGCAGGTCTTGGCAGCTTCGGACTTCATGCCTTCGCAGCCGCTGGCCTTCTTGCCTTCACAGGCGGCCTTCTGCTCGGGCGTGCAGGTCCCCGACTTCTCGCTGCAGCATCCAGCGGCGGGCATGTTCGCTCCGGCCGGATCCGTGATCGAGGTCTTGTTGGTGGACTTGCAGGCGGCGACGAGGCCGACGAGGGCGATGGCAAAAATGAGGTTTTTCATGAGGATTTCTTTCTGCGGACAAGGCCGCGTTGTGGAGTCGCGAGGAGAACCGCGGACGGCACTCCATCGAATGCTTGTCACCAGTGTACGCCCGGTTCCGGCCGTTTGGTTGCGTCAGCCTGCAAAAAGAAGTCTTGAGGAGTAGGCTCTGGGCCTCATGAAAACCCTTCCGAAAGCCCTGCTGGCCCTTTCCCTGCTGATCCCCGCTGCGTGCCAGGCACCCGCCGTGCGGCTGGAGAAACTGGCCGGGGAGCAGCGCCGGGAGGCGCAGAGCGAGGTTCGGCGCCCGGATGAGGCGCTGGCGAAGACCGAGCGGCTCCAGCAGCGAGCCGAGAAGGTTAGGGAAATTCTGGCCCAGCCCGGTCAGGAGTTGAGCGCGATCGATCAGCTGCACGCGGCTCTGGTGCTGGTCGAATCGGATCGGCCCGAGGACCTGGAGGCCGCGCTGATGATCGCGCTGAAGTCTGCAGAGAGTGGCGAGAACCGCGGCTTTCGCGTGGCGGCCGAAGCTCAGGACCGCTTGCTGGTCAAGCGCGGCATGGCGCAGCGCTACGGCACACAGTTCGTGTGGGAGCCCGTCAACAGGATCTGGCGGCTCTATCCGGTGGATCCGCGCACGAGCGATGCGGAGCGCAAGGCGATGGGTGTGCCGACGATGAGCGAGTTGAAGGCGCGGGAAGCCAAGCTCAATGCGGACTTCAAGGCCGAAGAGGCTCTGCGCAAGGCACAGAAGAAGTCCTGAGCGCCCCTAGAGGAAGCTCAGCACGCGGTCGACTTCAGCCGGGCTGCCCATCACCACGCAGGTGCGCTGGTGCAGCTTCGTCGGAGGAATTTCGAGCAGGCGCTGCTTGCCGGCGAAGCTCTTGCCACCGGCTTGCTCGATGATCATCGACATCGGGTTGGCTTCGTACATCAGGCGCAGCTTGCCTTCGGGCGCCTTCTGGGTCGGCGGATAGAGGAACACGCCGCCCTGAATCAGGATGCGGTGCACGTCAGCGACCATGGCTCCCGCGTAACGACCGGAGTAGCCGTTGGTCTGCGCCCACTCAAGGTAACGCTGGTAGCCGGGTTCGAAGGTCGGGCGGTTGCCTTCGTTGACCGAGTAGGTCTTGCCGCTCTCGGGAATTCGCACGTTTTCCGCCACGCGCAGGAAGGAGCCGACATTGGGCTCGAGCACAAACATGCTGACTCCGTTGCCGGTGGTCAGCACGCAGACCGTGGAAGATCCGTAGAGGATGTAGCCCGCGGCCACCTGCCGCGTACCCTTCTGGAGCATGGTCTCGTCGACATGCTCCGCCATCGGGTCATGGCGAAGGATGCTGAAAATCGTCCCCACACCGCCGCAGGTGTCGAGATTGCTCGAGCCGTCGAGCGGGTCGAAGAGCACGACGTAGCGGCCGTCGCGGCTCGTGTTCTTCTGGATCACGATCGGCTCGTCATTTTCCTCGCTGGCCACCATGGCCACGCCTTCGCGCTGGCCCAGGCAACGCAGCAAGGTCTCATTGGCGATCACATCGAGCTTCTGCTGGGCCTCTCCTTGGACATTGATGGCCCCCACCGAACCGAGCACATCATCCAGTCGCGCACGGCGAATCTTGGAGGAGATCACCTTGGCGGACAGAGCCAATGCCGAGAGGATCCAGGTCAAGGTGCCGGTTGCGCCCGGGTGCTTGCCTTCGCCCTCGAGGATGTGGCTTTGGAGCGTGATGAGGTTTTCGCTCTGGTTCATCGATGGTTCCTTTCGGCGGATCAGCGGCTCGGCTGTCGAACTTTTTTCCATGGCACGGCGAGCTTCTCAGGACTGGGACGGACGCTGACGCGTCGTGTAGAGGAAGGCGCAGAGGCCCAGAATCACGGCACAGACAGCCAATTCCCCGGCCAAGCCGACGAGTTTGGGCTCCGCCGACTTCGCGATCACGCCGCCGGACACCAAGCCGGCGATCAGGACACCGACCAGCGCCTCCCCCGCGACCAGACCCGAGGCCGCGAGCACGCCCCGATCGCCGCCCGACTCGTGCTGGGAGCTTTCCCCGCCACGCAGGCACAGCGCGCGGGCACACCCGCCGACAAACAGCGGCGCCATCGTCGCCAGCGGCAGGTAAACGCCGATCGCGAAGGCCAGACCGGAAACGCCGCACAGCATCGCCCCGATCGACAGCCCCGCACCGCCGATCACCAGTTCCCAGGGCAACTCGCCGGCCAGCACGCCCTCGATGATCGTCTTCATGAGCGTGGCTTGAGGCGCGCTCAGCTCCTTGCCGCCGAATTCGTAGGCGCCGGCCAGTACGAACAAGGTGCCTGCGACCGCCCAGCAGGCGAAGGCCGCGCCGATCAGCTGCCCCAACTGCGCTCGGGCAGGGGTACCGCCGACGAGGTAGCCGGTCTTGAGGTCCTGGGAAATGTCGCCGGCTTTCGAGGCCGCGACCGCGACGATCGTGCCGACCGTCAGCACGGCGGCCTTGGCTTCCATGCTGGTCCAGCCGTTGGCGACGAAAATCGAGGCCACTCCCACCAGCGTCAGCAACGCGATACCGCTGGTCGGCTGCGAGGAGACGCCCACGATGCCAACGATGCGCGCCGCAACGGTCACGAACAGAACGCCGAAGACTCCCACCGCCACGCCGCACACCAGCCGCGGCCCAAATTCCATGTGCCCGGCGAAGATGCCCGGAACCAGGGCGCTCACCAGCACGACCGTCACGATGCCGAGCACGGGGAACCACGCGGGCAGATCGCGATCGGTGCGCTCCGGCTCGCTGCCGCCCGCGAGTCCGCCGCCGCGCAGGCCGGTCAGCACGCCGGAGAAGGCCGCGTACATCGCGGGCAGATTCTTCAGCACGGTCAGGATGCCCGCCGCCGCAACGGCTCCTGCTCCGATGTAGCGCACGTAACCCTTGCGGATCTCCTCCGCGCTCATGTCCGCGATCAACTGCGCCTTGACGGGGGCGAGCGGCGCCGTCAACGCGGCTCCGAAGTAGGCAATCAGCGGCACCAGCACCATCGAGGCGATGATGCCGCCGGCGACGCACACGCCGGACTGGCGGAAACCGAGGATGAAGCCCACGGCGATCAGCGCGGGCGAAAGCTCGATCGCGAGTTGCGCCTTGGGCAGCATGCTCGGCAGCACGTCGAGGCCGGCTTCGCCGGGCAGCAGATACAGCAACGAAACAGCCAGCTTGATCAGCGCTCCCACCGCCATGCCGCGGAAGATCCAGGCCGCACCGCTGGTGCCGCCCGTGGTGGCGCGCAGCACTTCCGCACAGGCCGTACCTTCGGGATAGGGCAAGGTCGCGTGCTCCTTGACGATCAGCAGGCGACGCAGCGGAATCATCGCCGCGATGCCGAGCAATCCGCCGAGAAAGCACAGCGCGACCACTTGCCAGTAGGGCGGCACCATGCCCCACAGGAACAGAGCAGGGATCGTGAACACCATGCCCGTCGCCAGCGAGGTCGATGCGCTGCCGATTGTCTGCGAGAGATTCGCCTCGAGGATCGTGGCCCGCGAGCGCATCAGCTGGAACACGGCGACCGTCATCACCGCCGCGGGAATCGAAGCGGAGACCGTCATGCCGACGCGCAGGCCGAGGTAGGCATTCGCGGCTCCGAAGATCACGCCCAGCACGACGCCGGCAACCACGGCGCGCAGCGTGAACTCCGCGAGAGGGGCTTCCTTCTGGCTCATGGGCATGGTGTACCCCAAAAGCCCGCTGGCAGGCCACAGACAGGGCATGGGAGGCATAAGGTCGTAGGCGGCCTACTCACTTCGAGGCTGCCAGGGCCCCACAGGAGCGAATTTCGCGAGGGGCCTGGGCGTGCGAGATTGCGTTTGTTCGAGGACGGGCCTTGGAGACCGACTCGAACTCGCCTCGGGCGCACCGCCTCGGGGCGAAACGACCCCCCTCCATCAAGGACGAATCCCATCATGAAGATCTCTCGCCTCGCTGTTGCCTCCCTCGCTACCGCCGCGGTTGCCGCGACCGCCTTCGCCTACGTTCAGCTGCGTGTGGTTCCCAACGACAACCACATCGTCGCCAAGCGCATGCAGGGCTGCTGGAACCTCGACGTCGCCGCCTCGCGCAAGCTGGATCCCGACCGTCAGCCGGTTTTCCGCACGCTGAAGTTCACGGCGGATCAGGCCGTGCTGCCCAAGCTGGCCGCCTACGAGTCGCGTCTCAGTGGCAAGGAGCTGTTCTCGGCTGGTTGGGTCACGCTGAACGACACCAACACCTACCCCTACGTGGTCACCACGCAGGACGGCAACCCGACGGTGATCTGGTTCGAGCCCCGCGGCGATGACGCCACCGGCGCTCCCCAGCACCGCGCCTGCTGGGTCGCGATCGCTCGCGACACGGCCAATGACATGCTGATGCTCGGCGGCACCCACACTTGGGACGTTCAGGCCGTCTACAACCGGACCAAGTGCCAGTGAAGTACCGGGCTCAGTTCCTTGCAGCCCTGCTAGGCATCCTGGGTGGCGCCGCGTGCGCCACCTCGGAGGGCCTGCACGCCGAGCTGATCGAGAACGATGCTGGGCCCGTGTGGATCGTCAAGCCCGAGGACTCGATCTGCGGGCTCAATGACCCGCGGATGCTCAGTGCGCCTGCCAAGCTCCAGTACGACCGCATCTACCGGGCCACGCCCGAAGTGCGGCGGATGGAAAAGGAAGGCATCGACCCCGCTTCGGCCACCGGGATCCTGCTGCGACAGCAGGCTCAGGACCGGGTGTACCGGACCTGCGAGTTCGTCCGGGAGCGGGATGGGTATTGCAGCATCTGGAAGGCCATCCGCCATGTGGATGGGCGACAGGTGCCGGATGTGACCGACAAGGTCCTTCCGATCCTCTGAAGTGTGACGTGTCGAGCAGACTCCTGAAATCCCCCGGGCAAGCACCCGGGGGATGTCTGCTCCACAAGCGTGGGCCTCCATCGACCTAAGATCCTTCCAAGGAAGGACTTAGCGATCCGCGGCCGCCCTGATCCCGAGGGCGTGTGCAACTCCTTTGCGGCGCTAGACTTGGAGCCTGCGGAGTCCCGGCAGCGGGGGCGGGCCCTTTTCGTGGTATCATGCCATCCGGATACCATGATCGGTCTCAACACCACCTCCCGACTCCTCAAAGCCCTCGCCGACGAAACTCGCCTGCGCATCCTCCACATGCTCGCGCAGGAGGAGCTCGCCGGATCCGACCTGATGGAGATCCTGAACCTGGGCCAGAGCCGGGTATCCACGCATCTGGCTCTGTTGAAGGAAGTGGATCTGGTCAGCGACCGACGCCACGGAAGGCGGACGCTGTATTCGCTGCTGCCGGGACCCTCGGCGATCTTCGTGCATGCCCTGCTGAAGGAGAACCAGCACTCGCCGGAGTTCGAGACGGATCTTGCCGGGCTGGAGGCCTTGCGCGATCGGCGCCGCATCGAATCGCGGGCCTTCTTCGATCGCGTCGCCGCGGAGTTCGATCAGCACATTCTCCCGGGCCGAACCTGGGAAGGTCTGGCCAGAGGGTTGGCGCAGCTCGCCGAACGCGGCCGCTATGCCGATCTGGGCGTGGGCGATGGCCTGCTGACGCTGCTGCTGGCCGAGGTCGCCAGCTCCGTCACCGCCGTCGACATCAGCCCCGGAGTGCTCGAGCAACTGCGCGTGCGCGCCCGCGCGAAGGGCATCACCAACATCCAGACCGTCGAGGGCGGGATCGAGAACCTGCCGCTGCCCGATGCCAACTTCGATGTCGTGGTGATGAGTCAGGCCCTGCACCACGCCGATGTGCCGAGCAAGGCGCTGGAAGAAGCGCGGCGTGTGCTCGTGCCCGGAGGCCGGCTGCTGGTGCTCGACCTTCTGGCCCACAACGAGGAATGGGTGCGGGAGCAGTTTCAGCACAGGCATCTGGGCTTTGGCGAGCCCGAACTCGAACAGCTGTTTCTCGGAGCCGGATTCGAGCGCGTGCGCGTCCAGCGCGCGGCTCGCGACCCGCAGCCGCCGCACTTCATGACGCTCGTCGCCACCGGCGTGCGGCCCAGTCGGAGCAAATCATGAATCCGGCCAGGCCCGGACAGGACCGCCCCGCACTGCGGGAGGCGCTCGAACGACGCGTGCTGGTGCTCGATGGCGCGATGGGAACCCAAATCCATGCCGCCAACCTCGACCTCGTACGCGATTACGACGGACACGAGAACTGCGTCGACATCGTCTCGGTCAAGCGACCCGATGTCATCCAGCGCATCCATGAGACCTATCTGGAAGCCGGTTGCGATGTCATCGAGACCAACACCTTCGGCGCGATGCCGCATGTCTTGAGCGAGTTCGGCATCGAAGCGCGCTGCCGCGAGATCAATCGCACGGCGGCGCAGGTGGCGCGCGCCGCCTGCGCCAAGCTCTCGACGCCTGGACGGCCGCGCTTTGCGCTGGGCTCGATGGGGCCGGGCACCAAGCTCGCGACACTGGGCCACACCGGCTACGACGCTCTCAAGGGCTCTTACCGCGACCAAGCCCGCGGACTGATCGAAGGCGGCGTCGACGGCTTCCTGATCGAGACCTGCCAGGATCCGCTGCAGATCAAGGCTGCCGTCAACGGCATCCTCGACGCGCGCCGCGAGGCCGAACTGGATCTGCCGATCTTCGTCAGCGTGACGATGGAGGTTACGGGCACGATGCTCGTCGGCACCGAGATGGCGGCCGCGATCGCGCTGCTCGATCCCTACCCCATCGATGTGCTGGGCATCAATTGCGCCACCGGCCCGCGCGAGATGGGCGAGCATGTGCGTCTCCTGGGTCAATCATGCCGCAAGCGCACGCTGGTCTATCCCAACGCGGGCCTGCCGCAGCTCGTGGACGGCAAGCCCTTCTATCCGCTGACGCCCGAGGAACTCGCCGACTGGCTGATGCGTTTTGTCGAGGAAGACGGGCTCAACATGGTCGGCGGCTGCTGCGGCACGACGCCCGCGCACATCGCCTCGATCGCGCGCCGGCTGGGCACGCGCGAACCCAAGGCACGCAAGCCCGCCCACGTGCCCTCCGTGACGAGCATCTACTCATCCGTGGCGCTGCGGCAGGACAACTCGATCCTCTTCGTCGGCGAGCGATCCAACGCCAACGGCTCCAAGGCCTTCCGCGAACATCTACTCGGCGGAAATATCGATGGCATGGTCGCGATGGGCCGCGAACAGGTGCGCGAAGGCAGCCACGTGCTCGATCTGTGCACCGCCTATGTGGGGCGCGACGAGGTCGCGGACATGAGCGCCGCCGTCAAGCGCTACCGCGCCGATGTCGCCGCGCCGCTGATGATCGACAGCACCGAAGCGCCCGTGCTGCGAGCCGCACTGGCGCTTTCCGGCGGACGCTCGATCGTCAACTCGATCAACCTTGAAGACGGGATGGAGCGCTGCGAAACGGTGCTCCCGCTGGTCAAGGAGTTCGGCGCCGCCGTCGTGGCCCTCACCATCGACGAAGACGGCATGGCGAAGCAGGCCGAGGACAAGCTGCGTATCGCCAAGCGCCTCTACAAGATCTGCACCGAAGAGTACGGGCTCGCCCCCGAGGACATCCTGTTCGACGTGCTGACCTTCACGATCTGCACGGGCAACGAGGAGGATCGCCGCCTCGGCCTCGAGACGCTGGAGGGCATCCGCCGCGTGCGTGAGGAGCTGCCCGGCGTCGGAATGCTGCTGGGAGTCTCCAACATCTCCTTCGGACTCAACCCGGCCGCGCGCCACGTACTCAACTCGGTTTTCCTGCACCACGCGACCGAAGCCGGGCTCACGGCGGCGATCCTGCATGCCGCACGCATCGAACCCCTGCACCGCATCGACGCCCGCGCCCGTGAGGTGGCCGAGGATCTGATCTTCGACCGACGGCGTACGGGCTATGACCCGCTGCAGGAATTCCTCAGGCTGTTCGAAGGCGTCGATGTCAAGAAGAAGGCCGCGCGAAAGGTACCCGAAGATGTGCTCGAGCGGCTCAAGTGGCGCATCATCGAGGGCGAAAAGCCGGGACTCGAAGACGATCTCGCGCTGGCCATGAAGCAGAAGCGCCCGCTGGAGATCATCAATCAGGATCTCCTCGCTGGGATGGCGACCGTTGGCGAGCTCTTCGGCAAGGGCGAAATGCAACTGCCCTTCGTGCTGCAGTCCGCGGAGACGATGAAGGCCGCCGTGGCCTGCCTCGAGCCGCACATGGAGCGCGTCGCCGGCGAATCGCGCGGCAAGATCGTGCTCGCGACGGTGCGCGGAGACGTGCACGACATTGGCAAGAACCTCGTCGACATCATCCTTACCAACAACGGCTACACGGTCTACAACATCGGCATCAAGCAGCCGATCCAGCACATCCTCGATGTGGCTCACGAGCACCAGCCGCACGCCATCGGCATGAGCGGGCTGCTCGTCAAGAGCACCGTGATCATGAAGGAGAACCTCGAGGAGATGAACCGCCGCGGCGTGAAGACGCCCGTCATCCTCGGTGGCGCGGCACTGACCCGCGCCTATGTCGAGGACGACTGCCGGCGCACCTACGAGGGCGCGCTCTACTACGCGCAGGACGCCTTCGAAGGCCTCGACGTGATGGGACGCATCGTTGCCGGAGAAACCAGGCCAGTGATCAAGGCCGCGCGCGAGACCGCGCCCGAGCACAAACCCGACACGCAGGGCAACGCGCTCAAGGCCGCCGCCAAGGCCGCTGAAGCGATCGCCACGCGTTCGGTTCCGCGCGCGAGCAAGGCCTGGAGCAAGCTCGCTGAGCTGCCGCGCGACATCGAATATCCCCTCCCGCCCTTCTTCGGGCCGCGCATCGTCGAGGACATCGCGTTGCAGAGCGTGATGCCCTACATCAACGAGACCACGCTGTTCCAGTTCCAGTGGGGCTACCGCCGCAAGGGCAAGGCGCTCGCCGAATACAAGCGCTTCGTCGCCGAGAAGGTGCGCCCGATCTACCACGAGCTCGCCAAGACCTGTGCCAAGGAGAAGATCCTCGACTGCAAGGCCGCTTACGGTTACTGGCCCTGCGTGCCCGAGGGCGACAACGTGATCCTGCTCGATCCGGAGCACTCGGGCCGCGAGATCGCGCGCTTCGCCTTCCCCCGCCAGCAGGGCAAGCAGCAGCGCTGCATCAGCGATTTCTTCCACGTGCGCGAGGGCAAGCCCGATGTGATCGCCCTGCAGGTGGTCACGGTTGGACAGCACGCCAGCGATGTCGCGCGTGAGTGGTTCGCGGCGAATCGCTATCAGGACTACCTGCATCTGCACGGGCTCTCCGTGGAGGCGGCGGAAGGCTTGTCAGAGTACATCCACAAGCAGATCCGCGCGGAACTCGGCATCTCGGGCGACGACGCACGCGACATGGCGGAGCTCTTCAAGCAGGGCTATCGCGGCTCGCGCTTCAGCTTCGGCTACCCCGCCTGCCCCAAAATGGAGGATCAGGCGATCCTGCTGGAACTGCTGAACGCACACAAGCTCGGCATCACGATGAGCGATGAATTCCAGTTGGACCCAGAGCAGTCGACCTCCGCGATCGTCTGCCACCACCCTAGCGCGAAGTACTTCACGATCTAGGGCCTGGGGGATGGCTGCGGGTATGGGCCGTCATCGAACCACCAACTGCACGGGGATGGTTTGCATCTCCTCCTCCGTCACCGGCAGGAGTGTCGACTCAAACGTTGCCGGCATGTAACCCTCGGCAGAAAACGGAAAATGCGCCGCGCCTGGTGGCGGCCAAGGTGAGCTTGCCCCTGAAAGCTGGCCCGTCCAGCGATCGATGTTCAGGCGGGCGAGGCGATGGAGCAGGTCATCGGCGACAGGCTTGGAAGCCCCCCGTCAGGGAGTGTACCCGAGGACGGGGCAGTTCACGATCGGAGCGTCACCTGAGAGCGGCCGTCGGGTTGTGTGGTCCTTGATGCGCCTGCTAACCGTGTTATTCGTCCTGTTTGCCCCGCTGGCCCGCTCGGAGGAGAAGAATTCCAGCCACCCCGCCACCCCGCCGAACTTCGTGGTGATCGTCGGCGAAGGCTGCGGCTGGTCGGGAACCTCGGTCGCCATGGACGGCGACCGCCCTGAGGCCTGCGCGCACGCCACGCTGACACCCCATCTGAAAGTACTGCAGGAGCAGGGGCTGCGCAGTTCCGCGTTCTACGCCTCCAGCCCGCGCTGCACACCTTCGCGCGCGAGCATTTTCACGGGTGTGAGCCCGGCGGCTCTGAAGATGACCTATGTCAACGAGGGCGGGTCGAATCGCCGGGAAGAGAGCGAAGGCTCCGCGAACACCCGACTCCTTCCGCCGCAGCCGAGCATGGAGCTGCCGGCGGAGGCGAAGACGATCGCCCAGTGGCTCAAGCCCGCCGGCTACCGCAGCGCGCACTTCGGCAAGTGGCATGTCGGCCGCACCACGCCCACCAAGCTCGGTTTCGATGCCGATGACGGTCCGAACACCAACCAGGGACCCACCCGCAACTCGCAACCCAACCCCGAAGAAGGCATCTCGATCACCGATCGTGGCATCGCCTTCATCGAAGCGCAGGTCAAGGAGCAGAGGCCTTTCTACCTGCACCTGTCGCACTACGGCGGCGGCACGGAGGAGGAGGTCACACCCGAATCGATGAAAGTCGTGCAGGCGCTGGGCAGTCGCGAGCGACGCGGCAAGGAGCTCGCGCTCAAGGGTGTCGTCGCCGATGTCGACCGCCAGATCGGTCGACTGCTGGCGAAGCTCAAGGAACTGGGGATCGCCGAGAACACCTACGTGCTGTTCACCACCGACCACGGCACACAGGGCCACAACGCCAACCCGCCGCTGTCCGGAGGCAAGGGCTCGCTGCTCGAGGGCGGCGTGCGCGTGCCCTTCCTCGTGCGCGGGCCCGGCATCCGGCCCGGCTCGCAGACGGATGTGCGCGGGATCAGCTGGGATCTGGTACCGACCGTGCTCGAGCTCGCGGGCGTGAAGCGCGAGGGCAAGGACATGATCGAGGGCGGCAGCCTGGTGCGCGTGTGGAAGGGCGAGGAAGGTGCCGCCGTGGTCCGTCCCCAAGCGACGATCGTGATGCACTTCCCCCACTACGACCTCGACAACGGCGGCCCGATGACTTCGATCTACTCGGGTTCCTACAAGCTCTTGCGGCGCTACGAAACGGGGCAGGACAGCCTCTACGACCTCGATCAGGACCTTCACGAGAGCAACGATCTTGCCGCCAAGGAGCCCGAGCGCGCGAAGGAGCTGGCCGGGCTGATGGAGAGCTATCTCAAGGCCGTCGGCGCGCAGATGCCCGTGAAGAACGAGGCCTTCGATCCTTCCAAGCCGGCGCCGGAACCCCGTCGCGGCGGTCGTCGCGGCCAGAAGCAGGAGTGAATCCCATGCAGATTCGCACACTGCTGTCGGCTCTGTGCTGCTCGCTTGCGTGCAGCGCTGCTCCGCTGTTCGCGCACGAGGGTCCGCATGGACATGCGCCGATCCACGTGCCGCTGGAGGTGCTGGCCTCACCCGCCTCGCTGGAGCTGGTGCAGGACAAGGCTCCCCGAAATCTGCCCTACGATGCCTTCGCACCGAGCGTGACGACGCGGCGGGATGAGCGTTGGCTGTATGTCGAAAGTCAGGGTTGGCCCGCGCACCCGATGATGGCGGGCATCCTCACTTGGCAGCAGCAGGTGCCGCTGCCGCAGCCCTACAGCGGTGACAACGCCTGGCGCATTCCGCTGCAGCCGAAACTCGCCGACAAGCCGATCCGCGGCAAGACAGCACTCCTGCGCGGCGCGATCGCGCTGGCCGCCAATGGCGTGCCGATCTTCAACGCGCTCAACAACCGCGGCGAGGATGCCTACAAGATCGGCGAACTCGACCGCTGGGGTGGCCACTGCGGCCGCTCGGATGACTACCACTACCATGTGGCACCGCTGCACCTTCTGGAGAAGCTGGGTGCTGACTCGCCGCTGGGCCACGCGCTCGATGGTTTCCCGCTCTACGGTCTGTTCGATCCCAAGCAGCCCAAGACCTGCCCGCTGGGCGGCACGGCGGCGCTCGATGAGATCAACGGACACCTCGGCAAGGGTGGGGAGTACCACTACCACTCGAGCCTGGAATACCCCTACATCAACGGCGGCGTGCGCGGCGTGGTCGTCGTCGAGGGCGATCAGATCGATCCGCAGCCGCGGGCGGCCGGTGTGCGTCCTGCACTGCAGGCGCTGCGCGGTGCCGCGATCACGAAGCATGAGTCGCGAGGGGAACAGAGTTGGAGCCTGAGCTACACGCTCAACGGCGGCACGCACCGTGTGGACTACCAGAAGCTCAGGGACGGGCGCTGGCAGTTTGACTTCGTGGCAGCGGATGGCACCAAGACCAGCGAGACCTACCCTGCGCAGAACAGCGGCGGTGGGCGTGGCAATGGCGGCGGCCAGGGCGGTGGTGAGCGTCGCCGGGAACCGCGCGGTCCGCAGCCCGGCGAACAACCGGATCTCCCGTGGATCCTCGCCCACGCGGCCGAACTCGATACCGATCAGGATGGCGCCGTCACGCGCGCAGAACTGCTCCAGCAGGCCAAGGACGCCTTCATGGCCTTCGACGCCGACAAGAGCGGCTCGATCAGCGAACAGGAACGCAGGGTCCGGGCTCCGCGACTGCCGATGGGCGGTTTTGTCGGCCTTCATGTGCAGGAGCTCGATGCCGACAGCGACGGCACCATCACGCTGGCCGAGATGGAAGCGACCAGCGTTCGCATGTTCGGCAAGTCGGATACCAATGGTGACGGCAAGCTGGCCGGCGAAGAACGGACGCGTCCGTCTCCGGGTGGCGGTCAAGGCGGCGGGCAGGGCCGTCGCAACCAGCCGCGGGAACAGGAAGACTTCCACGACGAGGTGCCTGCGCATCCCTGGGACATCGTCCTCGCGCGACCAGGCGCAACCGAGATGACGATCAGTGTGCTCTCGTACAGCAGGGTGGAAGGCCGCATCGAATACGGCATCGACGGCGAGACCAGCACGCAGGCGACGCCGAGCGCCCAGCTCGAACTCGAGCGTGCGCAGGCCTTCGTGCTCACCGGACTCAAGCCCGACACGGCCTATAGCTACCGCTGGCAGAGGCGAAGCGAAAAGGACACTTGGGAATCGAGCGAAACCTATCGCTTTCACACGCAGCGTCCGCCTGGAACCCCCTACACCTTCACGATCATCGCGGACTCGCACCTCGATTCGAATGCGCAGACGGCGACGCTGGAGCAGACGCTGGCCAATGCGCTGTCCGATAGGCCCGATTTCCACGTCGATCTCGGCGACACGTTCATGACCGACAAGCGGCGCCATTTCGCCGACGCGCGTCCGCAGTACTTCGCCCAACGCTACTGGCAGGGCAAGCTGGGCCATTCCGTGCCGCTGTTCATGATCCTCGGCAACCATGACGGCGAGTATGGGTACAACGACAGCGGTCCTGACGGCATGTCGCAGTGGTCGCACCGGCTGCGGACCAACCTGTTCCCGGCTCCGGTGAACGGCGGCATCTACTCAGGCAATCAGCAGAAGCACCCGGTGCTGGGCGAGTTGCAGGACTACTACGCCTGGACTTGGGGCGATGCCACGCACATCGTTCTCGATCCTTTCTGGTACACGACGGTGCGCGGTCGCGGCAACGGTCCTAGCGAGGACAACTGGTCGCGCACGCTCGGCAAGGCGCAGGTTGACTGGCTCAGCGCGACACTGGCGGCCTGCAAGTCAAAGTACATCTTCGTCTACATCCATCACCTCGTCGGCGGCCGCGGACGCGATGCGCGCGGCGGCGTGGAATCCGCGGGCTGGTACGAATGGGGCGGCCGGAATGAAGCCGGTGTGGACGAGTTCGCCGTGAAGCGGCCTGGCTGGCCCA
>JBIKMH010000061.1:0-6339 GCA_044359355.1 Planctomycetota bacterium | reverse complement strand
TCATCCGCTTCCGCGCTCGGCATCCTCCCGCGGCGATTGACGGTCAAAGAGGTGCTGACCCTGCGCGGCAGAATTGCTCTCTAAAAAACGTCCAGCGGTCTGGAGCAGTTCAGCCGTAGCGCTCGATGGTCTCCTCCGCTGCCGCCAGTCGGCCCCCCTCATCGAGTCCATGCACCGCCTCCACCGCCTCCAGCAATTCCTCCCTCGTGGCGCCACATCGCACCGCTCCCCGCGCATGACTCGCCAGCTGACGCTCCTGCCCCGTCAACGCCAGGGCCACGCACGCCAGCACCTCGCGCATGCGCGCCGACAGCCCCTCCCGCGCGAGGACCTGTCCATAAGCGTGTGACAGGACCCACTGCGCATGCAGCGGATGCTGTCGCTCCAGCATCATCCGCACCGCCTGGCTGTCCGATGCATAAATGCGCGTGAACAACGCCATGCCAGCCGCCGGGTCGGGCGCGAGAAGCTCTCCGGTTTCCACCGCGCCGGCACCGCCCGCTTCCAATATCACGGCCCATGATTCCACCGATCGCGGAACACCCGCGAACAGGTGAACCTGCAGCAGTGCCTCGCGCAGGCCGCGGTTGACCTCCTCCGGTGGGAGCTTCTGGCGCAACTGGCGCAGGCGCTCCCAATGGCCCATCACCGCGGCGCCGAAAATCTGGCACAGCCGGCGTTCGGCTGCGTTGAGGCTCATGGCCGGACCCCGATCGGCTGGCCCAGCCGGACCGCCTGGGTTTCACGCAAGCCGGGGAAGAACGACAGCATGGCGCGCGGCGCGAGCAGCACGATCGTCGAGCCCATTTCGAAGCGCGCGAGTTCCGCTCCGCGCTCGAAGGGCAGCGGCGTGGAGAGCGCTCCGTTTCTGCCCTGCGGCAACCCCAGCACGCACATGCGCCCGACATTCGTGGCGCCGACCAGCACCAGCCACAGCGAGCCGCGCTCGGTGCTCAGTTCCAGCGCGACGCGCTCGTTGACGTCGAGCACTCGCCGGCGTGCGAGAACTTTCGGCGCCACAGAGTAGAGGGAGCCGTCGAGCCATTGGGCCTGCACGAGCCGGCAGCGCTCGGGCGCGTGGATGCGGTGGTAGTCGCGCGGGGAGAGATAGATCGTCCAGCTGATCCCGCCCTCGAGTTCGGGCGTTTCGATTCCGCCGAGCAGCTGGCGCACGGTGTAGCTGCGACCCTTGGCCTGCAGCACGCTGCCCTGTTCGATGGGGGACAGGCTTTGCACGCGGCCGTCGACGGGGCTCACGATGTACCGCGGGTCGGCATCGATCGCTCGAACACCCTCGCGGAGCCTCCGGACGAAGAAAGCCCCCAGACTCGGGTGTTCGGCGAGCGGCAGCCGCAGCTCCCCGAGATCCGCACCCGTCGCGGCGGCGTACGCGCGGTAGATCGGCGCGCGCAGCGGGCGCGGGATGCGCCGGTCGGCGAGCCAGCCCACCGAACGCGAAAGTGCCGTGCGCAGCGGGGTCGAGTCGCGCGCCAAGCTGTCCAGGTCCGCAGCGGCGGTGGGGGTGGGCTGAGGGGGCATCCGAAGTCCGGGGCGGATTCTAGAAAGCTCAGCGGGACCCTCAAGGGATCCCGCTGGATGTATTTGCCCGATCGGGCCGATCGAGGAGCACTCGCCGACGGACGGGAGCCTCAGCCCCCGGCCTGAGCGCCGCCTCCTTGGTTGCCACCGCCTGCGCCGCGGTTGCCGCCGCGGTTGGCCCGGTTGCCGCCCTGATTGCCACCGCCACCCTCACCGCCCCCGAAGCCGCGGCCGCCGAAGCGATCGTTTTCCTGAATCTTGGCGGCCGTCTCGGCGCCGAACAGCGTGTTCAACTCCGTCTCGCGCCAGCTGCGGAATTCCTGGAAGGTCTGGCGCATCGTCTCCCGATCCTGCTGGCCGGTGCCATCGCGCATCTGCGTGCGGAACTCCTCCATGCGCGCGGATTCGCGCTCGTAGAAGCCGACCAGCTGCTGCTTCTGCACGGCGTTGAGGCCGGCCTTTTCGGCCACTTGATCGGCCCGAGTCTGCAGTTGATCGCTCTGGCGCTGCTTGCGCTCTTCTTCGCGCTTCCTGGCCTGATCCGCGCGGTCTTCCTCGATCACAGCCTTGATCGCGTCTTTATTTAGGGCGGCGAGCGCGTTGGCGCTGGTCACTTCGGTCTCATGGACGAGCTTCTCCGGAGCCGCGGCGACGCGCTCGGTCGCCGAGCGCATCTGGGCGATCTGTTCGTGGAGGATTTCCAAACGCTGTTGCAGCGCGCTCAACTCCGCCCTCAGGGCCGTCTCACCCTCCGCCGAGCCGGCCGCCTGTGCCAGCCCCGGGCCGAGTTCGGGAACGGCCGCGGGTACGGACGCGGGAGCGCCCAGCCGGGCGCCCAGATAGCCGCCGGCGATACCGGTGCCGAGGGAGGCGAGCAGGATGACAAGGATCGGGAGCGGCTTCATGCAGGGTGCTTTGGGCAGTGGTCTTCGGGGCGGCCTGGACGGCGCCCCATGGTCAGGACAGCCTCACGGCAAACGAGTAGAAACTACCCGAGCGGGCGTTGGAACCCCGGACTTTCCCGCATGTCTCGCTCCAAGGCCCAGAAATTCCTCGCCCGGGTCCCTCCCGGAGACGAAAAACAGGCCATGGACTTTCGTCTCTCCGAAGAACAGGCCTTGCTGCGCGATCTCGCCCGCGACCTGACCGACCGGCTGATCCGTCCCCAGGCCGCCCGCATCGAGGCCGAGCACCGTGTCCCGCGCGAACTGATGGCGGCCTTCGCCGAGGCGGGCCTGATGGGGGTCGCGATCCCGGCTGAGTACGGGGGCGCGGGGATGGGGGAGACCGGCCTGTGCCTCGTGATGGAGGAACTCACCCGCGGCGATTTCGCGACCGCCGTGACCTACGGGGCGCATGCCTCGATCGGCGCCATGTCGGTCGTGGTGGGCGGGACAGAGGAGCAAAAGCGCCGATTCCTGCCCGACATGGCCGCCGGCCGGCTGCTCGGCGCCTACGCGCTCTCCGAGGCCGGCGCCGGCTCCGATCCGGCCGCCATGCGCACCACGGCGGTGCGCGAGGGCAGCGGCTGGGTGCTGAACGGCGAGAAGGTCTGGATCACCAACGGCGACATGGCCGATCTGATCACGGTCTACGCGATCACCGACAAGCGTCTGGGGGCGCGCGGCGGCGTGACGGCCTTCCTCGTCCCGCGCACCGCGGCCGGCTTCAGCGTCGGCAAGCGCGAGGAGAAGATGGGGCAGCGCGGCTCGAGCACGGTCGCGCTCGCCTTCGAGGACGTACGGCTGGAGGATGACTACCGCCTCGGCGAGGTCGGCCAGGGCTTCCGCATCGCGATGGCGACACTCGACCGCGGCCGGCTGGCGCTGGGCGCCAACTGTCTGGGCTGCGGACGCGAGGCTCAAGCGCTTTCCGTGGCGCACGCCCGCCAACGCGAAGCCTTCGGAAAACCGCTGGGCGAGCATCAGGCGATCCAGTGGATGCTGGCCGATTCCGCGCTGGACTTGTACGCGATGGAGAGCCTGATCTACCGCACCGCGCACCTGTGCGACACGCACCAGCCCTTCAGCCGCGAGTCGGCGATGGTCAAGCTGTTCTGTTCCGAAGCGCTCGATCGGATCGTCGATCGCGCCGTTCAGATCCACGGTGGAATGGGTTACTCCGCCGAGTATCCGATCGAGAAGCTCTACCGCGATGCCCGGGTGACGCGCATCTACGAGGGCACGAGCGAGATCCAGCGCATGGTGATCGCGCGGGACGTGCTGCGCCACGGCTGAGACTTCGAATTCCGGTTGATTGTCGGCCATCGCGGCCGTTGAGATGGGCGGCCATGCCGCCGCGTCTTGGCTACTACCTCGCGAACCTCAGGCGACTCGCAACCCCGCGAGCACTGCTCGAGCAGTCGCGCGCGGAGCTGGAGCGCGAGATCGATCGGCTGGGTCGCGAGGCGCTCGAGCGGCGGCTGGATCTGATCTGTCGCTTTCCCGAGCGCTTCGCGCTGCCGGCGGATGCCGCCGCGCCCGGCTTAGGCCTGCTTGGCGCCCAGCGCAACTACGCCTTCGATCTGCTGGAACACACTCGCGCGCTCCCGCGCTCGCTGCGCTACCGCTGGCGCTTCGGCGACGAGACCTCGGATCCGGGCGCCCCGACGCTGGTCAAGGCGCGCCGGATCGGGGAGCCCAGCGGTCATTCGGTGGTTTTTCCGCTCAACAAGGTGCGCCACTACTTCCGCGTGCCTGACCGCAGGAGCTTCCGCGACAAACGCGACAGCGCGATCTGGCGCGGCAAGGCGCTGCGCCCTTGGCGCCAGCAATTTCTGCGCAGCAACTTCGACAAGCGCGGCGTGGATGTCGGCTGCATCGACGAGCGCCCGGAAAACGCGCCCTACCGCAAGCCCTACGCCAGCTTCGACGAGCAGCTGAGCCACAAGTTCGTGCTCTCGATCGAGGGCAACGATGTCGCCACCAACCTCAAGTGGATCATGGCTTCGCAGTCGCTCTGCCTGATGGTCCCTCCGAGCGTGGAGAGCTGGTTTCTCGAGAGCGAGCTGATCCCCGGAGTGCACTACGTGGCCCTGCGGCCCGACTACGCCGATCTCGAGGAGCAGATCGAGCGCTACGCGCGCGACGTGCCGGCAGCCGAGCGCATCCTCGCCGCCGCACAGGCCCGCGTGCGGCCCTTTTTCGAGGCCCGGCGCGAGCGGGTGCTGGCCCGGGCGGTGCTGTGGCGCTACGCGCGGGCCAGCGGGCAACTGCCGGACTGAGCGCCGTCCCCGCCGGCTGTCGGCGAGGGCCCGCGGGACCGGGGCCCACCCCGGCGGCGACGGCCCGTGGTTGACACTGCGCGTGGCATGCTTTTCAATATTCCCCCCTTTGCGCGCCCTCCCATGACCTCGAAGGACAGCCCCCTCACCGTGATCATCCTCGCTGCCGGTCTGGGCAAGCGGATGAAGAGCGACCTGCCCAAGGTGCTCGCGCCGATCTGCGGACGGCCGATGGTCGCATGGGTCATCGACGAGGCGCTCGCGCTCAAGCCCGAGCGGATCCTGCTGGTCGTCGGTCACGGCCGGGAGCGGGTGGAGGCGGCGCTGCACGAGCAGGGCCTGCTGTCGTCCGTCGAACTGGTGATGCAGGCCGAGCAGCGTGGCACGGGCCACGCCGTGCAGATGTGCCTGCCGGCGCTCAAGGGCGTGCGCGGTCGCATCGTGATCTTGTACGGCGACATGCCGCTCCTGCGAGCCGAGACGCTGCGCTCTCTGTGCGCGCTGCAGCGGCAGAGCGCTCCACGCGGTGCCGCGATCCTCACGGCCTCACCGGAGGACGCGCGCGGCTTCGGACGCGTGCTGCGCTACGGATCGGGCGAACGGCAGGGACAGGTTGAGAAGGTCGTGGAAGAGCGCGACGCGAGCCCCGAGCTCCGCGCCGTGCGCGAGGTCAACACAGGGGTCTACTGCTTCGACGCGTCGGGCCTGCTCGAGGCCCTCCCCCGGCTCGCGACGGACAACGCGCAAGGCGAGTACTACCTGACCGACTGCATCAGCCTGTTCCAGGCGGCGGGCCGGCCCGTGATCCCGCTGGAGACCGCCGAACTCGACGAGATCATCGGCGTCAACAACCTCAAGCACCTCGCCGAAGCCCGCTGGGCCGTTCAGATGCGCATCCTGGAGCAGCACCTGATGAACGGCGTGCGCATCGAGGATCCCGCCACGACCTACATCGACCACGGCGTCACGATCGGCGTGGGGACGAAGATTCTGCCCTGCACCGTGATCCGCGGCGGCGTCAGGATCGGCACGGGCTGCGAGGTCGGACCCTTCACGCAGCTGCGGCCGGGCACGGTGCTCGAGGACGGAGCCGAGATCGGCAACTTCACCGAGTGCAAGAACGCGCGCATCGGCGGCCATACCAAGGCCAAGCATCTGGCATACCTTGGCGATGTCACGATCGGAGCTGGCGCCAATGTCGGCGCGGGCACGATCATCGCCAACTACGACGGCGTGAAGAAGCACAAGACCACGATCCACGACGGCGCCTTCCTCGGCAGCGGCACGGTGGTGGTGGCGCCCAACACGATCGGCGCCAAGGCCACGACCGGCGCCGGTGCGGTCGTCACGCGCAACGCCAACGTGGGCGCGGGTGAGGTCTGGATCGGCGTGCCGGCCCGCAGGCTGGAGCGCCGGGCCGCGGGCGCCGCGGCAGACAGGGCTGCGGGCGCGAAGGCTGCGGTCACGAAGGCTGCGGTCACGAAGGCTGCGGTCACGAAGGCTGCGGTCACGAAGGCTGCGGTCACGAAGGCTGCGGTCACGAAGGCTGCGGTCACGAAGGCTGCGGTCACGAAGGC
>JBIKMH010000018.1:0-67920 GCA_044359355.1 Planctomycetota bacterium | reverse complement strand
ATCACGCGCGACTGCCTGAAGGAGTCATCCGCTTCCGCGCTTGGCATCCTCCCGCGGCGATTGACGGTCAAAGAGGTGCTGACCCTGCGCGGCAGAATTGCTCTCTAAAAAACGTCCAGCGGTCTGGAGCAGTTCATCCGTGTGTGTGGGGGCTCCCATGCGCCAGCGTCAACAGCAAGTCCGTCTTGTTGATGCTCCCCAGCAACCTTCGTCCCCACCCCCGCTCCACCACCGGCAAGCGCTCGATTGGCAGCTTGCGAAAGACCTCCAGCGCCTCGTGCAGCGTCGCATCCGGACTGATCGTTGGGAACTCCGTGACCAGCACATCCTCCGTGCGTGTGCGCGCCGCGATCTCCGGATTGCCCAACTGCTGCTTGATGTCGTGCAGCGGGATCACCCCGCGGAACACTTCACCCTCGTCCACGACATACAGATTGCTGTTGCGGTGCCGGGCGAAGGCGTCGACCACCTCCTGAAAGGGAGCGAAGATGCTCACGCTCGGCGGGTCGTAACGCATCAGGTCCCTCACGCGCAGGTTGTGCAGGGCTTCATGTGTTCCTCCGCTGAGATCGCGCGCCTTGCGCGGCAACTGGTAGACGCCTCCGCCTCGCAGGCTCTGGGCCACCAGATGCGCGGCCACGCAGGCCAGCATCAGGGGCAGCACGATCTCATGGTTGAGCGTCATGTCGAATACCATCAGGATCGCCATGAACGGCGCCTGCGTGGCCGCGGCGAGGAAGGCCGCCATGCCCACGAGCGCGTAGGCTTGGGGAGGAGCCGCCGCCTCGCCCGCCCAGGTCTGCACCAGACAGCCGACGAGGCCGCCGAGGACCCCTCCCACGAGCAGCATCGGCGTGAAGATGCCCCCGACGGCACCCGAGCCCACCGTGGCCGCCGTCGCGAGCAGCTTGAAGACGATCAGGGTCAGGAGCGCGTAGGCCGTCCACGGGCTCGTGAGCACCTGCGACAGGGCACCATAGCCGTTGCCCCAGACGATCGGATGCCAGATCGAGATCACGCCGACGATGACGCCTCCCAGCATCATGAGAACGGGCAGCGGCAGCGCCAGAGCACGGAACAGACGCTTGGCGAGATCGAGCAGGCTCAGAAAGAGCGGGGCCGCCGCCCCGCACAACAGCCCCAGCGCCAGATACAGCCCTAGCTCGGGATAGGACACCAGCACGAAGTGCGGCACCTCGAACAGGGGCTTGCCGCTGGTCAGGGCGCGCACGACCACCGTGGCGGCGAAGGCGCTGAATAGGAGCGGACCGAAACTTGCCATCGCGATCGAGCCGAGCACGACCTCGGCCACGAACAGCGCGCCTCCGATGGGCGCGTTGTAGGCCGCCGCCATGCTGCCCGCCGCCCCGCAGGCGACCATCAATCGCAGGCGGGGCTTGGGAAAGTGCGCGAGCCGTCCGATCCGCGAGGCGATCCAACTGGCGAGTTGCGCCATCGGTCCCTCGCGCCCGATCGAGCCCCCGGATGCGATCGAGAAGATCGAGGATCCGATGCGCGTCAGCGCCGGGCCGCTGCGAATCACGCCGTCGCCCAGCGCCACCGCCTCCATGTACTCCGTCGCGCGCTGATTCCGAGTCGCTCGCTGGCCCCACCACAGCACCAAGCCGGCCAGCAGTCCGCCGAGCGTCGGGATGAGGATGCGGCGCCAATCGGGCAGGTCTTGCGCCGCCGTGGCGAGGTTTCTGTGGTTGCCAGTCAGCAGGAACTGCAGTCCGTCGCAGGCCAGCAGGAACAACCGGCCCGAGAAGCCGGCGAGCACGCCGACCACGCCCGCCCAGAAGTAGGTGACCAGCGTCTCGTCGGGGCGGAAGCGCTCGGCCAGCCAGACGCGCACGCGCAGCAGTCGCAGGGCCCAGCGGCGGTTCATCGACCGCGGAAGATACGCTGTGGGCTTGCTCCGTGGAAGTGGAGGTGTATCTATCCTTCAAATTCACTCTATCTGCATTTGCGCACGAGCAATGGAATCCGCTGGGGGGCTCCGATAGACTCCGCGACCATGAAGCCGACAGCGCTGGGAATGGTCGAGACCAAGGGTCTCGTGGGTTCGATCGAGGCCGCCGACGCCATGGTCAAGGCCGCGATGGTCGAACTGTTTGCGAAGGAGAACGTCACCGCTGGCTACTGGACGATGTTCGTCGTCGGCGAGGTCGGCGCGGTCAAGGCCGCTACCGACGCCGGTGCCGCTGCCGCCCGCCGCGTGGGCGAGCTCGTGAGCGTGCACGTCATCCCCCGTCCGCACGATCAGCTCTGGCGCATTCTGCCGCCGATGACTCCGGCGCCGGCCAAGCCCGCGGCCAAGGCCTGAGCCGGTCCACGCGGCTTTTGGCGCTCAAAACCGCGTGAATTCCACCTTTTTTCGCATCGCCCATGCAGATGCTTGATCCTGATCTGCGCGCACTGCAGGAAGTGCGCGATCTCGTCGCCCGCGCCCGGCGCGCGTGCGAGGCGATCCACGACTACGATCAGGCCCGGACCGACGCGTTGTGCGCCGCGATGGCCAAGGCTGGAGCCGCGGCGTCCTACGATCTGGCGCGGCTGGCCGTCGAGGAAACCGGCATCGGACGGGTGCACTACAAGGTGCTGAAGAACCTGTTCGGCTCCGAGGGCACCTGGGCCTCGATTCAGGGAGAGAAGACCGTGGGGATCCTCTCCCGCGACGAGCGCAGCGGGATCGTCGAAATCGGGACCGCCTCCGGCGTGATTGCGGGCATCATCCCGACCACCAACCCGACCTCCACAGCGCTGTTCAAATCGATCATTTCCGTCAAGGGACGCAACGCGATCGTGATCAGCCCGCACCCGCGCGCACGACGCTGCATTCATGAGGCCGCGGAGGTGCTGCGCCGCGCGATCGAACGCGCCGGCGGCCCCCCTGATCTGGTCGTGTGCCTCTCGAACCCGACCATCGAATCCACCGGGGCGCTGATGCGCCACAAGGATGTCGCTCTGATCCTCGCGACCGGCGGGACCGGGCTGGTCAAGGCCGCGTATTCGAGCGGAAAACCGGCCTACGGAGTCGGGCCCGGCAATGTCCCGCTGTACATCGACCGTTCGGCGGACATCGCGCACGCCGCCGAATCCGTGACGGTCAGTCAGAGCTTCGACAACGGCACGCTGTGCTGCTCCGAGCAGGCGCTGGTCCTCGACAAGCCGATCGCGGAAGCGCTGCTCGGCGAATTGAAGAAGCGCGGCGCGCACGTGTGCGACGAGAAGGAGACCGCGCAGCTCGCCAGATACTGCAACCAGCGGGGCCACATGAATCCTGATGTGGTCGGGCTCGATCCGTGGAAGATCGCCGAAGCCGCCGGTTTTCACGTGCCGCGCGACACGACGATTCTGCTCGCCCATCAGGGCGGAGTGGGGCCGGACTGGCCGCTCTCGATCGAGATTCTGGCGCCTGTGCTCTCTGTTCACGTCGTCGAAGGTTGGGAGCAGGGCTGCCGCAGCTCGATCGAGCTGCTGAACTACGGGGGTCTCGGCCACACGCTGGGCGTGCACGCTCGCGACCAGCGCGTGCTCGATGCCTTCTTCCTCGAGAAACCCGCCAGCCGGATCATCGTCAACGGCCCGACCTCGCAGGGTGCTGTCGGCTACAGCACCAACCTGATGCCTTCCTTCTCGCTGGGCTGCGGTCCGCAGGCCGGCAATATCACTTCCGAGAACATCACGGCCCGCCATCTGGTCAACGTCAAGCGTGCGGCTTACATGCGGCGCGACTGGAAGCAGATCGAAGCCCGCGACCATGCGCGCGTCGGTGCGCTGACCGGCGAGGGTGCTCCGCGCGGCAGCGGTCAGGCCGGCGATCCGGCACTGTCGATGCGCACGCCGCCGACGAGCTTCAGCGCGTTCAGCGCGCCGGCTGCTTCCAACTGGCAGGGCAACAGCGTGCTGTCCACCCGTACCGGCGGCGAAAAGGCTTCCGGCTCGGCGACGGCGACGGCCATGATTCCGTCGATGCAGCCCAAGGTGGCCCAAGCGGTGAAAAGCAGCGTGCCGATGAGCTTCGGCGGCGCTTCCAGCCCGGGCTCGGGCACGCGCGAACCGGCTCCCCGAGCCGCGTCCCCCCTGTTTGCCCCGACGGCCTCTGGCGCGACGGCCTCTGGCGCGACGGCCTCTGGCGCGACGGCCTCGCTGCCGCCGGCAGGCAGCCCGCTTTCCGCCGGCATGGCGCGCAGCGGCCCGTACGTCGGCGCAGCCTTCACGCCCTCTGAAATCCAAACCCTGATGACCCACGCGGGTAGCGGTTGCCCGATGGGACCGTGCAAGGGTTGTCCGCACCACGAGGTGACCACAGGTTCCTGCAAGGCCTGATCACGCTCTGACCCCCTGAAGAAAGCAAAGCAACTATGGACAGCATGATCGCGCTCGGTCTGGTTGAGACCAAGGGCAATATCGGAGCCATCGAGGCCGCCGACGCCATGTGCAAGGCCGCCAAGGTGACGCTGATCGGCAAGGAAAGCCGCTCCGGCGGCGCGCTGGTGACCGTGATGGTGCGCGGCGAAGTCGGTGCCGTGAAGGCCGCCGTCGAAGCTGGCGCCGCCGCCGCCAAGCGAATCGGCGACGTCGTCAGCGTGCACGTCATTCCGCGTCCGGCGGTCGACATCGAGAAGTTCCTCCCCAAGCCCCCGGAAGCCAAGTGAGGCCTGCGCCGCGTGCGGCCTGAGCACGCCGCGCGCAGCGAAACGCAATGGGAGCGACCTCGAACATCGAGCTGCGCGGCGCGGTCTTCATCGACCAGATGCAGCCGCAGTTCGCCGCCACCGTGGCCACCAACTCCGACGGGTTCTTCCCCGTCGCGGGCGAGGCCTCGTTCTGGCTTGAGGTCCAGCCGGGCATCGTGATCAACCGCCTGATGGACGTCGCGCTCAAGGCCTGCGATGTGCGGCCCGGCGCGCTGGTCACGGAGCGCTCCTACGGGACGCTGGAAGTGCATTCGCCAGATCAGGGCATGGTGCGCCAGGCCGGTGAACTGATCCTCAAGGCGGCCGGGGTCAGCGCTGCCGATGCGCTGCGACCGAACCTGATGACCTCCGAGGTGATTCGCAAGATCAGCGACCACCACGCGATGATGATCAACCGCACCCGCGCGGGCATGCTCGTGCTGGGCGACGACACGCTCTACACGCTCGAGGTTAATCCCGCGATCTACGTGGTGCTGGCCGCCAACGAGGCCGAGAAGGCCTCCCCGATCCGCATCGTGGGGTTGGGAGCCGAGGGCGCGGTCGGGCGCCTGCGTCTGGCGGGCAGCGATGCCGAAATCGACGAGGCGGTCAAGGCGGTCCGGCGCGCGCTGGAAAGCCTTGGCGGACGAGTCAACACGGGGGTCAGCTGATGTTCCTCGGGCGCGTCGTCGGAGAAGTCTGGGCCACGCGCAAGGCCGGCGATCTCGCCGGGCAGCGTCTGCTCGTGATCCAGCCGCTCGATGAGCGCCGCGAACCGGGCGCGCCCAAGGTGACGCCGGTCGTCGCCGCCGATCCGCTGGGCGCGGATCTGGGTCAGCGCGTGATCGTCGCTTTCGGCAAGGCCGCGCGGGTAGCGGCGCTGGGCGCCGACGGAGATTTCGCCTTCGAAGCCGCCATCGTCGGCATCGTCGACGATCTGGATGCTCCGCTAGCGCCGGCCCACTGGAATGAAGAACTCGATCCGGTGAGGGAGGCCTGAGATGCTGATCGGTACCGTCGTCGGGAATGTCTGGGCCACCAAGAAGGATCCCACGCTGACCGGCGTGCGCTTCCTCGTGGTTCAGCCGTTCACGCTCGACGGCAAGCCCTCGGCGGAGACGATTGTCGCCGCCGATCCGCTGGGTGCGGGCATCGGAGAGCGCGTGCTGGTCGTCTTCGGTCGCTCCGCGCGACACGTCATTGGCAAGGGCCACGACATCGGCTTTCAGTGCGCGGTCAGCGCGATCATCGACAAGATGGAACTCGAGGACGGCCGCGTGATCGGCCCGGTGCGGGAACTCGACGTACCCGCGAAACAGAACAAGTAGTCAACCCAAGCAGCGAGGACACGAGACATGCAACGCAACGACCAGAACCCGGAAATGCGCGAATCAGCCGTGCTGGAGGCCTGCATCGGCCTGCTGGAGCTGTGCTCCGTCGCCAAGGGCGTGGAAGTCGCCGACGCGGTGCTCAAGGAGGCGCGCGTGGAGATGCTCTTCGCCTCGCCCGTGCAGCCGGGCAAGTACATCATGCTGTTCACCGGCTCCGTGCAGGACGTGCGCGCCTCGGCGGCGCGCGGCGCCCAACTGGCGGGCAGCGATCTGGTCGACCAACTGGTGATCCCGCAGGTACACGAGCAGATCGTGCCGATGCTGCGCCGCAAGGGCGGCACGATCACGGGCAACCTCGACGCCGTCGGCGTCGTGGAGACCACGACGGTCGCAAGCTCGATTCTGGCAGCCGACCTCGCGCTCAAGACGGCGACTGTCGATCTGATCGATTTCCGCATCGCCAACGGGCTCGGCGGCAAGAGCTTCTTCACGCTGACCGGCGAGGTCAGCGATGTGCGCTCCGCGGTCGCGGCGGGGGCCCGTCAGGCGCAGGAGCGCGGCCTGCTGGCTCGCGAAGTCGTGATCCCGCGCCCGCATCCCGACCTCGTCGCACACCTGTAGTCATGCCCCGCCGCTTTCTCACCGTCGAGGATCTGCAGCGCAGTCAGGCGCGGGAGATCTTCGTCGATGGCGACACGATCGTCACGCCGCAGGCCGAGGAATGGGCGCGTGCGCACGGCATTTCGATCGCCAACGGTCCCAAGGGCTACGAAGCGCCGCGACCCGATCGAGGCCCCGACGCCGAGCACGCCGCGCGCACGCTGCCGCACCTGCCCGAGCCGCTGGATGCACAGATCGGCTCCGGTCTGGTCGTCTCCTGCGCGGGCCGCAACCGCCCCGGCGTGCTGGCAGAGATCACCACGGCCGTGGGCAAGCTCAACGGCAACGTGCTCGACATCTCGCAGAAGATGGTCGAGGGCTATTTTCACCTCGTGCTGATGGTTGAACTGCCGCCCGGCACTTCCTTCGCGCACGTCAAGCAGTGCCTCGAGTGCCTGGGGGGGCCGGATGACTACGTCGTGCGCGTGATGCACGAGCGCGTCTTCCGCTTCATGCACCGGATCTGATGGCGCCAAGGAGCGCCACATTCATGCCGTTCACCGATTCTGAAATCCTTGAAACGGTGCGGATGATCGAGCTGGAGACGCTCGATATCCGCACGACGACGCTCGGCATCAACCTGCTCGATTGCGCCGATCCCGACGTGGAGTCGGCCTGCGAGAAGATCTACGCCAAGATCACGCACCACGCGGGCGATCTCGTCGCCGTGGCCAACTCGATCTCGGCCGACTACGGCATACCGATCATCAACAAGCGCATCGCGACCACGCCGATCGCGCTGGTGGCCGCCGCGAGCGCGCAGAGCAATCTAGTGCCCTTCGCCCGCGCCATGGATGCGGCGGCCAAGGCCGTGGGCGTCGATTTCATCGGCGGTTTCAGCGCCTACGTGCACAAGGGCTACACCAACTGCGACCGCGCGCTGTTTGAATCGATCCCGCATGCGCTGGCCGAAACCAAGCATGTGTGCGCCTCCGTCAGCCTCGCTTCCACGAAGGCGGGCATCAACATGGATGCAGTCAACTACTTCTCCGAGGTGGTGCTGCGCACGGCCGCCGCCACGCGCGAGAGCGGCGCGCTGGGCTGCGCCAAGCTCGTCTGCTTCTGCAATGCCGTCGAGGACAATCCCTTTGTCGCCGGAGCGCACATCGGAATCGGCGAGCCGGAGACGGTGCTGAATGTCGGCGTGTCGGGTCCCGGCGTCGTGCGCTCGGCCCTGGCGCGGCTTGGACCGCAGGCGGATCTGCTGGCGGTCGCGGAGACGATCAAGCGCACCTCGTTCAAGATCACGCGCATGGGCGAGCTGGTTGGCCGAGAGGCCGCGCGCCGCCTGGGCACGGTCTTCGGCATCGTCGATGTCAGCCTTGCGCCGACTCCCGCCGAAGGCGACTCGGTCTCCGACATTCTGGAACTGATTGGCGTCGATCGCACCGGCGCTCCCGGCACCACTGCGGCGCTGGCGATGCTGACCGATGCGGTCAAGAAGGGCGGCGCGATGGCCTCTTCGAGCGTCGGCGGGCTCTCCGGCGCCTTCATCCCGGTGTCGGAGGACAGCGGCATGATCCGCGCGGTACAGACGGGGGCCTTGAGTCTCGCCAAGCTGGGCGAAATGACGGCCGTGTGCTCGGTGGGACTCGACATGGTGGCCGTCCCGGGCGACACGCCCGCTTCGGTGATCGGCGGCATCATCGCCGATCAGATGGCGATCGGCATGGTCAACCACAAGACCACGGCCGTGCGCATCATCCCCGTCCCGGGCAAGGGCCCCGGTGAGAAGGTCGAGTGGGGCGGTCTGCTCGGCACGGCGATCGTGCAGGACCCCGGACGCTTCGCGGCGGAAGTCCTGCGCGGGCGCGGCGGACGGATTCCCGCGCCGCTGCAGAGCTACAAGAACTGAGCGCCCTCAGCGCCTGCCCAGCAGGCGCAGCACCCGCGGCGGGTAGACGCCCACAAGCGTCATCTCCCCGGGCCGTGGCAGGCCCTTGAGGTGCATCACTCCGCCCTTCTTGATGCCGATCGGGCTGACGCCGGCGCGCGAATCGAAGTTGCGCCAGCCGCTGATCAGCCAGAAGCCCAGCTGCGAGAGCCAGGGCTCGTGTCCCACGAGCGCAATGCGTTCGCTGCGTAGTTCCTGCAGCAGGTCCTCGCACGGCGGGGCGTAAAGGCGCTCGGTGACTTCGAACTCGCCCTCGAGCAGCGGGGCGAGCAACTCGGCCGTCTCCAGCGCGCGGCGGGCCGGGCTGTGCTGCACGAGATCGAGCGACACCTCCAGCTGTTCGAGTCCGCGGACGATTTCCCGAAAGCGACTGCGCCCCTGCGGCACGAGCGCGCGACGCAGATCGTCCACACCCTCGGAACGCTCCTCGGCGATGGCATGGCGTATCAGATAGAGATCCATGGCGTGCTCAGGCTTCCTCCTCCAAACTGCGTTCCACCTGCTCCCACAGTTCCCGCAGACGCACAGGCGTGCCTCGGGCTTCCTGCGTCAGCGCGGCCAGCAGGGTGGCATCTCCGACGTGCTGACGCCGGGCCCGTTCGAGCGCGACGGCGGCATCGTTGCTGCGACCGAGTTCCTCTTGAATGGCGATCCACTCGTTGGCGGGCCGGCCCAGCCATTCGCAGGCGTAGCGCAGCCTGCGGGCTCGTCGGCGCAGCCGATGACGGGCGGCTTCATCGTTGGGGGCCTTGAGCGCGGCGTCGGCGGCGCGCCGCAGCCGCGTGAGCATGCGCGGCAGCGCGCGCTGCGCCCGCCGGGGCTCGAGCGGGGGCAGGCTGGCGAGCGCCCTCAGCAGTCCAGAAAAGCGCGCCGATGCGAGCGCCGCGCTCAGCGTGGAGCGCGCGTGCTCCAACTCGGCAGCGCTGATCTTCACCCAGGCGCGCTTTTCCAGCACCTCCAGATCGCGGGCCTCGCGGGCGGAAAGCCGCAGCCAGCGCAGGTCGGAGCGCAGCGCGCTGTGGCCGCACAGTTCGAGCCAGACATTGATCCGCAAAGCCGCCACGCGCAGCCCATGCACCTCCAGAGCCTGCGCACGCGCTTCCAGAAGGCTCAGCTGGGGTGCGAGATCGATCACGGCCTATAGAGTTTATCCGAAGTTGCAATTCCGGTACGCGGATATGAAGATGGGGTCAAGAAAGCGGGAGGGTGGGGCTCTTTGCAGGAGCTTGGCTTGGCCGCGGCCGATGAGCTATGGGAGCATTGCCTCGTGATGTCCGAACCCCATGAAGAGCCGAAGAGCCCGATCCCGGCCTTCACCCTGACGCCCAGCCCCCGGCAGGAAGCGGGTCCGGCTCAGGATCTGCGCGACCCCGGCCTCTACCTCAACCGCGAGCTCTCGCTGATCGAGTTCAACCTGCGCGTGCTCGAGCAGGCGAAGGACCCCACGACCCCGCTGCTCGAGCGGCTGCGCTTCTTGACGATCTGTTCCACCAACCTCGACGAGTTCTTCGAGATCCGGGTCTCGGGGGTCAAGCAGCAGATCGCCTTCGGCGTGCGCACCGCGGCTGCGGACGGAATCTACCCGCAGGATCTCCTGCAAAGGATCAGCGAAGGCGCGCACGCGCTCGTCGCCGAGCAGTACCGCGTGCTGAACGAGATCCTGTTGCCCGAGCTGGAAAAGCAGAGCATCCGCATCGTCAAGCGCGCCGACTGGAACGCCCGCCAGCAGCGGTGGATCGGCAAGTTCTTCCACAAGGAAGTGCAGCCGGTGATGACGCCGGTCGGGCTCGATCCGGCGCACCCCTTTCCGCGCATCCAGAACAAGAGCCTCAACTTCATCTGCCAGCTGGAGGGCACGGATGCGTTCGGGCGCGAGAACGGCCTGGCGGTCGTGCAGGTCCCGCGCGCCCTGCCACGGCTGATCGCGCTGCCGCGCGAGATCGGCAGCGGTCCGCACGATTTCGTGCTGCTCTCCTCGATCGTCCATGATCAGGTGGGGGAACTCTTCCCCGGCATGACGGTGACCTCCTGCCACCAGTTCCGCGTCACGCGCAATAGCGATCTGTTCGTCGACGAGGAGGAGGCGGAGGATCTGCTGCGCGCGATCAAGGGCGAGCTTTCCTCGCGCGCTTACGGCGAAACGGTGCGGCTGGAGGTGGCTCAGGACTGCCCGGAGAAGCTCGTGCAGTATCTGCTCGAACGCTTCGAACTGGGCGAAGAGGATCTCTACCGCGTCAACGGGCCCGTCAACCTGCACCGGCTCGCGGCCATCTGGGAGATCGTCGACCGGGCGGACCTGAAGTACCCGCGCATGAGCCCGCGCGTGCCCAAGCGCTTCGAGCAGGCTAGCGATCCTTTCGCCTGGATCCGCTCCGGCGACATCGTGCTGCACCATCCCTTCGAATCCTTCCTGCCGGTGGTCGAACTGGTGCGCGCCGCCGCTCAGGATGCGGACGTGCTGGCGATCAAGCAGACGCTTTACCGCACGGGCAAGGATTCCCCCTTCGTGGAAGCGCTGATCGAAGCCGCGCGCAATGGCAAGGAGGTCACCGCGGTGATCGAACTGCGCGCGCGCTTCGACGAGGCCGCGAACATCCAGCTCGCGACGCGCCTGCAGGAAGCGGGCGTCAAGGTCGTGTACGGCGTCGTCGGCTTCAAGACGCACGCCAAGCTGCTGCTGATCGTGCGGCGGGAGAGCTCGCGACTCGTCAATTACGTGCACATGTCGACGGGCAACTACCACGCTGGAACGGCCAAGGGCTACACGGACATCGGGCTTTTGAGCGCCGACCGCGATCTGGGCGAGGATGTGCAGCGTCTGTTCACGCAACTGACCGGGCTGGGCCGCGCGGCGCGCCTCAAGCGCCTGCGTCAGGCGCCCTTCACGCTGCAGAAGTCGCTGATCGCGATGATCGACACAGAGACCGACATGGCCCGCTCGGGCAAGTCCGCTCGTATCATCGCCAAGATGAACGCGTTGGCCGAGCCGAAGATCATCCAGGCGCTGTACCGCGCCTCGCAGGCCGGGGTCGAGATCGACCTGATCGTGCGCGGCGTATGCTGCCTGCGGCCCGGTATGCCGGGGATCTCCGAGCGTATTCGCGTTCGCTCGATCGTGGGGCGTCTGCTCGAGCACAGCCGCGTGTTTTGGTTCCAGGCCGGCGGCGAAGGCGAGCTGTACTGCTCGAGCGCCGACTGGATGCAGCGCAACTTCTACACGCGCATCGAAGTCGCCTTCCCGGTGCAGGACCACGCGCTGGCCGCGCGCGTGCGGGCCGAGGCGCTCGAGCCCTACCTCACGGACAACACGCAGGCGTGGGTGCTCCAGCCGGACGGCAAGTACCGCCGTCTCAAGCCGGGCAACCAGAAACCGCGTTCCGCGCAGGACGAACTGCTGGCGAACTTCGGCTGCATCTAGTCCGGTTCGGCCACGAGCTCGATGCCAGCCTCGGCCAGCCGCGCGCGCTCCTCTTCGAGATCGGCGCGCGCCAGCGGGTTCTGCTTCAGCCAGCCGGGCGGCAGCTCCAACTCGAGCCGATCGCGCTGGGCGCGGGCCTGGATGCGCGGCGCGGTCTGTCCGCCCCGGCTGCGGTTGAACAACACCGCCAGTCGTAGGATCACCGCAAGCTGTCGCGTCCCGCGGCGCAGTGAGGGCACGAGGCGCTCCAGCTCTTCCTGCTCGAACCTGCGCCGATGCAGCCGGACTAGCGCCGCCAGCACCTGCTGATCCTGCCGCGAGAAGCCGGGCAGGTCGGAGTTCTCGAGGATGTAAGCACCATGCTTGTGGTAGCCCTGATGCGAGAGCGAGAGCCCGATCTCGTGCAGTCTTCCGGCCCAGGAAAGCGACTGAGCGCAGGCCTCCTTGTCGAGCTTCCAGTCGCTCGCCAGAGCCTCCAGGAGTTCCAGGGCCGTGCGCTGCACGCGGCCCGCCTGCGCGAGGTCGGCGTGGTAGCGATCTCCCAAGGAGCGGATCGTGCGCTCGCGCAGGTCCTCGTGGCGGATCCGGCCGAGCAGGTCGAAGATCAGGCCTTCGCGCATCGCTCCCTGCGACGTGCGCATGTGCTCCAGATCCAGACCCTCGAAGATCGCCGAAAGGATCGCCACGCCGCCCAGCAGCACATCGCGCCGCTCCTCGCTCAGCCCGGAGAGCTGCAGCCGGTCGATGCGGCCCTGCTCGAGCAGCTCCTTGCGCAGTTTTCTCAGGCCGCGCTCGCTGATCCCTTGCTCGCACCAGCCGTTCGCGCGCAGGATCTCCGCGATCGCGAGGATGGATCCGGAGGAGCCGATCGCCTCGCCCCAGCCCAGTTGCTTGTACTGGCGCTCCAGCGAGCGGACCTCGCGGCGCGCCTCGAGGATCGCCTGATCGAGGTTTTCGCGCGTGATCAGCCCGCGGGAGAACCAGCGCAGGCTCCAGTTGACGCAGCCCATGTGCAGGCTGTCGGCGAGGATCGCATCGTAGTGCTCGCCCAGGATGCACTCGGTGCTGCCGCCGCCGATGTCGACCACCAGCCGCCGCTCGGGCCCGTCCGCGATGTCGTGCGCGACGCCCAGGTAGATCAGGCGCGCTTCCTCCTGGCCGCTGACGATCTCGATGCGATGGCCGAGCACTTCGCCAGCGCGCTCGAGGAACGTCGGCGCATTGCGCGCGACACGCAGAGCACTGGTGCCCACGGCGCGCACGCTGCCCTCTGGCATGCCGCGCAGCCGCTCACCGAAGCGCTCCATGCAGGCGAGCGCGCGCCGCATGGTCGGTTCATCGAGCCGCTTGTGCTCGTCGAGGCCGCCCGCCAGCCGCACCCGCTCGCGCAGACGATCGACGACGGTGGGGCCCTCTCCGACCACGCGCGCCACCACTAGGTGGAAGCTGTTGGAGCCCAGATCCACTGCTGCGACGGTGTCGAAGTCGGGTTTGTGCGGAGTCACGCCCGTTCTATAACGCACCGCAAGGGCGCGATGCCACGGCCTCTGGGCTTATTCGTCTTCGCCCGGAAAGACCCAGGCGGCGCGCACGGCGTCGATCACCTCGCGCTTGATCCGCAGCGGATCGATGCCGCTCGGCCGCAGGCAGGCGTTGTGTTCCGCGAAGAGTTCCGCGCCAGCTTCGCCGCACCACAGCTCGGGCGTCGGCGAAGCGCCAGGCTGGGAATGCCAGCGGTACGGCCCGGTTTCGAGGCGGTTGAGCCGGTCGCACAGCGCCGGCAGGTCCGGGCGCGGCTGCCGCCGCTGTCCAGGGACGTCGAACCACGAAGTCGTGTTGACCACCAGCCGGGCGCGCGTTCCGCCCGGGTCCTGCACCAGCACCAGCGCCCGATCGCAGGCGGTCGAGGCAAACAGCGCGTGTCGTCCCGGGTCGCTGCCGGGCTCCAGCGTGCAGACGAACAGGTCGAGGTGCACCATGTCGTCGCGCGCCGCGGCCGCGATGCGGGCCTTGTCCATGCGCAGACGCTCGAGCGCCGCGCTCCACAGCTCGGGATAGGGCAGCGGATCCGCGCTCAGGATCGCGGGCAGCTCCTCCATCAGGTCATTGGCGATGCGCTCGTGCTTGGCATGCCCCTTAAGATGCGCGTAGCGCGCGTGGCCCGCCATACCCAGGATCAGCATGTCGAGCGCGAAGGCGCGCTCGTCCTGACCGCGGAACATGTCGCCGCTGCCCGCCGCGCGCAGTAGCAGTTCGCGGTGCGCGAGCGCGGTCTGTGGATGCAGCACGGCGAAGCAGGCCAGCAGGCCGTCCGTGTCGTAGTGGTTGTTGAGCACGATGCGCGCCCCGCCGCACAGGCGCTCGCGCTCGGCTTCAGGCAGGGCCGCGAACCGGAGCGCAATGCCGGTGGAAAGCTCGTGCTTGAGTTCGGCAGGCGTGCGATTGCCGGGCCAATGCGACAATTCGAGTCCGCGGGCGTCCAAGTGGCCATCGACGACGACCACCGGCTCTTCGGGAGCCTTGTCGAGCATGCGGATCAATCGCAGGGACGCCACTCGAGCTCAGCCGTTGTTCTTGATGCCCTTTTCGAGCCGGGCGAGGTTGTTGCGCGAATCGCGCTCGGCGATCTTGTAGAGCTCGCGCTCATCCGGCTTGAGATCCTTGCGCTCGAGCAGCACCTTTGCGCGGGCGTTGGCGAGCTTGTACATCTCCCTCGCACGCTCGAGGTCGCGGTCGAGGTAGTAGTGCAGCATCACGGCCGTGTCGTTGAGATAGGCCGGGTTCTCGGGTTCGAGCGCGAGCGCCCGGCTGTAGAACTCGTATGCCCTCTCGCACCACTGCATCGCGCGCGCGCGCTCCTCCTCGTTGTCCGAACGGCGCGGCAGCTCGGCGGCGTCGCGGTAGAACAGTCCGGCGTTGTTCCAGTAGCGTGAAACCTCGGGCGCGGCCAGCCCTTGGATCTCGCTCAACATCCCGGCTTCCAGATCGCGCTCGCCCGCGCACTTGCCGATCAGGAAATCCAGCACCGCCAAATGACGGTTGGGATTCTGTCCCACGGTGACGACCAGATCGTCCTTGTTCTCCTCGTAGTGCCGCAGGAGAGCGGTGATCGCGCCGTTGTAGTCCTGGCGCGAGTAGCGCGAGAGCGCGATGAAGAACCAGGAGTTGTAGAACTGCGGCCACTTCTTCACGGCGCCCGAAAAGGCCAGTTCCGCGCCCTCGTACTGCGCCTGCTCGAGGCGCGCCCAGCCGAGCCACCACAAGAGCGTCGCATCGCCCGCGTTGTCCGCACCCCAGGTGGCCGTGAACGCCGTCGATCCGGTCTCCAGCGCCGCCAGGAAGGCCTGAGGGCCGTCTTTCCCGAACTGCGCGTTCATGCTCTGCAGCACGGTGCCCAAATCGACCGTCGAGGGATCGAGCCCCAGCGCGAGCGCGAAGCTCTGAACGGCCGCGTCCTTGTTCCTGAGCCAGCTGTGCAGATTGCCGAGCTTGCCCGCCGCCTGCGCGCGGAACGAGCGGTCGACGGGCAGTTCCGAGGCCTTGAGCAGCGCATCGACGGCCTGGAAGGCCGCTTCGGCGCGCTTGGCATGCTCCGCGGCGGCGGACATGCTCGCCTCGTTGCCCTGCGCCGCGACGTACTGCGAGAAGGCGATCTGTCCCAGCAGATACTGCGCCTGCGGTGACTTAGGCATCACTTTGACCGCCTCGATCGCCGCTGCTCCGGCCGTGTCGAGATCCTGCGTGAACCAGGCGGACTCCGCCAGCGCGTACTGTGCGTCCCAGTACTTTCCCGCGTCGGCGGCGCAGGCCTTCTTCAGGTAGCCGACCGCATCCTGAAAGTTCATGCCGATGATCGCGCCGCCGGCGTTCTCCGCGATGCGCTGCTTGGCGACCGCATGGAAGGCCATGCCGTAGAGGTAGTCGATCTCAGCACCCTGGTTGTCCTTCGCCAGCGCGTCGATCGCGTCGAGCGCCGCGTTGGTGCGGCCGGTTTCCAGCCAGGCGCGCAGCACCCACATGCGCGTGGCGAGCTTGCCGCCGCCCAGCGCATCGGCCTTCTCGAACAGCGGCAGTGCCTCACCAGCCTTGCCCAGCGCCAGCAGCGCGCGACCATCGCGGATCAGCTGTTCGCTGCTTTCCTGTCCGAGGGCGGAGAAGCCCGGGCCCGCGGCAAAGATCGGGGGTGCGGTGATGGCGGGGGCGGGAACAAGGCACAAGGCAAGTAGCGTGGAAATCATGGTTCAAGTGTTCGTCGGGCGCGGGATTCTAGCGTTCGCAGGGCGCGCCCCAGCGTTCGGACTCCTGTACGCGCGGATCGGCTCCGGTGTTGATGGCGGTTCGGCAGCGCTCGAGAAAGCCGCCCGGACCCACGACCTCGGGACGGGGGTCGGGGCCCATGCCTCGGCAGCGCTCCAGATGCGGCAGGGCCGCCCGCGCGTCCCCGCGCAGGGTCAACAGCAGCACCCCGAGGTTCTGCTCGGCATCGCCGATGGCGGTCAGCAACTCCTCGAGTTCGCGGGCCTTGCCGGCGGCTTCCAGCTCGGGGCGGCGCGATTGTCCCAGTTCGATGGCTCGCTCGAAGCAGCGCTGCGCCGCTTGCGCGTCGCGCTGCAGGTAGTACGTCAGGATCACGCCGGCATCGTTGACCACCCGTGCGTCGTCGGGGCAGAGCCGCGCGGCCGCTTCGTAGGCGCGCCAGCTGCGCTCCATCAGATCGCGCGCGCTGTCCATCAGCTGGTTCGCCACCGCGGACTCGCCGCGCCGGCAGGCGATGCGTCCGTTGAGTTCTTGTGCCACGCCCAGATCGCGCAGGAAAAAGCCGGCGTTGTTGGCCCAGTCGGGCTGCTCGGGCACGAGCTGGTGCAGGCGCTCGTAGATCGATCCCGCCTGGGCGAGAGCCAGCAGGCTGGTGCTGCTGTCAGGATCCTCCACGCCCTTCGCCCAGCGGCTGCCGATCCACTCCAGCGCCAGCAGTCCGCTCGCCACGCGCAGGTCCGTGCGCGTGAGAGACCCCGGCTGCGCGGCTTCCAGTTCGACCAGCGGTTGTTCGGCGCCGACCCAGTCGCCGGCATGGATCTGCGACCAGACCGAGCCGATGCGCGCCTCCAGCAGGGGCTGTTCCACGGCAGCCGCCTGCGCGGGAGCGAGCGAGCGGAAACGTTCGAATTCACGCACGGCCAGCGCGAGGTAGTTGCGTCCGTCGCGCTCGCCGCGCACCTGTTCGAGGCCCTTTTCCAAGGCCGCCTGAGCCGGATACCACGCGGCCAGCGCCACCCCGGGGTGCGCCGCGCTCCAGCGTCCGTACTCCTCGATCAGACGGTCTGCGCCGCCGAGGCTGACACACAGCCGCGCGGCGATCGCATGCAGCTCTGGCTCCTCGGGCAGCCATTCCAGGCTGCGCCAGCAGGCGCGCAGCGCGACGCCGGGCAGTTCGCCGGCCTCCAGCAGCCGTGCGCGTTCGATCCAGGCCCAGCGATCGAAGGGCGCGAAGCCGAGCCATTCCTCGAGCGCCAGGCGGGCGCGCGCGCCGGCGGGTGCCCGTTCCTCTGGCGTGAGCCCCGCCGCGGCGAGAGCCTTCCACTCCTCGACGCTCGCGCGAGCGCGCTCGCGCTCGGCCTCGCCCTGCGGGCCCAGGCCCGCGCCCAGTTCCACGGCGCGTTCCGCCGCCTGGCGCGCGGCGCCCGGCTCCGCGAGCCAACTGCTGGTCTGCGAAAGCCGCGTGAAAACGCGTGCCGAGGGCAGCGCCAGACTGGCCTGACTCAGATCGGCGCGCGCCTCGCGCACCAGCATCTCATCGCGCTCCTCGGCGCCCAGCCGCCAGCGCGCTTCGCCGCGCAAGGCGAGGAGGCGCGGGCTGGTGGGCAGGTTGCGAGCGCTCGCATCCAGCCGCGCCAGCGCGGTACGCACATCGCCCGCGTCCAGCAAGGCCTGAGCCTCGTCGAGTTCGCGCGTGCCCAACTGCTCGACCAGCAGATCGCGGGCCCGGGCGAGATCGGCGGCATCCAGCGCCAGCCGCAGTTCGCTGCGCAACTCCTCGTCCCGCGGATCGGGGGTCGGGACCCGCTCGCGGCTCAGCAGCGAACGGATCGCGGCGCGATCGATCGGCGGGGCAAGCTCCGGGAACAGGCCCGCCAGACGCTCCTGGAAGCGGCGTTCTTCCGCGACGGGATCCACGGGGGCCTTGCACCCGACGCACAGGCTGAGGAGCCCGCTCAGCAGCAGTGGGGCGGATCGGGGGAGTCGGTGGGGCCAAGGCGGCATGCGGACGGGAGCCAATTGTAGGTGGTGGGGGCCTGCCGGTCACCGATGCTGCTCCCCGAGCGGGGACAGAATCGAAACAGGGAAGCGCATTTTCCGCGCGAGCGCGGTGCGGCCGACCCGTCCTCGTGGGTGCTGGGGCACAGGTGCTTCCCGCGACGGCTCGTGCCACCACTCAGGGCTCGCGGCGCCAGATCGCCTGCAGCACCAGGAACCCCGCTCTTTCCGATCCATCATCCGTTCGCGATGCCGCGCGACAACCTCGTGCGCCTCGTGCGCCGCCACTGGGGGTCCAGCGAGTGCCTCGAGCGCCAGCAAGCGCACTCCAGAATCGACGTCGGGTGCAGGAACGACCTCCGGCCGCGCACCAACCGCGACCAGCGCCCCAGCGCCGCCAGCCAGCGGTCCCTTCTGCCCAGACGCCTCCCCATGGCGGAGCCGAGCACATGAAAAGGACGCTTTTTTGTGGAGTCTTAGGATGTTTCAATCCAGATCCGATGTCCCCGGAGAGGGAGCAGTGTCAAAGTGGGCTTTTGCGGAAGCCCGGCCCGCCCCGGCGCGTCCCTCGAACTCCTTCCGCGCGATCCCAAGCCATACCCTCTCCAACCCCGGCCGCTGACCTGCTAGCCTCGCTCCGACCCCTCCGCCCATGCGATCCAAGCTGTTTCCCCTGTTGGCGGCGCTCAGCGCGCTGCTGCTCCCGGCGTGCGACAACCCCGCCTGTGTCTTTGGTGGTGACTGCTTTGGCGGGGGTGGCGGGGCGCTCGGCGCAGGAGCCGCATCGCTGCCGGCGGATGGTGAGTGGGTCGATGCCGTCGCACCCAAGCTGGTGCGCTTCGCGCCGACGGGCTCGGCGGGCGTCGATGCCCGCTCTCCGATCGTGCTGTTCTTCAGCGAGAGCCTGTCCTCCACGGGCCTCAACAACGCCTTCGAGATCCTGCAGGACACGCTGCAGCAGCCGCTACCGGTGACGGCGGTCTCGATCGCCGACGGCCGCGGCGTGCTGGTGCTGCCGATCGCGCCGCTGCAGGCGGGTCAGGACTACACCGTGCGCTACCGCGAGAACGCCGCGATCCTCGATCGCACGGGGCAGGCCGTGCCGATCCCGACCGATCGCAAGATCCTCAGCTTTGCGGTCGCCGCCGAGAATCCCGAGCTGCCCAAGGTGGTTGCGGTCTACCCCGGCGACGGCGACACCAACCAGAGCGCCAAGGGCGAGCTCGTCGTGGTCTTCGATCGCCCGATGGACTCGACCTCGATCGACGAACTTTCGTTCACCATCACGGTCGACGGCGCGGCCCCGATCGACAATCCCGATCCCAGTCCGCTGAGCCTCGCGGGGGGACTGCAGACCGATCGACGCGTGTGGCGCTGGCGCTCGACGAATCCTGCGGGAGCGGCGGTCTCGCTCGGCCAGAACAAGCTGGTCCGGCTGAGTCTGTCGCAGACGCTGCCGATCGCGGACGATGAGGGCAACGAGCTCGCCGCCGTCGAATTCGACTACCGCACGGCCCCATTTTCCGCGCCGCTGAGCGCCGCCCTGACCTCCGATCCCGACGATGCGATCGGCATCCAGGCGCTCAGCGGGCCCGCGGATCTGGCTTTGGAGGTCAACTTCAGCGGCGCCCAGGCCGGCGATCGCGTCGGCGTCTTCGTGTTCGGCACCAAGACGGGCACCGAGGAGGATCCGCCGCTGATCGCGCTGGCCCGCGAGGTCGCGCTCGTGGCGCCCTTCGATTCGCTGACGCTGACCGCCGAGGAGCTCGATCTGGTCAGTTCGCAAAGCCCGCTCAAGCCGCGCTTCGCCGAAGGCGAGCTTGCCTTTGCGCTGCAGTTGCGCCGCGGCAGCCAAGCCAGTCCGATCACGCGCCTGGACACCTCGCCGACCCAGAGTGGGATCCAAAATCCCGTGCTCGACACGACGCCGCCGCTGCTGAGCGGTCTGGGTGTCAGCGGCACGAACACCAGCACGCTGGTCAGCAACCAGCGCGATCTCGTGGTCGTGGCCCGCGCCAGCGAGCCGATCCGGGCCGCGGGCGTCGTGACCTCGCTGGGCGACAATTTCGGCGCCGACCCGCAGGTTCCGGCCGTCGCCGGCAGCCACTCCAGCGGGCTGTTCGTCGCTCGCGCGGTGCCGCTCGGCGTGCTCGATCCCAAGGCCGCGGCGCTCTCCTTCCAGCTGACGATCCAAGACCGCGCCCGCAACTCCACGGGGCCGATCACGGCGAGCTTCTCGCAGCGCGGACTGGTCGGGCCAGGACCGGCCACGGGAGCCGATCTGGCGGTCCGGGTGTTCGATGCGCGTTCGCTGGCGCCGATCGCGGGCGCCAGCGTCTACACGCACGAGGATCTGGCCGGGCTGCTGGTCGGGGTGGGGGTCGCCACCACCGGCGCGGGTGGGGCCGCGACGATCAAGCCCGCGCTGGTCAGCGAGACGATCCTGACGGTGGTCGCCAGCGGCTACGAGCTGTTCACCTTCGATGGCGTCACGACGGATCGGCTCGATGTGCTGCTCGAGCCCGACCTGCCGGCGAGCGCGCAGGTCAGCGGCAAGGTCAAGAGCTCCAATCCGGAGATCCTGCTGTACACCGGTCGCGTGGCCGACTCGCGGACCCTCATCACCACGGGCGTTTTTCAGCCCGTTTCGACCTGCTCCTTCCAGCCGCAGACGACCAGCTACGAGTGCCCGTATTCGAGCTTCGGGATCGGCGCGCGCCAGATCGGCGCCCAGACGGCGCTGGCCTACTTCCCGGTGCCCAATGTGCTGTTGTTCACGCCGGAGGCCTTTCTCAAGGCGGCCAACCTTCAGTATCCGCTGCCGGGGGTCAATCCAGGCGTCACGCAGCTTGTCGACCACAGCTACGCGCAACTGCTCGATGACGCGGGCGTTCCCAGCGCTGACCTGCCGCTGGAGTTTCCCGCTCTGGCGCTGACCGCGCCCAACTACCCGGTGATCAGCGGCGAGATCGGCGTCAACGTCGAAGCGCGCGCGCTCGGGCTCTCGGGGACGATTCCTGTCGGCGTCGGGCAAGCCTTCAATGCGGGTGTGCCCAACACCTTCGCCGTGCGCGCGGCCTACCCGGGAGCTGCTGCTGGCTTCGCGGAGCCCGAGGGCCGCTGGGTCGCGAGCGGTGCGCTCGCGCCGGATCTGCTGCTGCGCGTGCGCGCCAGCGATCCCGCGGGTCGGGTCGGGATCGCCCGGCCGCGGCTTTCCGATGCCAGCCTGACCAGCGATCTGCCGTTGCCGCCCGGCCCGGGTGCAGTGCCGATCGACTTTGACGGAAGTGGTGCGGGCTATGTGCTGGCCTTCACCGACGAGCACGCCGATGCCCGGCCCGAGGTGGGGATCTACCGCGCCGTCCTCAACGACGCGAATGCCAAGCGCTGGGTGGTCTGGACCAGAGACCGTCCGGATGCCGACGGGCCGGAGTTCCTGCTGCGGCTGCCCTTTGTCGGGGCCGGCGGCAATTTTCCGCTGGCGGCGGGGGATCTGACCGCGAGGCTCACGCTATACGCCTGGCCGGAACTGGATCCGAGCGAGTTCTTCTACGCCGATCTGGAGCGCGAGTTCACGCGTTCGGCTCAGTCTCCCGCGCTGACGCTGACGCCTCCCTGACGCGCATTCCGCCCGAGAGATTGGATCTTTGCCCGGGCGCTGCCTAGAATTCGTCGCGATCGACGTCGCGCCGTGCCCGAGGGGGTCTCGGGGTTGCCGAGCGCGACGAGCGATCCGGAGGCCTTCCTTGTCGCGCTACCTCGTCCTGCTGCCCATCCTGTTCCTGACCGCTTGCAACCAATTGCCCCCGCGCCGCGGCGCCGATGTGCAGGTGCAGACCACGGCCTCGCTCAGCGCGCTCGATCCGATCGAGATCGCGATCGCGCCGCTGACCGACGCGCGCGCCACCAAGGGACGTGAGATGGCGCTGCCGACGCAGGCCTTGCGCAGCAGCCTGCAGGCCGGACTGGTGCAGCGGCGCTACAGCCCGCTCAACCTCGACCTCGTGGATGCCAAGGTGGTCAATGCCAGCTACCGTCCGGGTGCGCTCGAGGAGCAGGCCGTGCTCCAGCTGATTGTCGAGCAGTGGGACACGAGCCTGTGGACCGTGCGCCAGAGCCTGACGGCCACGCTGGATGCCCGCCTGATCAGCCCTGATGGGGCGGTGCTGTGGAGTGGTCGTCTGGAGCAAAAGCGCTTTGACTTCGCCGACTTGAAGGACCGCTTCACGACAGAGACCGCGCTGATTCGCCACGCCTGCACGACGATCACCACGGAGCTGCTCGCCGCCTTGCCGGCCCGCCAGCCGCGCCCCGGCAGCGGCGCGGGCAGCGGCGACCCGCTGAAGTAGCCCGCTGAAGTAGCCCGCTGTAGGGAGCCCGCTGTAGGGAGCCCGCTGTAGGGAGCCCGCTGTAGGGAGCCCGCTGTAGGGAGCCCGCTGTAGGGAGCCCGCTGTAGGGAGCCCGCTGTAGGGAGCCCGAAGCCGGCCCCGACTTGCCCCGCCGGCAGGCGCTGGCTAGAATCTTCGGCCTCATTGTCCGTTCCCCAGCGTGGGGCACGGACGCACCCTGCCCCGCGGGAGTCGCTCCCGGGGGCTGCGGCAAGTGACCCACCACATCCATATGGCCAAGACCGACACCATTCAGAAGTTCGCCCAATCCAAGGGCGACACCGGCTCCCCCGAAGTCCAGATCGCGCTCCTCAGCGACCGCATCAACCACCTCACCGGCCACCTCAAGACGCACAAGAAGGACTACACCTCGCGTCGCGGCCTGCTGGTGATGGTCGGCCGCCGCACCAAGCTGCTCAAGTACCTGCGCCTCTCGCAGCCCGAGCGCTACGCCGCCGTGGTCGAGAAGCTCGGCCTGCGCCGCTGATTCGGGTCCCCAAGCGGGAAAACTTCGAAGGCCGGCCCGAACGGAAGTTCGGGCCGCTTGCTTTTCTTCTGCGCGGGGACTCGCCATAGTGTCGGTCTCACAACAACACAGAAGAGTTCAGTAACCATGCAATTCAATCATGTTCGCATCGAGCGCGAGATCGCCGGAGTGCGTCTCGTTTTGGAAACCGGAATCGTCGCGCGCCAGGCCCACGGGGCCGTGATCTGCACGCTGGGCGAGACCATGGCCTTCGCCGCCGTCTGCTCTGGCGCCGCCAAGGCCGACGCCGATTTCTTTCCCTTGACCGTCGACTACCGCGAGAAGACCGAGGCAGCCGGCAAGATCCCGGGCGGCTTCTTCAAGCGCGAAGGCCGTCCCACGACCAAGGAGACGCTCACCATGCGTCTCATCGACCGCGCCATCCGTCCGATGTTCCCCGAGGGCTTCTACAACGAAGTCCAGGTGATGACGCACGCGCTCTCCTACGACGGCCGCTACAACACCGACATCGCGGCGATGATCGCGGCCTTCGCGGCCACGCGCATCTCCGGCCTGCCAGTGCAGGAGACGCTGGGTGCCGTGCGCATCGGCCACCTCGACGGCGCACTGCTCGCTTTCCCCACCGATGACCGCCGCCGCGAGGAGTCCCGGCTGGATCTGGTCGTGGCCGGTCACCGCAACGGCATCTGCATGGTCGAGAGCTCGGCCAAGGAACTCAGCGAAGGCGAGATGCTGCAGGCGCTCGAGATGGCGCAGGGCGTGATCCTCGAGATCGTCGAAATGTGCGAGGAACTCAGCGCCAAGGTCGGGAAGGAGCCGATGGTTTGGTCGGCCCCGGCTCGCGACGAGAAGCTCTGGGCGGAGATCCGCCAGTTCGCACCGCAGCTCGACGTGGCCGTGTTCACGCACGGCAAGCACGCGCGCTACGCCGCGATCGACGCGATCAAGGCCGACTGCATCGAGAAGCTGACCAACGGGCTGCTCGATGAGGATCAGAAGGATGCCACCACCAAGGCGGTCAAGTCGCTGTTCGGCGAGCTGGTCACCGAGCGCGAGCGCGAGATGATCCTGCAGGGCCGGCGCACCGACGGGCGCAAGCTCGATGAAGTGCGCGAGATCACGGTCATGCCGAACTTCATCCCGCGCCAGCACGGCTCCGTGCTGTTCACCCGCGGCGAGACGCAGGCGCTGGTCTCCTGCACGCTCGGCACGCCGGATGACGAACAGATCATCGACGGTCTGGAGGAGGAGTACAAAAAGAACTTCTACCTGCACTACAACTTCCCGCCCTACTCGGTGGGCGAGACCAAGCGTCTGGGCGGCCCCGGCCGCCGCGAGATCGGGCACGGCATGCTGGCGGAGCGCGCGCTGGCGGGCGTGATCCCGGCCAAGCAGGGTTTCCCGTACACGATCCGGATCGTTTCGGACATCACCGAGTCCAACGGCTCCTCGTCCATGGCTTCGGTCTGCGGCGGCTGCCTGGCGATGATGCTCGCGGGCGTGCCCGTGGCCCAGCCGGTCGCCGGCGTGGCGATGGGCCTGATCACCGACGGCAAGCGCAACGTGATCCTGACCGACATCCAGGGTTCGGAGGACCACCATGGCGACATGGACTTCAAGGTCGCCGGCACCGGCCGGGGCATCACGGCCCTGCAGATGGACCTCAAGGTCAAGGGCGTCAGCCGCGAGCTGATGCAGCAGGCCCTCGATCAGGCGCTGCAGGCCCGCAAGCACGTGCTGCGGATCATGCTGCAGGCCGTGCCGCGTCCCAAGCGCGAGATCAGCGAGTTCGCCCCGCGCATGGAGGCGATCCAGATCCCCGGCGAGAAGATCGGCTTCCTGATCGGCCCCTCGGGCAAGAACATCAAGGCCATGCAGGAGAACTTCAAGGTCCGCATTTCGATCCTCGACGACGCGGGCAACGTGCAGGTCTTCGGCAACGACTCGAAGATGGTCAAGGACTGCGTCGCCGCCATCCAGGCGATGTGCGAAACGCCCAAGATCGGTGCCCGCTACAAGGGCACGGTCAAGAGCGTGCGCGACTTCGGCGCCTTCATCGAGATCCTGCCCGGCGTGGAGGGTCTGTGCCACATCTCCGAGCTCGCCGAGGGCTATGTCGAGAAGGTCACCGACGTCGTCAACATGGGCGATGTGCTCGACGTGGTCGTGATCAACGTCGACGATCGGGGCAAGATCAAGCTGAGCCACAAGCAGGCCGTCGAACCGGCGGCCTCCTGAAGCGCGGGAGTCCGCTGGCTTTTCACCGCTCGCTCCCCACCGCTCGATCTCCGCCGCCCGGCCCCCTACAGGGGAGGCCGGGCGGCCTGTTTTCGGGCATTCGCTGTGGGGTCCGGCGGTTTTTTGCCGATCTAGGTGAGAGCTTTGGCAGGCGACGGAATTTACGAATTCAGTGGTCACGGGCCAGCCCCTTTTTGCTATACACGACTCGGATACTCCGTCATGAAGACCCTGCCGACCTCTCTTTGGCTCCTCGCGCTGCTGGCTCTGCCGGTCCCGATGCGAGCTTTCTCGGCGCCCGCCGGGAGCGGGGAAGCGGTCGTGGTCATGCCCGTCATGGCCGACACGCAAGCCAAGGGCTGGCAGGTGGACAAGGCCGACAACATCTGCGGTCTCGACGACGGCAAGATGCTTTCCAAGCCGGCCAAGGTCGACTACGACGCGCTGCTCAAGGCGACGCCGCAGTGGAAGAAGATCCGCGACGAGAAGATCGACCCCAACTCTCCTGAGGGCATTCAGTTGCGGCAAGAGGCTGTCAACAAGGTGCGCGATGCCTGCGAGAAGATCCGCCTGCAGGAGGGGCACTGCTCGGTTTGGAAGACCATTTCGCATTCGGACGGCCGCGCCGTGAGCGACATCACGGATCTTGTCAAGGCGCAGCTCTGAAGGAGCGACACCCGTGAAGCGAACGGGCACACTCGCCCTGCTGCTCGGCTTGCTCTTGCCCGCCTGTCAGGGCCCCAAGCCCGCGGAGGAGGCACGTCCCCGTTCCGACGAGCAGCAACTGACGCTCGACAAATTTCGCGAGTTGCTGGCTCAGGGTTCCCTGCAACCGGTCGAGGATCCCGGCCCCGATCCGTTCAACCGCACGGCACCGGACATGGACGAGGATGTCTTCGCCAAGGCAGCCAAGGAATTGGGGGATCAGCCCGCTGCCGCTGCCTCAGAGGAGCCCGCTGCCGCGCCGGAGTCCGCACCCAAAGCCCCTCCCAAGGCCCCAGAATCCGCGCCGGCCGCGGTGCCCCAGGATTACGAGTTTTCCGAGAATCCCTACCTCGCCTTCGGCAAGCGGATCCAGGTCTGGCCTGCGTCGGGCCTGATCACCAAGCCCTTTCCGCTGCGGGTGGGCACGGGCAAGAAGCTGCTCGATCTGATCACCGCTTACGGCAACTTCCCGGTCTGGAAGCCTGAGGAGGGCCTGCAGACGCGCGACAAGGTGCGCCTCGACCTGCTCGAGAAGTGGGACATGGAACTGCTCTCGGACACGCGCGCAGCGATGACCGACGAGGGCAAGTCCGTTCCGATCGCCGACTGGCTGGTGGTCACAAGCGGCTTCGAGCAACTCAAGGAAGTCGAGAGCTTCATCAACATCTTCGCCGCGGGTGTGCCTCAGATCGAGATCGAGGCCAAGATCGTGGAGGTCACGACCAGCGACTCGCTCGATCTGGGCGTGCGGCCCGTGGATCTCACCACGCCGATCTTCGGCTTTCCCGATCACACCTTCGTCAACTCCTTCACTTACAACCTGCCCAATGCCGCCAGCGCCGACTCGCTCCTGACGCTCAGTGCCGTGCAGAACGGCCTGGAGTTCAACGCGGTGCTCGAAGCGCTGGCCACGTACCAGAACGTCGCGATCCAGTCGCGGCCCAAGATCGCGGTGCGCGAAGGCGCGCGCGCCGAAATCCAGAACACGCAGAAGCTGCCCTTCTATTCAGTCAACAACATCGCGCCCGACGGCAAGGTCGCCGCCGGCCTCAACTTCGAGGAGGTCGGCATCAAGCTGTACGTCATCCCGCGCGTCGTGGGCACGCGCACGGTGGCCCTGTCGATCGATGTCGAGGCCTCGCAGGAGTCCGGCTCGGCGACGACCTTCACGCTGCAGAACGGGCAGACCATCTCCAACCCGATCATCACCAAGCGCGCCGCCCGGACCGTCGTGTATCTGGAGCCGGGTCAGGCCGTGATCCTGGGCGGCCTGATTTCGGAGCGCAAGGTCGAGCAGGAGAACAAGGTGCCGATCCTCGGCGACATCCCGCTGCTCGGCTTTCTGTTCCGCTCCAAGCTCACTCGCAAGGAGCAGAGCAATGTGCTGTTCTTCATCCGCCCGCGCATCCTGCAGGGCTCGGACCTCAACCGCGAGTTCTAGCAGTCCGCGGGAAGAAATCGCCCTGCCGCTCGTCGCCTGATCCGATGCGCCTCGCCGGCCACTCCCACACCCGCCGATCCGGAGCCGCCCTGCTGCTCGCGGTGCTGCTGCTGCTCGTGCTGGTGGCGATCGTCTTCCAGATCAACGTTTCCACCAGCACGCAGGCGCGCGTGAGCCGCAACGAGATCGGCCTGTCCAGCATGGACATGGCCATCGAGTCGGCCCTGCTGGAGGTCTGTGACAAGCTCAAGATCGACGCGGAGGGAGCCTCCGATTCCCAAGCCTCCCAGAATCCCGCCGGCGCGCCTCCGGCCGCGCCGGGCGCTGCTCCCGCCGCCGGCGGCGGACAAGGCCAGGGACAGGGACAGGGGCAGGACGCCGCCGCCTGCGACTCGCGTCGCGATGAGTGGGCGCGCCCGGCGCGCACCGAGATCAACGAGATCAAGCTGCGCGTGCTCGTTCAGGACGAGAACTCTAAGATCAATGTGCTCAGCATGCTGACCCCCGACGAGGAGCAGGCCAAGGCGGCCTTCAACCGCGTCGTGCGCGTGCTCGACAATGCGCGGGAGGGCACGCGCATGGACATCGATTCGACGCAGGCCGAGGAGATGGCGCGCGCGATGCTGAGCTACATGACCAAGGGCGAGAGCGATCTGCCGCGTCCCTCGCAGCTTTCCTTCGATCCGGACAAGAACGACCAGCGCTTGCCCCGCTCGCTGCGCGAGTTTCAGGTGCTCGCTCCCTTCGAAGCCCATCACTTTCGGGATTTCCGCGACGAAGATGGCGTGCGCGTGCATTCGCTCGAGAGCTTCCTGACGGTCTGGAGTTCGGTGGTGGAGGTGGCCGACTCGCCGATCGCATCCAAGGCCCTGGCCGCGGCCAGCGGCAACACGGGCAGTTCCACCCGCCCCGCCGGCTCGACGGGGACTGGCAGCGCGGGCAAGGGCGGCTCCAGTTCCGGTTCGGGCTCCTCCGCGGGCGGCAGCAAGTCCTCGGGCTCGCAAGCTGGCGGCACGAATCCGACGGGCTCTGGCCAGAGCCTCCCCAGCAGCCAGTCCGGGCAGGGCCAGAGCGGCCAGAGCGGCGGTTCGTCCGAGCAGGGTCAGGGCGGCTCGCAAGGCTCCGGATCGGGCGGGGCAGCAGGCTCCGGCTCGGGCTCCACAGCGGGTTCGGGCGGCTGGCAGGTCAACATCAACACGGCGCCCGTCGCCGTGCTGAAGGCCCTGTTCGACGACCGCGAAGTGCCGCAGCGCTTCTGGGATCAGGTGGTTCAGTACCGCAACCTGCCCGAGGAGCAAGCCGAGGAGGGCGAGCAGGAGGAGGAGCCGGCGGAACCCGCGCTCGATGAGTACGGTCGCGAAATCGTCGAGTACCGCATCTTCGAGAGCCTTCAGGAACTCGAGGAGGTCGATGGCTACAAGGAACTGCCGGCGGAGTCCAAGACGAAGATTCAAAGCATGCTGACCGTGACCTCCAGCGTTTTCGCGGTGCATGTCATCGCCCGGCGCGTCACCAGCGTCGAGGATGAAAGCGAGCTGATCGATGACCCGCGAGCCATCGAGGAGGCCGAGGAAAAGGGCAACGCGCTGGTGCGCGTGATCCGCTCGGTGGTCTGGCGCCACACCGATGCGGAGGAAAATATGACCATCACCCCGCTCCTGCGCTGGGAAGTGCTCGATACGGTGCCCGCCGAGGTGCTGGACTACCCCGAAGAGGATCGCTGAGCCGCCGCGGCGGACGTGTGCGGCGCTTTTTCCTTGTCGCCACCCCTCCGGGAGCGCAAGAATCCTGCCCCCAGCGCCCTGCGCAGCCTCTGCGCGGCGACGCTTTCGACCGCCCCCAGCCCCCCGGACCGACCTCTGTTTCCCATGCCGTGCTTGAGCGTTTTTGGTGCCCAATGGGGCGATGAAGGCAAGGGCAAGCTGATCGACCTGCTCGCGCGCGATGCCGATCTCGTCGTGCGCTACCAAGGCGGCGCCAATGCGGGCCACACGGTCGTGGTCGGCCGCGAGAAGTACGTCCTGCACCTGATTCCCTCGGGCATTCTCAACCCGCGCACGGTCAACGTGATCGCCAACGGCGTGGCCGTGGATCCGCTGAAGTTCCTCGAGGAGGTCGATGGCCTGCTCCAGCGCCGCATCCACGTCGATGGCGGCAACCTCCGGCTCTCGGCGCATGCGCACGTGATCTTTGAACACCACCGCGTGATCGACCAGTTGTCCGAGCGCTGGCGCGGCGAGGGACGCATCGGCACCACGGGCCGCGGCATCGGACCCTGCTACGCCGACAAGGCTGCTCGCACCGGGCTGCGCATCGGCGATCTTCTGGATCCGGCCGTGTGCCGGCTGCGCCTGCGCGCGGCGCTGGCGGAGAAGAACGCGCTGATCGAACGCGTGCACGGCAGCACCCCGCTGGATCTGGAATCGCAGCTCGATCGCTACTCGATGCTGGCGGAGCGGCTGCGGCCCTTCGTCTGCGACACGGGAGCGTTGGTGCGGCGCGCCGCTCGCGAGGGCCGGCGCATCCTGTTCGAGGGCGCGCAGGGCGCCATGCTCGACATCGACGGCGGCACGTATCCCTTCGTCACCAGTTCGAACACGGGCGCCAACGGGATCTTCTCGGGCGCGATGTTCCCGGCCAAGCACCTCGATCGCGTGATCGGCATCGCCAAGGCCTACTGCACGCGCGTCGGAGAAGGACCGTTTCCCAGCGAGCAGGACAATCCCACCGGCGAACGCATTCGCAAGCAGGGCAACGAGTACGGCTCGACCACCGGCCGGCCCCGCCGTTGCGGCTGGTTCGATGCCGTGGCGGTGCGCTACGCGCTGGAGGTCTCGGGCGCCGACGGCCTGATCCTGACCAATCTCGATGTGCTGAGCGGTTTCGACACGATCCAGATGGCGGTGCGCTACCAGGTGGGCGACGAGCAGCGCAGCGAGTGGCCCGCCGACCTGCCCAACCTCGATTCGGTCGAGCCCGTGTACCAGAGCTTCCCAGGCTGGAGCGAGGACATCACGGCCGTGCGGCGCTACGAGGAACTGCCGCAGCGCACCCGACACTACGTCGAATCGCTCGAGCGCGAGTTGGGCCTGCCGATCCTGATGCTTTCGGTCGGGCCGGAGCGCGAGCAGGTCATCCCGCGCGGGGCCTTGATGCCATGAGTGCGGTCCCGGGGTCTGCGCCGGAGCCTTCGCAGCCCGCGTGCGCTGAGTTCAAGGACGCCTTCCCGGCGCACATCGCCATCATCATGGACGGCAATGGCCGCTGGGCCAAGGCGCGCGGACGCAAGCGCATCTTCGGGCACCGCGAAGGCATCGCCTCGGTGCGCGAGATCACCACCGAATGCGCGCGCCTGGGCGTGCAGAGCCTGACCCTGTACGCCTTCTCGGCCGAGAACTGGAAGCGGCCGCCGCTCGAGGTCCGCTACCTGATGCAGCTGTTGCGGCTGTTTTTGGTTCAGGAGCGCCGCACGCTGATGGACAATCGCGTGCGTCTGTCGGCGATCGGCCGGCTCGAGCGGCTGCCGAAGGCCGCCCGCGAGGAACTCGAGCGCACGATCGCCATGACCGCCTCGAATACGGGCATGACGCTGCGGCTGGCGCTTTCCTACGGCAGTCGCAGCGAAATCGCCGATGGGCTCAGGCGCATCGTCGCCGACGCGCGCTCCGGCGCGCTCGAGGAGCGGGCCATTGACGAAGAGACGCTGCGCCGCTACCTCTACGACCCGCTCACTCCTGACCCGGACCTGATCATCCGCACGGCGGGGGAGCTGCGCCTGTCGAACTTCCTGCTGTGGCAGGCGAGCTACTCGGAGCTGTACGTCACGGAGTGCTGCTGGCCCGAGTTCCGCGCGGCCCAGCTCCACGAGGCGCTGCGCGCCTACTCCGCGCGCACGCGCAAGTTCGGCGGCCTCGCGCCCGGCGAGAAGACCTCGACGGGAAGCTCGCGCTAGGATCCGACCGCTCATGGCGCCTCCGCTGGAGAAGATCTTGCGTCGCACGGCCTCGGGCGGGGCTCTGGTGCTCGGCCTCGCGGCGCTACTGTGGCTCAATGATCGCAGCGAGTCCGGGCTGGTACTCCTGGTGGCGGTCGCCATCGTTCTGTTCGGCGCCGTGTTCGAGCTGACTCGCATGGGGCGCGTGCAACTCCTCGGCGCGGCGCTCTCCTGGTTCTCAGGTGCCGCGCTGGCGCTGCTGTTGATGCATGCGGCGCGCGCCGAACATCTGGCGCGGCCGCTCGCGGCCAAGCTGCCGATGGCCTTGAGCGCCGCGCACCATCCGCTGCTGTGGCTCGAGGCCCTGTGCATCACGCTGTTCGTGCTGGCGGTGCATGGCTTGCAGCGCGTTCTGGGCCGCTGGGTGGCCGCGCTGTTCTCGCTGGCCGCGCTGGTTTGGCTGGCGTGGGAGCCTCTCGATCTCGACGCGCGCCTGCGGCTGTTTCCGTTCCTGTGCACGCTGACGCTGCTCGGCTGTCTGCCGCGGCTCCTGATTCGGGGCGAGGCGGCGGCGCTGGCAGCCGTCGGGCTGCTGGCGCTGTGGTTGCTGCCGGCGCTGCCCGTGCTCGCGGCCGTCCATGCCTCCTTTGGCACTGGAGCGCTGGTGGCTCTGCTGGCCCTGAGCAAGATCGGCGACACGGCAGGTTATTACGGAGGCATGAGCTTCGGCCGGCGCCATCCCTTCCCCAACATCAGCCCCGGAAAGACGGAGTGGGGCTGCGTCGCCTCCTTTCTGGCCGCCACGCTGTTGGGCGGCCTGCTGGCCGCAGCCGGAGTGCTGCCGGAACTGCGCTGGGGCTGGCCCACGGGCTTTGTGATCGGAGCGCTGTTGAACCTCGCGGCGCAGGCCGGAGATCTGTTCGAGAGCGCCATCAAGCGGCGCGCACAGGTGAAGGACTCTTCTGCGGTGTTCGGCCCCTCGGGGGGCTTGCTCGATCAGCTCGACAGCCTGCTGTTTGCGCTGCCCATGGCGGCCGCCAGCTGGCCTTTCCTGATCCTCTGAGCGCATCGGACGCGGTTCCCGCGTTCGCATGGTTGACAGCCTCCCGCTCTGCTTGGATGCTGGAGATCCTGTTGACAGAGATCACCATTCCGCTGCGCTCGCATGACGAGGCGATCCTCGTGCTCGGGCCCTACGACCGCTACGCGAAGCTGCTCCGCCAGGACCTCGACATCGAGATCTTCACCAAGCGCGGGAATCTCAAGCTCAAGGGTTCCGAAGAGGGTGTCCAGGAAGCGCGTCGGCGCATCGAGCACCTGCTCGGCAAGAGCCGCAAGGGACGCGAGATCGAGGGCTCGGAAATCGAGGCGATCCTGCTCGACACGCAGGCGCCGAGCACCAGCGTCGAGTCGCCCACCGCGCGCGGTGCGCTTCCGCGCCAGGGACAGACCCGCTCCCCAAGCGCCTTCCGCCTGCCGCAGGTGCGCGGGGGGACGAGCGAATCGCCCGCGACGCAAGGCGGGCGACTGCACGCGCTGCCACTGGTGCGCGCGCACAAGCCCGCGGCCGTCGAACCGCGCACGGAGAACCAGCGCCGCTACCTGGAAGCGATCGAGAAGAACCCGCTGGTCTTTGGCATCGGCCCGGGCGGCACAGGCAAGACCTATCTCGCCGTCACCGCCGCCGTGCGCGCGCTGCGCGCCGGCACCTGCAGGCGCCTGATCGTCACGCGTCCGGTCGTGGAGGCCGGCGAGCGGCTGGGCTTCCTGCCGGGGGATTTGCAGGCCAAGCTCAATCCCTACATGCGGCCGATCTATGACGCGCTCTACGACCAGCTCGACTTCGAGGAGGTGGCGCGGCTGGAGGAGAGCGGCATCCTCGAGATCGCGCCGCTGGCCTACATGCGCGGGCGGACCCTGAGCCATGCCTTCGCGATCCTCGACGAGGGCCAGAACACGACCATCTCGCAGATGAAGATGTTCTTGACCCGTCTGGGAGAAGGTTCGCGCATGGTCGTCACGGGAGATCCGACCCAGAACGATCTGGAGCGCGATCAGCGCAGCGGCCTGCTCGACGCCGCCGCCCGCCTCAAGGGCTGGCAGGACATTGCCGTGATCGAGTTCGGGGCGCGCGACATCGTGCGCCACCCGCTGGTCGAGCAGATCGTGCGCGCGTACGAAGCGCCTGCCCGCCCGCAGGACCCGCGCCCGTGAGCCGGGTGGAGGTCGAGATCAGCTGGTCCACGGCTGCTCGGCCGCTCACGGATCCCGCCGTGCGCAAGCTCGTGCTCCAGACGCTGCGCCATGCGCGCTGCCGCTTCGAGCGCCTCGGCATCGTGTTCGTCAACGACGCCGAACTGACGCGCCTGCACGCCCGCTGGCTCGCGGATCGCTCGCCCACGGACGTGATCAGCTTCGATCTTTCGGAGGGGCGACGGCGCATGGGAGAACTGTACGTCAGCGTGGCCTGCGCGCGCCGGGTCGCTCGCCAGCGCGGCGTGAGCCCGGCGCGCGAGCTGGCGCTGTACGTCGCGCACGGAGTGCTGCATCTGTGCGGACACGACGATCATCGACCGCGCGAGCGCGCCGCGATGCGCGCCGCCGAGCGCGCGATCCTTGCTGAGCTCGGCTACGAGGACGATCCGCTGCCGCATCCCTGATGTCTCGAATTCAGGACAGCACCAGCATGACGAACGGATTGTGCTTGCAACGTCAGCGCTGATTTGCATCCATGAGCTTGTGGGGGTGGTCACTCACGACATGACAAGCCGTGCTGCTCGGCTGCGCTCCGCCGAGTGCAGCGCGGCCGAGCTCGCGCGCCTGTGGAAGCAATACCACGCGCGTCCCTCCCAACTGCGGCGCAATCGTCTGGTCGAGCACTATCGGCCGCACGCGCTGGCCTACGCCCGCCGATTCGCCGCGCGCCTGCCGCAGAACGTCGATCGCGGCGATCTCGACACGGCGGCCTCCTTCGGGCTGATCGCGGCGATCGAAGGCTTCGACCCGGCGCGCGGAACCTGCTTTGAGGCCTACTGCGACCTGCGCGTGCGCGGGGCGCTGCTGGATGAGCTGCGCAATCTGGACTGGATGCCGCGCCTGCTGCGCGCCCGCACGGAGGAGTTGCGCCGCGTGCGCGAAAGCCTGCGCTCGCGCCTGCAGCGCGAACCCGGCGACGCGGATCTGGCGGCCGCGCTGGGCCTCAGCCTCGAGCAGTTCGACGCCGAGTTCGCCGGGGCGCTGCTGCCCGGCCCGGCCGCCGGGGGCGAAGACCTCGAAGGGCTGGCGGATCCGCGGCAGATCGAGGGGGGCGTCCTCGAGCAGGATGAACTCTACCGGCTGGTCTATGCCCGGCTTTCGAGGCTGGAGTCGCGGCTGGTGCACCTGCGCTACTGGGAGGGACGCTCCCTGCGCGAGATTGGCGCAGCCCTGTCGATCTCCGAATCGCAGGTCTGCAAGCTGCACCAGCGCATCCTGGCCCGGCTCAAGGGCGACTTCGGCGCGCTCGCCGGCGAACAGCTCACCGAATGAAAAAAGGCGAGGGTGGGAGCGGGCTCCCACCCTCGCGGATTTCCAGGCGGCCTCAGGTCGAAACCGACGCCGGCGACGGATCACCAGACCACGCTTGCGCGTGACCTTCCCCTTGGTGTCCTGTTCGCAAAGCCTGAAAACGCGCGCGCGTCATGATTGTCCCCACGATCATGGGCGCGACACGGCTCCTCCCTCAGGCCGCGCTCGACTCTTCCCCAAGAGACGAGCGCAAGCCACTCCTCCTTCGATGATGCGCCGGCCATGTCCCCACATGCCGGACGCATCCGCGACCCGTGCTGCCGCACGGGTTGCTCGCTGCCAACCACCCCTGCCGGGAGTGTTTCCTCTCGGGCGGGCGCGTGGGAGCCCGGCCCGATCGCGTAGGGGCGAATGCCAACACGGTTCGATGCGGAGGCCACCGCCAGCAACGGCAGAGCGGCTCTCTCCTTCCGCACCTGCCTCTCCTGCATCGTCTGGATCGTCATGTAGTTCCCCGTGTTTGGCATTCGCTGTGAAGCCCTGGAAGGCACGGCTTTCGCTCGAGGAGGGTGGTCCCGCGACCGCCCCCGTGGGCGGCCGCGAGACAGGCGGGAGAAACAGGCTGAAAGAATCAACCCAATCCCAACACCATCTTCAGTAGCGAAACCCGTGAGCCAGGCTTCGTCGCCCCTCGGATGACGTCCGGATCGGACTGACGACGTTCGGTAGCTAGGCTATCCTCGTGAGAGGACCCTCTGGCTTTGCGTCCCGGCCTCTCGACCGGTTTGCCCTTGTCGCGTCATCGTCAAGGCGGGAGAGTATACCTACGAAATCGCAAAATGCAAACGGGAGCCCGGATTTTTGTGAGAAATCGGGCGGATATGGTTGCGAAAAAAATGCGCAGCCGCGCTCAGCGCGACGCCGACAGCCGGAAATCATCGAGCCGGATGAGCTGTTCGGAAGGTTTTTCCGCCTCGGGCGGATGCACCGTCAGCAGCAGGTAGTGCAGCGCCTCGGGAAAGGCCTTGAGGAACATGTTGGCGTTGGATGGATCGTTCTCGAAGGTCGCGACCACCTCGCCGCGGTAGGAGCGGATGTCGGCCAGCGCATCGTCCTTGAAAGCCCGATCGTTCATCTCGAACGAGGGCTTGAGGTGCAGCACGCAGCGTCCGCGCCAGAACGGAAAACCCTTCGAGGTCAGCGCCCGGGCCGTACCCTGCTCCATGCCGCCCACGTGCCGGCCGGTGAGGTAGTACAGCAGCGCTCCGCGGTCGTGGCAGGCGTGCGCGAACTCGACCGCGCCGGGTAGCGCGTCGTCGACGAGGACATACTCGTCCGTGAAGAAGCGCGCGAACCAGAAGCGCTTCAGCGACTCGAGCAGCTGCTCGTCCCGCACTCCGAAGCGGCGCAGGTCCTCGTGCACGTTCCAGCCCATGTCGTGCGGCCGCATGCGCCCGAAGGCCTCGACCAGCCCCTGATGGGCGCCCTGCTCCTTGACGAACTCCTCCAGAATGCGCCAGTTGCGCGGGGAGGTCGAAAAAAGCGTCGAGTCGAGGTCGAAGACCACGACAGGCAGGCGGCCGCGCGCCAGCTCCGCATCGATGCGGGGGAAGACTTCCGTGATCCGAGTCTGGGACATGCGGGCGCGAGGATACTATCCTCTCCCGCGCCATGCCCCCCTTCCTCGAAAAGCTCCTGCCGATCCTGCTGCTGCTGGTCGCCGTGCTGATCGTGCTGCGCCGCCTGCCGCGCGTGGACCTCGGTCACAGCGACGCCTTCCGGCGGCGCCGGGTGATGAACTGGGTGCCGCTGGGACTGGCCTACGCCTTTCTCTACTTCGGACGCTACAACCTGGCGGCGATCGCCAGCGAGCTCGACAAGTCGGGCGTGCTGGCGAAGAGCGTCTTCAACGAGATCGACGGCATTGGCCAATGGGTCTACGGCATCGCCTTTCTGATCAACGGGCCCCTGACCGACCGCTTCGGGGGACGGGCCACGATGATCGTCGCGACGGCCGGCTCCGCGCTGGTCAACATCGGCATGGCGTTGACCTTCCAGCGCTCGCTCAACGGCTCGCTGGACAACGAGGGGCTGGCGAGCGCGCTGATGACGCTGAATGCCGTCAACATGTACTTCCAGTCCTTCGGCGCCGTCTCGATCGTCAAGGTCAACGCGCCCTGGTTCCACGTGCGCGAGCGCGGCGTGCTCGGCGGCCTGTTCGGAATCCTGATCTCGCTGGGCCTGTATTTCTCGTACGACTGGAGCCTGATGCTCGCCAAGGGCTTCGACGCATCCTGGGCCTTCTGGGTGCCCGCGATCGTGCTGGTCGGCTGCGTGGCGATGGCTGTGTTCCTCGTGCGCGACACGCCCTCGGCGGCCGGCTTCGCGGATTTCGACACAGGCGATGCCAGCTCCGGCCAGACCGGACGCCTGCCCGCGCTGGAGGTCGCCCGGCGGATGTTCTCGCAGCCGGTGATCTGGATCATCGTCGGCATCGAGTTCTGCTCGGGCTTCCTGCGCCAGGCCGTGATGAAGCAGTACCGGCTCTACTCGCGCGATGTCGAGGGCGGCCTAAGCTTCGTGTACGAGAACTGGGGCATGCTGCTGTGCATCGCGGGCATTCTCGGCGGCGTATTCGCGGGCTTCATCTCCGACCACGTGTTCGGGAGCCGCCGCGGGCCGGTCGCGAGCGTGCTCTACGCGGGCATGCTGCTCGGCGCGATCGGGGCCTTCTTCCTGCTGGGCAGCCCGCTGCTAGGCTGGAGCGTGGTGTTCATGTCGCTGTGCGTCATCGGCGTGCACGGCATGCTCTCGGGCACGGCTTCGATGGACTTTGGCGGCACGAAGAACGCGGGGCTGGTGACCGGCATCATCGACGGTTTCGTGTACCTCGGCGGCGGCATGCAGGCGCTCTTGTACGCGGCCTATCTGCCCAAGGGGGATGAGGCCAAGGATGCGGCGAACTGGACCATCTGGCCCGGCGCGATGCTGCCGGTGGTCTTGATCGGATTGCTGTTGTGCACTCGCATCTGGAACGCCCGGCCCAAGCCGGGTGGTCACTGAGAGCGGGCGCGGGAAGCTCTGCCTCAGCCCCGCACCGCCGCGTGCACGGCCAGCACCCCGTCGAGGATCGCCGGGAAATCCGCCAGCTTCACCATGTTGGGCCCGTCGCTCGGCGCCTTGTCCGGGTCGGGATGCACCTCGAAGAACAACCCGTCGACAAAGCCGGTCGCCACCGCGGCGCGCGCCAGACCCGGCACCTGCCGGCGGTCGCCACCCGTGCGATCGCCCAAGCCGCCCGGCTGCTGCACCGAGTGCGTCGCATCGAACACGACGGGAAATCCGGTCGCGGACAAGTGCTCAAAGCCCGTCATGTCGACCACCAGCCGGCCGTAGCCGAAGCTCGTGCCTCGCTCGGTGACGAGCAGGTTGCGATTGCCCGTGCTGGCACACTTGCGGGTGACATTCTGCATGTCCCAGGGTGCCAGGAACTGGCCCTTCTTGATGTTGACGGCCTTGCCGGTGCCGGCGGCCGCGAGCAGGAGATCCGTCTGACGGCACAGGAAGGCCGGGATCTGCAGCACATCGACCACTTCCGCGGCGCTCGCGCACTGCTCGCGCTCGTGCACGTCGGTCAGCACGGGGATCGAGTGGCGCGCGCGGATCTCGGCCAGCCACTCCAGTCCGTCCAGGCCCGGACCGCGCACGGCCGCCACGGAGGAGCGGTTGGCCTTGTCGAAGCTCGATTTGAAGATCAGCGGCACACCGCGCGCGGCGCAGATCTCGACCAAGGCGTGCGCCACCTCGGAGGAGAGCTGGCGCGATTCCAGCACGCAGGGACCGGCGATCAGGAACAGCTGGGAAGCGCCGAAGCTCTTGCCGGCGATCTCGATCCGCGGACGTTGGGCGCTCATGCTGCGCTAGAGGGTACGAGCAGGGTGCGCTGCTGCGCCAGCACTTCAACCGCGAAGGGTGTCGACCCCGCGGCATCGCCGTCGATCTGGCAGGGCACGGGCTCTTGTGCGTCGACCTTGAGGCTGCGCGCGCGGATGCGCCGGCAGCCGCCGCCGGGTAGCCCGCGCAGCACGGCGCGCAGCTGGTGGCGCAGCAATCCCGGCCGCGAGCAGTCCTCGAACAGGTAGACCTCGAACTGTCCGTCGTCGAGCGCGCGGTCGGGGGACAAGACCCGCAGGCCCGCGTAGTGGATCACGTTGGAGAACAGCACCCAGCCGAAGCGGCCCTCGAGCGGCTTTCCATCGATCTCGACGCTCAACCGGGGCTCGCGCCAGGCACGGAAGACCTCCCATCCGGCCGCGACCCAGCTGCTTTTTCGGATCGGTCCGCGGCGGCGGCGCTCCAGCGCGTGGACGATGCTGGCATCGAAGCCGACGCCGCTGACGAGGAAGGACAGTTGGCGACCCTGCGATGTGTGCACCTCCGCCAGATCGATCGCCTGCCGGCGATGCGCGCGTAGCAACTCGAGCGCGCCCGGCGCGGTGCGAGGCAGGCAAAGATCGAGGCCCAGCACATTGGCCGTGCCCTGCGGCAGCACCAGCACGGGGACCGGATCGCGCTCCAGACCCTCGAAGACCTCGCGCACCGTGCCGTCGCCGCCGATCGCGACGAGCAACTCGGCGCGGCGGGATTGAGCGAGCAGATGCGCGCGCGCATCGCCCCGGGCGGTGGTGGCGTGAGTGCGGACGCGGGCGCCCTGCGCCGCGAGCAAGCGGCTGAGTTCCTCGGCGGCCCGCGCGGCACGCCCGGAGCCGGCGATCGGGTTGACCACCAGTTCGATCTCTTGGAAGGGCAGCGGTCTCATTCGGGCCGGGAGCAGGATAGCCCTTGCGGGCGGGGTGGAGCAGGCCGCAAGCTGGATCCCGGCGTGAAACTCCTGATCACCGGCAGCAGCGGCTTTCTGGGCCTGCACGTGCAGCGCGTTGCGCTCGCGCGCGGCCATGAAGTCTTCGCGGCGGCGCGCAGCCGTGGTCCGGTGTGGCTCGAGGGCGCCGTCCAGCGGCCCTTCGACGCGTCGCGCGAGTCGGGAGAGCTGCTGCTGGAGCTCTTGCGCCCCGATGCCCTGATCTCCTGCGCCGCCGCCAGTTCCATCCAGCTGTGCGCGGAGCAGCGCGGTCTGGCCCAGCGACTCAACCGCGATCTGCCGCTCGAGCTGGCGCGGGGGGCGCGCCGCTCGCTGACCCGCATGGTGCACGTCTCGACCGATCTGGTCTTCGACGGCCGGCACACGCCGCAGGGCGGTTACGCCGAAGATGCGGCGACCCATCCGCTGTCCGAGTACGGACGCACCAAGCACCTCGGCGAGTTGGCGGTCCTGGAGTCCAACCCCGAGGCGCTCGTGGTGCGACTGCCGCTGCTTTCCGGCGAGTCCTACGGACGCGGCCGCGGGGCGCGCGACTCGCTGCTGGCGGCGATCGCGCGCGGCGAGCAGCCGATCTGCTTCGAGGACGAATGGCGCACCCCGCTGGAGGTGGAGCAGGCGGCGCTCCGATTGGTTGAGCTGGCGGAGGACTGCGCCGCGACGGGAATCGTGCATGTCGCCGGGCCCGAGCGGCTCTCGCGACTGGAACTGGGACTGCGCGTGCTGCGCGAGGCCGGGCTGGCGGAGTCCCGGCTGCGCGGCGGGCCGCGCCGCTCCATGGGTCTGGAGCATGAGCGGCCGCGCGATGTGGCGCTGGCGAGCGCGCGCCTGCCGGTGCGGACATGAAGCGTTCCGTAGCGCTGGCTCTGGCGCTGTTCGCGGCCTGCCGTGCTCCGACGGCGCCGCCGCTGGAGCGGGATCAACTGCGCGTGCACTGGGCCGCGTGCGAGCCCCGCGAGGTTCCCATGAGCCTGCCCGCGGCGGACGAACGCTGGCAGAGCGGCTGGACCTACGACGAAGCGGGCCTGCGTGAGCGGCTGGGGGTGCGCTTCGCCCCGACGGCGCGCATCGTCCGACTCGGCGAGCGCGCGGATTGGGATCTGTCTGCAGGCCTGCATTCCAGCCTGCGCGTCGAGCACCGTCCCGAGGAGGCCGTCTACACGCTGGAGTGGAACTTGCTGCGCGATGCGGCGCCCGGAGCGTTGGAGGCGCGCACGGAACTGGCTCCGCGCGAGGAACTGGTCTACTTCAGCATCCCGCCGCGCGGCAGTCCCGAGCCGATACGGCTCGTGTTTCTTGCGTTGCACGGGCCAGCGCTCGACTCCGCGCCCAAGCGCGCTTCGTGCTGCCGCGAAACGCACTGAACGGAGCCGTCTTGCTTGACGCTTCAGGGCGCGGTCTGTGAACTGAGTCGCTCCCAGATGGAACTCTCCACACGCTTCAATCCCAAGGACTTCGAGTCGCGCATCTACTCCGACTGGATGCAGCAGGGCTGCTTCACGCCGGGACCTCCCCGCGAGGGCGAGAAGACCTTCACGATCATGATCCCGCCGCCGAACGTGACGGGGGTTCTGCACATGGGGCACGCGCTCAACGGCACCATCCAGGACATCGTGATCCGCCACAAGCGCATGCAGGGCTACACCGCGCTGTGGCTGCCGGGCACCGACCACGCCGGCATCGCCACGCAGGCGGTCGTGGAGAAGAAGCTCTACGAGACCGAGAAGAAGACCCGCAACGATCTGGGACGCAAAGACTTCCTCGCGAAGGTCTGGGAGTGGAAGGAACAGCACGGCAGCTACATCCTCGAGCAGTACCGGCGCCTGGGCGCTTCCTGTGACTGGTCCCGCACGCAGTTCACGATGGATCCGGGCCTCTCGCGCGCCGTGCGCGAGAGCTTCGTGCGCCTGTGGGAAAAGGGCCTCATCTACCGTGGTGCGCGGCTGGTCAACTGGGACTGCGTGCTCGAGACGGCGGTCTCGGATGACGAGATCGAGTACGTGCCGCGCAAGGACAAGCTCTACGAGCTGCGCTATCCCGTGAAGGGCCGCGCAGGCGAATTCGTGACAGTCGCAACCACGCGTCCGGAGACGATGCTGGGCGACACGGGCGTCGTGGTGCACCCCGAGGACGAGCGCTACCGGCACCTGCATGGCGCGACGCTCGTGCTGCCCTTCGTGGAACGCGAGATTCCGCTGGTGCTCGATGCCAGCGTGGAAAAGGACTTCGGCACGGGTGCCGTCAAGGTCACCCCGGGCCACGATCCGGCTGACTACGAGCGCGGCAAGCGCTTCGGCCTGCCGATCATCAACCTGTACGATAAACAGGGCGTGCTCAACGAGAACGCGGGCCCGTTCCGCGGGCAGAGCCGCGACAAGGCGCGCGTCGAGGTCGTCAAGGCGCTGGAAGCGCTCGGCCTGCTCGGCAAGGTCGAGGACTACGCGCACAACGTCGCTGTTTCCGACCGGTCCAAGAGCGTGATCGAGCCCTTGGTGAGCGAACAGTGGTTCGTCAAGATGGAGCCACTCGCCAAGCCCGCGATCGCGGCCGTGAAGGACGGCACGCTCAAGTTCCGCCCCGAGCGCTGGACCAAGGTCTACCTCGACTGGCTCGAGAACGTGCAGGACTGGTGCATCAGCCGCCAGCTGTGGTGGGGGCACCAGATCCCGGTGTGGTACGACGAGGACGATGTGCCCGTGGCCTCGCGCGAGGATCTGGCGATCGGGTCCCCGCACCCGGTCACGAACAAGCCCATCGTGCGCCAGGATCCCGACGTGCTCGACACCTGGGCGAGCTCCTGGCTGTGGCCCTTCGCGACTCTTGGCTGGCCGGATGTCACGCAGGACCTCCTGCGCTTCTATCCCACGCAGTTTCTCTCGACGGCGCGCGAGATCATCTACCTGTGGGTCGCGCGGATGATCATGGCGGGCTACGAGTTCATGGACCATCTGCCGCAGGACATGCGCTGTGCCTTCGAGGTCTGCAACGTGCACGCCACGGTGCTCGACGGCAAGGGACGTCGCATGTCCAAGTCGCTTGGCAACGGCATTGATCCGATCGAAATGATCGAGAAATTCGGCGCCGACGCCGTGCGCTACTCGCTCGTGCTCCTGACCAAGGAAGGGCAGGATGTGAAGCTCTCGCCCGAGCGCTTCGACCAAGGCTTCCGCTTCGCCAACAAGGTCTGGAACGCCACGCGCTTCGTGCTGCTCAACCTCAAGGGCGAGCGCACCGATGGCAGCCTCAAGAGTGCAGCGAAGCTGGAGGATCGCTGGATTCTCTCGCGGCTGGAGGCCACGCGTATCGAGGTCAGCGCCGCGCTGGATGAGTACCGCTTCAACGACGCGGCGATGCGTCTTTACCAGTTCGTCTGGAACGATTTCTGCGACTGGTATGTCGAGGTGGTCAAGCCGCGTCTGCTCGACTCCGCCGATCCGAGTGCGCCCGCAGCGCGCGGCACGCTGGTGCGCGTGATCACCGATTCGCTCAAGCTGCTGCATCCTTTCACTCCATTCATCACCGAAGCGCTGATGGAAGCGTTGCAGGAGACGATCGGCGCGGCCAAGACGGTGCTGATGAGCTCGCCTTGGCCCGGCGGCGAGGGACTCGGCCGTGACGAGGGTGCTGAGGGCGACATGCAGGTCCTGATGGACGCGATCTATCTGGTGCGCCAGATCCGCAACCTCACCACGATGGGAGAGCGCGCTCCGCTGGCAGCCACGTACAACGTGCCGCGCGCACGGGCGCGCGCGGTTCTCGAAGCGCATGCTTCCACGGTCAAGGCGCTGGGCGCGCTGGAGACGTGCACGGTGGGCTCCGGGCTGGCCCGACCTTTCGGCAGCGCCAGCGCGGTGGCGGGTGGACTGGAAGTGTTCCTTCCGCTGCCGGAGTCGGTCGACCGCGCCAAGCTCAAGGAAAGCCTTGAAAAGCGCGGGCAGAAGGTGCGTCAGGGCATCGCCCAGATCGAGGCCAAGCTCTCCAATCAGGCCTTCCTCGAGCGCGCCGATCCCGAGGTGGTGGTCGAGGAGCGCGCCCGCCGCGCGGATCTCGAACTCGAATTGAGCCTGGTGGAGCGCAACCTCGCGGGCTTCTAGCGGCTAGGCTGGAGGGCGCATGAGCGCCCAACAGTCTCCTCAGGACCCCGAGTCGCGCTGGCTCTCGGAAACCTACCAGCCGGCCGTGCGGCAGTTCACGCTGCGCGCGGTGCTGGTCGGCATGCTGATCGGGGGCCTGATGTGCCTCTCGAATCTGTACGTCTTCTTCAAGACGGGCTGGTCGATGGGCGTCACGATCACGGCAGCGATCCTCGCCTTCACGCTGTTTCAGGGCTTGCGGGCGCTGCGCCTGGAAGGGCGCAGCTTCAGCGCTCTGGAGAACAATGTCCTGACCACGGTGGCCTCGGGTGCCGGCTACATGACCGGCGGCGGCAACATGGCGGCCTTCGGCGCGCTGCTGATGGTGACCACTCTTCGGCCGGACATCGCCATGATGGTGGTCTGGTTCGCGGCCATCGCGGCGCTGGGCGTATTCGCCGCGATTCCGATCAAGCGCCAGCTGATCAATCAGGAAGGGCTCGCCTTCCCGACCGGCACGGCCACTGCCGAGACGATCCGCACGCTGCACGCACAGGGCGGCTCGGGCTCGAGGCAGTCCCTGGCGCTGGGGCTCTCGGCGCTGTTCGCCGCCCTGCTGACCTGGCTGCGCGCGGCCGCGCCGAGCTGGAAGCCCTTCGCGATCCCCGAGAAGTTCACGCTGCCTTTCCAACTGGCGGGCAAGCCGCTCGCGGAGTGGACGCTCTCGATCAAGGCTGAGGTCGTGCTGATCGGCGCAGGCGGCTTGATGAGCTGGCGCACGGCCTGGTCGGTGCTGCTCGGAGGCCTGCTGACCTACGCCGTGATGGCGCCCGCGCTGCTGGAGCAGGGACTGATCACGGCAGCAAGCTACAAGGCGATCGTCGCCTGGACGGTCTGGCCGGGGGCCGCGCTGCTCGTGGCCTCGGGCCTGACCTCTTTCGTGCTGGACTGGAGGAGCATCGTGCGCGCCCTGCGCGGCATGACGGCGATCTTCCGCAAGCAGGGCGCGCAAAGTCCGATTGATGCGGTGGAGTGTCCCGCGTGGTGGTTCCCGGCCGGATTCCTGGTGCTGACGCCGATCGTCGTCTGGCTGATGATGATGCTGTTCGAGATCCCGATGTGGGCGGCCTTCCTCGCGATCCCGCTCTCCGTGCTGATGGGCTTCGTCGCCGCGCGCGTCACGGGCGAGACGGACGTGACGCCGACCAAGGCGCTCGGTCCGGTGACGCAGCTGATCTACGGCATCCTCACGCCCGGCAAGATGGCGGGCAACATCATGAGCGCCAACGTCACCGGCGGCGTGGGGCTGCACGCGGCGGATCTGTTGACCACGCTGAAGACCGGCTGGCTGCTCGGCGGCAATCCGCGCGCGCAGTTCTACGCGCAGCTGTTCGGCGTGGTCGCGGGCGCCGCGATCCTCGTGCCAGCCTTCAACCTGCTGATTCCGGATCCGGCCGTGCTGGGCAGCGAGGAGTGGCCGGCCCCCTCCTGCATCGTGTGGGCCGGCGTTTCGGAAGCGTTCTCCGACGGTCTCGGCGCGCTGCACGACAGCGCCAAGCGGGCCATCCTGATCGGACTGCTGCTGGGCGTGGCGCTGGCCCTGCTCGAGCGCTTCGCGCCGCCGCGCGCCAAGGCTTTCGTGCCTTCGCCGGCGGGTCTGGGCATCGCCATGGTGATCCCCGGCAGCAATGCGATCGCGATGTTCGCCGGCGGCGCCATCGCCGAGATCCTGCGCCGCAGGTGGCGCGCCATCGCGGAGGCCTTCGTGGTGCCGGTCTCCTCGGGCCTGATCGCGGGCGAGAGCCTGATGGGCGTTGCCGTCGTGATCGTGGACCAGATCCTGCTGAAGTGATGCTCGCCTCGCTGGCACTGTGCGCGTTCCTGCAGGCGGCTCCCGCGTCGTCAGCAGCTCCCGCGTACCACGCCAGCCTGTGGACCATCGCCAACGGCCTGCCGCAGGGCTCGGTCAATGCCATGGCGGTCAGCGCCGCAGGGGAATTGTGGCTGGCGACTTTCGGCGGGCTGGTCGCTTTCGATGGCATGCGCTTTCGCAGCTTCGACCTCGACACGCTGGAGCGGTTGCCTTCCAACCGCATCACGGCGCTGCGCTGCGGCGCCGACGACGAAGTGTGGTTCACGACCCAGCCGGGGGAACTCGTGCGATTTCAGGCCGGGCGCATCCAGTCGGTGTACCCCTTGCCCAAACCCCATCTGGAACCGCTGTGCCTGCTGCGCCATCCGGACGGAGCCTTCTGGCTGCAGACGAGCGCGGGTGCCGTGCTGCGCTTTCTGGAAGGGCAGTGGACCGTGCTGCTGCCCGCGGGTGCGGGCGGCGGCTACTCCGGCATGTGCGTGGACTCGCAGGGACAGGTGTGGGTCGCGCAGGGCAAACTGCTGCTGCGGCTGGACGCACAGGGAGTGGAGCAGCAGCGCTTGGAAGCTCCGGCGCGCGTGAGCGCACTGTGTGCGGGCGGCGACGATCGCATCTGGGTCGGCATGCAGAGCGGTGTCGCGCTGATGCGCGCGGGCGAGCTGCGTCCGTGGAACACGCAACCCAGAATCGAATGGGCCGTCAACGCCATTCAGGAAGCCTCGAATGGCCACGTCTGGTTCGGCACGCAGCGCGGACTGGTTCACGGCATGCTCGATGTCCGCGAGGGGGAGCGCACCTGGGTCAGCTCCAACGGCCTTTCGCTGCCGGCCGGGCTGGAGGTGCGCTCGCTCCTGCTGGATCCGGAAGGCAATCTGTGGATGGGCACCACGGCTGCAGGCCTTGCGAGGCTGCGCCCGAGCCGGATCGACACGGTTCCGGCCTTGCGTCGGCTCGGATCGACTTCCGCGCTCGCATCCGATGGCGAGGGCGGCGCGTGGGTGGGCAGCGAATGCCGGGGGCTCACGCGGGTGCTGCGGGACACCCGCGAGCTGCGCCCGGAGAGAGTCCCCGAGATCGGTGGTCTGGAGCACTGTCCCAGCGCGCTGTTCCTCGACTCCCGTCGCCGTCTGTGGCTGGGATCCGCGACGGCGATCCTTAGGCGGGATACTCCTGATTCCAGCTGGGAGCTGATCGTCAGCCCCGCGCAAATGGGACGGCGCAGCGGTCCCATGCAGGAGCTCGACAACGGCGAGTTTCTGCTGTGCATGCAGGACGGCGAGTGGCTCCAGCTCGACGCGACCGACGGCATCCGCGCGCGTGGGCGGCTGGGCGTGTCGATTCAGAGCATGGTGCGCGGGCCGGATGGTCGAGTCTGGATCGGCACGGATCAGGGCGTGCTGCGCTGGAGCGAGGGGCGCGCCGAGCCGCTTGCCGTCGAGTCTGGTTTTCCGCGCGCGGCGATCCGCGATTTTCACTTCGCTTCCGACGGGTCGATCTGGATGGCGACCTACGGAGCCGGCATCCTGTGCTTCGATTCGGGCTCGCTCCACAGCCTCGGTCGCGCGCAGGGTCTGCCGAATGGTTCGATCAGCAAGGTGCTCAGCGATGGCCGGCGCCTGTGGGCCAGTTCCAATCTCGGTTTGATCGTTCTGGAATGGAGCCAGCTCAAAGAGTGGCGTGCGGGGCGGCGCGAGCGGGTCGAAGCGGTGATCTACGGCCCCGAAGCGGGCCTCGGTGAAACCAACCACGGGCAGCCGGCGGGCTTTGCCGACGATGCGCTGTGGTTCGGTTCGCTCAGCGGCATCGTGCGGGTCGATCCCAGCCGCTTCCCCTTCAATCCGCGTCCACCGTTGCCGCGCCTCGAACGGCTGCTGGCGGACGAACAGCCCTTGTCGGACGACTGGACCGTTCCGCCCGGAGCGCGCCGGCTGGCGGTCGAGTACGGAGCGATCTCGCTGACGGCCTCGGAGCGTGTGCGCTTCCGCCATCGTCTGCTAGGCTTCGACGACGCCTGGACTGACGCCGGCGAAACCCGGGTGGCGAGCTTCACGGACCTGCGCCCGGGGGAATATCGCTGGGAGTTTCAGGCGCGCAATGAGGACGGCATCTGGAGCGCCAGCCTGATCAGTCCCGCGATCACCGTGATCCCGCAGTGGTGGGAGCGGCGCTGGGTGCAATGGTCCGCGCTGCTGGCGCTGGGAGCCTCGCTGTTGCTGATGCACCGTCTGCGCATCCGCGCGCTGCAGCGGCGCACCGCCGTGCTCGTGGATGCGACGCGCGGGCGGATGCTGGCCGAGCAGCGCGAAAGCGTCCTGCGCGACGAGCTCGCGCACGTGGCCCGAGTGGCGACGGCCGGCGAGCTGGCCACTTCGCTGGCGCACGAGGTCAACCAGCCCTTGGGCGCCATCGTTCACAACACCCACGCCGCAAGCCTGTTGCTCGAGCGCGGACAGGCCGGCGAGGTGCGCGAGATCCTGCAGGACATCGGGGTCCAGGCCGAGCGGGCATCCGCCGTGGTGCGGCGCCTGCGCGAATTCCTGCGCAAGAATCCAAGGCGCACCGAGGCCGCGGATCTCAACAGCCTGATCGAAACCACGCTGCCGCTGCTGCGCCGGGAGATCGCTTCCGCAGGTGTTCAGGTCAGCCTCGAGCTGACAAAGGGGCTGCCCGCCGTGCAGGTCGACCTGGTCCAATTGCAGCAGGTGTTCGTCAACCTGATCCAGAACGCCTGCGAAGCCCTGAACCGGCAAGCTGGGGAGCGGCGCCTGTCGATCCGCACCTTGCAGGAAGGCTCCAAGCTCGTCTTCGAGTTCGAAGACAACGGTCCGGGGCTGGCAGCCGACATCGAAGCGCGGATTTTCGAGCCCTACGTCACGACCAAGCCGGGAGGAATGGGGCTGGGCCTCGCCATCTGCCGCTCGATCATGGAATTGCATGCCGGGCACCTGTACGCCCAAAGGGCTATGGGAAAAGGGCTCCTGTTCCGCGGTGACTTGCCGCTACACTCCTGAAGCGGATGGTCTCCCACGGCACAGTTTTTCTCGTCGACGATGACGAAGCTCTGCGGCGAGCGACGACGCGCATGCTGACCGCCTCGGGCTTCGAAGTGCGCGGATTCGCTTCGGCGGAGGAGTATCTCGCCGGTCTCGACGCGGCCGCGGCGGGCTGCCTGCTGCTGGACCTGCGGCTGCCGGGCAGGAGCGGCCTGGAACTGCAACGCCTGCTGCTCGAGCGCGGGTGCCGGCTGCCGATCGTGTTCCTCACGGGCCACGCAGACGTGCCCGCGAGCGTGTACGCGATGAAGCAAGGCGCGGTCGATTTCCTCGAGAAACCCGCTCGCGGGGAGGAGTTGATTGCCGCGCTGCAGCGCGCGCTGGCGCTCGACGCCGAGCAGCGCCGCATCGATGCCGAGCTGCAGATTCTGCGCGGGCGTTACGCCAAGCTCTCCGAACGCGAGAAGCAGGTGCTCGCGGAGCTGCTCGCCGGCGCTCGCAACAAGCAGGCGGCCTTTGCGCTGGGAATCGCCGAGCGGACGGTGAAGCTGCACCGCTCGCGCGTGCTCAAGAAAATGGGCACGGACTCGATCCCCGAGCTGGTGCGCATGGCGGAACGGCTCGGTCTGCCGCACTAGCCGGGTCTGCGGCTGCACCAAGGTGCTATTGCCGCATTTTCGAGAGCGGGGGAGACTTGGACTCGTCGCGCTGCTTTGGCGTGATGAACCCAAGCTCCCTCTCTCTGTCTTGTTTTTCTGACCATGCAGCACTCACGCCTTGCCCTGTCCTTCTGCGCGAGCCTGCTCGCCGGATCGGCGGCCCTTGCCCAGAGCCAATTCGTTCAAGCCCCCAACTTCATCGCCTACACCAACGGCGTCGCGCCCGGCACGGGCGGCGCCATCTTCAACGGGAGCGGCGCCTTCGATACCGGCGTGCTCGATGATCAGGGTCGCATGCTGATGCGACTGCGCCTGGTAGGGGCTGGTGTGGTCGCCACCAATGAGCGCGCGCTGTTCCTCGGCACCACGGAAGCCGATCTGCAGCTTCTGATTCGCGGCGGCGACCCGGCTCCGGGCCTTACGGGCCTGACCCTCAACACCGCGACGGCGCAGGGCATCGGCAGCGGCTACCGTATTTCCCCCGCGGGGCACGTGCTGTTCGGTTCCTCGCTTTCGGGCGCGGGCGTGACGACGGCCAATGACTCGGCGTTGTTCGGCGGCTTGCCGGGGAGCCTCAGCGTCTACGCCCGCGAGGGCGATCCCGCTCCCGGCACGGCCGGCGCGACCCTCAGCTCGGCCTTCAACGGCCCCAGTCAGCAATCCACGGGCATGAACGGGCAAGGCCGCATCCTGTTCCAGTCCGCGCTGACCGGCGGAGATGTCAGCGGCACGAGCAACAACGCGGCGTGGTACACGGGCCTGCCCGGTGCGCTTGAGATCGTGCACCGCAAGGGCGATGCCGCCGCCGCCGGAACGGTCAGCAGCTCGCTGGGCTTCATCAGCCAGATGAACAAGTCGGGTCAGGTGCTCTACGACCTCACGCTGTCAACGACGGCCGGCGCGACGCCTGCGACGAGCGGAACCAACAACATTGCCATGATCTACACGCCCGGTGCGGGCAGCGCCGTTCTGGTGCGCGAGGGCGATGCCGCTCCCGGCACCGTCGGCGCGACGTTCAGCAACGCCACCAACACCTGGTCGCTCAGCATCGGCGCGGGTTCCTTCAACGAATCCGGCACCGCCCTGCTGGTCGCCGAGCTCAGCAACGGCGATGTGGTTCCGACGATCAACGACCGGGGGCTGTTCCTGCTGAATGCGGGCGGCAACCAGCTCGCGGTTCGCCGCGGTGACGCTGCGCCGGGTGTCGCGGGCGCCACACTGGACGTGTTCAGCAACGCCAGCATCAACCTCAACCGCTCGAATCAGGTTGCTTTCCAGGCCACGCTGCTCGGCGCGGTCACGACCAGCAATGACAGCGGCATCTGGGCCGGCACGCCCGGCGCGCTGCAGCTGGTGATGCGCGAGGGTGATCCGGCCCCGGGCACGGCGGGCTGCACCTTCGGCAGCCCCTTCTCGCTGTCGATGCTCTACAACGATCGCAGCCAAGTGCTGTTCAACATCCCGCTGATCGGCGGAGATGTGGTCGCGGGCACGGATCAGGCGCTGTACGCTTGGGATCCGGCGCTCGGTCTGACGCTGATGATCCGCGCCGGTGATTCCGCCACGCTGGCGGGCTCCCCGCACACGGTCGGCAGCTGGGGCGGCATCCAGTTCAACAACGGCGATGGCCGCGGCATGAGCTACGATCACGATGGCCGCACCAGCCAGCGCGTCAACTTCACCGACGGCACCAACGTCAACATGACGCTGCAGGTGCCCACTTCGATCCTCGAGATCTGCGAGGCGGGCTTCTACGGCGTGACGCCCTGCCCCTGCGGCAATCCGGCGGCCGGGGCGGATCGCGGCTGCGACAACAGCTCGTCCACGGGCGGTGCTTCGCTTGTGGGCAACGGCGTGGCCTCGCTGTCGGCCGACACGCTGACCTTCCTGACCGCCGACGAGAAGCCGACGGCCACGAGCATCGTACTGTCGGGCAACACGCTCGTGGCGACGGGCAGCGTCTTCGGCCAGGGCGTGCGCTGCGTTGGCGGTTCGCTGAAGCGCCTGTACGTCAAGAACGCCTCAGGCGGCAGCATCAGTGCTCCCGGGGCCTTCGATCAGACGGTTTCGCTGCAGAGCGCGCTGCTGGGCGATGTGCTCGCCGCCGGCGACACGCGCTACTACATGGTGTACTACCGCGATCCGATCGTGCTGGGGAGCTGCTCCTCGACGAGCACCTTCAACGCGACCAACGGATTGCAGGTGCGCTGGGCGCCCTGAGATCCGCTGACAAGGGCTGCGCTCGGGGGCTGCGCCTCGTCGGGTTCACTCGGCGGGGCGCAGTTCCAGAGACAGGAAGAAGGCCTTCCCGCTCGTGCGGCAGGGGATCGGCGCGTGCAGGCGCCAGCTCCCGTTGGACTGCGTCACGCTGCCCTCCCGCAGGTTCGCGTACTCAAGCTCGCCCTCGAGCGCGAGCCGCTCGGTGCCGCGCAGATCGGTGAACACGATCCGGCCCTTTCTCCAGCGCACCAGATGCGTGCCCTGCGCCAACTCGGGCTCGCGCAGATCGGCGGTCGAATGCAGGAAGCCCAGCGGCTCGTCCTCCAGGCGGGAGAGGGCCGCCCGATCGTGCACGGGCAGTTCCTTCACGGGGCAGAAGACCACGCCGCGGTAGCCGCCGATGCAGGCGTAGCCGGGCGGCGCGCCCGCCGCGGACGGTGCGCTCCACCATTGTTCGAGTCCGACGCTCGCCGCAGTCTGGAAATACTCCGGATCCTTGCCGCCGTCGGGCCTCCAGATGGGAGTCAGCCGGGTGGCCAGCGCCTCGCGGGCGAGATCGACGCCCGGCCGCAGGCTGCGTGCGGGTCGAAAGCCGAGCGCCTCGGAGGTCGTGTCCGCTCGCGTGGGCCGGCGCGTCGTCGCGCGACACACGAGGTTGCCGTTCTGGAAGGAGCCGCCGACGATCACGAGCGCCTCGGAATCGAAAGCGCTGAGTCCGCTGACCTGGCGCAGCTTGGCGCCGTAACCGAAGGTCAGGAGCCGCGCCCGGTAGCCGGGGTAGGCGACGTAGGGACTGTCGGTCCATTCCCAGACATTGCCCGCCAGATCGTGCAGGCCCTGGCGTGAACTGCCCTGAGGGAAGCTGCCCACGGGATAGGGTCCGCCCTTGCGCTTTTGCAGCACGGTCGCCGCATAGCGCTCATCGTCCCATGCGTCGCCCCAGGGATAACGCCGATCGCCGTCGCCCCGCACGGCGCGCTGGTACTCCTGTTCGCTGGGCAATCGCAGTCCGGCCCAGCGCAGCCAGTCGCGCACCATGTCATGGCGCACGAAGACCACGGGACGCAATTCGTCGCCGGGAGGAATGGCCCACTCCTGACCCTTCCAGTTGAGACTCCACCATTGGCGCGGATCGAAGCTGGCGGGCTCGGGCAGCGGCAAGCCCTGCGTCGAGGCTGCTTCGCGGGCGCGCGCCTGACCCGCGAGGAACTCCTCCGCGGCGCGCGCGACGGCACCCTGCGCCCATTCAAAGGGTGGTTCCGCGCCGCTCGCGCGCACGAACAGCGCGTACTGTTCGTTGGTGACCTCCGTGCAGCCGTAGAGGAAGGCCTCGACGTCGAACTCGTGCTGGGGCGTCTCGGCGAAGAGGGCGCCGGCGTAGTTCTCCGAGTTGGGATCGATCGACAACAGCCGCTCGATCTCCTTGACCGTCGATCCGATCCGCGTGCGTCCGCCGGGTATCAGCACCAGCCCGGGAGGAACGCTGTAGGGTTCCGCGGGCAGCTGCGCCAAGGCCATGAGGAGCGCGAGCACGCGGGCTAGATCTCCTGCCTGACCCCGGCGGCTTCGAGATCCATGGCGGGCTGGCGGATCCAGCGCTCTCCGTGGCGCTCGAGCAGCGTCAGGAAAGGCGCGAGGACCGTGGGATCGAAGGCCTTTTCGCGCTGCTCCGCGAAGAAGGTCTGCACCTTGCCGAGCGGCCAGACATCCTTGTACGAGCGCTTCGTGGCCAAGCTGTCGAAGACCTCGACCACGCACAGGATGCGGCTCTCGATCGCGATTTCGTCGCCCTTGAGGCGCTTGGGGTAGCCCGTGCCGTCGAACTTCTCATGGTGTTCCGCCACGAAGCGGCGCACCTCGGCCAGCTGCTCGTGATGGCCGAGCTTGCGCGCCCCGAGCAGCGGGTGCTTCTGCACGGCGGCGAACTCCTCGCTGGTCAGCGGGCCGTTCTTGGTCAGGAATCCCAGGTCGTCGAGGTAGATCTTGCCGTAGTCATGGGCGATCGCCGCCAGCTCCAGCCGCTCCGTGCGCGCCCGTTCGAGCCCGAGCTCCTCGGCGAGATAGCGGCAGTACTTGCGCGTGCGCGAGCCGTGCCCCGCCGTGTACGGATCCACGCGCTCGATCGTGTTCGCGACCATCGCCGAAAGGATCTCGATCAGGTCGGCGAACGAGAGATTGTCCTTTTCGATCTCGCGCTCCTTGAGCGCGCGGTGCAGGAACGCGGACAGCAGGATCGGATCCACCGGCTTTTGGATGTAGTCGTGCGCGCCGGCCTTGATCGCGGAGACGGCGCCCTCGATCTGTGGGTAGCCGGTCATCAGCACCACGACCGCGCGCGGCTGCAGGTCGCGCGCGGCGGCGAGCACCGAGGCTCCCTCCGCGAAGCCGTCGAAGACGACATCGGTCACGACCGTATCGAAGCGCAGCGTGCGCAGCAGTTCGATGGCGGCCTTGGGCGTGTGCGCCAGCGTGGTCTGGAAGCCCTGATGGTCCAGCACCGCCGCGATCAGCTCCAAATTGCGAACCTCGTCGTCGACCAGCAACACGCTCTTGCTGACTGCGTTCATGTAGAGGATCTTGCCAATCCGGCTGCTAGAGTGGAAGGCATGGAAAAAAGTGGCCGGAAGCTGCGGCTGGAATTGGGATCCGAAGTCCGCGGGCAGCGGCTCGATGCGGTCCTGGTCGAGAAGTTTTCGGATCTCTCCCGGACCCGCCTGCAGGAGTGGATCAAGGAGGGGCGCGTGTCGCTGGATGGCCGCGTCCTGACCAAGCCGGGCCTATTGCTCGAGTCCGGGGGCCTGCTGGAGGTGGATCACAGTCCACTCGCCACCGAGTCGCCCGCCGCGCTGCCCGCCGTGGAGATCCTGTACGAGGACGAGGCTCTGGTCGCCGTCAACAAGCCCGCCGGCGTGCTCTCACACGCCAACGAGGGCCAGCGCGAGGCCGGCATCGCCGAGTGGGCGCGGCAGCGTTACGGCGAGTTGCCCGGTCTGCAGGACGAAGAGCGCGGCGGCCTCGCCCACCGACTCGATCGCGACACCAGCGGCGTGCTGCTGCTCGCCAAGACCGAAGCCGCGCTGGCCGCTCTCAAGCAGGCCTTCCACGACCGCAAAGTCAAAAAACAGTATCTGGCCCTGGTGCACGGCACCCCGCGCTTCGATTCGGAGTGGATCGAGAACTGGATCGGGCGCTCGGATCGGGCGCGCGACAAGATCCTCGTGCTGCCGGAGGGCGAAGGCCGCTTCGCTTCGACGTACTACGAGACCCTGGAGCGTTTCCGCGACTTCGCGCTGCTCGCGGTCTACCCCCAGACCGGGCGCATGCATCAGGTGCGGGTGCACCTCGCGCATGTCGGCCATCCGCTGCTTTCGGATCCGGTCTACCGGCCCGTGCGCAAGCATCTCAAGCCTCTGCCCCCCGAGGCGCCCGCGCTGCTCCGCCACGCGCTGCACGCCGCCATTCTCGAGTTCCAGCATCCGCTGACGGGGGCGCTCACGAGCATCCAGGCGCCGATGCCGGCGGACATGCAGCAGGTGCTCGACTGGCTGCGCGTCCATCGGCCCGACTGATTCAGCGCGGCAGCGGCGCCAGCGTTCCCGTCGGCGGGTCGTAGCGCCACGCCGGCGGGTGGCCGAGGCTCTCCAGCAGCGCTGCGTTGCGCGGACCCCGATCGCGAGCGAAAATCAGGCTCTCCTCGCCGCGCGGCGGCTCCAGCGGGTGCAGCTTGCGCGCTCGCGGCGTCGAGAGATCGATGAAGATCACGCCGCGCTCGATGCCGGCCGCACGCGCCGCGCGCAGCGGCGCTTCGCGCTCGAGGATCTCCTCGCGCGCCAGCGCGCGATGCGAGAGCAGCAGCCACAGGCTGCCGAGCAGCATCGCGGCCGCGAGCAGCGCCACGCGCCGGCCGCCGAAGGCGCTGCCCAAGAACTCCAGCCCCAGGCCGGCGAGCAGCACCAGCCAGGGCAGCCCTTCGGAGAGGTACACGGGCCCGCACCAGGGAATGCCGTGGAAGGGGTGCAGCAGGTAGGCGGCGTACAACACCAGCGGCAGGGCGATCACCAGGCGCTTTGGATGTGCCGCTCGCGCGCGGAGCGCGCCGAGCACGACCAGCAGCAGGGAGGGAGCCAGCCCCAGCAGCCAGAACTGCGCTCGCCCGAGGTTGTACAGGCCCGCCAGCGCCATGGCGGCGGGCTCGACGTTTCCGTAGAGCGCGTTGTCGACCTTGTTGTACTGCGTGTAGGCGGTCTGCAGCGCATGGCCGGTCGTCGCCTGATTGGCGGCGAGGAACAGCGCCGCGGCAGGCAGGCTGGCGAGCAGCACGGCGGCGACGAGCTTCCAGCCTCCGGGCGGGCGCTGGATCAGCAGCGTGGCGATCACCGGCAGCCCGATCGCCAGCGCGGTCACGGGGCGCGCCGCGAAGCACAGGCTGATCGACACGCCTGCCAGCAGGCTCCACAGCACCGCCCGGCGCGGGCGCCTGCCTGCCTCCTCGAGCGCCTGCAAGGCCGCATGCACGAACAGGAGACTCAGCGGCAGCGAGGTTCCGTGCGACAGCTGCAGCGCTTCGACCGAGAGAAACCAGGGCGACAGGGCCATCAGCCAGGCAGCCCAATGCGGTTGCATGGCTCCCATCCGGCGCGCCAGCAGGAACACCAGCAGCGGACACAGGGCCGCCAGCAGGCGCGGCACCAGCGGCGGCCAGCCGAGCCAGGCGCCCGGTGCCAGCAGCGCCGAATGCCCGGGCGGATACTTCGAGAACAGCCGGCCCTCGTCGGATTGCGTCTGCGGCGCGGTGTAAAACTCGGCCAGCGGCCCGAGTGTCTCTACCTGCTGGCCGCGCGCGAACAGCTGCGCCTGGTAGCGGTAGGCGTGCTCGTCGTTCGTCAGCGGCAGCTCGCGTCCGAGCATCGGGTCGAGCAGGGTCGGCAGCAGCAGCGCAGCCAGCATCGGCAGCAGCGCCTTGCGCCAGCTCGGACGCTCCAGCGGGCGCGGCGGAGCGCTGTGGAACACGGGCAGGCAGGCCAGCAGCACCGCGGCCGCCCCGCAGCACAGGGCGCGCGCCAGATCGGCATCGTCGAGGTAGCGATCCCGGCTGAGCTCATCGCGCGTGGCGACGAAGTGGGGGACGAAGGGATTGAAGGCCAGCGCGATCGCCAGCGCCGCCAGAGCGCCGCCCCAAGCCGGGAGCTTTTCGCCGGCGCGGCGCAGTGCCCAGACCAGCAGGCCGGAGAGCACCGCGCCCACCACCAGCGCCCCCAAGCTCGCGTACAGCATCCACATGTGCGTGGCAGAGAATAGCTCCGCCGACGCTACAATGCGCCGCTCCCCCCGCATGAGCGCAGCCCACGAGTCCGGTTCCAAGCCCCGTCCCCACGACCTCGAGCAATGGCTCCAGGGACCCTACGCCAAGGCCAAGGCCAAGGCCGCCGAGCGCAAGCCGAGCTTCTCCACGAGCTCCGGCATTCCGCTCGACCCGCTGTACGGCTCGGGCGGCGAGGGCGGCTGGCCGGGCATGTATCCGTTCACCCGCGGCGTGCGCGCGAGCATGTACCGCGGTCAGCTGTGGACCATGCGCCAATACGCGGGCTTTTCGAGCGCGCGCGAGACCAATCGACGCTTCCACCAGTTGCTCGAGAGCGGTCAGACGGGCCTCAGCGTGGCCTTCGACCTGCCCACGCAGATTGGCTACGACTCCGACCATGAGCTCGCCGCTCCCGAGGTTGGCCTCGTCGGCGTTCCGGTCAACTCGCTGCGCGATCTGGAGCGGCTTTTCGAGCGCATTCCGCTGGGCGAAGTCTCGACCTCGATGACGATCAATGCCACGGCGCCCGTGCTGCTGGCGCTGTACTGCGCGCTGGCTCGCAAGCAGGGGGTCGAGCTCTCCCGCCTGCGCGGCACGGTGCAGAACGACATCCTGAAGGAGTACGCCGCACGCGGCAACTACCGCTTCCCGGCCCGGCCCTCGATGCGCCTTGTGACCGATCTGATGGCCTTCGCCGGCGAGCACGTGCCGCAATGGAACACGATCTCGATCTCGGGCTACCACATCCGCGAGGCAGGCTCGACTGCCGTGCAGGAACTGGCCTTCACGCTCTCCAACGGTCGCGCCTACGTGCAGGCGGCGATCGAGGCGGGCCTCAAGGTCGACGACTTCGGCCCGCGCCTTTCGTTCTTCTTCAATGCCCACAACCACCTGTTCGAGGAAGTGGCCAAGTTCCGCGCCGCGCGCCGCATGTGGGCGCGGATCATGCGCGAGGAATTCAAGGCCGCGGACGAGAAGAGCTGGATGCTGCGCTTTCACACCCAGACCGCCGGCTCGATGCTGACCAGCCAGCAACCCGACAACAACGTGGTGCGCGTGACGATCCAGGCGCTCGCCGCCGTGCTGGGAGGAACGCAGTCGCTGCACACCAATGGACGCGACGAGGCGCTCTCGCTGCCGACGGCCGAAAGCGCCCGGCTGGCGCTGCGCACGCAGCAGATCCTCGCCCATGAGTCGGGCGTGGCGGACGTGATCGATCCCCTCGGCGGCGCGCCCTACATCGAGGCGCTGACCGACGAGATCGAGACCCGCGCCCGCGCGCTGATGCAGGAAGTCGACCGTCGGGGTGGCGCGGTGGCCTCGATCGAGGCGGGCTTCATGCAGCGTGAGATCCACAAGAGCGCGCTCAGCTGGCAGCGCGCCGTCGAGTCCCGCGAGCAGCTCGTGGTGGGAGTCAACCAGTACGAGGTCGAGGAGCCCGCGCCCGCGATCTTCCGGCCCAGCGAAGCGGCCCGCGCCGAGGTCCTCCAGGATCTCGTCGACGTGCGCGCGGCGCGCGATTCCACGCGCGTGGCGGCCGCGCTGGAAGCGGTGCGGGACGCCGCGCGCGGGAGCGCCAACCTGATGGATCCGATTCTGGCCGCCGTCTCGGTCTACGCGACGCTGGGCGAGGTCTGCACCGTGCTCGAAAAGGAATTTGGCCGCTATCAGGCCCCGGAGGTTCTGTGAGTCACATGCCGAATGCTCTGGAGTGCGTCGCCCGACGCCTGCACCATGTCGCCATCGCCGTGGAGAGCCTCTCCGCGGCTCGCGGAACCTACGAAAGCGCCTTCGGCATGTCCTCCACGCCGATCGAGTTCGTTCCGGGGCAGAAGGTCAACGTGCTGGTGCTGCTCGCGGGCTCCCAGCGACTCGAACTGGTCGAGCCGGTGGGCGAGGATTCGCCGATTCGGAACTTCCTCCAGAAGCGCGGCCCGGGCATCCATCACATCGCCTGGGAGGTCGAGAACTGCGAGCAAGCCATCGCGCGCCTCGTGGCGGCCGGCGTGCAGATGATCGACACGGCGCCCAAGCCCGGCTCGCACGGCACGCGCATCGCCTTCGTGCATCCCAAGGCCACGGGCGGGGTGCTGATGGAACTCGTCGAGGATCCGCACGCGCAAGGACCCCACCACTGACGCTAGACTCAGCCAACGCATGCCCCCCCCCCGCGACCCCAAGGCACCCGTACCGACCCCGGAGAATCCGCTCTCGCGCCTGCTCCGCATGCGCGAGTTGTCGCTCGTCGGCGGCGGCCCCGAGCGCATCGCCGCGCAGCACAAGAAGGGCAAGCTGACGGCCCGCGAGCGGATCGATTTCCTTGTCGACGAGGGCTCGTTCGTCGAACTCGATCGCTTCGTGACCCATCGCTGCACCGATTTCGGCATGCAGTCGCAGCAGATCCTTGGCGACGGAGTGGTCACGGGCCACGCCCTCATCGACGGCCGCCCCGTGTACCTGTTCAGCCAGGACTTCACCGTCTTCGGGGGCTCGCTCTCCGAAACGCACGCCATGAAGATCTGCAAGGTCATGGACATGGCGCTCAAGGTCGGCGTGCCCGTGATCGGGCTCAACGATTCGGGCGGTGCGCGGATCCAGGAGGGCGTCGATTCCCTGGGCGGCTACGCCGAGATCTTCTGGCGCAACACGCGCGCCTCGGGCGTGGTCCCGCAGATCAGCGTGATCATGGGGCCCTGCGCGGGCGGCGCCGTCTATTCGCCCGCGATCACCGACTTCATCTGCATGGTGGAGGGCAGCTCCTACATGCACATCACGGGGCCTGACGTGCTCAAGGCCGTCACGCACGAGGAAGTCACCAGCGAGGAACTGGGCGGCTCGGCGATCCACGCCTCCCGCTCTGGCGTGACGCACTTCTCCGCGCCCTCGGACAAGAGCGCGATGATGTTGCTGCGCCGGCTCTATTCCTACTTGCCGCTCAACAACGCCGAGGACCCGCCCTTCGTACCCACCAGCGATCCCGCCGATCGCATGGATCCGGAGCTCGACACGCTGGTGCCGCTCGATCCCCAGAAGCCCTACGACATGAAGCGGGTGATCGAGAAGATCGTCGACGACGGTCAGTGGCTCGAGGTGCAGCCCGACTTCGCGATGAACCTCCTGATCGGCTTTGCCCGGCTCGGGGGCCGCGTGGTGGGCCTGGTCGCCAGCCAGCCCGCCGTCCTGGCCGGCTGCGTCGACATCGATGCCTCGGTCAAGGGTGCGCGCTTCATCCGCTTCTGCGATGCCTTCCAGATTCCGGTCGTGACCTTCCTCGACGTCCCCGGCTTCCTGCCGGGCACAGCTCAGGAATACGGCGGCATCATCCGGCACGGCTCCAAGCTCTTGTACGCGTATTGCGAAGCGACCGTTCCCAAGCTGACCGTGATCACGCGCAAGGGCTACGGCGGCGCCTACGATGTGATGGCCAGCAAGCAAACCCGCGCGGATGTCAACCTGGCCTGGCCCGGAGCGATGATCGCGGTGATGGGCGCCGCCGGTGCGGCCAAGATCATCCATCGCCGGGAGATCGAGAACGCCGCCGATCCCGCCGCGATGGAAGCCCAGAAGACCGCCGAATACGAGGTCAACTTCAACAATCCCTACAAGGCCGCGGCCCGCGGTTTCGTCGATGACGTGATTCAAGCCAGCGAGACGCGGCCGATGCTGATTCGCTCGCTGGAGCTGCTGAAGACGAAGCACGAGGATCGTCCCCTGCGCAAGCACGGCAACATTCCGCTCTGAATTCACATGAAGCAAGCACTGATTCTGGCCCTTTTCCTGTCTTCGCTGGCTTCCTGTGCGATTCCGCGCGCGGACGTGGGGTTGAGCCTCGGCCGACTGTCCATGGACGGCAACTTCGGCGTCCAGTCGGGTCCGGTGTCGGGCACTTCCGATTTCTCCGATCTGGGCATCGACGAGGACCAGAACGTCCCGGGAGCGCGCGTCGATCTGGATTTCGGCATGCCGACTCTGGCGGTCAGCATCGCCAGCTCCTCCTTCGACGGCGAGGGCACCACGACATCCACGTTCTCGCAGTCGGGCGTGGTGATCCCCGTGGGTACCGATGTGCGCACGCAGGCCGATCTCGATGTCTACTCGTCGACGCTCACCTTCGACATTCTGCCTTCCGACACCATCGAGCTGGGCTTCGGCGTTGGAGCGACCCTGGTGGACGTGCGCGGATCCCTGAATCAGATCGGAGGCCCCAATTCGATCGATGTCGACGAGCTGCTGCCCGTTCCGCTGCTCGCCGCTCGACTGGGCGTCGATCTGGGCCGCTTCGAACTGCGGGGAGCGGTCGCGGGCATGGACGTGACCTTCGATGGCAACCTGGTGCGCGTTGTCGATGCCGACCTCGCCGCACGCTACCGCTTTTTCGGCGGCGAAGAGCGCTTCTCGCTGGCGGGCACGCTGGGCTGGCGTTACGCACGCATCCAGGCCGATTACGAGGACGGCGATGACAACGTGCGTCTCGATATGACGCTAGACGGGCCCTACATCGGCCTGACGGTGGGTTTCTGAGATCCGCGATGTTTCGCCGCATCCTGATCGCCAATCGCGGCGAAATCGCGCTGCGCGTGATCCGCACGGCCCGCGAAATGGGCATCGAATCGGTGGCCGTGTACTCCGATTTCGACTCGCGAGCGCTGCATACCCGCATGGCGAACATCGCCGTGCCCTTGGGCGGCAACCTGCCTTCGGAAAGCTACCTGCGCGGGGAGAAGCTCATCCACGCGGCCAAGGCCGCGGGAGCGGAAGCGATCCATCCCGGTTACGGGTTTCTGTCCGAGAACGCCGGTTTCGCGCGCATGGTCATGGATGCGGGGCTGGTCTGGATCGGTCCGCCGCCGGAAGCCATCGAGGCGATGGGCGACAAGATCAAGAGCCGCCGTCGCATGCAGGCCGCGGGCGTGCCCGTCGTGCCCGGTCTGATCGATCCGGTCGAGGACTCCAAGGCGGCCATAGAAGCGGCGCGCCGCATCGGCTACCCGATCGCGATCAAGGCCGCGGCCGGCGGCGGAGGCAAGGGCATCCGCGTCGTGCGCGACGAGACCAGCATGGAAAGCGCCTTCCGCACCGCCTCGGGCGAGGCCAAGGCCAGCTTCGGTGACGGCCGCGTGTACCTCGAGCGCTACCTCGACCGTCCGCGCCACATCGAAGTTCAGCTGCTCTTCGACCAGCACGGCCATGGCGTGCACTACGGCGTGCGCGAGTGCTCGATCCAGCGGCGCCACCAGAAGCTGCTCGAGGAATGCCCCTCGGTCGTGATCGACGAACGCACGCGCGAGGCGATGGGGGAAGTGGCGCTGAAAGCCGGCCGCGCTGTCGGCTACCAGAACGCGGGCACCGTCGAGTTCCTGTGGTCCAACGGCGAGTTTTTCTTCCTCGAGATGAACACGCGCCTGCAGGTCGAGCACCCGGTGACCGAGATGGTCACGGGCACGGATCTGGTGCGCGAGCAGATCCGCATCGCCGCGGGCGAAGCGCTCGGGTACGGACAGGACAAGCTGCGCTGGAACGGCTGGGCGATCGAGGTGCGCATCAACGCCGAGGACGTGTTCAACAAGTTCCTGCCCTCGACGGGCACGATCTCCAACCTGCGCATGCCCGGCGGCCCCTTCGTGCGGCTCGATCTGGGTCTCTACAGCAACATGGAAGTCGGCGTGAACTACGACCCGATGCTCGCGAAGCTGATCGTCTGGGGTGCGGACCGCGCACAGGCCATCGCTCGGATGCGGCGCGCGTTGCAGGAGCTGAATGTGGGCGGCGTGCGCACCAGCGCCCCCGCGGCCCTCGCCGTGCTCGAGGATCCGCGCTTTCAGGCCGGCGACTTCGACACGCACTTCCTCGAACAACTCGATCTCAGCGCTCAGCAGGCCGAGTACGACGAGCTCGTCGCGGCCGCTGCTGTGATCTGGCGTCACAAGCAGGCCCAGCGCAAGGCGCTGTGCGTCGACGCACACTCGCGTGCCGCCTGGAAGGATCGGCACCGCGGCGGTCTCACGAGCTACAGCACGCGCGCCAGCCAGCGCCCGGGAGTTGCTCCTTGAAGTACTTCGTCGCCGTCAACGGCCGGCCGCATGAGGTCGAACTCGTCGAGCGACTCGGCCGCCTCGAGGTCAAGGTCGACGGCAAGCCGATCCCGCTTTCTTACGAGGAAGTCGACGCGCTCGGGCAGGTGATCGCTCTGCGCGACGGCAAGAGTTTTGCCCTTTCGATCGAGGGTCGCGAGGAGCGCGTCAGCGTGACCCTCGCCGGCCATTTCTACGATATCGGCATCGAGGATGAGCGCGAACGCGCCGCGCACGCCGCCGAGCGAGCCGCAGCCAAGGGCGGCGGCGCCGTGACGGCCGTGATGCCTGGCGTGGTGGTCGAGCTGCTGGTAGAGCCGGGGAAACGCGTCCACAAGGGCCAGCCGCTGCTGATCCTTTCGGCCATGAAGATGCAGAACGAGATCGGGGCGCCCGTCGCCGGCACGGTCAGGCAAGTGTTCGTGGCCGCAGGCCAGGCTGTGGCGGCCGGAGCCCGGCTGCTGCTGCTCGAGGCGGAAGAACCGGCGGCCTGATCCCCACGGCGCCGCCCGTGGAGTAGACTCCTAAGCAGCCATGCGTCGTCTGTTTGCATTGCTGCTGGTGCTGGGAATGGCCGTGCTGCCTGCCCGAGCCACCTGGTCGATCGTCGTCGTCAACACGCGCACCGGCGAGGTCGCGATGGCTTCCGCAACCTGCCTCGACGGCTTCGATCTGGAGTTCTTCCTGCCCGTGATCGTGCCCGGCGTGGGGGCCGGCGCCGCGCAATCGGTCGTCGATCAGAGCGGCAACAATCGCAAGAAGATCTGGGACCTCTTGCAGGCCGGTCAGGATCCGCAGGCCATCCTCGCGCAACTCGCGACCGGCGATCCGCAGTACCAATCGCGCCAGTACGGCATCGTCAACGCGACCGGTTTCCCCGCCACCTTCACCGGCAACAACGCCTTCGCGGCCAAGTACGGCATCGCCGGCGTCAGCGACGAGTTGCGCTACGCGATCCAGGGTAACATCCTGGTTGGCGTGCTCCCGGTTTACGCCGCCGAAGCGGCGCTGCTCTCCACGCCCGGCGACCTCTCGCAGAAGCTCGTCGCCGCCATGGAAGCCGCGCGCGCCGCGGGCGGCGACGGACGCTGCTCGTGCAGCATCAACGCGCCCACCAGCTGCGGCGCGCCGCCGCCGAACTTCCAGTACTCGGCCTACACGGGCTTCATCATCGTCTCGCGCGTCGGCGACTCTCTCGGCGTCTGCGGAGGCTCCACCGGTTGCGCCAACGGCAACTACTACCTCAACCTCAACGCCGTCAGCGGCGCGGGCGGGCCGGAACCGGTGCTGCTGCTCCAAAGCGCGTACCAGACCTGGCGCGCCAATCAGGCCGGCTACGCCGACCACATCCTCAGCGAAGTGGCAACCAGCGCAGCGCGCCTGCCCGCCGACGGTGTGAGCAGCGTGCGCGTGACGGTAGAACTCAAGGACATCAACGGCGGCAGCGTCACGCAGCCGCTCAGCGCGCTGCAGGTCATCCCGGCCCCGGGCAATCCGGACGCGACGCTGGGCCCGGTCGAGAATCTCGGCGCAGGCCGCTACCGCTTCAGCGTGCGCGCCGGCTCGCAAACCGGCAGCGGTCGCTGGCGGATCTTCGCCAACCATCCCGGTCGCGATGTGCGGCTGTACCCCGATCTCGCGCTGACGATCGACCCGGCGACGCCGACGCACTGCGGTTTTGAACAGCTTTCGGCCGCGCAGGGCGGCCGCGTGCCGCTGGTGGTCAACTTCGGACCCGCCAACGCCAACGAACCCTTCCGCATTCTCGGCAGCATGAGCGGCAGCACGCCGGCGACCCTGTTCGAAGGCGTGCTGGTGCCGCTCGCCAACGACACGTTCTTCGAGAGCACGCGTGTCGCGGTCAACGGCCCGCGATTCGAAGGCACCTATGGCACTCTGGATGCCAACGGCCGCGCACAGGGTTTCTGGAGTGCCCCGGCGGGAAGTCTCAGCACCCTGATCGGCAAGCGAGTCGAGTGGGTCGCCGTCAAGCGCGCGGGCGCCAGCCCGGCCGTCGCCGGCAACCGCGACGGCCTGCTGATCGTGCCCTGAGTCCCGCGGCGGACTCCGGCTCAGTTGCCGAGCTTCTCGGCGCAGATCTTCTCGATCTCCGCCATCTGCTTGGCGCCTTCGGCGTCGCCTAGCTTCTCGGCCAGTTCCTTGCCCATCCGCGCCGCGACTCGACCGCGCGCATGGCGCTCGGTCTGGATGCACAGCGCCGCGATGGCGGTCAGGTTGCCGTACTCATCGCCCCACAGGCCCAGATCGTGGTTGATCATGCGCGCCTGGCTCAGCGCGCTCAGCGCCGACTCCTTGTCGCCCAGCACGCCATGCGCGTTGCCGATCGCGTCGAGACCCATCGCAGCACCCCACCAGTCGCCGAGGCTGATCGCCTTCTGGTAGCACTCCGTGCCCTTCTCGAGCGCCGTCTTGCCGTCCTTCTTCTGCAGCGCCTGACCCGCGGCACCCGAGGCCCTCTGGCCCTCGCGGAAGGTCTTCTGCTGCGCCGCCGTCCAACCCGTGAACGAGCTCGTGTAATCGAGGATCATCGGATGGCCCGAGGCTTCGAATGCGCAGCTCGCTCCGAACAGCGCGCGCTTGTGCAGCGCCTTGACCTTGTCCGAGTCCGGCTTCGCGCCCTTCTCGATCTCCGCCAGCGAGCCTTCCAGATCGCGGTCGATCGTCGGCAGCACCAGCGTCGGATTCTTCTTCCACAATTCGACCAGCAGAGCTCGGTCCTGCTTGTCCGAGAGCTCGACGAACTGCTTGCGCACTTCCTTGGGATCGGCGGGCAGGGTAACGGAAACGGTTGAGACCAGAAGCAGCGGCAGCAGCATGGGAGAGGAGTTTCTTCGGGGGGATGATCGGGATGAAAGCTCCGCGTAGGATAGCGCCCGCCAAGCACCATGGAACGAGCCTTTGCCCGCCTTCTGGACTGGATCGACATTCCCTCGACCTCGGGCGAGGAAGGCTCCTACGGCGACGCGCTGGCCCGCGAGCTGGTCGCCGCCGGCTTCGACGTCGAACGCCAAGAGCTGAGCCCCGGCCGCTTCAATGTGCTGGCGCGCACCGGCGCGCCCGAGCTGGTCTTCTGCACGCACCTCGACACCGTGCCGCCCTACTACGGCCCGCGCGAGGATCGCGAGTTCATCCACGGCCGCGGCTCCTGCGACGCCAAGGGCCAGGCGACCGCCATGATCGAGGCGGCCCGCGCGCTGCTCAACGACGGCGAGACGCGCATCGGCCTGCTGTTCACCGTAGCCGAGGAAACCGACAGCGCCGGCGCCACGCTCGCCAACGCCAAGCTCGCCGAGCCCTGGCGCCCGCGCCACATCCTCGTCGGCGAGCCGACCGGCAACCGCTTCGTGCGCGCCGGCAAGGGTACCTTCAAGACGCGCCTGTGCGCGCACGGCGTCGCCGGCCACTCCTCCCAGAAGGTCGGCCCCAGTGCGATCCACGAGCTCGTGCACTGCATCGAGCGCCTGCTCCACCAATCCTGGGGCGATCACCCGATCCTCGGCCCGGGCACGCTCAACATCGGAACCATCCACGGCGGCGTTGCGGCCAATGTCGTCGCCGAAGAAGCGCACGCCGATCTCCTGATCCGCACCGTCGAACCCATTGAGGACATCCGCGCGCGCGTCGAGCGCTGCCTCGGCGAGCATGTGCGTTTCGGGATTCAGGCCAAGGGCAACGCTCCCGTCGATTTTCTGGTTCCACCCGGCGAGGAGGGCATCGCGATCGCCTTCGGCACCGATGTGCCCTACCTCCCGCGCTGGGGCAAGCCCCTGCTCTACGGCGCAGGCTCCATCCTCGACGCGCACACCGATCACGAGAAGGTCGGCAAGCGCGAGCTCGAACAGTGCGCCGCCACCTGGCAGAAGACCGCCCGCCAACTGCTCGCCCAACCCTGAAAGCCCCAGCCATCATGGAACGCCCCCAAGGAGACGCTCTGCTCGAAGCACTGGAACAGGGCCGCGTGCGCGTCGCGGAGCGCGTCGACAACGGCAAGTGGATCGTGCATGCTTGGGTCAAGGAAGCGATCCTCGACATCTTCCGCGCCTCCAGCGTCGGCCCCGCGAGCCTCGAACTTGAGCTGGCGCACGAGCCCGGTGCTTTCCGCGACAAGCAGGCCTTTCCCATCCGGCGCTTCAGCGCCGAGCACGGCGTGCGCATCGTGCCGGGCGGCTCCTCCGTCCGCCGCGGCGCTTATCTGGCCAACGGAGTTGTCTGCATGCCGCCGATGTACATCAACGTCGGCGCCTGGATCGGCTCGGGCACCATGGTCGACTCGCACGCGCTCGTCGGCTCCTGCGCCCAAATCGGCTCCAAGGTGCACCTCTCCGCTGCCGCGCAGATCGGCGGCGTGCTCGAGCCGGCAGGCGCGCGTCCCGTGATCATCGAGGACGAGGCCTTCATCGGCGGCAATACGGGCATTTACGAGGGCGTCATGGTGCGCAAGGCCGCCGTGATCGCGGCCGGCGTCGTGCTGACCGCCAGCACCCCGGTCTATGACCTCGTGCACCAGCGCGAACTGCGCGGAACGCGCGAGTCGCCGCTGGAGATACCCGAGCGGGCGGTCGTCGTGCCGGGTTCGCGCCCGATGGGGGGCGCGTATGCGCAAGGGTTGGGGCTGCACGCGGCCTGTGCGTTGATCGTGAAGTACCGCGATGAGCGGACGGATCGGGCGACGGCGCTGGAGGACGCGCTGCGAGCGGGGTTGGCCTAGATGACCGCGGTCGTATGCGCCGAGTCCCACAGCCACTGCCGTCACCTCGCGCCAGCCACCGCACCGCAGTCACAGACCGCGCAGCCATTGTCTTTCCGTCACTTTCCGGCGGCGCGCTTGTGATCCACTTCCGCCGCGATGCGGCCGAAGGCCTGCTCCGGATCGCGCTCGACGATCTCGCGCA
>JBIKMH010000017.1:0-68108 GCA_044359355.1 Planctomycetota bacterium | reverse complement strand
GAGGTCGTGACCCGCTGCATGGAGGTCCTCGAGCGCCACCGCGACCCCAAGTCGCTGCTGGTGGTGGTCAGCGACCTCAAGACCACCTACCCCTCGATCGTCCACAAGACTCTTCGTGACCACGTCGTCCACGTCCAGGTCTCCAGCAAGCTCGCCCGCAACACCAGAAACCCGTTGTTCCCCATCAACCACCAGTTCGCGATGCTGCGCGACAACATCTCGCGCCTGGTGCGGCGCAACTGGGGCTACAGCAAGCGCATCGAGCGCAAACAAGATCACTTCTGGATCTACGCTGGCTACAAGAACTACATCCGGCCGCGCACCAACCGCGACCACCGCCCCAGCGCCGCCAGCAAGCTGGGCCTTCTACCCAGACGCCTCAGCATGGCCGAAGCGATCGTCTGGAAAGGACGTTTTTCCCTGAAGTGATAGGAACTTGCAAGCCAGAGCCGATGTCCCCGGAAGGGGATCAGTATCACCAGCGCACGTCTTCCACCGGCCAAGCCTGCGCCGCGTGCTCCAAGCGCTTCAGCAGTTCCCTATGCTCCTGATGCATCGCCTGAGTGACACCCGCTTCCCAGTCAAAAAGCCCTTCACTGCCCTCGCCGATCTGCTCCGCCATCGGGAACAGCGACTCCTCCTCCCGGCGCAGATGTCGCCAGTACTCCAGACACAGCAACTCGGCCTGATGGGCGAAGGCCTGTGCGTCCTCCGGCTTCAGCTCGGCGTGCCGCGAGGCTGCGGACAGATGCCGGAAGCGATCTCGCAGATGCTGATGCTCTTCCTGAAAGCGATGCAGCGGCCCCGTCTCGCTGGGCAGCCCCTGACGGTGCATCCACGGCAGCAGCAGCGCTTCTTCCTTGCCTTGGTGCACCCCTTCGATGAATTCGGTGAAGAAGTGCAGCAGCGCATCGATCACCTCCGGGTGCGGATCGCCGCCTCGCCGCACGTGGGCGGCGAAGCGCGCCATCACGACGAGCGCGGACTCGATCATGCGGTGTTCCTCCAGCAAGACCGCCGTCAGCTTGGTTTGGGTGGTCGTCATTTCATTGCTCCTCGGGGAACGAGGGAGTGAGTTCGGTGGTCTGTGTCTGCGCCAGCGTGGCGAGCGCCCGCAGGGCATCGGTGGTCGTGAACAGCCCGTGGATCTTCGATCCGCGCATGACCAGCGCCGCGCCCACACGCCGCTCGGCCATTTCGCGGGCCACCTTCCAGACGGGTTCCTCGCCGTCGACGTGGAAGACCTCGCGTGTCATGGCCTCCTCGACCCGGATGTCGTGGGGGCTCGCCTGAGTCAGCGTCTCCACGAGGTAGATGTCGCGCTGCGACAGGATGCCGCGCAACTGACCGTCCTGAATGACCGGCAGGTGACGGATGTCATGCTCTCGCATCAGCCGGGAGGCCTCGAACAGGCTCTGGCGGGGTTCCACGCGGACCAGCACGGTGCTGGCGAAATGTTCAATGCATAGGTGAGACATCGCTTTCTCCTCCGATTGGTGTGCGGCCGAGGGGTGCGTTGTAAACGGGAAATGGATCTCAAACTGTACGACGGGCTGCGTAGCGGCAAGGCGGCAAGTGCGCAGCATGGGACAAAACAAACAATTTCACTGGAGTGCGGCGTACACGGCGCGCTACAGGAAGTTCAAGCCTTTGGAGATACTCGCATGATCTCTCGTACGTCCGAATACGCCGTTCGCTCCCTGAGCTATATGGCGAGCCGCCCGCGAGGCGAGTTCCTGCTCGCTCTGGACATGGCTCGGGAACTGGGCATTCCAGCGGCCTTTCTGGGCAAGGTGCTCCAACCGCTGGTCCTGCGCGGACTCCTGACCAGTCAGCGGGGCCGCGGCGGCGGTTTCCGGCTGGCCAAAGCTCCGGAGGCGATCACGCTGCTCGCAATCGTGCAGGCGCTGGATCAGGGGGAGCAGGCGGCGGCGGACGGTTGCGGACCTCAGTCGCCTGCGGATGGCGCGTGCTGCGTGGTCCACGCGGAAAAGCGGCGGCACCAGCGCGAATTCCGCGACTTTCTGGAGCGCACCACGCTCGCGGAGATGGCGACGAGCAGCGCCCAGACTTCGCAGAATGCCGCCGACAGACGGACTTGATCGCGCTCAGCCCAGCGCGTACGTGCGCTCGGGATGGCGCAGCGCGAACACGGGCTTGTCCGAACGCTTCATCACCGAGTAGGCGGTATTGCCCAGCAGCGCGCCGGACAGGCCCGTCCGGCCGTGACTGCCGAGCACGACCAGATCGTGATTCGAGGAATGGCGCAGGATACCCTGAGCCGGCTCACCTTCCTCGAATTGCAGACTGTGCGGAGTGGCATCCCACTCAAAGCGCTGCATGCACTGCTGGAAGTCCTGTTCGGCAGCCTTGCGCAAATCGTCCAGAGAAAGCGCCGCCGTGAGATCGGGATACTCGGGCCAAGTGCTCAGGAAGTACGCCGAGCTTTGGAACAAGTGCAGGGCCGTCACCCGAGCACCGAAGGCCCGGGCCACGATCACCGCCGCGCGCAGGGCATGCAGGCTGTCTGGTGAGAGATCGACCGGGCACAGAATGCTCGTGATCGGCCGGACAGGGCCCGGTTGCAGCCAGACTCCGCGCGGAGCATGGGCCAGAACGGTCCGCGCGGTGCTGCCGAAGTCCAGCCAGCCGCGGTGGCGATGGGGGCCGATGAACAGGATGTCGGCCTCGCACGCCCGGGCCTCCTCCAGGAGGCACTGCCCGGCCTTGCCTTGCCGCACGAGCACCAGACTCTCGGCGCGCCGCCCATCTTCTCCGCGCCGCCTCAGGATCAGCCTCAGATGCTGCACGGCTGCGTTGTGGATCGCCTCCAACGGAACCTGGCCGGGATGCTCGCTGACATGCAGAGCCCACAAGCGCGCGCCGAGCTTCTCCTCGCAGCGCAGCGCCATTTCCACGGCGGAATCGCTGAGGCCTTCCGCGTCGAGACCGGCCAGGAGCGCCCGAAAGCGCGGAGCGACATCTAGGGCACCAGCGGACATCGGGGACCTCCTCGCCTGCATTCCAAAGCGGATTCATCGAAGCAGACTTCGGGCACGGAACGTCGGCCAGACTGTTCCCCGGGAAGCCCGTAGCCCAACCGCAGCAAGAGCTGCGGGAAAGCCTGCTCGCCGGAGAGCCTGCGCAGTGCGTGCCGGAACTGCGGGACCTCGATCGCGGCGTTGTGGAAGGCGGCCGTCAATCCGGCGGCGGTCGCCACCAGCAGCACCCGGCCCAGCGCAAAACCGGCGCGCAACCACTCTTCGGGTTCCTCGTGCAGGGTGGAGAGAAGCAGCATGCAGGGCGCTTCGCGCAGCCATTGCGCCTCGCGGCGGGCATGGCGCCGATTGCCCCAGGAACTGCCCAGCAGCACGGGCATCAGCGCGCGCGGTACGCAGGAAAGACCCAACTCCCGAGCCGCGATGCCTTCCTTGCCGTTGGATGCCGAACGCTCGAGCCATTCGAGGCGCTCTCGGCGCAAGGCGGCATCGTGGCCCTGCTCGATCACGGCCGCTTCGACCCATTCGGCCACTTGCTCTCGCGCCGCGCCCTCAAGTCGGGCGGGCAGGACGCCCTCGCGCAAGGCGGCGACATCGAGCGCCATGCCAACGTGCTCGCACAAAAGCTCGTGCGGGAAGGCTCCGCGTTGCGTGTGACGGCGCAGCAGCGCGGAGTACAGCTCGCGCGCCTCGATGCCGGGTTCCGCGCGCGCAGTCAGGGTGATCCGCACCAGACAATCCGGAGCGCGGAATTCGGGCATGAAATCGACCTCGAAGCGCCACCCGAGTCGAGCGAGGGCGACAGCGGCATGCTGCGCCGCGGCGCCGCAGGCGATCGCCAACTCGCGCTGATGGGGATCACCGACGTTCAGCGCGCGGCTGCGGTCGGCCCAGACCTCAAGCGAACGCTCGCCGATCCGCAACAGCCAGGGCTGGGTATTCCAAGGCGAGGGCGCACGCGTGGCACACAGCGCCGCGTGGCGCAGATGCAGCCGAGGAACCGGCTGCGCGGCGAGCGCTTCCAGTTCCTCCCGAGTCGCTTCCGAGGTGGGTACCGAGCCCATGTTGCCCTGCTCCGTTTCAGGCCGAACGCACGGGAATCTTGGTCGCGGGCGTGGGTTCCACCTTGGGAATCACGATCTCCAGCATGCCGCGGTTGCAGGTGGCTTTGACCGCGTCAGGATCGAGGCGCAGGCTCGTCGGTAGGCTCACCACCCGCTCGAAGGCGCCGAACTGGCTCTCGACGCGGTGGAATTCCTTCGTCTTCTTCTCTTCCTCCCACTTGCGCTCGCCCTTGATGATCAGCTGATTGCCCATCAGCTGAACGTGGATGTCCTTCTCCTCGACGCCTGGCAGCTCCACCGTGACGGTCCAGCTCTTCTCCGATTCCGCCAGATTGAGCGGCGGCACGTGAGAGCGCGTGAACGCTTCCGGAAGGTGCGAAGTTGCCGGCTCATGAAAAAAACGGTTGATGAGGTCATCGAACTCCGAGCGGAGCGAGGTCAGTTCGTTGCGATGCTTCCAGGCGGTGAGTTTCATCTTTCGTTTCCTCTCTGTTGGGCTCAGCTGTTTTCCTTTCAGCAGAGCCAGATGCACTCTAGGAGCGCGCGATTCCGTCCGCTGCTCGCCACAGGGCGCAATGCACCCATCCAGAGTGCGTAGCGCGGCGCGTTCCTACGGACTTCGTCCGATTGACCGGCGGACGCCCGCAGGTTCCATATGGGGCATGCTCCGACGCCATCAAGCCGCCCGGCCTCGCCCCGAGAACCCCGAGGCGCCGCCGCCTCGGCCACAACCCCCGCGACCGATCGAACCCGCGCCTCCGCGGCCCGGGCCGGAGGTCGCTCCGCCCTGGCAACCTTCCGGTCCGACCCAGAGCCCCGAAATCGAGCCACCCAGCGGCTGAGTTCCGGCTCGGGCTGACAGGAAGCTTGCACGCCGCGGCGTTCCCTCGTGTCGCCGCCGCGGCTCGAGGCTAAGCTATGTCCGCCAAGCCTGCGCTCCTCATGGGTACTCTGGTCGCGATCCTGATCACGCTCTCCCGTCTGGGCAACGGTGAGGCCGCGCCGACGGCACAGCCCCTCGCCGCCATGCCGATGGCCACCGCGCCGCTTGTCACCGCGCCGCTCGTCACCGCGCCGCTCGTCACCGCGCCGCTTGCCTCCACCGCTTCGCCTGCGCCGACCGTCAAACCCGCTCCCGCTTCCTATAGCCTCGAGGAGTTGCTCGCCGCTCTGCGTTTGGTGGAAACCGGCGGGCTCAAGCACGAAGGGCGCCATGCCACCGGCGATGGCGGCAAGGCCCTCGGCCCGTACCAGATTCACCGCGCCTACTGGAAGGATTCCGGTCTGGCCGGATCACACGAGGATTGCCGAGACCCAGCCTATGCGCGCGAGGTCGTGCAGGCTTACTGGCGCCGTTACTGCCCGCGCGAGCTCGCCGAGGGCAATCTCGAAGTCCTAGCCCGGGTCCACAATGGGGGACCTGAAGGCCACAAGAAGTCCGCGACGCTGCGCTTCTGGCGCAAAGTCGAAGCCGAACTTCAGAAGGCGCGCGCCAAAGCAGAGCTCAAGGCTCCCGCCGCACCCCGAGCGCCGCGCGCGCGAGCGAAAGCGGAGCCGGCCTTCTGCTGAGCCGCTCTCGATCGGCTAGTCTTGGGAGTCGATGCTCCCGCTGCTCTTCGCGCTGTCCGCAGCGCTTCCTCTGCAAGGCAAGCTGCTGATCGCGCCGCCGGGCTTTGCAGTCGATCTCGTTGCTGAGGCGCCCGAGATCCTCTGGCCGAGCGCCATTCTGTGCCTTGATGACGGCTCGCTGCTCGTCGGCGAGGATCCGATGGACATGATCGGACCGGCGGACAAGCCGATCGATCGCCTGGTGCTCTTGCGCTTCCATCCCGACGGCACGCATACGCGGCAGGTCTTCGCCGAAGGCCTCTACGCCATCTTCGGGCTCGAGCAGGTCGATGACGCGATCTTCGTGATGAACATGCCCAACCTCACGATCCTGCGCGATCGCGACGGGGATGGGGTCGCCGAGGAACGCCGCGAGCTGATCACCGATCTGGGTCCGCCCGCGCCGGGTTGGCCGGGCGGGTTCAACGACCACATCGTCAGCGGGATCCGTCTGCACCACGATGGTTACCTGTACGTTTCGGTCGGCGACAAGGGCATTCCCAAAGCGCACGGAACCGACGGTTCCACGATCACGCTGCGCGGGGGCGGCGTGATTCGCCTGCGACCCGATGGCAGCGATCTGGAGCTGGTCGCCAGCGGATTGCGCAACACGCTCGATGTCGCCATCGATGCCGAGGGCGGGCTGTTCACGCACGACAACACCGACGACGGGCTAGGTTGGTGGACGCGCTTGACGGAAATCGTCGACGGGGCGCACTACGGCTATCCGTGGGACTACCAGCAGCACCCCGAGCGCATGGTGCCCTGCATCCGCGACTACGGCGGCGGATCGCCGACGGGCGGGCTGGTCTACCGCGAAGCGGCCTTTGGCGCCCCCTACGTCGGCTCGCTCTTCTTCTGCGAATGGGCCAAGCAAGCGCTGCGGCGCTTCGAACTCGAACCCGAGGGCAGTTCGTGGAGGGTTGCGAAGGACGAGGACTTTCTGCGCGCCGGCGAGGTCACCGAGTTCCGCCCGACCGATGTCTGCGAATCCCCTGACGGCCGATTTTTGTACGTCAGCGACTGGGGCTTCGGCGGCTGGACGAACCCGACGCGGACCGGCCGCATCTGGCGCGTTCGGCGCGCCGACGACGATCCGCGCCAACCGGCTCGCCTCCAGCCGCTGCCCGAGGATCCCGCGCAACTGCTCGGCGCGCTCTCGGATCCCGGCTACCGCCGCCGTCTGGCGGCCCAGCGCGCACTCTCCAGGCTCGATTCTGGGGAGCAACTCGAGCAGTTCCTGCGTTCTGCTCCCGACCCTTCGGCGCGTCTGCACGCTTGGATGGCGCGCAGTGCGCAGGGGCCCAAGGCGCTAGCGCTGCCGTGGAACGATTCCGATCCCGCGCTGCTTCGTGCTCTGGCAGCCACCTGGGGCATCACGCCGGGAGCGCAAGCACCCGATTGGTCGAAGCTCTGCGCCGAGCCCCCCGCGGTGCGCCGCGCGGTGGCGAGCGCCGCGCAGCGCCGCTGGTCCGATGCCCGCCTCGCGGACATCGAGAGTTCGCAGGGCCTGTTCCTGTGCTATGAGAGCGAGACCGATGCGCTGGTGCGCAAGGCGATCGTGACCGCGCTGCGCACGCATGCCGCGACGCAGGGTCGGGCCTGGCGCTATCCCGACATGGGCCGGCGCTTCGAGGAACTTTCGATCGAACAGCAGCTGGATCTGCTGGAGGTGCACCGCGGAGCCTACTGGCCCGACGTGATCGATCACTGGACCGAGCTTTACGCCGCAGCCGGCGATCTGCGCGTCAAGCTGCGCGCACTCGAAGTGCTCGCGGAGCTGTGCCGCAAGCCGAATCCGTGGGACGGCCGGTGGTGGAGCATCCAGCCGGCGCGAACGCCGCGGCCGCGCGGCGTGAACGCCTGGGAAGGCACCGAGAGGATCGCCTGGATGCTGGGCCGCATGCTCGGGAATCCGGAGCGTGAACTGCGCGCCAAGGCGTTGGCACTGTCGCGCTCCATCGACGAGCCGGCGCTGATCGCGACGATCCGCTCGCGCGTCGTCGATGAGGAGGACGACAGCCTGCGCAATGCCCTCATCGAGACTCTGGCGCGGGCGGGCGATTCGGAGTCTTCGGCCTTGCTGCTGCGCATGGCGCTCGATGAGTCGACCCGACCTGAGCTGCGCGTCGCCTGCATCGAAGCTCTGGCCGGAAGCGAGGACCGGCAGCTGCGCACGGCCTTCACGCGGGCCCTGCAGAGCGCCTCCCCGCTCGTCCGCGCCGCGGCCCTGCGCGGCCTCCACCGGCTGTTCGGCGCGGAGCTGCTCGACACGGCCCGCGCGCTGCTCGCGTCCGAGGGCGTCGAAGTCCGCTCCGCCGCGCTGGAAGTGCTCGCCGCTCACGGCGATGCCGGCGATGCTGCGCGAGTGCTGCCGCTCGCGCAGGATGCGAGCCTGCGGGAGGAGATCACGCGCGCGCTGGAGCGCTGCGCGGATCCGCAAGCGCTGGAGTTCCTGCTTTCCGGACTCGAATCGGGAGATCCCGCACTGCAGGCCAGCGCAGGGCGGGCACTGGCTTCGATGCGCGAGCGGATCCGGGCAGCGCTCGATGCTCGCGCCAGCGCGGGCAGTCTGTCGCAGCAGCTGCTCCTGCGGCTGAGAACGCTGTACTCCGAGCCGCAGCCGATCCTGCGCTGGGAAATGCTCGGACCCGTGCCGCGCGGTGCGCTCGCGGACCTTGCAGAGCGCCCGCTGTCCGAGCTCTTGTCCAGCTGTCCGGGCGAGTGGCGGAGTGTCAGTGCCCGCGGCACCGACGGATTCGTCAACCTCGAGACGGTCTTCGGTTCCCTGAGCGAGGTTTCAGCCTTCGGACGCGTCAGCCTGTCCGCCCAGCGCGCCCATCAGGCGAAGCTCCGCATCGGCAGCGATGACATGCTCAGCGTGTGGCTCGATGGCCGACTGATCCACGACCATCAGGTCCATCGCGGCTGGACCGAGGATGCGGACCAGCTGCTGATCGAGCTTGCGCCAGGTGAGCACCAGCTCGTGATCTGCATCGGTCAGGGCTCGGGCCAATGGTCCTTCAATGCGCGCCTGTCGGGCGAAGGCAGCGGTCCCCTGTTCGAAGCGAAGGGTGCAGCCGACGGCACCGAGGAGATCCGAGCCTTGCTGGCGGCCGAGGCCGGCGATCCAGCGCGCGGCTGGCAGGTGTTCCGGAACTCCGCCTCGGGCGCGATGTGCATCCGGTGCCATCAGGTCCACGGGCAGGGCGCGCAGGTGGGCCCGGATCTGTCGGACATCGCCGCGAAATACGGCCGCGACGAGATCCTGAACTCGATCCTCCATCCCTCGCAGCGCATCGCCGAAGGCTACAAGACGGCATGGTTTGAGTTGCACGACGGTCGCGTCGTCTTCGGACAACTGCGCTCCGAAGGCGATGGCGTGATCCGGCTGTTCGACTCCAACGGCGAGACGCAGAGCCTCGTGAGCGCGGAGGTGGCCGAGCGCGGCGTCTACGAAACGTCGCTGATGCCCGAAGGCCTGTGGAAGACGCTGACACGCGAACAGCTGGCCGATCTGCTGGCGTGGTTGTGCACGCTCAAGGGCGCTCCGAAGTGACCAGCCCGAGGTGATCAGCCTGCCACGCTGACGCCCAGCAAGCGCCCGATTCCAAAGGTCGCGGCTCCCGCCAGTGCGCCGATCGAGAGCATGCGCAGCCCGCCCAGCCAGGCGTTCTTGCCCGAGAACAGCGACAGCGCGGCGCCCACGCCGAACAGCGACAGGCCAGCCAGTGCCGAGGTCCAGACCAGAGTTAGCGCGTCCAGTCCGAGCATGAACGGCACGAGCGGCACGATCGCTCCCGCGACGAAGGACAGGAACGAGGAGATCGCCGCGCCCCAGGGAGAGCCCAGATCATCGGGATTGAGTCCCAACTCCTCGCGTGCCAGCGTGTCCAACGCGCGACGCTTGTCCTGAACGAGGGTGCTGGTCATCGCACGGGCCTGATCGAGCGGAATCCCGCGCGCGGCGTAGATCAGAGCCAGCTCCTCCGCTTCCGCTTCGGGATAGCGCTCCAATTCGGCCGCTTCCTCACCGATCTGGTACTCGTAGAGCTCGCGCTGCGAGCGCACGGAGATGTATTCGCCCGCAGCCATCGAGAAGGCGCCCGCGAGCATGCCGGCGATGCCCGTGGCGACGAGCAGTGAGGCTTCGCTGGTGGCTCCGGCCATGCCCAGCACGAGGCTGGTGTTGGAAACCAGACCGTCATTGACGCCGAACACGGTCGCGCGCAGCGAGCCGCCACCGCGCTTGTGCCGTGCGCCGATGTCCTCGGCGCGCATCGGAAGCGAGTGGTAGTCAGGGCGGGTGTCGACCGCCGACAGACCGCGCACCTTGAGCGCACTGAGCATCCCGCGCGTGCGGCCCAGACCAAAGCGCCGGGTGAGCGCGATCACCAGCCGCGCGCGGGCCTGCGGCTGGAACTGCGGGATTTTCTTGCCCGCGCGGACAAGGTCGCCCTCCAGGATGCCGGCCTGCTCGCGCGCGGCGGCTCCCAGGCCAAGGAACAGTTCTTCCAGCGTCCTGTCCCGCTGACAGGCCGCCAGCTGGTCGTAGATCCACGCCGACTGGGTTTCCTCATGCCAGCGCTCGATGGGGTCCGGGGAATCGACGGCAGGCAGGACTGGATCGGGCATGGGCTCATCCTGCGGGCCCGTCCCAACCGATTCCATACGCCTTGCGTAGCAGACTCGCCCCGCACAGACCGAGTCGATACCCTTACTCCAGCCATGCTCTCACTCCTCCTGACCACCTTGCTGACCCTCCCCGCCACCGCCGCCTGGAGCGCGCAGGGGCCGATTCCGACCCCTTCCAAGCCGGACAAGGGCAAGATTGCGTGGACGGAGAAGGGCTACGAGGCTGCGCTGGCGGAGGCCAAGGCCAGCGGCAAGCCGGTCTTCCTCGACTTCTACGCCGACTGGTGCCAACCCTGCCGCCGCATGGCCCGGGAAGTCTTTTCCCAGGATGAGGTCGCCCAGGCCGCCAAAGCATTCCTTTGCGTCAGCCTCGACTACGACAAGCAGCGTGAGATCGCCGAGCGCTGGGGCATCAAGCAGATCCCCGCGATGCTGTTCCTCAATCCGGATGGAACGCTGCGCGACCGCATCGATGCTTTTCAGGAAGCGCCCGTCTTCCTCGCCAACCTCGTGCGCATCCAGAACGACATCGGCACGCTGAACGAGTTCGAACGCAAGCTGGCCGCGACGCCGGCGGATCTCAGCCTGCGCTTTGAATTCTACAAGCGGCTCAAGGCCGCTGGGCAGACGGCGCGCGCCGACGCGCAGCGCACGGAGATCAAGAAGCTCGACACAGCCAACCAGAGCCACGCAGCGCGCACCTTCCAGTACGAGGACATCAAGAAGGAGATCGAAGGGCATTGGGCTCAGACCCGCACGCTCAATCCGCAGCAGATCGACAAGCTGCGCAAGTTCATGGAGGATGAGACCGATCCGGAGCTGATCTACGACGGCTGGATGAGCCTCGCCAACACCTACAAGTTCTGGAACGAGGAAGCGACCAAGCGAGGCGCGGCCGGCGAGGCTGCCTCGCATCGCACGCAGTGGCGCATCTGCCTCGCGAAGGCCTGGCGCGGCGTTCCGCAGGATGACGAGACGCTCAACTGGTGGGGGTACCAGTACTGCGGGCAGTTGTGGGACCAGAAGGACGAACTCTCGGCCGATGACAAGGCCTTCTACCTGCGGCTTTCGGACATGATGGTGCGCCGCTTTGAGCGCGAGCCGCTGGCTCATGACTACCACGGACGCGCGCTGTATCTCTCGGGACGCGTGCAGGAAGCGATGGACAGGGCCCGCGCGGCGATCGATCTGGCCCGCAAGCTCGGCCAGGATCCCAAGGAAATGGAAAAGCGGCTGGAGCTGTACCGCGGCGGGTGATCACTCCCGGCGCAACTCCAACTGCAGCATCTGCGAACCGGGCCGCGTGGACTCATGGTCCATGGCGGCCCGGCGGCCTTGTTCATCGCGCGCGCTCAGCATCCAGCGTCCGGGCAGCAAGCCGTTGAAATACGCCCGCAGCGAAGTGGGCTCGCCTGCGATGGCTCTCAGCTCGCGATGTTCGACGCGCGAGCCATCGGCGTTGCGCAGCTCCACCTGAACGACGCGCGGCTGCGCTCCCTCGCTCACGATGTCGACCAGCAGCATCTGAGCCGCTTCGAGCCGCAGTTCCAGCAGCATCGGATCGGGATCGTCGAGGCGCACAGCCTCGCTCAGTGGGCTGGCGAGCGAGCGATACTCCGCCCGCGCGCGCAGCGGACCGCTCGGCAGGTCATCGATGCGGAACTCGACCGTGCCCTCCGGCAGGCGCGGATCGCGCTCGCAGACGACCATGGCGATTTGCTCGCCTTTGGAGTCGTGAACCATCACGCGTGCACCGGTGTCCGCGCCGTGCAGCAGGCCTCGCAGGCTCCTGCCGGGCTGGAGCACGAGGTCGAAGGGCTGCTCCTCGGGCAGCGGCAGCTTCAGCTCGCGGGTTACCACGCGCGCGAGGCGCGGCGCTTCGGGATCGAGCGCCAGCGCGCTCTCGCCGGCGGCCAGCCGATAGACCCCGGGCGGCAGATCGCGGAACAGGAAGACCCCGTCCTCGCCGCTGATCCGGGCGGGTTGCACGAGATCCATCGCCGGCACTCCACCGATCGAGAGCAGCTGCAACTCCACGCGTCGACCTCCTAGGGGAGCGCCTCTGGAGTCGAGCAGCCGGCCGCGCAGCAGCCCGCCGCTCAGTTCGAACTCGAGCGCCTGCTCTGCGGCTGTGGCGATGCGCACGCGGCGCGTCAGCGAGGCCGCGCCTAGGCTGTGCTGCAGCGTGAAGTCGTACAGTCCGGACGCGAGCAGCAGCTCGAAGCTGCCATCGGCTTGCGAGAGCGTGCGGGCGAATTCGCGCTCCTCGCCCGTGAGTGTCCGGGCGATCACCAGCACGCCAGGCGCCGCTTGGCCGCCCCGCAGTAGCCTGCCGAGCACCCGCGTGGCATCCGCAGAGGCGCCGCCGAGCACCACCTTGAGCCGCATGCCCGCCTCCAGTTCGAGCGACTTGCGCGGGTTGATGTGCTGCCACAGCGACTGGTCGGCTCCGCTGGACTGCAGCAGTTGCTGCTGCTGCTCCGCGGAGGGAACCAGCGCCAGCTCATAGTGGCCGGGCGGCACGGCTTCCCAGCGCGCTAGACCCTGCGCGTTTGCCTGTGCGCGCCGCACGCTGCCCTGAAAGACCTCGGTCAGCGTCAGCAGCGCATCGGCCAGCGGCTGGTTGCGCTCGCCCCGCACCTCGACCTCCAGCTGCGCGGGCTCTTCCACGACGGCGGGCTTCGCGGTGGGGACTGCCGGCGTCGGCGTCATCGGCGCGCCGGTTTTTTTCTCGCTGCCGCAAGCCGCTACGCAGAGGACCAGAAGGCACAGCAGGGCGCGCACGCTTCAGCCTCCGCGGGTGTGCATTTCCCAGTGGGGATTGGCGCGCAGCTCGTCGGGGCTCGCCAGAGCCGTGCGCTGCTGCAGCGCCAGACGTTCCTCGGCGCCGCGATCCTCCCGCTCGCTCCAGCGACCGCTGATGCGCTGCGCCAACTCGGCGTCGCTCGCGCCCGAGCGCAACGGGCCGCACAGATCCGTGCCGCGCGGCGCGTACAGGCAGGTGTACCACATGCCATCGGCCGTCAGCCGCGAGCGGTCGCAGCTGGCGCAGAAGGGCTGGGTTGTCGAGGCGATGATGCCGAAGACCGTGCCGTCGGAGAGCAGGAAGCGCTCAGCAGGGGCACTGCTGTGTTCGGCGAGCGGCGTGATCGGTCCGTAGGCCTGGGCGAGCCGCGCCAGCATCTGTGCACGCGAGAGCACCGCACGGCTGTCCCACTGCGTGGCTCCGCCGACATCCATGTACTCGATGTAGCGCAATTCCAGATCTCGCTCGCGGGCGAATTCCATCAGCGGGATCAGCTCGTCGTCGTTGGTGCCGCGCAGCATCACGCTGTCGAGCTTGATCTTGGCGAATCCGGCGCGCCGGGCGGCCTCGATGCCTTCCAGCACCGCCTCGAGGCCGTCGCGACGCGTCAGCGTTCGGAAGCGCTCCGGTTGCAGCGTGTCGAGGCTGACGGTCAGCCGATGCAGGCCCGCCGCACGCAGTGCGGCGGCTTTTTCCGCCAGCAGAATGCCGTTCGTGGTCAGCGCGAGATCCTCGATGCGCGGCTTGGCCGCCAGCAGGCTGACGAGCGCCTCCAACTCCTGTCGCAGCAGCGGCTCACCGCCGGTGAGGCGCAGCTTCGTGACCCCCAGCCCGAGGAAGACATCGACCAGCCGGGAGAGCTCCTCGAAGCTCAGCAGGCGCCCTTTGGGCAGCCAGGTGTAGCTCTCCTCCGGCATGCAGTAAGCGCAGCGCAGATTGCACCGGTCGGTCACCGAAAGGCGCAGGTTCTTCAGAGGGCGCTGCCAGCGGTCGAAATAGGCCATCGAGCCCTCCATGATGCCCGAAAGCAGGCCGCAGGATAAGATGCTGCCCATGGTTACCTCATTCTTCATGCTGCTGCTGGCCGGAGCCCCTGCTTCGGCGGCACCGGTCCACTCGGCGCAGCCGGCGGTCGCGGCCGCGGCGCAGGACAAACCCGCACCGAAGAATCCGTTGCAGGCGGAGCTCGAGTCCTTGATGAGCGAGTATCGCGCCGCGATGAAAGCCTGGTCGAAAGCGCGCCAGGAAAACCCCAAGGCGCCGCGGCCCGTCCCGCAATTCTGGGATCGCTACTCGGCGCTGGCCGAGAAGGGCAGCCCGGACAGCCTGCTGTGGATGGCTCAGAACGCCGCCTACCAGTTCGAAGGCAGGAAGAAGGAGATCACGGCCAAGAAGCTCGAATGCTACGAGAAGCTGATCACCGGGCATCCGCGCTTCGAGTCCTCCGACGAACTCCCGCGCATGATCACCAACGAGAAGAAGTACTTCGAGCGCGGTGACATGGACCGCTTGCTCTCGCTCCTGCTGCTGAAGAGCGAGAGTCGCGACGTGCAGGCCGCCTGCCTCGAGAGTCTCACTCGTATCCTCGCCGACACCTCGGCCACCGAGGCCGACAAGAAGCGCGCCGAGGAGTACAAGCTGCGCCTCGAGAAGGAATTCGAGGGCACGCTCATCGTCGACCGCATGCGTGCAGCGGAGTTCAAGAAGAACAATCTGCAGGTCGGCATGGTCGCCCCGGACTTCACGCACCGTGATGTCGAGGGAGTCGAGTTCAAGCTGAGCGACTACCGCGGAAAGGTGGTGTTGCTCGACTTCTGGGGCTTCTGGTGAGGCCCCTGCGTGGCCATGCTGCCTCACGAGCGGTCGCTCGTGGAACGACTGAAGAACGAACCCTTCGCGCTGCTCGGCATCAACACCGACACGGACAAGCAGGAGTACCTGACCAAGGCCAAGGAGCACAAAGTCACCTGGCGCTCGGCCTGGGAAGGCAAGACCGGCGGGCCTCTCAGCACCAAGTGGGGCATCGAGGCCTACCCGACGCTGTACCTGATCGACCACAAGGGCGTGATCCGGAAGTACTGGCTGGGCAGTCCTGACGAGCAGGAACTCGACAAGATCATCGACGAGCTCGTGGCGAAGGCCAAGGCTGACAAATGAACTTGCTGCTGCTGATCCTGATGCTCGCACAGGCGCCTACCCTCGAGGCTGGCGCCCAAAAGCCCGTTGCGCAGCCGGTTCAGCAGGGAGCGCTCTCCGCTTACGACAGCCTGCGCATCGAGTATTCCAAGGCCGAGGAGGCCTGGACCCTCTCGGTGCGCGCCGCGGCCGCGGATCTGGAAAAGCGCAAGGAACTCGCCCGACAGCACCCGGCGCGGGCCTTCGCGGCGCGCTTTGAGGAACTGCTCGCCAAGGGCGAGCCGCGCGCGAATCTGTGGCTTGCAACCACCGTTGAGCACCGCGAGGAAGACCGCGCCAAGGTCGCTGAGTACAAGCGCCGGGTCTTCGCACAGCTGATCGAAACCCAGGCCGACGCGCCCTGGTGCATCGAAATCCCCAATGCGTTGTCGTTGCAGCGCGCTTGGATCGACACCGAGTTCGTGCTGGCGCAACTGGAAGCCTTCGCGGCCAAGACGAAAAACAAGGAAGCGGGTGCTCAGGCTCTGCTCAAGTGCTACGGCATTCGCAGCGGCGTCAGCTCCAGTGGCGAGCAGGCCGAGAAAGCCGCCAGGCTGCGCGAGCAGCTTAAATCCGAGTACAAGGACACGGAGGTCGGCAAGCGCCTCTCTCAGGAAGACTTCCGCGCCGCGCATCTGGTGCCTGGTAAGCCCGCGCCCGACTTCAAGGCCGTCGACGTCGACGGCGTCGAGTTCAAGCTGAGCGACTACAAGGGCAAGGTGGTGCTGCTGGACTTCTGGGGGTTCTGGTGACCCCCTTGCCGGGACATGATCCCTCACGAGCGGTCGCTCGTGGAACGCTACAAGAACCGGCCCTTCGTGATCCTCGGGGTCAACACCGATTCCGACAAGGATCAGTACCGGCGGCTGGCGCGGGAGAACAACGTCACCTGGCGCTCCGCCTGGGAAGGCCGGCGCGGAGGAGAAATCTCGAAGCTGTTCCAGATCAAGGGCTATCCGACGCTGTTTTTGCTCGATCCCAACGGCAATGTCGCCAAGGTCTGGACCGGCAACCCCGGCGAGCGGGTGCTCGACGCGGAGATCGAGAAGCTGGTCGTCGCAGCCGAGGCTTCCGGCAGGAAATGATCCGAATACTGGCGCTGCTGTGCCTGCTTGGGGGGCTTTCCGGCTGTCATGTCGCTCCTTCCGGCCCACGCGAGCCCGCTGACCTGGTGCTCCGAGGAGGAAAGCTCGCCACGCTCGAAGCCGCGTCGCCGCAGGCGAGCGCGATCGCGATCTGTGCGGGGCGCATCGTGGCGCTCGGCGAGCAGGCCGACATCGCCGCGTGGATCGGCCCGAAGACGCAGGTGATCGAACTCAACGGCCGGCGCGTGATCCCCGGCATCGTGGAGAGCCATGCGCACCTGCTCGGAGTGGGCGAGATGCGCGAAATGCTCGACCTGCGATCGGCGAAGAGCTGGTCCGAGATCGTTCGCGCCGTCGAGCAGGCCGCTCGCACACAGCCGGAAGGAACGTGGATCCGCGGGCGCGGCTGGCATCAGGAGAAATGGGACGCGGTGCCCGCGGATGCGGTCGAGGGTTGGCCGGTGCGCGCGGATCTCGATGCGGTGGCGCCCAAGCACCCGGTCAAGCTGGAGCACGCCAGCGGTCATGCGGCGATCGTCAACGGGCTTGCGCTGGCGAAGGCGGACATCACGGCCGATCGCACCGATCCTCCCGGAGGCAGAATCCTGCGCGACGCACGAGGACAGGCCACCGGCGTGCTCAATGAGCTGGCGGCGGAGCTGGTCGATCCCGCGCGCGGCAGCTCGCCCGCGGAGCACGAAGCCGCTGTGCGCCGCCGGGTGCGCTTGGCGGGCGAAGAAGCCTTGAGTCTAGGCATCACGAGCTTCCACGATGCGGGCGAGACGCTCGCGACTGTGCAGGTGCTGCGCGCGATGGCCGAGGCGGGAGAGCTGCCGCTGCGGCTTTCGGTGATGCTCTCCGAGCCGGACGAGGTGCTTGCACCCGAACTCTCTCGCGTGCGCGTCCTCGGCGCAGGCGACGGCATGCTGAGCGTGCGCGCCATCAAGCGCTACGCCGATGGAGCGCTCGGTTCCCGCGGCGCCTGGCTGCTGGAGCCGTACAGCGACGCTCCCGACACCAGTGGACTGCCCTCCATCTCGATGGAAGCGCTTGAGCGCAGCGCCGCGCTGGCGCGCGATCACGGCTTCCAGCTCTGCGTGCATGCCATCGGAGACCGAGCCAATCGGGAGGTGCTGGATGTCTTCGAGCGGGTGGTTCCCGCACAGCAGGATCTGCGCGCCCAGCGCTGGCGCATCGAGCACGCGCAGCACATCGATCGCGAGGATCAGCGCCGCTTCGGTGCGCTGGGCGTGATCGCCGCCGTCCAGACCGTGCATTGCATCTCGGATGGCCCGTGGGTTCCCGCTCGCATCGGCGCGCAGCGTGCCGCCAACACGGCCTATCCATGGCGCTCCCTGCTGGCGGGAGGGGCGATCCTGTGCAATGGGACGGACGCCCCCGTGGAAGCACTCGACCCCTTTGCCAATTTTCACGCCGCCGTGACGCGCAGCATGGCGAGCGGCGCGCTGTTCCATCCCGGCGAAAGCCTCACGCGGGAACAGGCTCTGCGCGCGGCGACGATCATGGGCGCTTACGCCGCATTCCAGGAGCTCGAGATCGGTTCGCTGGCCGTCGGCAAGCGAGCGGATCTCGTTGTTCTGAATCAGGACATTCTGAGTGTGCCCGACGATGCTTTGCGCGATACGCGCGTCGATTTCACCGTGCTGGCGGGCAGGATCGTCTACCGACGCGCGCCCTGAGCGTCGGCGAGGCCGCAGTGCATGCGGCCGTCGAAGCCCAGCCGCGCCACCAGCGCGCCTTCTCTGGCGCGCAGCACGGCCTCGCGGGCCTCGACCCGCTCGGGATCGTGCAGCTCCTTCGCGAGGCGCACGAACAGCGCCTGATGGTTCGCTTCGGAGGCCATCAGGCCGCGGTACAGCGCGCCCAGCTCGCGATCGGCGAGATGTTCGGCTAGCAGGTGGAAACGTTCCAGGCTGCGCAGCTCGATCAGGTGCGAGAGCAGCAGCCGGTCGAGCAGCTTGTCGGGTGAGTCGCCGCCGGCAGCGGACTGCAGCCCTTCCGCATAGGGGCTTGGTTCCGCGAAGTCGAGCTTCCCGCCGCGCGCTTCGAGCGCTTCGATGACCAGCCGAAAGTGCGCCAGCTCCTCGCTGGCGACGGCGGCGAGTTCGCGCACGAGCGATCCCTTGCGTGGGTTGCGGACGATCAGCGTCTGCGCCGAGGCTGCGGCCTTCAGCTCACAATGCGCATGGTCGGAGAGCAGCCGCAGGGGGTCCTCTTCGACGCGAGCGACCCACTCCGGCGGCGTGGCATAGTCGAGTCGGAACTGGGGCATTGCAGCGACGATCCTAGCGCCTTGCCAGCCAGCGCGGACCCAGTTCGACGAACAGATTGCCTCCGAGGAGCAGCGCGCCGCCAAAGAACAGCCAGCCGGTGAGCACGTCGTAGCCCATCCAGATGCCGAAAATCGCGGCCCACACCGGTTCGGTCGAGTACAAGATCGCGGCCCGCACGGGATCGACCTGCTTTTGGAAGAGGTTCATGCAGGTCAGCGCGATCGCGGTGCCGAAGACGGTCATCAGCAGCAACGGCACGAGAAACTGCGGATGTTCCAGCAGCCGGCTCAGTTCCTTGGCGCTCAGCGGCGTACCCAGCAACTGATACAGAAGCAGTCCCAGCCCGCAGCACAGCGCCACGACCAGAAAGCTGCTGGTGCTGACCGCCATTCCGTCGACAACGCGCGAGATGCGATCTGTGGCGAGGATGTGGATGCCGAACACGAGCGCGCAGCCGACGGTCAGCAACTCGCCCATGCTCAGCAGCATCTGCGGCGCTCCGCGGATGAAGGCCGCTCCCGAAGTGGCGGCGAGGGCCCCGACGATCAGCACCCACGACAGCCGCCGTTTCTGCTGGAAGGCGACGATCAGGGCCGTGAACAGCACGTACAGGCTCGTCAGGAATGCGCTCACCGCGGGGCTGACCTCGCTCAGGCCCGCCATCTGCAGCGCGAAACCCGCGAACAGCAGGCCGCCGAGAATCCAACCACCGCGCATCACGCCGGGATCGAGCAGCCTGCGTCCGCGCGGCAGCACCAGCATCAGCAGGCTCGCCGCTCCGAAGCGCAACAGCAGGAACAGCGCCGTGCCCTGCAGCTCTCGGCCATCGCCGAGCACCTCGCGCGCGCTTTCGAGGCTCTGCTTCATCCACGTGAAGCTGCCCCCCCAGATCAGCGTGACCAGACCCAGGGCCAGCAGGGCCTTCCACGGGCTCTGGCCGGCCGTCGGGTTCGGGTTCATCCTGCGCAGACTAGTCTTCGTAGGCGGGTCTGCAAGGCATTCGCTCCGGCGTTAGGCTGGTGTCCATGAAGTGGCTGTTCCTCGCGATCCTTCCCTTTCTGTTCGTCGGCTGCGCCTCGGATCAGGCGGTGCGCAGTCAAGCCGAGGACATGCACCGGGAGCTGGAGCCCGCGATCCTCGCCGATCCCGAGCTGATGTCCTACCTCGAGTCGATGGGGGACCGCATCGTCGCCGCAGCCCGCCAGTGCAGTGCCGCGAAGCAGGGCCCCAAGGCCCACTTCAAGGAGAACAACGCGTGGATGTTCTCCACCGAGCGGTTCCATGTGGTTGGATCCGATCAGTTGAATGCCTTCACGACCGGCGGTTCGCACATGTACATCTACACGCAGCTTCTGGCGAGCTGTCAGACGGAAGACGAACTCGCGGCGGTGATGGCGCATGAATTCGCGCACGTGTACTGCCGCCATGTGCACAAGGGCATGAATCGCCAGTACATGACACTCGCAGGGGCGGCGGCTTTGGGCGCCGCAGGCTACGCCGCGGGGGGCGAGAAGCACGGAGAGGAATACATGACGTACGGGCTGGCTCTGGGCATGATCGCCGGCAACTTCCTCGCTCTGGGGTTCACCCGCGACGACGAAGCCGAAGCCGATCGCTGGGGTTTCGAGTTCTACGCGCGAGCGGGTTGGGATCCCGCGCGCTTCGGCGACTTCTTCCAGTCGCTGATCGATCAGGGCTACGACTCGGAGTCCGACACGCTCAGCGACCACCCCACGCTGCGCAGCCGAGTGCAGGCGGCTCAGGCTCAGGCGGCGAAACTGCCCCCGGAGGCTCTGCAATGGCGCCAGGAGCCCGTCGCGAGCAAGAGCCGCTTTGCGGCGATGAAGGCGCGTGCCGCCGCTTTCACGAAGGCCGCTGACGGCGCGGCCAAGGCCAAGGCCCAGTTGCTCCTGCGCGCGGTGCCCAGTTGCCTCTTGCCGAGCGACACCAGCGCGCAGAAGGACGCGCAGGCGCAGTTGCGGGCCGCAGAACAGGCCGCTCAGGCCAAGCCCTGACGCCGTCTGGGACGGCCGCGACATCCGCCAACGCTCGCAGCCTCCCGTCCCGGCTGGGGCGAGGAGGCTGCGGTTACTTGCGGAGCGCTCCGCGGAATCTCAGCGGTTCTGGGCGTACCAGTCAGCGTTGATCTTGGTGTACTGCGCCCACTTCTCGGGCAACTCGGCCTCGTCGAAGATCGCGTCCACCGGGCACTCGGGCGCGCAGGCGCCGCAGTCGATGCACTCATCGGGGTTGATGTAGAGCATGTCGTGCTTGGCGAAATCCGCCTCGTTCTTGGTCGGGTGGATGCAGTCGACGGGGCAGACCTCGACACAGGCGGTGTCCTTGGTCCCCTTGCAGGGTTCGGCAATCACATAGGTCATGGTTGGGATCCTTCCTGACGACAGCGCCCGCTGGGCTCCGGCCAGAATGTGAGGAAACAGGATACGAGCGGGGAGCTTTTTTGCAATCCCGGGAGAAAACCCGTCCGGCAAGGGGCCGCCGCCCTTCCCCCTTGCTCCCCAGACGTTACGCTGCTTTGCAGTCCTCGGATGCCGACCACAGTCCTAGCGAGTCTCAAGGATCTGCCCGCGCTGGTCTGGGCGCTCGTGGCAGCGGCCTACCTGCTCGGTTCCGTGCCCTTCGGGCTGGTGCTTGCGCGCTGGGTAAAGGGCATCGACCTGCGCCAGTTCGGCAGCGGTAACATCGGCACCACCAACGCGATCCGCGCGCTGGGCCGCAAGTGGGGCTACTTCGTCTTCGCGCTCGACTTCCTCAAGGGCTTCCTGCCGGTGCTGGCCTGCGTCTGGCTCGTCGGCGACCCGCATGCGCGCATCTTGGCGCAGGTCCTGATCGCCACGGCCACCGTGGTCGGCCACTGCTTCTCGATCTACCTGCGCTTCGGCGGCGGGAAGGGGGTCGCGACCGGCTGCGGCGCCATCGTGGCGATGGATCCGCTCGTGTTCGTCTGCGGTGGCCTCGTCTGGCTGCTGACCCGCGCCTTCACCGGCTACTCGGGCCTGTCCTCGATCCTGATGGGGCTGGCCTTCCCGATCGCGGTGTGGGTCAGGGAAGGCCCCCGGGCACTGCTGATCGGCGCGAGCCTTCTGTGCCTGCTGATCCTCGTGCGCCACCGTTCCAACATCCAACGCATGCTTGCTGGCACGGAGCCTCGCGCGGGCCGCAAACCCTCCAACCCCGATGCGCCCACCCATGGCTGATTCCCGAACAGGCGAGAAGAAGCCGGAACGCGTGCTCGTGATCGGCGACGGCAGCTGGGGCACGACGCTGGCGCTGCTGCTTGTCCGCAACGGCATTCCCTGCACCCTGTGGAGCGCCTTCCCGGATCAGGCGGCGGAAATGCAGCAAAAGCGCGAAAACGAGCGCTTTCTGCCCGGACACACGCTGCCGAGCGGCATGACGATCACCGCCGATCCGCATCGCGCCGCGGAAAAGGTCGATCTCGTGGTCAGCGTGGTGCCCACGCAGTACCTGCGCTCGGTGCTGCACCGCTTCGAGGATGCGATCCCGGGTAAGGTGCCGATCGTGACGGCCACCAAGGGGCTCGAAATCGAGAGCTTCAAGACGCCCAGCCAGATTCTTGCCGAGTTGCTGGGCAAGCGGCCGATCTGCGTGCTCACCGGCCCCAGCCATGCGGAGGAAGTGGTCGAGCAGAAGCCCGCCGCCATTCTCGCCGCCAGCGCGGACCGCGCGCTCGCCTCCACGGTTCAGGCCGCCTTCAGTTCCAACAGTTTTCGCGTCTACACGCACAGCGATCCGCTGGGCGCGGAGCTGGCGGGCGCGCTCAAGAACGTGATCGCCATCGCCGCCGGCATCAGCGACGGATTGGGACTGGGTGACAACGCCAAGGCGGCGCTGATGACGCGCGGCGTGGTGGAAATCGCCCGCTTCGGCCGCTCGCGGGGGGCCGATCCCAAGACCTTCTTCGGTCTGGCGGGCATCGGCGATTTGATCACGACCTGCTGTTCCAGGCATTCCCGCAACCGCGCCGTAGGCGAAGCCATCGGACGCGGAGAGAAGATCGAGAATGTGCTCGGCAACATGAAGATGGTCGCCGAGGGCGTCTGGACGGCGAAGGCCTTGTTCGGGCCGGAGGCCGATCTGGGCTCGCTGGAAATGCCCATCGCGGAACAGGTGCACGCCGTGCTTTTCGAAGGGAAAAGCCCGCGCGAAGCGGTGATCGATCTGATGAATCGGGCGCCAACGGCCGAGATGGACGGCCTGTTGGGAGGGGCGCCTGCATGACCCCGACGACCGGATTCTTCGTTTTCCTCGCCGCCACCATCGCCTTCCTGATCCTCACCGTCATCACGGGCCTGCGCTCGATGCGCAAGCTGCACCTGAGTTGCGTGGCCTGTTCCCTGCTCAGCCTCGCGACGGCCGTTTGGTATGCCTACGATCTGGGCGAGGTCTACGATCTGGAGGCCGCCGGCTGGATCACTCCCTTCCACCTCGGGCTCGCGAAGGTGGCCACGGTGATGTACCTGCTCCCGCTGGTCACGGGCATCCGGACGATCTTCGTGCCGACCACGCGCCGCCTCCACCGGCGCATGGCCTTCCTCGTGCTGTTCATGACGGCGCTGGCCGCGATCACGGGCGCGTGGATGCTGATCGCCGCACCCCTGCGCGCGCCCTGAAATCAGGGGCCCGCGCGCCGCGCGTCGATGGCGTCCACGAGGATCGGCATCGCCAGCAGCGAAGCGTTGGCGAACAGCGGAATCAGCGTGATCAGGATCCAGGCGGCTTTGGCGCGGATCGTCCAGATCGCGACTAGAAGACCGAAGGCCGCGAAGCCCGCGGCGATCCAGCCGGCAGTCTCGAGCGATGGTGCGCTGTGCGGCGCGAACTTGCGCAGCGCCAGCGTGATCCACCAAACGCCCCAGCCGAGCGATGCGAGGATCATCGAGAGCATCCAGGTGCGGTGACGCCGACGAACCACGACGGTTCGCACGCGAGTCAGGGCACGGAGCGGACGGGCCATGGGCTGGATTGTCCGCTACGCGTCCCGGGGGCTCAAGCACGGAAAAAAGCCCTGCTGCAGGCCTCGAAACCGCGTTCCGGTTGACCGGATGAGCCCCTCCGTGTACAACATCTCGCCTCAAACTCGGGTCGGGGCGTGGCGCAGCCTGGCTAGCGCGCTTCCTTGGGGTGGAAGAGGTCGGAGGTTCAAATCCTCTCGCCCCGACCAATTTGTGTATGCCATGGGCCAGCTTTACGAAGCGATCGACGATTCGTTGCGTGCGTTTCTCGAAGCGCAAAAGCTGTTTTTCGTGGCCAGCGCGCCGCTCGCCGCCGACGGCCACATCAACCTCTCGCCCAAGGGCCTCGACAGCTTCCGGATTCTCGGTCCCCGCAGCGTCGCCTACCTCGATCTGACGGGCAGCGGAGTCGAGACCCTGGCCCATGCCCGCGAAAACGGCCGCGTCACCCTGATGTTCTGCGCCTTGGAGGGGCCGCCGAAGATCGTGCGCCTCTACGGGCGCGCGCGGGCGGTCGAACCGGGCGATCCGGAGTTCGCCCGTCTCGATCCGCTCTTTCCAGAGCATTCCGGCAAGCGCGCGATCCTCGTGGTGGAACTCGACCGCATCGCGGACTCGTGCGGGTACGGCGTGCCGCTGTACCGCTTCGAGGGTGAGCGCCGCACGCTGCTCGACTGGGCCGAGAAGAAGGGCCCGCAGGCCCTGCGGGATTATCAGCTCGGCAAGAATCGCCTGAGCCTCGACGGATTGCCGGGCCTGCGCAGGCTGGAGTGAGGCGTGGGGGGCCTGTGCGGCCCGCGCGACGCCCTTCCGAGCCCCCTCACTCCCGATAGCAGTCTTTTTCGCTGGCGCAGGGGCTCAACCGGCTGCATCCTTCTGCCGTACGGTTTAGAAGTTCCTTCGAGGAGGTCATGCCATGGATCCCCGTCGTGGTTCTCTTCCGCAGCCCAAGCATCACGGATCGCACACGCTCAAGGTCTGGCGCGGCTCCGTGGTTGGGGTCTTCGGCAACGATGTCTTCGTCGAACTCGGCCCGCGCATGCAGGGCGTGATCACGCTGCGGCACTTCGCCCAGCCCCCCCGAATCGGCGAGAGCTTCGACTTCACGCTGCACGGCCAGGAAGAGGGGCTGTGGGCGCTCTCGCTCAAGGAAGAGGAAACGCTCGCCACCTGGGAAAGCATGGAGGAAGGCAGCCTGATGCCCGCGCGCGTGGTGCGGCTCGCCCCCGGCGGCTTCGAGGTCAAGCTCGGGCCGCTGCACGGCTTCATGCCCAAATCACAGAGCGGGCTCGCACGCGAGGAAAAGCCCGACGTGCTCGTCGGCCGCAGCTTCACCGTCGAGGTCATCGAGGTTGACCCCGAGCGCCAGCGCGTCATCGTCTCGCGCAAGCTCGTCGCACAACGCGAGCGTGAGAGCCTGCACCAGCGCGAAATCGCCGGCCTGCGCGTCGGCGCCCGGATTCAGGGCCGCGTCGTCCGTCTGGCGCCCTTCGGCGCCTTTGTGGCCTTCGGACAGGGTCTGCAGGGCCTGGTCCACATCTCCGATCTGGCACATGAGCGCATCGGCGATCCTGCCGAGGTCGTGCGCGTCGGCGAGGTGCTCGATCTGGTCATCCTGAGCGTGCGCATGGGCGGCCGGCGGATCGGCCTGGGCCGCAAGCAGCTGATCGAGAGCCCCTGGAAAAGCGTCGAGAAGCGGCACTACGTGGACCAGATCGTGATCGGCAAGGTGCTCACGATGACCGAGTACGGCTTGTTCCTGGCGATTGACCGCGGCATCGAAGGCCTCTTGCACATCTCGGAGTGTGGGCTGCCCGAGGGGACCGTGCTGCGCACCCGCTACAAGCCCGGCCAGGAGCTCGCGGTTCGGATCCACGAGCTCGACGCCGCGCAGCGCAAGCTGTCGCTTTCCCTGATGCACCGCGGCGGCGGAGCCATCACCCGCGAGGAGGTCGAAAACGCGCAGGAATTCGCCGAACTTGCGCGCCTGCAGGACCAGCGTCATCTGGATGCGCCGCTGGGGAACCTGCTGCTGCGCGCCCTGCGCGCCTCGCAGCCAGCCCGCCCGATGCGTGCCTGATGCGTGCGTGGACCGCTCTCGGACTGGTTTTGATCGCGGGCTGCCTCCGTCCGCCGATCCTGCTGGACCCGTACGGTTTCCAAGAGCACAACACGCACATCAACTATCCGCCGGGGCACCAGATCGAGTCGATCGAGCTGCGTGAACCCGACGGCGAGCCGGTCACGCTGCGCGGGATCTACGTGCCCGGCGAACCAGGCGCCGGCATCGTCGTGCAGTTTCAGGAAACCTCGATCAGCGTCGGATCGGACCATCTGGGTTACGGACCCTACGCCGAGAGCATGCGCGATCTCGGCCTGCACTACCTGCTGATCGATTACCGCGGGGTGGGCTTGTCATCCGGAAAGCGCCGGAGCGATCACATCTCGCAGGACGCTCACCGCATCGTCGATCGTGCGCTGGAGAAAGTGGGTGGAGATCGCTCCAAGCTGGTCTTGCGCGGCACATCGCTGGGCACGATCGTGATCTCCCAGCTGCTCGACGAGGGAGTCAAGCCCGCGGGCGTGGTGCTGCTGTTGCCCGTGCGCAGCGCCAGTGCCGTGCAGCGCTATGCACGCGAATTTTCCAGCCCGGTGGAGATCGTCGTCGCCGAGACGCTGCTGCAGCCGATTTCCGAATCGGACCCGCTCGATCTGATGCGGCGGACAGCGCTTCCGCTGCTGGTGTACACGCCCTCCGGTGACCCGCTGATCCACAGAGAGGAGCGCGAGGAGATCCTGCATCTAGGCCGGCAGGGTCAGCTGCAGATCTTCGAACCCAACCACAGGGACCCGTGGATCCGGCAGTGGATCGGCGAGCAGGGCATGACCACGCACGAGACCGGCTGCATTCAGGCCCATGGTCCGATCGAACTCGCCGAATTGGACCTGTACGAGCGCCTGGGCCTGCTGCGGCCCGCGCTCGAGAGCCGCCTGCGCGAATGGTGGTCGCAGCTGCCGCGTGAAATCCGCACGGATCTGGAGCAGGATCCGCAGGCGATGGAGCGCCTGCGCTCGATGGCCGGCTATCTGGTGCGCCTGCCGCCCGAGTGGGCGGCTGCGGCTGCGGTGTCGGGGTGGGAGCCCAGGCTGGCGGCCCAGATCTTTCGCGTCGCCCGCAACGGCGGCCGCTTCTGGCGCGGAGCTGATTGGGACGCCCTGAGGCGCTGCATGGATCTGCGCGATCCGCAGGCGGACATTCCCTTGCGGCTGATCGAGCGCAATCTTTTCACCGTGCGGGGATATAGGGGCCTCGCCGCAGTGGAGGATTGTGTCGATGCCGTGCTTTCGCAAACCGCGCGCAACGAGGAGCAGCGTCTGCTGCGCGAGTACGCAGCCGAGGATCTTCAGTGGATCCGCGCGCGCGTTGCCGATCCGGAGAGCGTCCGCAGGCTCTACACGCGGCTGCTGCTGAAGGCCAGCCGGCGAGCACCCGACCGCGTCACCAGCACGGAGGACGGCAGGCAGCTATTGGAAGTGTGGACCGATGCCGGCTGGCTGCCTTTGGCCGAGGCGGTCCGCCGCGAGCGCCAGGAGCAGTCCCCGGTCTCAGGCGATTAGCCCGAGCACTTCGCGCGCGCAGCCCCACGAGAGCGTGACTCCTGCTCCGCCGTGCCCGTAGTTGTGGACGATCCGGCCGGTTGCGACGCCTTCCGCTTCAAGACGCACGCTGGAACGCGCCGGTCGCAGGCCGACGAGGCTGCCCAGCACCTTTGCGTCCCGCAGTCCCGGCTCCAGGCGCGCGCAGCGCTCGAGGATCGAATCCAGCATCGCGGGGTCCGCCTGCGTCCCGCTGACATTCGCCTCGGCGGAGCTGCCCAGCACCACATCGTGCTCGCGGGGAATAATGTACGTGGGATGCGCGCCTTGATGCTCGTCGAGCCAAAAGCGCTGCACCCCGCCTTGCGCGACTCGCAGGAGTTGCCCGCGCACCGGATGGAGGTCCGTGTCCCGGGCGAGCGTTCGCGAACCGAGTCCCGTGCAGTTGACGAGCGTCGGGCAATGCTCGAGCGCCTCGGCGAGGCTCGAGGCCTCGCGCACCTGCAGGCGGACGCCCAGAGCGAGCACCCGGTGCTCCAGCCAAGGCATGTAGGTAGGAGTCTGGATCACCGGCAGATCGAATTCGAAACCCTCCTCGAAGCCCGACGGCAGTGATCTGCGGGGCAACGGCTCCGCTCCCGGCAGCGAGCGGATCCAATCCGGCGCCGCTGCCCCCTCCGGGAACACCTCCGTGCCCCGCTGCCAGCGGATGCCGCTCGCAGGGTCCTCGGCCAGTTCCGTGAAGCGACCGAGCGAATCCAGTGCCCAGGGAATGACCCGCTCGAGCGGCTGGACGTGGTAGGGGTACCAGATGGCGGCGGCGACGGTGCTGGTCGTGGCCTGTTGGCGCTCGCGCGCCCAGATTTCGACCTCATGGCCCGCCCGGGCGAGTTCGTGCGCACAGCTCAGGCCGGAGACGCCGGCTCCCAACACGAGCACGCGCATCTCATTCCGGCTCGATCGAGGCGGTCAGGGGAAATCCGCGCGGTCGCGCCAGCGAGTGGATCTGCTCGACGTACAGCTCAGCCCGCTCCTGACTGGTGATCGCGATGCATGCCACCTCGCAATCGTGGACCTCGCGCGTCAGCTTGATCGCCTCTTCATGCGGCTTGTGGAACAGGCGAATCAGCAGTTCGGTGACGAACTCGAAGGTCGTGATGTCGTCGTTGTGCAGCAGAACCTTCCACTGGGGGATCGGTTTTGGCACCGCGTGGGTCTCGGTTTCGGGCTCGGTCATCACCAAGGGCATGGGAACCAGCATAGCGCCAGTGGCAAGGCTGAGGGGAGGATCCCTAGGATGAGTGCGTGCTTTTCCGCGCCGTACTGCTGCTGTCGCTGTGCTGGGCCGCTGCTGGCTGTTCGATCGAGGGCCTTGCGAGGCAGCGACTGGCCGACGCCCTGAGCGACAGCGGCGGGAGCTTTGCCTCCGACAACGATCCCGAGCTGGTACGCGAGGCGGCGCCCTTCAGTCTCAAGCTGATGGAGAGCGTGCTCGCTTCCACCCCTGCGCACGAGAAGCTGCTGGTGTCGCTGACGCGCGGGTTCACGCAATACGCCTGGGCTTTCGTCCAGCAGGACGCCGAGCGTCTGGAGCTCGAAAATCTGGCGGCGGCGGAAGAGCTGCGGACACGCGCCCGGAAGCTCTACCTGCGCGCGCGGGACTACGGCCTGCGCGCGCTGGAGTTGCGCCATGCCGGCCTGGCCCGAGAACTGCGGGAGGATCCGCGCGCGGCGGCGGCCCGTTTGCAGCCCGAGGATGTCGAGCTCTCGTTCTGGCTGGGTGTGGCCTGGGGCGGAGCGCTGACGCAGGCCAAGGATTCGCCGGAGCTGCTTGCCGACCAGGCGATCGTCGAGGCGCTGTTCGACGCCGTGATGGCCCTGAAGGAGGACTTTGACTCCGGTGCCATGCACGCCGTGCTGGTCGGCTACGAGCGCAGCCGCCCGGGCGGTCAGCGCGACTGGATCGAACGCGCACGCCGGCATTTCCAGCGGGCCGTCGAGCTCAGCGGTGGCCGGGCGGCAGGTCCTTACGTCGCGCTGGCCGAGAGCGTCGCGATCCAGATCCAGAGCCGGTCCGAGTTCGAGGAGCTGTTGGGCCGCGCGCTCGCTATCGATCCGGATACCGTCGAGGCCAAGCGTCTCGAAAACCTCGTCCATCAGGCCCGGGCTCGCTGGCTGCTGTCACGCAAGGAAGAGCTGTTCCTCGAATGAAGCAACGCATGTCGGAGATTCGTCGCATGTCCCGGATTGCATGGCTGCTGATCCTGACCTTCGGGCTGATCGCCGGCGTTGAGGCTCAGGATCGCAAACCCCTGCGCCTCGCGACGCTGGCTCCCAAGGGCTCTTCGCTGCACAAGAGCCTGCAGGCGATGGGCGAGGCCTGGCGCAACGGCCCCGAAGGCGGTCCCAAGCTGATCATCTACCCCGACGGCACCATGGGCGGGGAAGGCGAGATGGTCCGCAAGATGCGTATCAAGCAGCTGCAGTGCGGGCTGCTGACGGTCGCGGGCCTCGAGCAGATCGATCCCTCGGTGACGGCGCTGCAGAACCTGCCGCTGGTATTCCGCGATCTCGAGGAGGTCGCCGCCGTTCGCGATGCGCTGCATTCCGAACTCGAAAAGCGCTTCGAAGCCAAGGGCTTCGTGCTGCTGTTCCTCGGAGACGTCGGCTTCGTCCGCTTTTTCTCCAAGCAGCCGATGCGCACGCCTGCGGATCTCAAGCGGACCAAGCTCTTCACCCAGGCGGGCAACACTCCGCAGGTGAACCTGATGAAGAGCCTCGGGCTCAATCCGCAGCCGCTGGAGCCGGCGGACATGTTCACGAGCCTGCAGACGGGGCTGATCGACTGCACCCCGACCATTCCTTTCTATGCGCAGATCGCGCAGATCCACAAGTCGGCGCCGTACATGCTCGAGTTGGACTGGGCGCCGCTGGTCGGCGGCTGCGTGATCCTCAAGGAAACCTTCGAAGCCTATCCTCCGGCGCTGCAGGCCTCGATGCGCAAATCCGCCACACTCGCGGGGGCTGAAATCCAATCACGCAATCGCACGGAAAACGAGGAGTCGATCAGGGTCATGCAGTTGGCGGGACTGAAGCCCATCAAGCCCAGCGAAGAGGAACTGCAGCAATGGCGCGCATTCCTGGATCCGGTCTACCCGCAGCTGCGGGGCAAGCAGGTGCCGGCCGATCTCTACGACATCGTGATGAAGACGCTGGAGTCCCACCGGGCGGCCAAGGCCGGCAAGTAGTCGCATGGAGGCTGCTTCACAGAAGAGCCTGTTGATGCGCGCCGAGGACGCGCTGCTGGCTCTGGCGCTGGCCTGTGTCGTCCTGCTGCCGCTCTCCGACATCGTGCTGCGTCCCTTCCAGAGCGGGATCAGCGGCTCCACGACGCTGGCGCAGCATTTCACTCTGTTGATCGGCATGCTCGGCGGGATCGTGGCCGCCCGGGAAGGCCGCATGCTGTCGATCTCGACGGCGGATGCGTTTCTGGTCGGGCGCTGGAAGACGGGCTTTGCCCTGTTCAGCCACGGAGTCGCGACCGCGATCGCCGTGTGCCTCGCCGAGGCCGGTCGGCAGTGGATCGCCACCGAGGTCGAGTCCGGTGCGGAACTGGCCTTCGGCGTGCCGCTGTGGTGGGTGCAGGCCGCGCTCCCGCTGGGTTTCGGGATCGTGGCTGTGCGCTCGCTGCGGCACGCACCCGCCGGTTGGGCCGGGCGGGGTATCGCCGGAGGGCTCGCCGCGGCGCTGCTGCTGCTGGCGCAATACCCACCTATCGATCCGGCGCAGCTTGTCTGGCCCGCGCTGATCATTCTGGGCGTGGCAACCATCGCGGGTGCGCCGATCTTCGTGTCGCTCGGCGGTGCGGCGCTGATTTTGTTCTGGGGCGAGGGCGAGACGATCGCTTCGCTGCCTGTCGATCACTATCGGCTGGTCACCAATCCCACGCTGCCCTCGATACCGCTGTTCACGCTGGCGGGTTACTTCCTCGCCGAAGGCGGAGCTTCCAAGCGACTCATCCGGGTCTTCCGCGCCCTGTTCGGTTCGATTCGCGGAGGGCCCGCGATCGTCACCGCGATCGTGTGCGCCTTCTTCACCTCGTTCACGGGCGCCTCCGGAGTGACCATCCTGGCGCTGGGTGGACTGCTGCTGCCGATTTTGATCGCGGCTGGCTACAAGGAGCGCGCCGCGCTGGGTCTGGTGACCGGAGCCGGTTCTCTGGGCTTGCTTCTGCCGCCCTGCCTGCCGCTGATCCTGTACGCGATTGTCGCCAGAGTTCCGATGCAGGACATGTTTCTTGGTGGGGTGCTGCCGGGAACGCTGCTGGTGCTTCTGGTGGCCCTCTGGGGCATCTATCAAGGACCGCGCGGAGCCGAGCAGCGCGTGCCCTTCTCGCTGCCTGAAGCCAGGGCCGCCGTGTGGGATGCCAAGTGGGAGCTGCTGCTGCCAGTTGTCGCGCTGGTGGCGCTGTTTGGAGGCTTCGCGACGCCGGTTGAGGCCAGCGCCCTCACGGCCCTCTATGCCTTCGGCATCGAGGTATTCCTGTATCGAGATCTTTCGCTGGTCCGCGGCACGGCCAAGGTGCTCGCGGAGTGTGGGCTGGTGATCGGCGGAGTGCTGATGATCCTCGGCGTCGCGCTGGGCTTCACCAACTACTTGATCTTCGCGGACATTCCCACGGAACTGCTGGAGAGCATCACCGAGAGCATCCAATCGCCGCTGATGTTCCTGCTGCTCCTGAACATCTTCCTGCTCTTGGTGGGCTGCCTGATGGATGTCTTTTCGGCAATCGTGGTCGTCGTGCCGCTGATCGTGCCGCTGGGCGAGCACTACGGCATCGATCCCGTGCACCTGGGCATCGTGTTCCTCGCCAACCTCGAACTCGGCTACCTGACGCCGCCCGTGGGCATGAACCTGTTCCTCGCCAGCTATCGGCTCGGTAAGCCCATGCCGGAGGTCTACCGAAGTGTCGTGCCGATGTTGGTCGTGATGTTCATCGGCGTGCTGGCGATCACCTACGCGCCTTGGATGACGACGTGGCTGCCCGCGCTGTTCCGCACGGACTAGCCCGCGGCCTCGAGAATCACTGCCACGTGACGGTGCCGGTGTTGGTTGCGTTGAAGGTGCTCGAGGACGGGCAGCCGCCGAGGACGATCGGATCGCGGTAGTAGGCCAGGTAGGCGCGGTCCGTGCCGGGGAAGATCGGGTCGCCTAGAGCCGCGGAACGCTGGGAGACCGTGAAGTCGCTGATTTCAGGCGCGGTGACGGAGCCGCCGACCGCGGTCTTGACGTACAGGCGCTTGAGCGTGCCCGACGCGCAGCGCAGGCCCTGTCCGAAGACGGTGCCGGTCGGCTGCACGGTGGTGCCTTGCAGGATGATGGTCGTGCCCGTGGGGCGCTGGTCCTCGGTCGTGAGCACCAGCGTGTCGTTGACGAGCAGCGCCGTGCCGGTTGACTTCAGCCGCGCTCCACCCGTCGCCGCGCTGTTGTCGCAGCCGCGGCTGCTGCCGGAGGCCGGGTTCGAGCAAGGGCAGGCGATGGTGACGCCCACGCCCGGGTCGCAGACGTAAATGAGCGGATCGAGACCGGGCAGTTGCAGGAACCAGCCCTCGGGCTGGTTGCTGGGGTTGCGACCCGCGCCGCAGATGAAGCGGCCATCCGCGCTGATGCCGTAGGCCTGCTGCAGGCTCCAGCCGTTGAGCGCGCTGGCGAAGCCGTTGGCCTCGAGATAGAGCTTGAGATCCACGAGGCCCAGATCCGAACGCCACAGCAGCGCCCGGAATCCGGTGCCCAGCACCGAGCCGTTGACGCCCACGATCGTCCCGCCGTCCGCCGAGATGTCGAGGCCGGTGGTCACATCGTTCGAGACGCTGCCCGGCAGCTTGCCCAGCTGCACCACACCGCCCGCGGAAGTCCAGCGCAGCAGTTCGTTGGCGTGGAAGCCGGTGACGACCGAGCCGTCGAAGTTGGCAGCCCACGCTTCGCTGCTGAAACCGGCCGTTCCAATCACCGTCTCCGTCGTGCCGACCCAGATCGCCGCTCGGCGCGGATTGCCATCCCAGCCCACGATCACATTGCCGTTGCCCGAGACACCGTTCGCGCGGCTGGAGCCGAACAGCGCGGATCCCAGATCGACCGTTCCACCGGCTGGCGTCCAGCGGAACGCATGCGCCGTGCCGGCATTGATCCAACCCAGACCGCAGACGACGCCGCCGTTGTCATCCATGCCGTAGGCCGTCGAGAGCGAGTTGCCGCTCTGTCCGGCGAGCCCAGGGAGGAACTGCAGGTTGCCCAAGCCGTCCCAGCGCGCGGCCGTGACGAGGTTGTTGGCTGGATCGGTGTAGGTTCCGATCCCGAACAGGCCGCCGTCCGTGACCTTGGGGTCGCCGTTGTTGTTCGGCAGCGGAACAACCGTGTTGAATCCCGCCTGCGCATTCCAGACGAAGGTCCCGGTCGGGCCCACGCCGCTGACCCACTTTCCATCGGGGGAGATCCCCGTCGCGCGCGAACCTGGCCCCAGCGGTATGAAGGTCTGCGCGCCGGCAGTCGAAGCGAGGAACAGCAGAGCGAGGGTCGAAGGGATGCGTTGCATATGTGCGCCTGGCGGGGATTCCGTGGTCGGGGAGAGGAGCTCGTCTGTGCTCAGGGTATCCTCAACACAGCGAAAAAGGGGCCGATCGGTCCCGGAATGGCACCAATGGGCAAGCTTTCGGTTCTTCTGCTTCACGTGAGCCTGCTGCTTCCGGCAGCCGCTCAGGAACCCAAGGTCGACTTCTCCGAACTCGGCGCGCGCTTCGCGCAGGCCCGCGCGCCCGGAGCCTCGAGCGGCGAAGAGCTGTACGCTCGGCATTCCGTGCAACTGCGCCTGGGGATGGTGGAACTCGCCTATCCGAGCTGGGATCTCTCCGACAAGGCCGCTTGCGAGGAACTGCGCGCCAGCGCGCTCGCGATCCTTGCGGTGCAGCGCCGCTGGGCTGAAGTCCTCGCCTCGCCGGAGGACGCGGCCGCGATCGGAAAGGACGCGCAACTGCTGGAGGGCTGGATCAAGGGCTGGAAAGCCCCGCAGCTGCTCAAGCTTTTGCAGCTCAAGCCGAGTGACTCGCGTGAACTGCTCGCGGCCTTGGGAGCAGGTGCCGATGTCCAGCAGGCCGCGCAATCCTTCGCCGCGCGGCTGATGGACCCTGCGGTCTGCGGGCTGGCACCCAAGGACGGTAACCCCCAGCGCGTGCTGCTTGCGCCGCGTCGCAAGGACTTCGTCGATCTGATGGGTTTTGCGGGGCGCGCGGACTCCGCGCTGCAATCCGTGCTCTGGACGCGCGAGGCCACGCTGTTCACGAGCTTCTGGATCGGCCCGATTTTCGTGCTGGCGCTCGAGTACCCGCCGTGGACCTTCGACCCGAGCTTTGCGACCTGCATTTCGATGAATCGGTTCGAGAAGAACGGCATGCAGCAGCACACGCTGCGCGAGATTCTGGGCGCGCTGCACTGGGCCTGTCTCGGCGAGCCGGGGGATGCGCGCTATTTCCTGCAGTCCCAGGCGCTGTTGCTCACGATCGATGTCTGCGGGGAGGCCAACGCGCTGGAGGGAGACGGTGAGCGCGGCACAACCGGCGCGCAGACTCAGCCCTACGAGCGCTTCGTGCCCGGAGGCGATCCCAACGGGGGCACCTTGCCGCCGATTCCCGCCGCGCCCCTCGACTCGCTGCGCGAGAACCACTGGCGCGAGGGCAAGGGCGCCGATCACTTCGCATTGCCGTTGCGCAAGGGCCAGAAGGCGGCGCAGAAAGCGATGATCAAGGATCGGCCCGCGAAGCTCGACCCCGCCGTGGCGCGCAATCCCGATGCGCACTTCCTGCTGACGACCCCCGATGGCGTCGAGCGCACGATCGTCAGCGCGCCGTTCCTCGGCGCAGCCACGGCCAACAAGCCCTATCCCCCGCACGCGCTGCTAGTCGACTACCGGGAGTTCTTCAGGGCGTACCGCACGGCATTCTTCCACTGGCTCGCCACGCAGTACGATCCGAAGAACCCCAAGCTGTGCGCCGAGAAGCGCCGGGAATTGGCCCGCAAGCTGGCCGCGAAGGATCCTTCCACCAGTTTCGAGGCGCTGGTCCAGCAGGTCTACGGCGAGCCGCTGTCCGCACCGGAGGGGAGCAAGCCGAGCCTGGAGTGGCGTTTTCTGGAGTGGCTTGGCAAGGGGCGGTGATCCTAGGCCCGGATCGCCGACAAGCGCTTTTCCAACTCCGCGATCGTCCAAGCCGTGTCCATGAAGCGTTCCGGCGTGGCGAAGCCCTCTGGGGCGCCCCTGCCGCTGGCGATGTGGTGCGCCACGATCGTGATGCCCCAGGAAGTCGTCAGTTCCATCGCCGAGAAGCGCGTGCGCCGATCCGCCACGGCGGTGAACGCGTATTCAAAGCCCCTCTGCAGCGCCGTGCGCGAGTTGCTGCCCCTGACGCGCAGGATCAGCTTGTCGCGGTCGCGCTCGGGCTCGTATTTCAGAGCGACATCGCTCTCCAGCAGGGCGGCGAGCTGCTCGTCGCGCGCCGCATCGCCGCACAACCAGCCCAGCGCCTTCCAGCCGCGGACAAGCCCCCAGTGGCCCTTGTAGCGCACGGTCATGTAGCCGTAGTCGCGCACGCCGATTTCGCGCAGGTACTCCACCACCTGCGGTGAGTTGTTCGAGGTAGGCGAGCTTTCGTGCTCCGAATCGAACTCCTCGATCGTCCCCAGCGCCGGGACGCTAGTCTGCTTGCCCTCGCGAATCACGGGCACATCGCCGGAGTACTCGCTCAACAGCCCGCGCGCGCTGAACACGAGCTTGTACTGCAGAGGATGGAGCGCGGGGTCCGGCCGCGCCAGCGGCAGTCCTCCGCAGCGCACCTCCACGCTGTCGCAGCCGTGCACTCGGGCGCAATGCACGGCGAGGATGTTGGTCAGGCCCGGCGACACTCCGCATTCGGGCACGACGGCGGTGCTCGAGCGGCGCGCGAGCCGCTCTTGCTGGCGCACGACGCCAGGATTTCCGCCCAGATCCGTGAACGGCACTCCCGCGGAGATCGAGAGCTTCGTCAGCTGCGGATTGACCGAGTAGGGCGCGCAGGAGAGCGCTCCGTGATGGCCCCTGAGATCTGCGCGCGCGGCGGAGGCCTGCATGCGGATCGAACGGGCGCGCGCCCCGAGCAGTCGGCGCAGTCGAGCCGCTGCCTGTCTGCGCCGGACGGCATCGGGCTCCACGACGAGTACGCTCTCCGCCTCGCAGTTCAGGATCAGATCGTGGATCGCGGCCGTGCCTTGACGTCCCGCACCGAAAATCGCGTATCGATACTTGCTCACGCCGCCATTTTACCGTCTCGTGCCGGCGAATGGGCGAGCAGGGCCAGCGTCGCGAGCATCCCCAGCCCGGCGCCCGTCAGGAACGCGCTCGAGCTGCCGTGCGTTTCCCACAGCCAGCCGAAGATCAGGCTCGCGGGCAGCGTGAACACCCCGACGGTCAGGTGAAACCAGCCGAACCAGGTGCCCTGCCGGTCGCTCGGCGCCAGGCTCGCGACCCAGGCCTTCTCGGCCGCTTCACTGAGTCCGTGGCTCACGCCGTAGAGGATCACGAGCGGGATCACCAGCGCGGGGGACTCCACGAAGGCGAGAGTCGCATACACCAGCGCATACCACAGCCAGCCGCTGGCGATCACCGCGCGGGGTCCTCGGGCATCTGTCCAGCGTCCTCCGATCAGCGAGCTCGCCATGCGCACCACGTGCAGTCCCAGCCACAGAACCGGCATCCAGTAGACCGACTCCAGCCGCTGGCTCGCGAAGAGCAGGAGGAACAGATCGCTGGCATTGCCGAGCGTGAACAGCGACAACGGCACGATCAGCTTCCACAAATTCCGATCCGGCCTGCCGAGCGACCAGCGGGCCGTGCTCGCCGTGCTGCGCGGCCGTTCGCGTATAGCGACGAACAGGAACACGACCGCGATCACGCCCGGAATGGCGGACAGCCAGAACATCGTGCGCAGGTCAGCTGTCCACAGCATCAGGATCGCCAGCGCGATCAACGGACCGAGCACGGCGCCGGCATGATCCATTGCCCGGTGGAATCCGAAAGCAGTGCCCCGCTGTCCTTCTTCGACCGCCGAGGCGAGCAGTGCATCGCGCGGACTCGTGCGTACTCCCTTGCCCGTCCGATCGAGACAGCGCACGAGCACCACATCACCGACCGAGCCTGCCAGCCCCACGAAGGGTTTGCTCGCCAGCGACAGCGCATAGCCCGCGAACACGAAGGGGCGATAACGGCCGATCCGATCCGCCCACGCGCCGGAAACCAGCTTGAGCAGGCTCGAGACCATGTCCGCTAGCCCTTCCACCACGCCCAGCGCCAGCGCGCCGCCGCCGGTCAGCGTAGCTAGGAACATCGGCAAAAAAGGCATGATCATGTCGCTCGAGATGTCGGAGAGCAGGCTGACCACGCCCAGCGCGATCACCTCGCGGGGCAGCTTCATCCGTCGAGCGAACGAGTCGAGCATTGCGGCTCAGCTGCGCTCCAGAAGCTCCAGTGTGCGCGCCTTGACCGAGCGCATGTCCACGCTGCCGCCGGCCGGTTCGCCGCCGAGCATGGACCAGGGCTCCGAACACAGGAAAATCGGGCCTTCTTCGGCGCGCTCGGGCATGCGGCCGTGGCTGCCGCGCACCAGCGTGGCGTCGAGAGGGATCACATCCATCAGGTAGCGCATGCCGAGCTTCTTCTGTGCCAGCCGCCGTGCCACGTGCAGCTTCGGCAGGGCGATGGTTGGATCCAGGAATAGCTCGCAGGGGTCGTAGCCCGGCTTGCGGTGGATGTCGACCGTACGCGCGAAATCCGGTTCGGCATCCGCGCCCTCCCAGTAGTAGTAGGTGAACCACGCCTCGCGCCGCGAAACGGCGACCAGATCGCCGCTGCGCTCATGGTCGATCGCAAAGCCCTGCTGCTCGCGGCGATCAAGGAGTGCTTCGACGCCGGGCAGATCGCTGAGCACGCGCCGCGTCGCCTCGAGATCGCGCGGATCGCGCACGTACACATGCGCGATCTGGTGGTCCGCCACTGCAAAGGCGCGGCTGCCGAACACATCGAGCACTTCCCCCGCCGGCGTCGGACGGGCGACCAGCAGTCCCGCCGCGCGCAGGGAGCGGTTGACATGCACCGGCCGTGAAACATCGTTGAGCCCGTATTCGCTGACGATCAGCGTGGCGGCGCCCTGCTGATCCGCTGCCGCGACCAGATCGCGCACCAGATCGTCGACCTCGCGCACCGCAGCTTGGGAACGCTCGTGTGCGATGCCGTGGCGCTGCAGGTCGTAGTCCAGATGCGGCAGGTACAGCATCGTCAGCGTCGGGCGCTGCCGGCGGAGCGTGCGGATCGCTGCATCCGCGAGCCAGCGGCTGGAAGGCAGGCCAGATCTGGGTCCCCAGAAGTCGAAGAATGGGAAGGGCCCCAACTCGCCCTCCAGTTCCGCGGGAAACGAGTAGGGCCAGCCGTACACCGCCGGAATCTTGCGGCCATCCGCGGGATAGAAGGGCCGCGGCGTCACCGACCAGTCCACCGCCGCGCCCATGTTCCACCACCAGAACAGCTTGGCGCAACAGAAGGCGGGATCGCGCCGGCGGGCGGCCTCGTAGAGTTTCTCACCACGGACAAGCGCATTCGACTGCCGCCAAAGGGCCAGATCGGCGCTGGCGCGCTCGAACCAGCCATTGCCCACGGCACCATGCTCACTCGGCGCGAGCCCCGTCAGCATCGTCGCCTGAGCCGAGCAGGTCACGGCCGGCAGCACGCTGCCCATCGGCGCACAGGCTCCGCGGCGGGCCAGCGCCTGCAGGGCGGGCGTGGAGTCGCCGATCATGGATGGCGTCAGGCCGACGATGTCGATCAGCAGCACGGGCTTCATGAAGTCATCTCGAATGCTAGCATCCGGAGCATGTTCGACCGACTCCTGAGCCTGTTCCGCGGCCGCTCCGTGCGCATCCAGGGAACGGGCAAGCTGCCCGAGGGTTACGCACGCAAGATTGACATCGGAGATCCGCTCGCGGGGGGCCGGCAAGTGGTTCTGTGCCGGGTCGACGGCGAACTGCATGCGCTGGACGCGCTCTGTCCTCACGAGGGCGGACGCATCGTCGACGGGCCGCTGATGGAAGGTCGCTTCGCGCTGTGCCCGCTGCACAACTACAAGTTCGACCCCAAGACGGGGGCCGTCGAAGGCCGCCTGTGCAAGAACGCCAAGCGCTACAAGTTGCGCGAGAAGGACGGCGACTGTGAGCTCTGGGTCTGAGGACGAGCACGAGGGCGCGGACGAGGACGAGGACGAAGTAGACGAGTTCGAAGAGCTGCCCGAGGAAGCCAGCTACACCTGCGACTCCTGCGGCGAGGAAATTGTCGTGCCGATCGATCCGACGGCCGGAGCTTCGCAGGACTACGTCGAGGACTGCCCCGTTTGCTGCCACCCCAATCGGATCCGCCTCTCGTACGAGTCGGATGCCGGCTTTCGCATCGACTCCGAGGGCGAGTGAGCCCTCCGGGGCACGGATCGCGGACCCGTGGTACGCTTGAGGGCCTTATCTGTCCCTGCCCATTCTGCACTCACCGAACCCTCCATGATCCCCATCCGTTGCCTCTCGCTGCTGACCCTGCTCGCCTTCGCGCCCGCCTCCTTGGCGGGCATCAAGTACGTCGACGCCGCGCTCACCACGGGGGCCAACAACGGCAGCTCCTGGGCCGACGCCTATCAGGGAACGATCGGCCTGCAGTCGGCCCTCGGTTCGGCCGTCGTGGGTGATCAGATCTGGGTCCGCCAGGGGCTGTACAAGCCGACGGCCGGCGCCACGCGCTCGATCTACTTCGAGATGAAGACCGGCGTCGAGATTTACGGTGGCTTCAACGGCACGGAAACCCTGCTCACCCAGCGCGATTTCCTCGCCAACCCCACGATCCTCTCCGGCGACCTCGCGGGCAATGACGCCAGCAACATCTTCACGGACAACAGCTTCCACGTGATCAACTGCAACACGGCCAACGCCACGGCCGTGCTGGACGGCTTCACGGTGACCGGCGGCAACGCCAACGGCGCCTCGGCCTCCAATCAGGACAAGGGCGGCGGCATCCTCTGCCTCACGGGATCGGCGGTCAATGTCCGCAACTGCCGCTTCGTCGCCAACCGCTGCACCTTCGGCGGGGGAGCCGGTTACATCAACGGCGCGACGCCGAGCTTCACGGACACCCGCTTCGAGAACAACATCGGCGGCAGCTTCGGCGGCGCCTTCGACATGAACAACGGCACGACGAATTTCGTGCGCTGCGAGTTCATCGGCAATTCGGCGGCCCGCGCCGGCGCCGTCGAGTGCTTCGGCAACTCCAATTCGAAGTTCACCAACTGCATCTTCCGCGGCAACACGGCGACCGGTTCCGGCGGCGGCGGAGCCGTTTGGGTCAGCAACTCCTCGCCCGTCCTGCGCAACTGCACGATCACGGGCAACACCTCGACCATCAACAACACGGCCGGCATCCTCGCTTCGCCCGTGATCACGATCGCCAACTGCATCGTGGTCAACAATTCCGGCCCCGGCGGCGCCCAGAACCTGATCAACAACGTCAGCGGGGTCAATGCCACCTATTCTTGCATCCAGGGCGGTCTCGTCGGAGTCGGCAACCTCAACACGGACCCACTGTTCGTCAACGGCGCGGGCGGCGACCTGCGCCTCAGCCCGCTCTCGCCCTGCACCGACGCCGGCTCCAACGCGCAGATCCCGACGGGCACGACCACCGACTTCGCTGGTCTGCCGCGGCTCGCCGACAACCCGGCAGTCGTGGACACCGGGGCCGGAACTGCGCCCGTCGTCGACATGGGTGCCCATGAACTGCCCAACACGCTCTACACGGCCTTCTGCTTCGGGGATGGCTCGCTGGCGACGCCCTGTCCCTGCGGCAATACGGGCAGCACCGGCCGCGGCTGCCTCAACTCGGATCTCTTCTCTCCGGGCGCGCTGCTGAGCGTCAGCGGCACCGCCAACCCCGACACGGTGGTGCTCACGGCGAGCGACATGCTCGCCACGGTGCCCTGCGTGTTCCTGCAAGGCACGAGCAATGTCTCCGCAGGCGCCGTCTTCGGCGATGGCGTGCGCTGCGTCGGCGGCAGCCTCAAGCGCCTCTACATCAAGGTCGCCTCGGGCGGCATCGCGGCGGCGCCCGGCGTCGGCGACCCCTCGATCAGCGCGCGCTCCGCGACGCTCGGCGATGTGATTCCGGCCGGGGCCCAGCGTTTCTATCAGGTCTACTACCGCGATTCGGATGCCTTTTTCTGCCCCGCCCCGACCGGCTCGACCTTCAACATCACCAGCGGTCTGATCCTCCATTGGTGAGCGGCTCGGGCCTGGGGAGCCGGGCATGCTGCGTCACGGGGGAGGGGGATTGCTTGTGAACGTCCGCGCCTCAGCCCCCGGCCGGGAGACGGACTGCGTGAGCGGAAGCTGTCCGCCTTTCGCCAGTTCCGCGGCGGTTCGTCAGGTTACGGTCCGGAGTTCGCTCGGGCAGAATCAGCGAGCGGCCTGACCTTCACCCACCGGGTGGGGGATGTGGGCCTGCGAGTGATGCGGCCGGTGTTGCCGTAGAAGGTGGGGGTTAGGGGGGAGGTGGTGGACCTGACGGATTGAACGGCAGAGGACCATGGCTGCGAATCAAATCGGTCGTGATGCGAGCAGACCAAGGAAAGCTGATCACATCATCGTCAGTCGCCGGGGCATTGGGCACCAGTGACATCAAGGCTGCTCCGACCAGCACCAGACGGTATGCAAGATTCCTAGGCAAACGCATCGATCAGGCCCCGTGAGGACATGCCCAAGAGTGTACGGACGGATTCGAATGTCGGCACGAGGGTAAAGGCTGCGGACGTCTGGCGCAGTTGCCGCTGGCGTTCGAGCGCGCGGTAGAGTCCGCGGGCATCGAGCGGCATCTGATCGGTGGCTTTCTCCAGAGCCTCACTCGCCTTGATGGACTCTAGCCGATCTCCCAACTCAAGGCTGGCCCGAAGGCGCGACCAGAACAGGGTAATGTTCGAGTGATCCATGCCCGTTGCGATGGCCAGGTGATTCAAGAAGTTCCTTGCCTTTCCTCTCCGTCTCGCAATTGAGCCCAAGCGTTCATGGAACTGGGCCCGTTGAGAGTTCTTCAATGTGATCCTGAGTCCCCGTCTGCACAACGCCTCTGCCTGGTCGAGCTTGTTGCGGTAAAGCTGAACATCCGAAGCTACCATCAATGCCCGAGCCGACGGAAACAGATCATTAGAAGTCCTTGCCATCTGCAAGGCGACCTCTGGTGCAATCTGCGGTGATGAGGCGTTGGATGAGTAGAACTCGACAAGCATGTTCAGCGGGCTTATCGGCGGAAGAACCCTGGATTCCTGCTTAATACGTTCGTTATCAATCGGCGGAATGCGGCTACTCGGCGCCACGAAAAGCAGCTCCGTCCCCACCTTGCTCTTCATCAAGCAATCCAGCGCTGCATCACACCACAGCTCCGCCGCCTGCGTGCGATACACCCTCAACAACTCCTTTTCCGCCTGCGAAAGTGCGGGCGGAGGCCCTGGTTCGTGTACTCGCGTTCCCAGGATCCGCGAGCGCGGCGCGCGAGCGATCTCGCGCACGAGCTCGTCGAGAACCGGGTCTATGGTCTTTGCGTGGTTCATGTGGACTCCGCGCTGGAGCGGACAGCGTTATCTTCGAGTGTCAGGCGATGGATGGTGTGGAGGATGGATTCGATGCGTTCGCGCAATTCGTACTGTGTGAGGCCCAGTTCCTCCGCGCAGGCGCGGAAGGACGTTGCGTCGATGAACAGTCTCCGGCAGGCATGCCGCAGTTCCGGAGGCATGAGGTTGATCTGCGCGCAGGCCCGGTGTGCGAGTCGGGACTCAAGACCGAGACAGCGCGCGAGGCTGAGAGTGGGTTCGTCTGCGGGTATCGAGCTCTCGAAAAGCAGGTCCTCGGTGATCAGCTCCATCGTGGACTGTTCGACTTGCTGATCGAACCATGCACTCAGATTGGCGACCTGCGGATCAACGACTGCCCGATAGGCGATGCGCGCGAGTGCGCGTGCCTCGAGGCGCTGTGCGGAGAGGAGCAGGCATTCACGCGCAATCTGCTGCTCGCAGCGCACGCGCAGGTTGAGCAAGGGTGATTGGCGCAGGTGGGCAATGAGTGCGAGTGGAGTGCAGTCGGGGGCAGCACCGAGTGCTGCTGCAATCCGGGGAACCTGAGCGAGATCCATGGCGAGCGCCGTCCATCGTCCACAAGCTGGAAAAGCTGTCAATGCGCGAATGGAGAATGGCCTTGGCAGATCTGTGTCGAATGCTGTAGCATCACGTGGGTCGGACGTCTCGCAAGTGTCCGCTCGTCTCGCGTCCAAAAGGAGCGAAAAGCATGCGTTCGCGCCCCCTCGTCGTGTTGTGGATCCTGCTGGTTGCTGGCGGGATAGGCCTATTCATTTGGAGCAATCTGGGGAAAAAGGTCGAAAAGGGGCCGGAAATCCCCAATTCGGCTAGCGATGTGGCGGGCAATGGGGGGAGGTCTGCAAGCGCTATGCCAAAAAGCGTCGAACCGGTCGGTCCAGAGGCCGAAAGCCCGCGAGATCCGGCGCCTCCAGTTGCATGGATGGGAAGAGTGGTGGGTCCCGATGGAGCGGGGCTGGCCGAGGCCGAACTGAGTTGGGGCGCGCTGCGACCGGAATGGGTGCGCCTCGAAAAGCGCCTTTTCGCCGACCATGGCGCGGAGTTGCTCGCTCGGCAGCGGCGGGTGACGAGCGGGGAGGGTGGGCGCTTTGTGTTCGACGAAGAGCCGGAGGGGGCGGGCGAGCACGGCAGCGTCGTGTGGGTCAGCGCGCTCGGCTGTCGCTCGAAGGCCTTGGTGGTCGAGAAGGGCGCGTCGAGACTGCCGGGCGAAATCACGCTGGAGTCCGATCCGGCGCTGCTGGTGCGCGTGGTCGATGGCAGGGGAGCAGCGGTCGCTGGAGCCGAGGTGTTGCACTTCCTGAATGCTCGTCCGGGGAGTCCCGAGGAGTTGCGCGCGCCGGAGAATGCGGGTCGCAAGCTGTACCTGCGCACGGCACGGACGGACGGGAAGGGGGAGTGCCGGGTGGGGGCCGCGGAGGGGCGCTTCATGATCTATGCGCGCCTGGGTGAGCGCCTGACGGCTCCCGTGTTTCAGGAAGGAGGTGCTGCGGTCACGCTGGTCTTGCGCGAGACCTTCACGCTGGAAGGGCGCGTGCTCGCGCCGCGCGCGGGATTGCTGGAAGAGGAGGCTTTTCTGGCGGTCTACGGCATGAGTCGGCTCGGCAAGGCCGAAGGCATGCAGTTGCTGGGCGGCCGGATCTCGTACCGCGAGGACGGCAGCTTCGGTCCGCTGCAGCTGCCCTGGGTTCCTGAACTGGCCGGTCTGCGCCTGCGCGCGGGCGGTGGACCGCTGCTGGAGAGCTATGTCGAGCGCGCGATGCCGCGGGAGGGGGAGTCGATCTTTGTCTCGCTGGAGCTGGTGCTGGGGCAGGCGCTGCTCGTCGAGGTGGTCGATGCGTCGGGCAAGGCGGTGGCGAAGGCCGACGCGCAGGCCTCGGTGATGCCGACATGGAACAGCTTCGTTACCGCGAGTTACGGCCGCACGGACGAAGCGGGCCGGGTGCGGCTGGCGGTCCCGGCCTCGCAGGCCTTCCTGATCGGCGTCCGGGCCGGGGGACTGGCGCAGACGACCGTCGGACCGCTGATGCACTCCAAGGAACTGGATCCGCTGCGCATCACGATGCAGCCCGCCGGTGGTCTCAAGCTGCGGCTGACTCGGCGCGGGGATCCCGTGACGAGCTATCAGCTGAACTTGTGGCAGGGCGATCCGCGCAAGGGCTGGCAGGAGCGCTGTGCGGATCCCGGCGGGGTGGCGACGATCGCCGATCTCGCACCGGGCAGCTACTCCGTGCAGGCGAGCGCCGAGGAATGGCCGCAGACCAAGCCCCTGACCTTCACGGTCGAGCCGGGCAAGCTCACCGAGTGCGAGCTCGCCATACCCGAGCCGGTCGCGGCACGCGGGCAGGTGATCGATGCGCAGACGGGCGAGCCGCTCCCGAGTGCCCAGGTGATGCTGCACCACTCGGTCGGTAGCAGCTTGTCGTGGCCGCGCGACATCGAGATCGCGCTCGACTCGCAGGGACGCTTCGAGCTGACCCAGATCGGCGAAGCGGGCGGGGCCGTGATGGTGAGCGCCGATGGCTATGCGCTGGCGGTGGAGAACTATCGCTGGGACGGGCGCCCGGACGCGCTTGCGCGCGTGATCGCGCTGCAGCGCCGCAGCCCGCTGGAAGTCATCGTGACGCAGGCGAGCGACGAGCCGTTCAAGGGCTACTTCGTTTCGAGCCTGCTGGGATTGTCGCTGGCGCCCGTGCCGCTGCCCGCGAACGGCCTGCTGGTGCTGCCCGAGCAGTCGCCGAGCGCGGCGCTGATCTGCCTGCACCTGCCCGACGGCTCGACGATCCAGCAGTGGGTGGCGATCGCCTCGCAGCCGCACAATCGGGTCCGCTTTCGGGTCGGAGGCACGGCGAGCCTAGCGATCGAGCTCGGGAGCGGCGACGGCGCGCGCAGGCTCGCGGGCGGCGAGCTCTTGCTCCGTCCGCTCGATCGCGTCGGCGAGGTCGCCCGTGCGCTGCGCATCCCCGATCAACCGCAGTTTACCCTGCGCGGCCTGCTCGCCGGGGAGTACACGCTGGAGTTGCGCTCGCCGGCCGATGTGATCGTCGCGACGCGGGCCGTGCGCCTCAGCGAAGGCGCCGAACAGCGCATCGAAGTCGCCGGCGACGCGGCTGCGAGCGAACTGCTGGTGGTCGATGCCGCGCGGCAGCCCTTGTCCGGTGTCAAGGTCGAAGTGGTCGGCGGCGAGCCGGGCCTCCACTGGTTCGTGCGCGGCATCACGACGGTCGACGGCCGCCTCGAGCTCGGTTCGGTGCCCGCCGGTCGCGTCCGGATCGCGCTGGATCACGACACGCTCGGCCTGCAGCGCGGACGGGAACTGGAGCTGCGCGCGGGCCGCAACGAGCTGCGCTTCGATGTCGGCGCCAGCGTTGAAATCCTCGTCACCGAGAACGGCGAGCCCAAGCCCGGCATCGTCGTACTGGTGGAGCACCCGGCGCACTCAGCCCAGGCGCGCAGCAGGTACACCAGCGATGAGCGCGGGATGCTGCGGACGCTCGCCTGCAACGACGGCATCTACCGCATCTTCGCGCGACACCTCGGCTACTGGCTGGAAGAGCGTGAGCTCCGGGTTCCCAGCAGCGCCGTCGTCAACCTGTCGCTGCGCCCGCTTGGGGACTTGCGGCTCGTGGCGCTCGACAAGTACGACGAGCCGCAGCGCAAGGTTGCGGTCGAGCTGGAGTGCCCCGGACTGCAGGCGACGCTGCGCGAGTGGATCGAGGCGGGGCGCGTGGCGCTGCCGGAGGGGGGCCTGGAGACCGATTCCGAAGGGGAGCTGCTGCTGCGGGGCCTGCCAGCCGGGGACTACCGCTTCCGGGCCCGTGCTCCGGGCGGCGAGAGCGCCGCGGGCAGCTTGCGGATCGCTGGGCGCGGCGAGTCGCGCGTTGAGCTGCCGCTGCGCTGAGCGCAGCTGCCGCTGAGCGGAGCTGGCGCCGAGCTGCCGCCGAGCTGCCGCCGAGCTGCGCTGGGCCCGCGCGAGCCCGAGCAGAGCTCGCGGACTTCCCGGCTTGATGTTGCCGGGCGCAGGGCCCAGCATGGTCCGCCATGTCTCACCGCCGGATCTCCGCTTGGCAGCTGCTGGGGCTCATCGCTCTGGCCTGCTGGCTACTCGTGCGCGTCATCCTGTTCTTCCAGGTCGAGCAACTGGGCCTGGGCGCAGGCTTGGGCGCCTTCGCCCTGGGGCTGCTCTTCGATCTGGCAACGCTCTCGGTGATCTTGTCGCCCTTCGTGCTCATCGGGGGCCCTGCTGCCCGACCGCTGGCTGCGGACACGCAGCTTTCACGCCTTGCGTTGGTTCGGGCTGTGGCTGGCCGTGGCGCTGCTGATCTTCTCCTGCGTCAGCGAACTGGTCTTCTGGGACGAATTCGGTACGCGCTTCAACTTCATCGCGGTCGACTACCTGATCTACACGACCGAGGTGATTCAGAACATCCGCGAATCCTATCCGCTGGGCTGGATCATCGGTGGGCTGCTGGCCGCGACCACTGCGCTGGTCTGGTTCCTGCGCACGCGCGTACGGTTCGAGGATGCGCCGCGCAGCGCCCGGGTGCGCCTGGCCCAAGGGTTGGGGGCCGTGCTGCTGCCGGCCTTCGCGCTCGGCACGCTCTCGGTCGACACGATGGAGTTCAGTGAGAACACCTGGGCCAACGAGCTCTCGGGCAACGGACCCTACTGCTTCACGGCTGCATTCCGACGCAACGAACTCGACTACGACCGTTTCTACGCCACGCTGCCGGGGGAGCGCGCCGACGCGATCCTGCAGTCGCTGGGAGTGCATCGCCAACCCCTGCTCGAGTCCGGTGCTCATGATCGAAGTGCGCCTCCGCTGACGCTCGGTCCCTTCCGCAGAGCGCCCAGGCACATCGTGCTGGTTTCGGTGGAGAGCCTTTCGGCCAAGTATGTCGGCGCCTACGGTTCCCAGGATGGACTGACGCCCGAGTTCGATCGGCTCGCTACCCAGGGGCTGCTCTTCGAGCGTTGCTACGCCTCGGGCACGCGCACGGTGCGCGGCCTCGAGGCCCTTTCCCTGGGCACTCCGCCGGTCCCCGGGCAGGCGATCGTTCGTCGCCCGAACAACGAGCACCTTGCGACCGTGGGCGGGATGTTGGGGGAGCAAGGCTATCAGCCCTTGTTCGTCTATGGAGGGTACGGCTACTTCGACAACATGAACGCGTACTTCGCGGGCAATGACTACCGTGTCATTGACCGCACGGACATCCCTGACAAGGAGATTGTCTTCGAGAACGTCTGGGGGGTGGCGGACGAAGTGCTCTACCGCACCACGATCCAGGAGATCGACTCCGAGGTTGCGCGCGGTAATTCGGTGTTCGCGCACGTGATGACGACCTCCAACCACCGTCCTTACACCTACCCCGACGGCCGCATTGAGATTCCCTCGCCAGGAGGCCGCAAGGGTGCCGTGCGCTACACCGACTACTGCATCGGCAAGCTGATCGAAGAAGCACGGACCAAGCCCTGGTTCGCCGAGACGCTGTTCGTGATCGTGGCCGACCACTGCGCCTCGGCGGCCGGGAAGACCAAGCTGCCCGTGGCGGGCTACCACATCCCGCTCCTGTTCTACGCGCCGGAACTGCTGCCGCCGGGACGCGAAGGCCGCCTCATCAGCCAGATCGACGTCCCACCGACGTTGATGGGGTTGCTCGGCAAGTATGGCGAGCACGAGTTCTTCGGCCAGAACCTGTTTGCCAAGGAACCCGTGATCGAACGCGCGTTCATCAGCAATTACCAGGAACTGGGCTACCTGCGCGATGGCGTGCTGACCGTGCTCTCACCCAAGCAGAGAATCTCCGCCTACCGCATCGATCCCCGGACGCTCGAAGCCGAGCCAATGGCCGTGGTGTCGGAACTCGCTGAGCAGGCGATCGCGTACTACCAGACCGCCTCGCGCGCATTCCGCACAGGCAGGTTGCTGAGCCTCTACCACGCAACCGTCGACAAATGACTACGCCCGCCTGGAGGCCCGGCGCCCGACTGCTGGTGCTGTCCTACTTGTTGCTGGCGCTGATCCTGCTGTGGCTACAGCAACTTGGCGGTGACGAGTGGCTCACGGCACTGTTCTGGGATCCCGCGACGCGCACCTTTCCCCTGCGCCGCGATCCCACGCTGGATTTCTGGTTGCATGACTTCCCCAAGCCGCCCGTGGTTGCCCTGGGCATCGTCACGCTGGGACTGCTCGTGGGGAGTTTCTGGAAGCCAGCGCTGCGCGAGCGTCGCAAGTACCTTGGCTACTGCGTGTTGACGATGGCGCTCGGCGCGGGCCTGATTTCGCTGATCAAGAGTGGCTCCTGCCAGAGCTGCCCCTACGATCTCATCGAATACGGCGGCAAGAATCCGCACATCCGGCTCTTCGACGCCATTCCGCTGGGTGCCGTGCTGGGCAAGTGCTGGCCGGGTGCCCACGCGGCCACGGCCTTCTCGCTGTTCGGCTATGTGCTGGCCGTGCGCACGGCGGGCAAGGCGTGCTTGGCAGGCTGGTTACTGGCCTTCGTGATCGTCTTCGGGATCGTGCTGAGCCTCGCGCAGGTAGCTCGCGGAGCGCACTTCATGAGCCACCAGGTCTGGACGGCAGCAATCGACTGGACCGTGGCGCTGGTGCTGCACCGGCTGTTCTGGCGCTGATCGAATTGCCCCTGCCCAGGAGAAACCGGAATTCCGTGAGCCGAGCACAAATTCTCGGAGGTTTTTTTCGCGTGCGTCGTTGTACCAACCATGAACTTGCCGATCCTTCCCCTGATCCTGCCCGCCCTGCTGTCCGCCTGCTTGTCTGCGACGGCGCAGGACACGCCCTCCGATGCGAGCGCCAGGAGCGCCGCGCACAACGCCGCGACGCTGCCTGTTCGCGAGGTTACCGTCTTCAAAGACGGCCACGCCTACGTGCTGCGCGAGACGAACATTCCCGCCAACACCGCCGGTGAGTTCGTACTCGAGGAATTGCCGGTGCCCGTCATGGGCACCTTCTGGCCCTACGCCAGCGACGGCGCGCGGCTGGTCTACGCCAAGGCGGGTCACGAGAAGGTCGAACGCGAGGTGGAGGTGCTCGATCTGCGCCAACTGATCGAGGCCAACATCGGCAAGCGCGCCACGGTCAAGGATGCAGCCAATGACACGATCACGGGCGTGTTGCGCGGCGTGCCCAAGCGCAGCGACAACAACGCCAGCGCGAGCTTCCTGCTGATCGAGGCAACCGAGGGCACGCGCGCACTCGACATCGGCCAGGTTCGCTGGATCACGATCGAAGGCCAGCCCGAGCGCCGCGTGCGCAGCTCTCAGGATCTGCCGCGGCTGCGATTGCGCACCGAGCCGGTCCAGCCGGGCGGAGCGGGTGGGGGAGCGACCGCCAAGCTCGGCGTCGCCTATGTACAGAACGGGCTGCGCTGGATCCCTGCCTACAAGCTCGATATCAACGGCGAAGGTCAGGTACGAGTTCAGATGGAGGCCTCGATCGTCAACGACCTGATCGACCTCGAGGGCGTCACGCTGAACCTCGTCGTGGGGGTGCCGAGCTTCGAGTTCGCGGGCCTGAACGATCCGATCTCGCTCCAGCAGGAGATGGCCGCCGTGGCGGGGCGCATGGATGCGCAGATGGCGTTTGCCAATGTCGCCTCCAACGCACTGCGCACGCAGATCGCAGGCTTCGTTCCCGACGAGGGGCCAGCTGCACCCGCGCCGGCACTCACCGGATCCGAGGCGGCCGAGGACCTGTTCGTCTTCACGGTCCGGGATATCCAGTTGAAAAAGGGTGAGCGCCTGACGCTGCCGCTGCGCGAATTCACGCTCTCCTACAAGGACATCTACACCCTGACGATTCCCTTCGCCCCGCCCATGGAGGTGCGCGAGCGTCTGTCGAGTGACCGCATTCTTGAGCTTTCGCGGCTGCTCTCTGAGCCCAAGGTGATCCACAAGCTGCGTCTCGTGAACTCGAGCGATGCGCCGCTGACCACCGGTCCGGCCCTGGTGCTCTCCAAGGGGCGCGTCCTTGCGCAGGGCAAGCTCTACTACACGCCGCAGGGCGCCCAGTGCGATGTTTCGATCAACCCGGCGATCGACGTGCGCGTCAGCACCGACGAGCGCGAGGGTGGCCGCACGCCCGATGCAGTCACCTGGAACAAGGACAGCTACGGCCGCATCGACCTCTCCGGCCAGATCCGCCTGCTCAACCAGAAGTCACAACCGATCGAGCTCGAGGTGCGCCGCGAGGTGCTCGGCATCGTCGATGGCGTGGAGCAGGGCGGCACGCTGCGCCAGCTCGAGATCGCGGCCATCGCGCAGCGCCTGCAGGCGACGCCCTGGTGGGGCTGGTGGTCCTGGCCCTACTGGTGGTTTCACTTCAATGGCTTTGGCGAATGCCAGTGGACGGTCAAGCTCGAACCCGGCAAGGAGCAGGTGCTGGAAGCCCGCTGGCACTACTTCTGGCGGTGAGCCGCCTCAGGGCCGCCGACCTTTCCAGCGCGGGATCAGGGACTGAAGCCGCGTGCGGATCCGGCTGCCCATGCGGGTGAAGCCCAGGCCCTCCTTGGCTTCCTCGAGCAGCTCATCGTCAGTGCGGTTGAGGCTGTCGGACGCGATCCAGTCGAGGATCCGCAGTACCTGCTCGTCGCTGTAGTCCGTGATCGAGTCGGCGTACGGAATCGGCGGCCGCGGAGCGCGTACCACGCCCCGAGGACGCTCCGCTACGACCTCGGGGGCCGGCGCTCGAAGCGAGGCCGCGGTCGCAGCCGTGACATCCTGCGTCCGGTCCGCGCGTCGCACGGCCTCCTCGTATGCCGCCATGGCCCGCTCCAGTTCCGACTCGCGGTTTCGGAACCAATCCGTCGACCAGATGCGGTGGAAGGTCCAACCCAAGCGCTCCAACTGCAGCTGTCGGATCCGGTCGCGATCGCGCGCCGTCGCGCTCGAGTGGTACGTGGCGCCATCGCACTCGATGGCGAGGATCGGCTGCCCCTTGCGCTCGGGGTGCATGGCAACGAGATCGATGCGAAAGCGCGAGGCGCCGAACTGGCCGCGCAGGTTCAGCCCGCGCGCCTCGAGTGCGCCGCGGATGTCGGACTCAAAGGCGTTGAGCGGAATCTCGTCGGCGCGCTCGGATCCGACAAAGCGCGTGCCTCCGTTGACCGCGTACTCCAGATAGGCCTTCAGCAGTACCACGCCGCGAGCACGGGTGCGGGCGAGGTCGATGTCGTGTGGCAGGAAGGAGCTGACCAGCGTCATGCGGCGCTTTGCGCGTGTGATCGCCACGTTGAGGCGCCGGTAACCGCCCTCGACGAGCAGGGGACCAAAGCGCATCGGCAGCGTGCCGTCAGACTTCTTGCCATGGCCGATCGAGAGGATGATCGCATCGCGCTCATCGCCCTGCACGCGCTCGAGGTTCTTCACGAAGAAGCGCTCTTCGCGCTCCAGATCGAAGAAGGGTCCCAGCGCGGGCTCGGCCTGCACCGCCTTGTAGATCGCCGCTTCGAGGCGGTTGGCGTGCTTGATGCTCAGCGCGATCACGCCCAGGGACTCATACGATCGGGTGCGGGCGTGCTCGAGCACCAATTGGACGACGCGTTCGACCTCGGGCGAGGAGCTGTCCTGCTGGTTGGCGAGCGCCGGATCGTGCGCCACGTGCACATGCCGAATGGCCTGATCGGCGCGCGCGGAGGGGAAGGTCACCAGCCGGCCGTCGTAGATCTCCGCGTTGGAGAAGGTGATCAGCCGCTCGTCCTCGCTGCGGTAGTGCCACTCGAGCATGCGGTTGGGCAGAAAGCTCTCCAGCGATGCGAGCAGACTCTCGAAGCCCTCGGTCGCGTTGGGGACGGTGACGGCGGGGGCCTGCGCATTGCCATCGAGACCTTCAACCAAGGCCTCCTCGGCGAGCTCTTCCTCCTCAGTAGAGGCCGCGAAGAAGCTCGTCGGCGGCATCTGGTGCTGATCGCCCGCGGCGACGACCTGCTTGGCGCGGTACAGCGCGGGGATCGCATCCTCGGGCGGAATCTGGCTGCCCTCGTCGAAGATCAGCACATCGAAGAGCTCGGCCTTGGGCGCCAGCAGCTGGCTGACGGAGAGGGGACTGGCGACCCAGCAGGGCGCCACGCGCGTCAGCACATGCGGTGCCTGCTCGAGCAACTTGCGCAGCGGCATGTGCCGCGCGCGCTTGGAGGCTTCGCGCTGCACGATATCAGCCTCGTTGGGGTGCTCGTTCATGGCATCGATCGCCATGCGGGCGTGCTTGTGGCGGACACGCGCCGCGGCCAGCTTGAGGCGCTCGGCATCCAGTTGGCGGAAGTCCGCGACGACCTGCTCGTGCGCCGTGCCTTGGAAGTTCGCGAGCGCGGGCGTCTGGCTGTAGATGCGCTCGAGCTGTGTTTCGTGAATCAGGCGCTCGAAACGCTGGCGCAGCGTGACGCCCGGGATGGCGCTGCGCGCTTCGGTGAGGAAGGAGCCGAGTCCGGCGCCGAGGAGCAGCTGCTGGAGCTTGCGTACGTCGGGGATGCGGTATGCGGTGTTGCGGTCCGCTTCCAGCGCCTGCAGCACCGTGTACAGCGACTCGAAGCTCTGGTTTTCATCGGGGATCGTCGGAACCAGCCCGAGCAACTCGGCATGCGCGCTTCTCAGGCGCTCGTGGATTTGCAGGAGCCCGGCGCGCGAGGGGAGCTCGCGCACCTCGCAGTCCAACTGCTCCCTCCAGCGGCGCTCAAGATCGCAGGCTTCGCTGGCCTCGACGTAGAGCGTCCTGACGTCCGCCTTGCCGTCCGTGGATGGCCTGCGCAGCGCTAGCAGCGTGCGTCGCGCACGGCGATAGTTCGAGTTCGAGACAAAGGCCCACAGCCGCGCCCCCAAGCCCCGCGTGGCGGGAGCGAGAGCGTTCGTCAGATCCTCGAGGTCTTCCTCGAACACGCTCCAGTCGTAGCGCTCGGTGATCGCATCGGCCTCGCGCACAAAATCGCAGGCGGCCGCAAGCTGGGCCAACGTGCGCGGCGCGCTACCGCCGCTTTCGGCGCGGAAGCGGGCGAGCAGCTCGGTGAGCGCTGGGGCTGGCGCCGAGGCGTGCAGCGCGTCCAGACCGAGGCCCTCTGAGGCGGGACGCTGCGGGCCGGACACGTTCAGGCCAGAGCCATGCAGGCCGCCTTCCTCGGAGCCACCTGCCTTTGCGCTCCATCCTCTCGCGCCCAATCCAGGTTCCAAAGGACCCGCATGCGCAGAGCCTGCTGAAACGGTCATCGCCGGATCCCCAATCGTCTCCAAAAGCTCCCGCACCAGCTGCAGCGCGCGCTGCGCAACTGTTCCATCGACAAGCTTCGCCTGCACCCAAGGCGACGAGCTCGTCCCCAGCACCAGCCCCGGATTCGTCGCGACTGCTTCGATGCCATCGCGCAGCTCCCGCAGGCGGCTGCCTTGATACTGCTCGAACGCGCTGCCCGGCACGCGCAGCCGCGTCTGGGCCTCCTTCGGCAGCCGCAGAAGCTCGCCCAGCACCTCGACATACGACAAGCCCAGCGGCGCATGCTTGGCGTTCACTCGCCGCGCGTGCTCATTCAGCGTCCGCCGCCGCTCCTCAAAGCGCGCCAACAGCTCGGCATTGTCCGCCTGCGCGCCTGGATGGCGTACCCACTCGAGCGTGTTCTTGAGCCGTTCCATCACGGCCTTGCGCGAGATCGCGGCACCGTGCAGGTCGAGTACCAGATGCCCCAGACCGACACCCCCGTCCGCCAGGCGCTTGATCACCGCATCGAGCGCGGCGCGCTTCTCGGCTACGAACAGGACGCTCTTGCACTGCGCCACGCACTGCGCGATCAGGTTGGCGATGGTCTGGCTCTTGCCCGTTCCCGGCGGGCCCTGGATCACCAGATGCCGACCCTGTTCCACCAGCTCGATCGCCGCCTGCTGCGACGAATCGCTCAGCAGCACGAAGTACTCCTCCCGCGCCAAGCGTCCGTCGAGCCGCACGCCGCTGGCACCGCCACCATCCGCGCCCGAGCCCTCACGGCCACCAAGCTCGGCCGCAGCATCTCCGCCGGCCGCCACCCCACTTCCCAGCGTCTGATTCGCCTTGCGCAACTGCTCCAGCGTCGGCCCATGCCCCGCGACCGCCGCGATCAGGGCGCTCGCCTCCAGCGCGCCGCCGTTGCGCTTGAGGTCCTCGACCATCGGCATGCGCGCGAACAGATAGTTCGCCATCACCGCGCGCGCACCGACGGCAAAGCCCGGCACGCTGCCGCCCACGGCTTGCGCCAGCCCCGCGCCCACCCGCTCCTGATCGATGCTCCAGCGGCCATCCTCTTCCTCGGCGCCGCAATCTTCGAGCAGCGCCTGGGCGTCGCAGTGCACGCCGTAGTCCTCGCGCAGGACATGCAGCAGCACCGGGTTGAGCTGGGGTTCGCCGCTGACCTCCACCTCCGCATCCATCCCACCCTGCCCGCGCGCTACGATGCGCAGGGGGATCAGCAGCACGGGAGCGTTGTACGGGGTGCCGCCGTCGAGCGCGGGCCAGGTGGCGATGCCCAGCGCCAGCTGCAGTGTGTCGATGCCTTTCTCCTCCTTGTTGCTCAGCGCCTTGCGTCGCACTGCGTCGAGCGAGTTCGCAACGAGGCGCGCATCGCCGTTCTTGCAGCCGCCCGCGGCGAGGTCGCGGATCGTGGCTGCCGAGCCGGCGAGCAGCTTCTTCAGGCAGGGGCTCGCGACGGGGAGCTCGAGCATGCTGACCTTGAGGTCGCGGAAGAAGAGCAGACCGTTGTTGCGGGAGGGGTCGATGAGCTGCTTGACCCATTTCTCGCGTGCGGTGGCGAGCAGGGCGGCAAGAGAGGGGGCGGGCACGGGAGGGGGAGGCATGGCCAGGCGGGGGCGAGGGGGGTGGAGGCTCGAGCAATCCAACCGCAGTCAGCATACCCAGCGGCTGCCCATGAATCGCGAGGCTCAGCCCAAGGCTTCGCCAAGGGTGGTGTGTTTGGGAGTGTACGGCTACATGACCAACCCTCTCACGCAGTTGCAGCGCGACAAGCGGAGCCGCTGCGCAGCACTGAGGTGTGTGAGTCACGCCCCGAGTGCCTCAGAGTGCAGCGAATGGTCGATTCGTGTTCTGCCAAGCCCTCATCGGGATGGTGTTATCTCACGCTGGTGGAAGTGCTCGTGTTCTCAAGCTCTGGTATACTCCCAGCCTCGTTCGCACCTTCCCATCCCCGCTGAGCAAGACTACCCATGCATTGGCATGTCGTATCCATGAGAGCGCCAAGAGCACTCGCCGCCACAGGGGGCGTGAGAATGACGACGCGCAACCAAGGAAGCGTCGAAGTACGAGGTGTTGCAAAAGCCGCAGCAATTATAGGCGCGTGTACTCCTCATCAGCGAAGCGCAGCGACGTTGCGGGGCCTTCGCTCCGGACCTTCAACTCGGTCGCATCGGTCCAAGTGAACACCACCAGATCCCTGCCAACGTAGCCGAGCATGCCGTGCGTCACCGGACCACTTGGCGGCCTCCAGTCGATGCGCACCGTGGCGAGTTCGCCCCGCGCCTCGATCACGATGCTCCGGCCTGAGCGCGCGACATACGTGCCCACCAGCGCCTCGCGGCGCGCCATCTCGAGCGGCGGCGGTGGCGTCGGCGGGGCCTTGTCGCAGCACAGCAGCGCCTCCACCGCGTCGGCGACTGGCCGACTCGGCGCCGCGTTGTCGTTGCACAGCACGATCACTGCGCCGTCTTCGTCGGGCAAGCGCCGCAGCTCGCAGGTGAAGCCGCGCACATCGCCGCCGTGCGCCTGACGTACACGTCCGTTCGGGCCGCGGAATACACGCCAGCCGAGCGCGTAGCTCTCCAGCCCCGGATCGAAGATACGCCGCTTGGCCGCTTCGTCGACGAGTGCTTTGCCCGCGAGCGCGCGGTCGAAACGCCACAGGTCCCATACGTTGGTCACGATCCCGCCCATACCGCAGTACTGCAGGCCGTAAGCGCCGTAAGGATGCTCGAGCGCCGAACGTGACGCACCCCCGGACGAGCGGCCCACCGCGACCGTGGCGCCCTTCGGCGCCTTGTCACCTGTGAAGCAAGTCAACTTCATGCCGGCCGGCTCGAAGATGCTCGCGCGTAACTGGTCGACGTAGCTCTTGCCGCTGGCCTTGGCGATCACTTCGCTGAGCAGCGCGTAGCCCTGATTCCAATACTCGAAGTGCGAACCGGGATCGTGCACCGGCCCGCCGCGCAACACCGATCGCAGGAATGGCTCGAGCGCTTCTCCGCCGCCCTCGCTGTTGCTCGCCGGGATGCCGGAGGTGTGCTGCACCAGGTGCTGCAGCGTAATCTTCGCGCAGTCTTCAGGTACTTGCCGCAGGTGTCTGGCGAGCGGATCGACAAGTTTCAACTTGCGTCGCTCTTCGAGCTGAGCGAGAGCAAGTGCGGTGAATGGCTTGGTCGCGGAAGCGATCTCGAACAACGTGTCCGGAGTCAGGCGCGCGGATTTGCCGTGTTCGAGCGGTCCGGCGGCGACAGCTGCCACGACTTTGCCCTTTCTGGCCGCGAGTACCGCGCCGCTGAAGCCTTGGCGCTCGGCGGCTTCCACGTAGCGCGCGATCGACACACCAATGTCGCCGTTGGTGACAACTCCCCCCTCCCTTGCCCCAGGGCAAAGGAGGGCAGCAAGCAGCAAGTGGGCAATCATGTTTGGACCTCCCCCGGTTCAGTGGACACGGGGTTTAGTGACAGGAGGAGTAGAGCTTGGATCTCGCCGAGCTGTCAAGGGGATGGGGTTTGGGGAAGGGATTCCCTTCCCCAGCGGGGGAGCCGCGCGTAGCCAGCGCGGAGCTGGCTCAGCCGTTGGCCTCCATGATGCCGAATCCATGGTGATGACCTAAGCGCAACGCTGGAGGCACCAGAGACGTCTGCATGGTCAATCGCACGCATCCCTTCGGGGCGTCAGCTGAGTTCCCGGTGCGCTGCCAGATCGAATCATGTAGACTTGAACGCTCGCGAGCACCGGGAGGATGAAAGCGGCAGCGGAAATCACATGATTGCAAAGATCATCATCGGCGCGTTTGCCACACTGGCCCTGCTGGTTGGCTTTCTCGTCCTGCTTGGACGAATCCGCATGTATACGCGCGGTGTCCGTGCCATCGGGAAGGTCGTTGCCGGAGACACCCGGACCGAGTTTCGCTCGGGCGGACCGCCTCGCCGCACCCACGCACCAGTCATTGAGGCTCTCGACACGTCCACCAACGAGCTCTTCACCTTCCGCTCGTCATTTGCGGCGAGCACCACGCAGATCGAGATCGGTGGGCAGGTGCCCGTGCGTTACGTCCCTGGCGACCATGACTTGGCGGAGGTCGACCGACTGGCCCCCATGTGGTTCTTTCCGGTCGGTACGCTCGGTTTCAGCGGGCTGATGTTCTGGGTTCTAACGCGGATCTGATTCGGCTTGCTGCGACAAGTCTGGCGCGCCGGCTGGGCCATCCACGTTGGCGAACCCTCAGGTGTTCAACAGGTCGTCCGACCTGAAGCGCCTTTGTGTGCCTGTCGACGGACCGGATCGTGGGATCGATGGGATGAAAAGGCTGACTTCTACGGGTGGCGGCCTTCGTCGATCCCGAGAGGGGGTTCGCCGCGGCTGGCGGATCCGTCAAGCGGCTCCCAGCGCCCGGCGCTGGTTCGTCAGGGGGCGCCTACGGGCCGTGCGGGGCCCGCTGGGGCGGTGGTTCGGGCGCGGCGAGTTAGAAACTCGGCGCAAGGCGCTCGCTCTGCGATACGAAGGAGCCGCCCGAAGACAAGCGCGTGGAAGTACAAGCAGAGCGTGAGTGCGCTGCCAGAGCGCTGCGCGAAGACCACGGCGCCGGAGCTGGCGGCGAACTCTGGTTCACGGCAAGCGGCGGGCCCGGAAGCACCCGAACGCGAGCGCGCGGATCTCTCGGCAGCACCCGCAACCCCCCTCGGGAGCGGGCCGCGGATGCTACTCGATCTCGATTCCGCCTAGCAGCAGCTCGACCGGTTGAAACGGCGCCTTGGAGTTGGAGCCGTACGCGACTTGACAGCCGGGCGGAATACCCGTGAAGGCGAGACTGCCGCTCGACTTGAAGATGGGGTAAATAAGGTGCGGGGAATCAACACCCGGTCATTTCACTTCGAGGATGTCAGAAAGACGGAGTTCCGAAAGGGCTCGACCGCTCTTGCTCCGAATCGGGATTTCCAGCCCTGGAGTCAGCGACCAGATCAGCAGATCTTCGCTGGGTTGCCACGCGCTTCGTTCCGTACCGAGCCCTTCCAGCGGCCCAAGCGCAGATTCCAAGCGGCGAGCCCGATTACGAGGATCACGGGCGGGGCCACCCAACTGTCGGCAAGCCTGATGCTCGCGCGCGGCAGGGTCCGCGAGCGAGCCAAACGCGGCTGCCAGAATGCCATCGGCAGATCTGAGGGGGGCGCGTCGTGCTCGCCCGCACGCGCGAGAGCATGGTGGCGAGCGCGGAGGCCATTTTCTGTGTACAGCTTGATGCTCGGCTCATCACGCGCGTCTCCGGGTCTTGCACCGAGGCGAGCGTCAGCTCAACGACTGGGTTGATCAGCGCCGCGATGGCGATCGAGCCAACGTCGGACTCACGCGCCAGTACCGCAGCCATGTTTCCACCCGCGGTGGCCGCCGCGATTCGGGCAGGTGTGTACATCGACGGAGAAGACGGCTGGTCAAGGTTTGTCGATTGGCCGTGACGCGTCTAAACTAAGGTCGAACAGACGCGTCCGTCCTTCATGCGTCCTTGACGACGCATCCACACCCTCGTTCCCGCTGCAAGGTGCAGAATGGCCACGCCTTTCCGAAGGCTTTCCTTCCTCGACCGCTACCTGACATGGTGGATCCTGCTGGCGATCGTCGTCGGCATGTTGCTCGGGCGCTTCGCGCCGCAGGTGCCGCTTGTGCTCGGGAGGATGGCGGTGGGCGACACGATCCTGCCCATCGCAGTCGGGCTGATCGTGATGATGTACCCGCCACTCGCCAAGGTGCGCTACGAGGAGCTCGGCTCGCTGGCGCGCCATGGACGGTTGCTCGCACTCTCGTTCGTCTTGAATTGGATCGTGGGACCGGCGCTGATGTTCGCGCTGGCGATCGCGTTCCTGCCCGACCAGCCGGAGTACATGTTGGGCCTGATCCTGGTGGGGATCGCGCGTTGCATCGCCATGGTTCTCGTGTGGAACGACCTCGCCGATGGCGATCGCGAGGCGTGCGCGGGACTGGTCGCGGCCAACTCGCTCTTCCAGATCGTCGCGTTTGCTCCATTGGCGTGGTTCTGGGCCAAGTGGATGCCAGAGCGCTTGGGTCTCGCCGGTGTGGCTCTCGACATCGGCATGGGCGACATCGCGGCGACCACTGCCTTCTACCTCGGCCTTCCATTCGCCGCGGGACTCGCCAGCCGTCTGCTCTTGGTGCGCGCGAAGGGACGCGAGTGGTACGAAACCCGCTTCGCGCCTTCCATCTCTCCACTGACGCTGGTCGCGCTGCTATTCACCATCGTCGCGATGTTCTCGCTGCAGGGCGAGCGCATACTGCAAGCACCCTTCGATGCGGTGCGCATCGCCGCGCCGCTCGTCTTGTACTTCGGCGCGATGTACGCGCTGTCCATGTGGTCGGCGCGCAAGCTCGGATCCGCCTACCCACAGGCGGCGACCGTCTCCTTGACGGCCGCCTCCAACAATTTCGAGCTGGCGATCGCCGTGGCCATCGCCAGCTTCGGGCTGCAGAGCGGCCAGGCCTTCGCGGCCGTCGTGGGTCCGCTGGTCGAAGTCCCCGTCTTGCTGGTGCTCGTCAAGCTGGCGCTGCGCGCCAAGGATTCGTGGCGTGGCTCGTGATTCCGGCGATCGGCCGCCCGTGCGCCTGTTGTTCTTGTGCGTGGCGAACTCGGCTCGCAGCCAGCTAGCCGAGGCGTTGGCGCGCGAGATCCTTGGAACGCGCGTCGTCGCGGCCAGCGCGGGCAGCAGCCCCACGCGCGTCAACCCACGCGCACTCGCCGTCCTGCACGAAATCGGCCTCGATGCTTCGATGCAATCGTCGAAGCCCGTCTCGGCCATCGATCCCTCGAGCGTGGATGTGGTCGTCACCTTGTGCGCCGAGGAGGTCTGCCCGACTTGGCTGGGCTCCGCGCGCCGCCTGCATTGGCCGATCCCCGACCCCGCCACGAACGAGCCGCTGAACGAAGACGAGCACATGCGCCGCTTCCGCGCCGCCCGTGATGAGATCGCAGCTCGTCTGCGCGCCTTCGCGCTGCACTTCGATTGGCCCAGCGGATAGGAACCCCAAGCCGAGGACTTCCGTCGGTGGAGGACTCGTTGCGCGTCGTGCGCGACGAGTCGCTGGCCGCGGCGATCGCGTCCGCCCTGTCGGTCGATCGGCGCGAGCTCGCCGGCCGCCGCCGGCTTGATCTGATGATCCAGGTCCGGAACGCTCCTGCGGACCTCGGCTTCGAAGTGCTCCTTCGGCCCCGCGACGGCGCGCACGCGGGGCGAGAGATCGCCCTTGGGTCGATCTGGTTCGCTTCGGGTGCGACATCGGGCTTCGGCATCGGCCAAGACATCAGCGACCTCGGTGGCGCGGATCTGACGGCGGTCGACGTCATCCTGCTGCCATCGGCGAACGCGGCGGAGCGCTCGCCACGCCTCGAATCGGCATGGATGGGTGCCGACATCGTCATTGAGAAGCCGAGCCTTCTGCGCCGATTCACCGCACCGGACGCTGTTCCGACGCAGGGTGCGACGCAGCCCGAACCGAACGAGTCTTCAAACTGATACCATGACGCGCGGCCTCGCAACCGAAAACAGGATCTCAAGGAGCCACCACCATGAATCGAATCCAATGCTGGGTACCGGCTTTGTTCTGCGGATTTCTCTCGCTCGTTGCCCTCGGGGTGGCGCTGTTCGCGCCAAGTCCGGCTGCCTGGGCACCGGCGTTCCTCTGCTTCCTCCCCATGTGCTTCGTCTTCGTGGGAAGCGCCCTGTCGAACATGCAGCGGGAGATCCGCGAGCTGCGAGCGCAGCTTTCGGCGCAGGAGGGAGTCAAGCCATGACCGCGCGAGCCCAACGCGGAGGCGGCCTCGGAGGGACTCACGGAGGTGTCGCGGTGCTTGCCGCGCTCCTGCTCATCGCGAGCGGGCTCGCGGCCGGTTGCCGCACATACCCCCGAGTCGTCGAATCGCCCTTTGCAGCCGATGACGAGTACCCGCAGCTCTTCTGGATGTTCACGCTCATTGAGGTCCCCGCGGAGACGCTCGCCCTTGCGCCCCTCGGGTCGCTCTCGGCTCCTCGCGTCGAGAGCGTGAGTGCAGCGTCGGTCGATGAACTGTTCCGCTCGATCGCCGCATGCCCGGGCGCCCGCAACGTCTTCTGTCCGGCGATCGTCTCCGACCCCGGGGCACCCGCAGCCGTCGAGTTGAATTCGGTCGACAAGGCGGGGGCCTGGAGCGGGGAGTTCTCCATCGCCGCGACCGGAGGGCTCGACGACGAGGGACTCTGGGTCGAGGTCCTGTTGCGTGGCGACGCGGGCGACGGGTGCGCGACCGGCGTTCGCCGGGTGGGCGAGGAGATGGCGGTCGTCCTGGTCTGTTCGGTGGCGGAAGGCTCCGCGACTCGGGCGCTGCTCGTCGTGCGACCGAAGGTGGTCCGTACCCCGAACGACGGGCCCGTGCAGCGCGCGGGTACTCGGTAACCCGATCCGAGGTCGCGGGTTTCGGGGGTGCCCGGAGCGTGAGCGATGAGTGTGGGAGCGGGGTTGGCTTCGCGCTGTTTTCCCCTACGTTTCGATAGGGCCCCTCATCGCCGGTTGCGAGGAAATCGGTCTTCGCCCCCTCTGGCGCGGTCAGAACGCCATCCAAAGTTGGGATCCGTTCCGCTGGGGGAGCTGCAACCGGTCGGCCTCTCGCGAGGTCGACCGGTTTGTTTACAGGCTGACCCCGGCGACCCCCCCTGCTGCCGCGTCGTGGCGGGGGTTCGGCGCTCTCGCGTTTGTGGAGAGAGCCCAATTGGGAACCACGGGCCCTGCTCCGAACGGCGGCGAAACGGGCGAACCCCCGCCTTGATCTCGCGCGCTCTCTGAACGGGTTCACAGCCTTCCGAGATCAGGGGGGTCGATCGAAACGGGTGCAGCCCTCATGCGAGATCGCCGCTGCGGTAGTAGCGGCGCAGCTCGACGAGCCACAGCCAGCGCAGGAGCGCGATCGGAACGAGCGCAAGCAGCGGAATCCACGCGTGGAGCGCTGCGGGAAGCTCGGCGCGGATGTGGCGCGTGCCCTCTTCCCACCACTCAGGGAGGAGGAACGCGCCGAACGCGAGGACGCAGCTCGAGAGCGCGTAGGTCATCAGGATCGATGGATCGAGCGACTCCGACGCCGCATCGAGCCGCCGCGCCGGGCGGCGCGCATCGACGAGCCACAGCCGCATCCAACGAACCACAGGAAGCAGCGTGAACAACGCGATGGTCGCCGTGATGAGGGGAAGGAGGCTCTGCCATGCGTCGCCGCCGGAGAGGCGCGAGGCCACGAAGCCCAGTGCTACGAAGCCAAGCAGGATGCCGAGGACGGCGGCGCCCTCCTCGAACTGCGTTCCGAGCCAGCGGACCCACGCGAGGCGACGGCATGGCGCTCATGAGCGTGCGCTTGGCCGGACTATCCGTTAGTCCTTTGCCGTGGGCGGCTGCGCACTCAGTCGGATGTCGGGCCGTCCGCCGGCCCCCTTAGAATGGATGGGTCCGAGGCGTCGGCCGGGTGCCTCAGTTCACGAAACCAGAAACGAGCTCTCCCCCATGAACGCGATCGAAACTTCAAAGAACGGCAGGGTCTTCCAGGGGACATGCTTCGCCATCGGACGCCGCGTCACAGCTGGCCTCGCCGCGTTGGCGGCCCTCGCGGCGGGCGCGGCGGGCGCGGCCGCACAGGCGCAGGTCGACTGGGTCGTCGGCACGCGCGGCGTGATGGTCGCCGTCGACGCCGCCGACAACGTCTTCACGGCCGACTTCGATCAGAACCTGGGCACCGAGATCGTCGTCACCAAGCGCGACGTGGACGGCAACCTTCTGTGGGTCTCGGAGATCGACCAGACCGACAACTCCAAATGGGAGCGCGCCCAGTGGGTGGCGGTCGACAGCCAGGGCGCCGTGCTGGTGTGCGGCACGCTGATGTCGGGCTTCTCCAACCCCGTCGAGGCGGCGAGCCTGCTGCTCAAGTTCGCGCCGGACGGCACGCCCGTGTACCGCATCGTCTACGAGAGCGGCTTCGACGGCTCGTCGACGCGAAAGCTGCTCCTGGACCAGGCCGACAACGCCTATGTGCTGGGCAAGGGTCCCGCGGTCACCAAGATCAAGAAGTTCACGTCCAATGGCGTCTCGCAGTGGACCTGGCTCGATCCCTACGGCATCGGCCTGCCCGTGAACTTCAAGTTCGCGCCCAACGGCGACATGGTCGTCACGGGGCGCGCGGTCTTCGGTTCGATCAACGGCTACGCCCGCGTCAATCGTCAGGGCAACTCGGTTTGGGGCCTGCCGGGCGTGCAGAGCCTGACCGTCGGCGACGCGGCGGGCGACGGGTTGGGCAACAGCTACCTCGTGCACGGCGAGTTCGTCAGCAACGGCGGCACCGTGATCAAGAAGCTCGACCCCCAGGGCGCGCTCCTGTGGGAGAGGGCCTATCCGTCATCGGGCTTCCGCATCGAGGTCGGCAGCGACCAGGCGGCCGTGGTCTCTGGCTTCCCCAACTCGGGCGCCCCCGGCGCGGCCTTCTTCAAGGTCGATCCCGCCGGCTCGCTGCTTTGGTCGAACCTCGACGCCGATGGCCCCCTGGCCCTGCTGCTTCACGCGCACATGCTGCTCGACGCCTCGAACAACGCCTACCTGGCGGCGAGCACGCTGTTCGACATGGCCGTCTGCAAGGTGCGCGCCGACGGCACGTCGGCCTGGACCGTGACGACCACGGGCTCCAACTCTTCGGGCATCGCCCTGGGCAACCAGGTCGGCAGCGTGTTCGTGACCGGCGGCAACACCGCGCGTCTGGTGGAGAACGTGCCCGAAATCGGCACGTCCTACTGTGTGGGCGCGCCGAACTCGGTCGGCCCAGGCGCTTCGATCACCGTCTACGGCAGCACCGTGGTCGCGGACAACGACGTCCTGCTGACCGCGCAAGGGCTCCCGCCCAACTTGCCGGGCATCTTCATCTTCGCGCCGCTGCAAGTGCAGGTGCCCTTCGGCGCCGGATTCCGGTGCGTGGGCGGCTCGATCACCCGCGTGCTGCCGCTGAATGTCGCCACGCCCTGGGGCACGATCCAGCGAGCGCTCGATCTGCAGGTGCCGCCGGCCTCCGGCCTGATCGTCCCGGGCTCCACGCACAACTTCCAGTTCTGGTATCGCGACCCGCTGGGGCCCGGCGGCTCGACCTTCAACCTCAGCAACGGGCGACAGGTCGTGTTTCAGTAAGCGCAAGGGCGCGCTCGGTCAGCGCAGGGCCGGGCGCGCCTATTCCGAATCGCACACCGAGCGAGACCCCACTCGGGGCGCAGGTGTTCTCGCGCGACGTCGGCAGGAGCAAGGTAAGCGCTGCGCCAAGCACGCCTGGGTGCGGTGCACGTTGCACTAACTGTGGTTGGCCACCCCGCCCCTTCACCACGGCGTGGACCTCGGCAGCGGGGTCGGGGACCAGTTGCCGGGCCGCGTCTCCACGCTCGTTGACCGAGTCGCGCGAGGCCGTCCCGCGCGACCCCACGACCATCTCTTCTCTAACCCCACTCGGCCGCCACAACCGCGCGTTGTACGAGACCGTCGCGACCACCTTCCCCGCCGCGTCGCGCACCTTGGCCCCGTGGCGGCTGCGCATCTGGCGGTACCACTCCGAGCTGGAGCGGATGCCGCTGCCCCCCTCTCGCATCGCGCATTGAACGTCGGCCAGCGTGTCGAAGTTCTCGAACCCGTCCCCTATGTCGGCCGTGTAGGGCCCTGTCCCGATCGTCGTGATCTCGTTGGCTCCGCACGCCGCTGGTTCGTGCGGCGACGGGGGCATCAGGGCTCGATGACCGCGCGAAGGGAAGGCGCGGCGTGACTTGGGTTGTGCTTGGAGCGCGGCGGCGTGAGAAGGGACACCGCGGCGCCCTGAAAAGGGACCCACGTACCCGGTCGCCTCGCACCCGCGCCGCTGCTCGCTCACGCCCTCAACCGCCACGCGCAGATCCTCGACCTCGAGGTGCGTGTAAACCTTCGCGGTCATCGGTCCCTCTCGCGGGTCGGCCATTTCTCTGCCGCCGCCCGGTCAGGACGGGCGTGGATCAACAGCCGCGCCGCGGAGCGTGAGCGGCCGCGCGTGTTACGGATTCACCGTGAATGAGAGCGCGTTGCTCAGGCCGGTCGTGCTCGGACTGGCCGGGTCGCGCATCCAATACTGTGCGTAGACGGTTGCCCCGGCGACGAGGTTGGAGTCGCCGCCGCCTTGCGTCCAAGCGTTCATGTCGAACGAGTACTGGCCTGCGCACGTGTCGGGAGGCGGCCCACCGCCGGACGATTGAACCGGCGTACGCACGGTCGGAGGCAGCACACACAGGAATCCGCCCTGGAACGGACTCGCAGCCGCCCCGTAGCCGTAGAAGAGCAAGCCCGGCTTGTTGGTGATGACCTGCGAACACGCGATCACGAACGGAAGGCTGGAACTCGCGCTCGGGCAGCCGCTCGCGCCGATTTGTGGTGCGCAGCCCAGACTGTTCGTCTTCGCCGTGCAGTAGGTCGTTACCGCTGACGTGCCACAGGGAAGCTCGTACTGCAGATGGTCGACCTCGATGCCGCCGACGTTGTGCGAGATCGTGATCCGACTGATCCCGCCGGCGTGGCTTACGCCGTAGAAGCGATCGCGGATAGGAACTCCAAGCGGATGACTTCCGCGGAGGCGGTCGTCATCGACCGCGAGGTGGCGGTTCGTCGCGGGGCGCCGATCCGTCAAGCGGCCCCCGGGGGCCGGTGCTCGCCGCGGAACGCGTGCTCGCGAGCCGTCCGACGCGCGCTCGGGCCGTGGAGCGGGCGCTTGGGGAACGAGCGGGCCTACTCGCTGGCGCTGGCTGCGGGCGAGGGGCGTGCTCGGCGGCGTGAGGGGCGGGCGGCTCAGGCGAAGTCGAGCTGTTCGCGTGAGCGAGCCGGTGCGGGCCGTGGAGGCTCGGTGGGCAGTCCGAGATGCGCGAGAATCTTGCGCACGACGACTGGGTCTGTGAGCTGCGCTATGAGGCGGCGTGGGCCGCCGCAATGCGGGCAGGTCAGGACGTCGACGGCGAAGACACGTCGCAGTAGCTCCGCCCAGGTCGAGCGCGACGAGCGCGGGCGGGCGGAGGTGCTGGGCGCGGTCGGTGAGTTGGGCGCGAGAGCGCCGGGAGAGTGGGTGGCGGGGACCGGCGCGCGCTTGGGCACGACGAGATCACGCCAAGCGGAGGCCGGCGCCAGCACGCCGTGGTAAGTGAGTTGGTGGGCGCGTGGAGAGGGAACGAGTGCGGCGAGCCGCTCGATGAACGTCAGCGGGTCAAAGGACACGGCGGACGTGCCGTCACGCCAGTGCCGCTTGAGGCCGTAGATGACTCGGCCGTCGGGTGCGAGCGCGAGGCGCTGGGTCGCGATGGGCGGACGGGCGATGTAGCGGCAAAGGTGCTCGAGCCGCTCGAGCTCGCCGGCGGGCACGAGCACCTTGGCGTGCAGCGAGAAGCCGTTGTGGTGGGCGCACAGCGATCCCGGCAGCGGCGGCGGGCGCGGCGAGCGGCGCTGGCCCAGATGCGCGATGGGCCGCGAGGACTCCGGCGCGAGCGCGGCCCCGCCTTGGATCGACGCGGCGCAAAGCTGGGCGAAGAGCGGAGCGTCGTGTTCGGGCGGCTCGTCACTGTCGGCGGGCGCCTGCGCGCGAGGCAGGCGACCTTGGCGCTCGAGGTAGCGCGTGATGCGGCGGGCGAGCTGCTCGACCAGATCGGCGACGTCGGCATCGGTGAGCGGCGCGGCGGGCTGGAAGCGCGGCGCGCGAGCGCTGCTCGGCGAGACGAAGGCGCCGTCGAGCACCAGCGCGTGGAAGTGCAAGATAGGTTCGTGGTGCCCTTCGAGCTACCCTGAACGCCATGCCCGTCACGATCACGCTCGATCCAGCCCGTCAGGACCTCG
>JBIKMH010000002.1:0-206014 GCA_044359355.1 Planctomycetota bacterium | reverse complement strand
CTGGCGAACATCGTGCAGAAGCGGCCGTCGTCCATGCGCGGACCGATGTCCTCGTTCAGCAGGCTGACGGCGCGCGGCAGGTCATCGGTCAGCTTGAGCGTGGAGCGCAGCGCCGATTGGGCCGCCGTGGCGATCAGACTTGGACCAACGCCGTGGCCGCTGGCGTCGCCGAGCAGCATCGCCAGCCGCTGCCCCTTCAGCGGAATGAAGTCGTAGAAGTCGCCCGTGGTGCCCTCCGCCGGCCGATACCAGCCGAAGATGTCCCAGCCGGGCACATTGCGCGGGATCTCCGGCATCAGATCCTGCTGGATCTCGCCCATGATGCGCCGTTCCTCTTCGAGGCGCTTTTTCTGGAGCCGGTCGTCGTGCAGGCGCTGCTTTTCGAGCGCGATGCGTAGCTGCCCCGACAGCGCCACGAAGGTCTGCAGATCCTCTGCATGAAATCGGCGCGTGTTGAGCTTGGAGTCGACGTACAGCACGCCGCGCTCGGCTGCCGAACCGCCGCTGCCGCCGGTCAACAGCGGCACGCACATCGCCGCCCGCAGGCCCAGATCCAGCACCGAGTTGCCGATCTCCAGCGCCTCGCTTTCGTTGGTCACGGTGAGGTTGAGTGGTTGACTGTCGGACAGCACGCGCTTGACGATGCCGGTGGAGTACTTGGGCTCGCCGACCAGCGGCTGCTTGTTGCGTCCGCGCGCGACGCGCACGACGAGCTGGCCGTTGGCATCGGGCAGGATCAGGAAGCCCCGTTCGGCCCGCGTGACCTCGATCGAACTGTCGACAATGCGCTCCAGCATCGAATCCGTGTCGTCGGATTCCGAGACCCAGGCGATCGCGGCCAGCAGCGCATCCCGGTGCGTGCGCAGCGTGCCGCTGGAGAGCATGTCGGGCTCCAGCTTGGCCGGGGCGGGGCCTGGCGGCGCGCCCTCCGGGGACGGAGTTTCATCCTTACCTTTGCGATTCCAGAAGAGGCCCATGGGACGCCAGTGTAGTCTCGCCGGAGGGTCGCCCCAAGCACTTGCCGGATCGCTCTCCGGGCGCCACGCTGCTTCGATATGGAACTCCACACGGAGGACTGGGACCAAGACGGCGTGATCCTTGCGATCCGTGGAGATGTCGACACCTACGCGGCCGGCCAGTTGCAGCGCGAATGGCAGCTGCGGACCAGCGCGGGGCGCACGCGCGTGGTGCTCGATCTTTCGGGCGTGCGCTTCGGCTGTTCGACCTTCCTGACCGTCATGCTCCAGTGCAAGCGCGCGACGGCAGGTGCGGGGGGCCAGCTGGTCCTGCTCAAGCCCTAGGGACTCCTGCGTCCGGCTGCTCAGGACCGCGTGCCTTAGCGCGGGCTTCGCGCAGGCCTCCGAGCGCGAGGGATCCCTCGCCAAGGCCCGTTCGCGGGCCTGAGGACGCCCTCGGGGCCCAAGACCGCCCGGGTCGGCATGACTTGACGCGAAATGTTTGCCAATCGTGCCGGCAGCGGGCATCCTATTGACCCATTCGGAGTCTCCCCCCCATGCACATTACTGTTGAACCTTCCGGCGGCGATCACGCTTTCCTCCACCTGCGCGGCGACTTTGACACCTTCTACGTCACCAGCCTCCAGCAGGAGATCGACCAGTTGCAGAAGGCCGGGATTCGGAAGCTGGCCCTCAATCTGCGGCTGGTGCGCTTCATCAACTCGACCGCGATCGGCGCGCTGATCAAGGCGAGCAAGCAAGTTTCCGCCGCAGGCGGCAAGCTGGTGATCGCGCGTCCCTCGCCCTTCTGCCGCGACATCTTCTCGAAGGTGGGTCTCGATCGCGTGATCAAGATCTACGAGAGCGAAGAGGATGCCGTCGCCGCGCTGCGCGGCGGCGCGGTCGCCACGGCCGCCCGGGGGGCGGCAGGCGCGGAAGAGGAGTCGAGCGTGCTGTTCTCCCCGCTCGACATGGAACGCGTCAAGGTGATCCTCACGCAGAGCAGCGTGCAGGCACCGGTGACAGGCGCCGAGGGCTGGTCGGGCGCAGGCCGGATGGGCAATGTCGACGAGCAGGGGCTGAGCTTCACGTGGAATGGCGGCGAAACCGGGCTGGCGCCCTTCGCCATGGCGCAGTTGCTGGCGATGGGCACGCGCTGGAAGCTGCAGTTCCGCCTGCCGCTGCTGCAGAAGGGCTTCCTCAAGGCTGCGGGCGTGGTCTCGGAGATTTCCGAGCGCGCCGACGGCGTGCGCGTCAGCGTGCGCTTTCAGGAACTCGAGGAGACCACGGCCAAGGCGCTCAGGCAGTACGCCGAGGATATGCGCAATCTGAGGAAGGAACTGGGCTGAGTTCGAGTGCGCCGAGGCGCGCCGCGATCTCTCGACCGACCTGCTTCCACGACAACTCGCTCTCCGCCTGGCTGCGCGCGTTGCGCGACCAGCGTCGGCGCTGCTCCGGATCGATCGCGGCGCGCTGCAGCGCCGCACACCAGCCTTCCAAATCGCCGGCCTTGGCCAGCAATCCGTTTTCGCCCGGCCGCACGAGGTAATGCAGCGCCGGCAGATCAGAGCTGATCACCGGCAGGCCGCTCGCGAGGGCGCGCGGGATGTTTTGGCCGCGCACCTGTGGACTGGTCCCCGGCACGAGCAGCAGCGTGCTGGCTCCGAGCAGCCCCGGCAGTTCGGCCTCGCCTACTTCGCCGAGCCAGTGGACGCTGGAGGCGATGCCGAGGCGCTCGACCTGGGTGCGCAGCCGCGATCGCAGCGGGCCGTCGCCGGCCAGCGCGAGATTCCAGTCGCCGTTCTGCGAGAGTGTCCGCGCATAGGCGGAGATCAGGAGCTCCAGTCCGCGCCCCTCGCTCAGGTGGCCGGCGTACAGGAGCAGTCGGCCGCGGATGTGGTGGCGGTGGACCAGCCCGCTCGTCAGGCCCGGCCGGTACTCCTCCAGATCGACCCCGGGCGGAATCCGGGTCACGCGCTCGCGCGCGAACTTCTGGGCCAGCAGGCGCTGCTCGGCCTGCGGATCGAGCGCCACCAGAGCGCTCGCCGTGCGCCGCACCGTCGGGCCGAAGATCCATAGGCCCAGATGGCGCAGTCGGCGCGCGGCGAGCGAGGCATCGCCCTCGATCAGCACGAGCGGAATGTGGTGCTTGCGCGCGTGCAGCGCTCCGATCCAAGCGGCCGGAGAAACCGCGTCGTAGGCGAGGATCGCTTCGGGTGCGTACTGAGCCAGCGTCGTGCCATGTTCGCTCGAGGACTGTGGCAGAGAACCCGGAGGAGCCCCGAAGGCGCGCACGGTGGCGCCCTGACCGAGCAGTTCCCGAGCCAATTGCGCGGCGTGATCCCCGCCCTTCCTCGAGAGGGCGATGGGGTCGACGAGGATCGCAATCTTGCGCGCGGTCTGCACGCAGGCTTCATCGGAAGAACAAGTCGGTGGAATCCAATGCCCGGACATATTTTCCGCGCCCGAGCTCGCGCGCGAAGAACCGGGAAGTGCGGCTCAAGAGCGGCTGGAGATGTCCGAAAACTGCCTGCATCCACCCCGAGCCGCAGCATGCCCCACTCCCGCCAACACCGCACCTATTCCCCGATCCCCGGCAGCGGAATCCCCCCCCGCGGGCTATTCCTTTCACGCTGGAAAGGGCTTCTGAAGCCCGCCGGCCTCTCCGCCATAGGCGAGCTGGAACTGGAGCACTTCGATCTCGACTGCGTCAGCTTGCTGGCGCGCGCGACGCAGCGCAGCTGGAAGCTCTACGTCTGCGGCAACGAGCCGGAAATCGCCCAGGGCGAGCTGGCGGAGGAGCGCTGGACGCGCTTTGAACCGCACTTTCTGAAGCTCTTGTGCGCCCAAGGGGTCGAACTCACCCGCCACTACGCCTGCCTCGATTCCAAAGGCGGCGCCGGCCGGCGCCAGCGCGAGTCGGTCTTCGAGTTCCCCAACACGGGTGTCTTCTACCACGCGATGCAGGAAGACGGCATCGAACTGGGCGAGAGCTGGGTGCTCTCGGCCGACACGAACCAACTCGCGGCCGGATGGCGCGCGGGCGTGCACACGGCCCGCATCGGCGGCATGGGCCGCTGCCAGAGCGGAGACCTCGCCGTGGATCCGGATCTGTGCGCCGGCGCGATGGCCGGCCTCCTGCGCGAAGTGCTGCTGCGCGATCCGCTGATGCGCTGACGCACCGCGCTCTTGACCGGCGGTCGGTCCGCCTTGCACTCTGATGGCGACACGCACGATGCACGAAGACTCTGATTGGCTGGATCGGCTGCTGGGCCGGGTGCGTCTGTTGCGCTATCGCCTGTTCGGCCGCGGCCCGAGCGCCGCCGAGTGGGAAGCCCGCGTGCGGCGCGTGGTGCAGGACACGGTGGCGACCGCCCTGCCCTGGATACCGGCTGAGGGCGCGGCGGTGCTCGACGTGGGTGCCAACATCGGGCTCTTCAGCGAGGAGATCCTGAAAAGCCGGCCCGATGCGCGCGTGTGGATGTTCGAGCCGGTGGCGGCGCACCGCGCCGCCTGCGCGCAGCGCTTCGCCGGCAACCCGCGCGTGCGTGTCGAGGGCTTCGCGCTCGGCGACAAAAATTTCGCTGGCAAGATCTGGAAGCCCAAGCACAATCCCGGTGGCAACGTGATCGACGAGGAGATCGTCGAGCGCCGCCGCGGCTTCATGGATTTTCGCCCCGAGGAAATCGAGGTGCGCGTGTTTGACGACTACGCGCGCGAGCAGGGCATCGAGCGCATAGACTTCATCAAGAGCGACACCGAGGGCTACGACCACCGCGTGCTGCGCGGCATCCTGCCCTTCCTTGAACGCACCGGGTGCCGGCCGCCGATCCTCGCGGAACTGCTGCGCGAGGACATTCATCCGGAGTACGCTTCGCAACTGGAAGTGCTCGAGGCGCTCTACCGCCTCGGCTACGAGCGCGTCGATCTTTCCGGCATGCAGGACGTGCAGGATTTCCTGTTTCTCCCCCGGGGAGCCCGCCCGGGTTCCTGAGCCGGAATGTGGCCGCGCCTCCATGCCAGGCTGCAGGAGTTGCGCCAGCGCAAGTTCGTGCGCGACACGCTCGTGTTGCAGGCGAGTTCGCTGGTCAGTGCCGGAGCCAATCTGGCAGGCACCGTCCTGCTCGCGCACCTGATCGGTCCGGGAGCGCAGGGGCAGTACTACCTGGCCCTCTCGCTGTACGCGCTGCTGTTCTTCGCGCTCAATCAGGGGCTGCAGGGTGCGGCGGTAAGCCAGATCGCCTCCGCGCGCGCGCGCGGGCTCGATGACAAGGCCAGCGCCTGGCTCGGCTTTCTGCTGAAGAGCTACGCGCTGGTGGGCCTCGCGCTGCTGCTGCTGGGCGCGCTGCTGCTGCCCATGCTCGGTCCGCTGATGCGTGCCGACGAGACCAGCACGCGGCTGGCGCTGCTGCTGACGCTGACGCCGCTGCTCGAGTTGCCCAAGGTCGTGCTGACGGCCGGACTGCAGGGCACGCGCCAGATGCTGGCGCTCGCGCGCATCGAGAACGGCACCGAAGTGCTGCGCATGTTCCTGATCGGGATCGGCGCGCTCTACTTCGGCGATGCCTCGGGTGCGATCTACGGAACCCTGGCCGCCTCGGCCGTCGCCAGCCTGCTCGCGCTGCACGGCTACGCGAGCGCGCGGGCCAAGGCCGACTTCCTCCCCGGCTGGCGCGAGATCGTCGGCCACGCGCGCGATGTCCCGCTGAAAAAGGGCCTTCCGCTGGCATTCAAGCTCGGTCTCACGCGCTCCGTCGATGCGATCGGAACGCAGGCTCTGCCCACGCTGATTCTCAACTTCGTTTCCGGCTCAACGGCCGCTGTCGCCTACCTGCGCATCGCGCAGCGGCTGTTGTCGGTTCCGCTGCTCCTGATGCAGGGCATCAGCCGCAATCTGCTGCCGAAGTTCTCGGAACTGGCGGGCCTGCGCGACATGGAGCGCTTCCGCCGGGAGTTCGCGCGCACGGTGCTGATCAGCGGCGCCTTGATCAGCGCGGGGGTGCTGGCCGCGATGCCGCTGCTCAGCGCGATGGTGGGCTGGATCTTCCCGCTGAGCTACCACGAACCCGTGCGCCACATGGCCTGGATTCTCGTGCCCGGCTTCCTGGTGATGAGCTTCTCCGTCGCCAACGACATCTTCTATCTCGTCACCAACACGCTGCTGGCGGGCATGCTGATCTGCATCGTCGGGCTGGTCTTCAACGCGCTGGCGGTCTGGTATCTCGCCTGGGTCGATCCGTTCTACGGGGTCGCCGTAGGCCTGAGCCTGACCTACGCGTCCGCCGCGCTGCACTACCTGTACGAGTGGTGGTGGTTCCGCCGCTCGCGCCAAACTCAAGGATAGACCGGCACCTTCGCGCGCGCCGGCTCGTCGGGCAGCCCCTCGTTGGGCTTCTCGACGGCACCGAGCACCGCGACCGGCTCGCCGCCGGCGTTGAAGACGATCAGGCCGCCGGGTTCCAGATCGAAGACCTGGCTGGCGCCGTAAACGCGCAGTCGGGCGCTGGTTTGCGTCGAGAGCCGCAGGCGCATGCCATCGCTGCCGGCGGTGTCGACGCGCAGCTCGGAATGGCGCTGGAACACGATCGGGCCGCGTCTCCAGAAAGCCTCGGGCTGCACATTCGCGGCGGGAAGGCGAAGCACGGGCGCGGGCGGCGCAGGCTTGGGCGCTTCGACCACCGGTTGCGGAGCGGGCGCTGGCGCTGGCACAGGCGCGGGTCGCGGGGCAGGCTCGGGCTCCGGCGCGGGTTGCGGGGCAGGCTCGGGCGGCGGTATCGGTTCGACCACCGGCTCCGCGACCGGCTCAGGTTCGACCACCGGCTCTGCGACCGGCTCGGGTTCGACCATCGGCTCCGCGACCGGCTCAGGTTCGACCATTGGCTCCGCCAGCACGCTCACCGCTTCGGGGAGCATCGGCGCAGGCGGCGGCGGCGTGACCAACAGCGGCGCCGGAGGCAGACCCCAGGGCCATTCGTAGGAGCGCCAGACGGCGAAACCCTCAGGCTTGGCGCGGCTGGGCGCCAGCCCCAGCCCCGGCAGCCAGCAGACCTCGCCCGGCGCAGGCAATTCCACCGGCCTCAGGAAGGGACCGGAGGAGTGCCACAGGCTCGCGCTGAGCCCCGCGTGGTTTTCGAGCCGATAGCCGCGCCCCTGTCCGGCGCGCAGGGATAGCGCTCCGCGTTCGATCCGCAGCGTCCAGCCATCCTGCGTGCGCAGGGTCAGCGGACCGCGCCGCACTTCCAGCTCCAGCGCCTGGCACTCCAGCACGGACAGGCCGTCGCCGCTCCATTCCACGCCGGCGCGACCTTCGATGCGCGCCGACGCGCGGCCGGGCCACCCGACGCGGGCGAGCGCGCCCACACCGGTTTCCAGATGGCCGACGGCGCCGCCCGACAGCGTGCTTCCGACCGGCACGCGCGTGGGCAGGCCGGGCCCCTGCAGCGCCTCGACCCGGCCCTGAACGGCCTCGATGCGCACGTGCTCCGCCGGCGGCGGCGGCTCTGGGGGGAAGGCGAACAGGGACATGACAAGGGCCATCGGCCAGCCCGCGAGCGAACCTTGAAGCGCAGGCGTGGAAAGTCCTTCGAGGGTACTGCTCCCCGAGCCGGTTCTCCTTCAGGTGCGCTCGGCGAGGCGCTGGCGCAGCAAGCTGGCCCGCAACCGGTCGCGCTCGCTGGTCTCCAGCAAGCCCGCGCCAGCCTGCTCCTGGAACAAGGCCTGCACATGCGCCTTTTGAACCTGCACGACCAGCGCATTGAGCAGCTCACGCGACGGTCCTTCCAGCATGGAAAGCTGCACGCCGAGGCGCACGTGCGACAGATGCGCCAGCGCGGCTTCGGTCGGCATCGCGCGCGCAGTCCGCAGCAGCCCGATCGAGCGCGAGACGCGATCGCGCAGCGCGGGCTGCTGCTCCTCGAGCAAGAGCTGCCGCAAGCGGCGCTCGAAGGCGATGATCTTTTGCACCAGCGCCTCGAGATCCTGGATCAGCGTTTCCTCGGAGCGGCCGAGCGTGATCTGGTTGGAGATCTGATAAAAGTCCCCCACGGCGCGGCTGCCCTCGCCGTACAGGCCGCGCACCGCGAGGCCGGTGCGCGTGGCCGCCTGAAAGACCTTCTCCAGCTCCGGCTTGACCATCGCGAGCGCGGGCAGATGCAGCATCACCGACGCGCGCAGACCGGTCCCCACATTCGTCGGGCAGGCCGTCAGCCAGCCCAGCTCCTCGTGGTAGGTCAGCGGCAGCGCCGTCTCGAGTTCTCGCTCCACGGCCTGGGCGCGCTGGTAGGCGAGCCCGAGCTGAAAGCCTCCGGCGAGCGCCTGGATGCGCAGGTGATCCTCCTCGTTGACCATCACCGAGACGGTCTCGTCGGCGCCGAAGGCCACCGCGCGCCCGGGCAGCGCGTGGCTGCCGTCTTCCGAGGGCGAGAGGTCGCGGCTGATCAGATGGCGCTCGCGTAGCATCAGGCGCAGCAGCGGCGAGGCCTCCTTCATGCGCACGATGAGCGTCTCTCCGCACAGCGCGAGCTCGCGCAGCACGCCCAGGCTGCGTTCGGCCAGATCCTGCGCCTTGGTCTCGTCGCTGAGGCGCGCCACGAACGGATAGCCGTCGATGTTGCGGGCGAGTCGCACGCGGCAGGAGATCACCACGTCGGCATCCGCGCCGGAGGAGTCCATCCAGGCGCCCAGCTGGTTGGCCCAGCGGTACAGCTCGCGCGGGTTTGCGGTCACTGTGCAGACGCTAGCAAACCGGCCGATCCGCGGCCAGAAATCAAGGCTGGTACAGCACGACGCTGCTCGCGCCGCCGCCGTAGATCACGACCCGCGAGTTGCCCGGATCCGTCCAGGCGCTCGCACCCGCGCGCAGACCGGGCAGCACCGGTCCGGGCAGCGCCAGACTCGTGGTGGTCAGTTCGCTCGTGTCAGTGGCGGCCGGCAGGATCGGCACGCCCTTCAGGATTGAGCCGATGTCGAGCGCTCCGCTGACGCCGCCGGCATGCAGGGCGCGGCCGTCGCTGAGCGCGCTGGAGGTGTGCAGCGCCCTCGAGGTGGCGAGCGTGGGCCCGTTGGAGAAGGAGCCCGAACCGGCGGTCGTGTACACGGCGGTACTGGCGATCGTGTTGAACGCAATCTGCGATACATCACCGGTCTGGAGCACGCCGCTGAGATCCGCCGTGATGCCGCCCGAGAGCATCACGCGCCCGTCGTTGAGCTTGGTGGCGTTGTGCAGGAAGCGGCCTTCGGTGAACAGCTTGGGGAAGAAGCCGAAGCTGTTGCTGCTGGTGGTGTAGAGATAGCCGGTGTTCGAGACGAACGGGATGTTGACGATCGGCAGCACGCCCAGGCCGCCCGCCACGAGCACCTGCCCGTTGTTGAGCAGCGTTGCGGTCGCGAAGACCTTGCGCTCGGGAATATTGGGACCGGCGCTGAAGGCGTTGGTGGCGGGATCGAAGAGCTCGGTCGTGTTGAGGATGCCGTTGAAGAAGGTCGCGGGATCGGTGATGTCGATCACCGACAGGCCGCCGATGATCAGGATCTTGCCGTTGGCAAGGCGCGCGCCCGCAGCGCCCGCGCGCGCGCTCGCCATCGCGGGCAGTTCGGTGCTGAGGCCCGTCGCGGGGTCGAACAATTGCGCGGTCGCGAGCGGCGCGCCCTGCGGATCGAGCCCACCCACCAGCAGCACGCGGTCATCCGCCAGCTGCACGCGCGTCTGGAACAACGGCAGTCCGCTCAATAGGCCGGCAAAGCGCGTTTCCTCGCTGACCGGATCGTAGATCGTCACGAGCGGTCCCGCTCCGCCGATCGCCAGCGCGCTGCCGTCGCGCAGCCCGAACAGATCGCCCTGAAAGGAGGCACCCTGAGCGGTCGCGGTAGCTTCACCGAAGCTGTTGGCGGCGAGGAAGGTTTTGCGGGCCTGGTTCGACAGGCTCTGCGAGCCCGCCGTGTAGCGCGCCACGAAGCGCAGGCGCTTTTGATCCAGTCCCAGCGTGGCCTCGAAGTCCAGGCTCGCGCGGCCCTTCTCGTCGAGCACGCCGGCGAGCATCATGTTCGAAGGGCCCACGCGCAGCGGCGTGATGCTCGGCAGGTACACGCTGGAGAGCGGGAGACCGGGATCTTCCGCGCGCACGAACAGCTGGAAGCCCGCTCCGGCATCACCGCTGAGCTGGACGGCCGAAGCTTCGCCCGCCCTCCCGTTGCGCGCCTCGACGCGCAGATCGGCGGCCGTGAGGAGCGGGGACAGGCTGACGAGCACGATGAGGTTCCAAAGGCGCATGCCACAAACTATACGAGATCGCGAACCTGCTTGCCGAAACCGGGGCGATCTCTAGCATGGAACGCATGCTAGCCGGGCTGCTTTTGACCGTGCTGCTGGCCCAGGATGCCTCCCGCTTGTGGGGCGAGGGCCGGCGCGAGGAGGCCTTGAGCCTACGCGCTCAGGAGCTCGCCGCCCAACCCGAGCGCGCGGCCCTGAGGCTGGAGCTGGCGCGCTGGCAGCTCGACGTGCACCGCGCGCAAGCCGCGCTCGCCACGCTCGAGCCGCTGGACCGGCGAGCCGACGCGCTGCGCGGCGAGGCGCACTACAAGCTCGCTCAGTACGAAGCGGCCGTGCCGCTGCTCGACAGCTCTAGCCCCGAAGGCCTGCTGCGCAAGCTCGACGCGCTCGAGGCGCTGATGCGCTTTGAGGAATGCGATGCGCTGCTCAAGAGCGCGTCGCAGAGCTTGTGGAACAGCGATGCGCGCCTGTGGAGCACCGAGGGCCGCCGGCGCGCGCGCCTCCAGGATCCCGCCGGCGCCGTGCAGGCCTTCGAGCGCGCACTCGTCCTCGATCCGGTCGACGGCGAGGCACTGTTCGGACTGGGCCGCGCCCAACTCGCAGCTGGCCTGCGCGAAGCCGGGCTGGCGACGCTGGCGCGCCACCGCGCGCTGCTGCCCAAGCTCGACCGCTGGGATTTCGCGCGCCGCGCGGTGGATCTAGCGCCGCGCCACGCCGCCAATCTCGCGGCGCTCGCGGAGGCGGAGAGCGAATTGGAGCGCTTCGAGCGGGCCGAGGCGCTCTACCAGACTGCGCTGGAATGCGCGCGGTCCGCGGAGGAGCGCGTGCCGATCCTGCTCCGTCTGGCGCGCCACTGGAATGAGTTCCGCGGGCAGCCCGAGCGCGGACACGCGCTCTTGATCGAGGCGCTGGTGCGCACACCCGATGCGCGCCTGTGGGTGCGCGCCGGCGATCTTGCGCTCCTCGGCGCGCGCACCGACGAGGCCCTGCGCTGCTTCCGCGAGGCCGAGAAGCTGCGCCCCGAAGACGCGGCGATCCGATCCCGCATCCAGCGGCTGGAGGCTCCGCGCTGATGCGCCGCGCGCTCGTGCTGCTGGGACTGTGCGCCTGCTCCCGCGAGACTCCGCCCACGGCGGTGGCGACGAGCGCGCGCGGTGGCTTTCAGGACATCACGCTCGCCACCGGCATCGCGTTTCGCCACGACGCGGGCCAGACGAGCGCCAAGCATCTGCCCGAGACGATGGGCGCTGGCGCCGGTCTCGGCGACTTTGATTCCGATGGCGATCTCGACCTGATCGCGATCCAGGGCGGCCCGCTCACGCCGAGCGAAGGCTCCCCCGTCAACCGACTGTTCCAGAACGACGGACGCGGACGCTTCAGCGACCAGACCGAGCGCAGCGGCGATCTGGCGACGCCCGGTTACGGCATGGGGCTTGCGATCGGCGACTGCAACGGGGACGGCGCGCTCGATGTGTACCTCACGCGCCTCGGCGCGGATCTGCTGCTGTTCGGCGACGGCAAGGCCGCGTTCCGCGACCACACGCAGGCGAGCGGCATCGATGAGCCGCGCTGGACCACCAGCGCCGTGTTCTTCGACGGGGATCAGGACGGCGATCTGGATCTGTTCGTGACAAGCTATGTGGCCGTCGATCTGCAAAAGCCGCTGTGGTGCGGCGAGCGCCGGCCGGGCTGGCGCAGCTACTGCCATCCGGATGCGTACGAGGGCCTCGAGGACCGCTACTGGAAGAACCTTGGAGACGGCCGCTTCATCGATGCGACGGGCGAAGCGGGTTTCTCCGATCCCGGCGGCAAGGGGCTGGGTGTCGCCGCCAGCGATCTCGACGGCGACGGCCGCGTCGATCTGTACGTCGCCAACGACAGCACCGAAAACCGGCTCTACCACAACCTCGGCGGCGGACGCTTCGAGGATGTCACGCTGCTTTCGGGCACCGGCGTCGACCGCTACGGGCGCACCGAAGCGAGCATGGGGATCGCCGTCGGCGACGTCGACGGGGATCTCGACCTCGATCTGTTCGTGACGGGTTTCGACGATGAATCCGACACGCTCTACAGCTCTCAGGGCGGCCTGCTGTTCGACGACACCACGCACCAAAGCGGCCTGGAAAATCCCACGCGCCTGCCGGTCGGCTTCGGCTGCGTGCTCGAGAGCCTGTTCGGCGGCCCCACGCTCGATCTGGCGATCGCCAACGGCCACATCATCGACAACATCGAGCTGTACCACGACGGCAAGACCTACCGGCAGCCCGCACTGGTCTTCGAGGGCCTCCACAACGGCCGTTTCCGTGAGGCGCCCGGCGGAGATTTCACGGCCCAGCCGCTCGTCGGCCGCGGCCTGCTGCGCGGCGACCTCGACGGCGACCATGTGCCGGAGCTGATCCTGACGCAGTGCAACGGCCCGCTGATCGTCTACCGCACCCCGGCCGCCGGCACCCGCGCCCTGACGCTGCGCGGGCTGCCGCGCCACACGCGCGTGCACGCCACGCTGCAAAAGGCTGGCGGCGATCAGCGCCGGCGCATCCTGCGCGAGAGCGGGCCGGAGCCGTCCTACCTGTGCAGCGGCGCGGATGAAATCTATCTGGTGCTCGGCGAGTGGCGGCTCGTGGAGCTTGCCATCGAGCGCGGGGCCACCCAGCGCTTCGACCCGCCGCTCGAACGCGGGCTCTTCGTCTGGCAGGATGGCCGCTGGCAGCCACGCTAGCCCCAACGCATGCAGACCCGCGATTTCGAACGTCTGGGCTATTTCTATCTCGGCCGACCCTGGGATCTGGAGCGCAACGCCCCTCGCGAGGGCCTGTTGCTGTACGAGTCCAAGGATCTCGTGACGCATGCGCTGTGCGTCGGCATGACCGGCAGCGGCAAGACCGGGCTGTGCCTCGCGCTGCTCGAGGAGGCCGCGATCGACGGCATCCCCGCGATCGTGATCGACCCCAAGGGCGATCTTTCCAACCTGCTGCTGAGCTTTCCGCAACTGCAGGAGAGCGACTTCCTGCCATGGATCAACCGCGATGAGGCGCGTATGCAGGGCCTGAGCCCGGAAGCCTTCGCGCAAGCCGAGGCGCAGCGCTGGAAGCAAGGCCTCGCCGACTGGGGGCAGGATGGGAACCGCATCGCGCGCCTGCGGACGGCCGCCGAATTCGCCGTCTACACACCGGGCTCGAACGCCGGCATTCCGGTTTCGATGCTCGGCTCCTTTGCCAGCCCGCCTCCCGCCGTGCGCGTGGCACCCGAACTGCTACGCGAGCGCGTGGCGGCCACGGTCAGCGGTCTGCTCGGGCTGCTCGGCATCGAGGGCGACCCGCTGCAGAGCCGGGAACACATCCTGCTCGCGACCCTGTTCGAGCGCGCGTGGCAGGCGGGCGCAGATCTCGATCTCGCCGGACTGATCGCGCTCATCCAAGATCCGGGCCTCGCGCGCATCGGCGTGTTCGAGTTGGAAGCCTTTTACCCCGCCAAGGAGCGCTTCGCGCTCGCGATGCGCGTCAACAACCTGCTCGCGTCGCCGGGATTCGCCGCCTGGATGGAGGGCGAACCGCTGGATGTGGGCCGCGCGCTCGTCGGCGCGCAGGGCCGGCCGCGCGTCGCGATCTTCTCGATCGCACACCTCAGCGACGCCGAGCGCATGTTCTTCGTCACGCTGCTGCTGACGCAGACCGTGAGCTGGATGCGCACGCAGTCGGGCACCGGCTCGCTGCGCGCGATCCTGTACATGGACGAGATCTTCGGCTACTTCCCGCCGGTCGCCAATCCGCCGAGCAAGCAGCCGCTGCTGACGCTGCTCAAGCAGGCGCGCGCCTACGGGCTCGGTGTCGTGCTCGCCACGCAGAATCCGGTCGATCTGGACTACAAGGGCCTCGCCAACTGCGGAACCTGGTTTCTCGGCCGGTTGCAGACCGCGCGCGACAAGCAGCGCGTGCTCGACGGGCTCGAGGGCGCCGCCGCGCAAGCGGGCGCCGGCTTTGACCGCGCGGGCATGGAAGCGACGCTTTCGAGCCTCGGCAAGCGCGTATTCCTGATGCAGAACATCCACGATTCCGCGCCACAGATCTTCCAGACGCGCTGGACGATGAGCTACCTCGCCGGACCGCTGACGCGCGCGCAACTGCAGGCGCTCAAGCCCGCCGCGGCGGCGCCCTGCGCCGAGTCTCCCGCGCCCGCGTTGAGGTCACAGCCATTCCCCTCCGCGAGTGCTGTTGCCAGACACATTCCGGCCGCGCTCGCCGGCGCGCCCGTGCTGCCGGCCGGAATCGAGCAGCACTTCCTGCCCGCCGACGCACGCGTCGAAAGCTACTCGCCGGCGCTGTACGCGCGCGCCTCGGTGCTCTACGAGGAACGCAAGCTCGGCCTCACGCAGCACAACCGAGCCCGCGTGCTGCTCAAGCTCGATGCCGCCAATCCACTGATCGACTGGCACGCCGCCGAGCCGACCGAACTGGACGAGACGCGCTTTCTCGATCGGCCGGCCGAGGGCGCGCGCTTTGCCGAGTTGCCCAAGGCGGCGCTGCAGGCAAGGAGCTATGCCGCCTGGCAGAAACAGCTGGCCTTGCTGCTGTACACGGAGGCGCGCCTCAAGCTCTTCCAACACCGTGAACTCAAGCTCTGCTCCACACCGGATGAGGACCAGCGCGCCTTCGCGCAGCGCGTGCAGCAGGCCGTGCGCGAGCGGCGCGACGAAGCCAGCGAGGCGCTGCGACGCAAGTACGCGCCCAAGGTGGCGGCACTGGACGAGCGCGTGCAGCGCCTGAGCGGCAAGCTCGCGCGCGAACGCGCCGAAGCTCAGGAATCCAAGCTGAGCGGCTGGGCAACGGTGGGCGCTTCGATTCTGGGTGCCTTCACCGGCCGGGCCGCCAGCAAGCTCGGCCGCGCTGCCACCGGAGCGCGCGCGCTCTCGCGCATGAACAAGCAGGGCCTCGACGTCGAGCAGGCACAGGACTCGCTCGAGGCGCTGCAGACCGCCAAAGCGGAGCTCGAACAGTCCTTCCAGGCCGATCTGGCGCAGTTGCAGGCCCAAATCGAGGCCCTCGCCGGAGGCATCGAGCCGCTCGAGATCGCGCCGCGCAAGACCAACATCCAGATCGAAGCCCTGTGCCTCGTGTGGATTCCGCGGACGGCGCCCGGCGCCTAGCCGCAGGTGTCGAGATCGAGATCGGCTTCGCGGCCGGCGCGCCGGTTGACGGCGCGGATCGCGCGCTGAAAGCGCTCGAGGAGATCGGCGCGGCCCGCCTGCTGGAGCGCTTCTTCGACCAGCGCGCGCGATTCGGGCGCCTTCCAGCGCACCAGCGCCTTCTGCATGCGCCGCTCGCGCTCGCCGCGCGGCACATGCAGTTCCTTGTAGGTCAGCGGATCCTTGCCCGTGACGTACTGCACGCAGGCACGCGTCATCGGCAGCGGAATGAATTCCTGCACCTGCTCGGGCGAGTAGTTGCGATCGAGCAGCTTCTCGAACAGATCGAGCGCGTCGGCGAGGCTCGTGCCGGGATGGCCGACGATGAAGTAGTTGACCAGATGCTGGTCGCGGCCGGACTCGCGGCATTCCTGCTTGTAGTCGGCCTCGTAGCGCTCGTAGACCTCAAAGCGCGGCTTGTTCATCGCCTCCAGCGTCGCATCGCTGGCGTGCTCGGGCGCGAGCTTCATGCGCCCGGGCACATGGTGCTGCACCAGATCGTGGTGCAGCGGCAGGAGCTTGCCGTCCTTGCCGCGCAGCATGTCGAAGCGAATGCCACTGGAGACGAACGCGTGCTTGACTCCCTTGGTGTTGCGCACCAGCGACAGCAGGCGGCGATAGCCCTCGGAGGTCTTGTCGAGCCGCAGCGCAGGACAGGGATCGGGCGTGAGGCAGTCGCGGTCGAGGCAGGGCTCGCCCTTTTCGAGCAGCTTGCAGCCCAGTCCCCACATGTTGGCCGTGGGACCGCCGACATCGGTGATCGTGCCGCGGAAATCGACATCCGCGGCGAGTTGCGCCGCTTCCTTCAGGATCGATTCCTCGCTGCGCGACTGGATCGAGCGGCCTTGATGGAACGTGATCGAGCAGAAGCTGCAGTCCGCCATGCAGCCGCGGTGCGTGTTGACCGACCAGCGCACTGGCTCCAGAGCCGCGATGCCGCCGGCGCGATCGTGATCGGGATGCCAGGCGCGCGCGAAGGGCAGGTCGTAGAAGCTGTCGACCTCGGCCTGAGCGGCGGGCGGCGGCGGCGGGTACTGCACGAGGTAGCGGCTGCCGTGCGCCTGGGCGATCGGCCGCGAGGAGGGGCTGTTCTCCTCGCGCACGGCGTGAAACAACTCGATCAGATGGTCGAGGTCGGCGTTGAGATCTTCGAAGCTCGGCACCTCGCGCGCGTTCTCGGGGAGTTTCTCGCGGCTCAGGATCTCGCAGGTTCCCGGCATGCCGGAGAGGCTCGCTCCGCGCTCGAGGCGCTCCGCGATCTCCAGCGCCGCGCGCTCGCCCATGCCCCACACGAGCAGATCGGCCTTGCTGTCGACGAGGATCGAGCGACGCGCCTTCTCCTCCCAGTAATCCCAGTACGCCAGCCGGCGCGGACCGGCCTCGAGTCCGCCGATGATCACCGGCAGCCCGGGGAAGTGATGCCGGGCCTGCGCCGTGTAGGCGATCGTGGCGCGGTTGGGCCGGCCGGGGGTGCCGCCGGGCCGGTAGACATCGATGCGCCGGCGCTTCTTCGAGGCCGTGTAGTTCGTGACCATCGAATCGATGGTCCCGGCCGTGACGCCGACGAACAGCCGGGGGGCGGGCAGGCGCTTCCAACCCGAGCCATCGGGCTCCAGATCCGGGCAATCGAGCATGCCCACGCGGTAGCCCTTGGATTCCAGATAGCGGCCGATCACCGCATGGCCGAAGGAGGGATGGTCCACGTAGCCATCCCCCGTCACGATCAGCACATCCAGCGCTTCCCAGCCCAACGCCGCCATCTCAGCGCGCGTGCGCGGCAGGAACGGGGCCGGTTGGGATTTCGAGGACATGGGATGCAGGCGCCGCTCCTCGTCCTGCGAGGCGCGCGCGAATCAGATCTTGCCGTGGCGACGACGCTGGCGGCGGTTGGTCTTGCGGCCGCCCTTGGTCTTCTGGCGGGTCAGGAACCCGGTCTGCTTCTTGTGCTTGGCCGAGGAGGAACGAATCTTGGTATGCATGCGTGGACTCCGCAAGGGCGCTCCCGCGCCCGCTTGGGGGGAGAGAGTGTAGCGGAAGCGCCGAGCTTGTCTACAAAACCCTGCGCAGAGCGGCCTGAACGGCCCCGGAGGGCTCTTTTTGGAGCACCGCCTCGATGCGGGCGCGCTCCTCGGTCGTGAACTTGCGCCCGCTCAGCGCCCGCGCCACCTCATGGCGCAGCAGGCAATCGTGAGCGTAGGTCCGCTCCAGGTCGTTCAGCAGCGCCTCGGTGCTCTTCCCCAATAGATCGCTGCGCAGCTGGTCGACCACCTCGCTGCCGATGTAGCCAAGACCCGCGAGCTTCGCCTGCGTGCTCTCATCGAGCTGCGTGGGCGCGCCGTGCAGGCCCTCTGCCTCGCGCCGGCGCAGGATTGGGTCGAGCTCCGCGGCGAGCCGGGCGGCCTCGCCAGCCTCGCGACCGCCCACGAGCAGCAGGTTCCGACGGCACTCCGGATCGCGCTTGAGATCGTAGAGTTCGGCGACCAGACCGAAATCGCACTCGCCGCGCGGACTGGGGACCAAGAGGTGGCGGCCCGCCTGCGTGATCACGCCGGAATGGTAGCGCGTGTAGCTGAAGACCTGCGGCGCCAAGAGCTTGTGGTCATCGGGATCGCGCGCGAGCGCGACCAGACTGCGGCCCTGCAGACCCTCGGCGTCGCCGAGTTGTGCCAGCTCCACCAGCGTGGGCGCGATATCGAGGTTCTCCACGTAGCCGCTGACGCGCGCGGGAGCGAGACCCGGGGCTTTGAGGATCAGCGGCACGTGGATCAGTTCCCAGTAGCCTTGCGAACCGTGCGTCATCTGCAGCGTGTTGACCAGCGTCGGGTCCTCGCCGCGCTCCAGGGCGGCCTTGCGCGTGCCGCTCAGGAACTGCTCGCGCGTGTACAGGCCTTCGCCGTGGTCAGCCGCGATCACGATCAGCGTGTCTTCCCAAAGGCCGAGCTGGCGCAGTTCCTGGAAGATCTCCGCGATCCGGTTGTCCTCGTAGCGCACATCGTCGTCGTAACCGCCCAGATCGGCCTGGATGCGCTCGCGGCTCTCGGCCCCGTGCCGGAGCGCCAGCTTTTCGCTGAGGCGCTGGTAGTACTCCTCACGCCCGGGGGGCAGACCCTCGCGCACATCGCGCCACTTGCGCCACAACTCCGGAGGAATCGGCCAGTAGGTCGGCCCGAGTTCGGGGTGCTTTTCGTCGTGCACCTCGTTGAGATGGATCCACGTGAAGGTGCGCTCGTTCCGACGCGCGCGCAGCCACTCCAGAATGGGCGTGTTCTCGCCGTAGGGCGCGAGCTGGCACTGATACTCCTCGAAGCCGCGGTCGAAGCCGTGCTTCTCATCGAGGATGTTGTTGCACACGAAACCTCCCGTGCGCCAGCCCGCGGCGCGGAAGCGCTCGGCCAGAGTCGGCTTGCCAGCGGGCAGGGTCATGACCTCCTCGCTGATCGCCTGACCGCTGAGCATCGAGACCATGCTGGGGCTGGTCCAGGAGGCCTGCGAGACGCAGTTCTCGAACACGACACCCTCGCGCGCGAGGGCGTCGAGCACCGGCGTCAGCCCGCGTTGGTTGCCGTAGCTGCCCAGCCGATCGGCGCGCTGCGTGTCGATCACGAGCAGCACGACATGCTTGGGCACGCGCGGCGCCTCGCTCGTGCAGCCCGTCAGCAAGCCCAACAGCGCCAGCAGTAGGAGGGTGAGGGCCAATCCCGGTCGCATCATGACCCCAAGCTTATCGGCTGTACGGGCCGGAAACGCTAGCCCCCGCCCGAGCCCGCCCCGCTGGGGCCGACCATCTTGTGCGGCTGGATCGCCTTGTGGAACTGCTCGGGGCTCAAAAGCCCCAGGCCCACCACCGCCGCTTCCAGCGTGGTGCCCTCCAGATAGGCCTTTTTCGCGGCCTTGGCAGCGTTGTCGTAGCCGATGTGGCGGTTGAGCGCCGTCACCAGCATCAGCGACTGGCGCATCAGGGCCTCGACGCGCTTCTCATCCAATTCCAGCCCGGCGATGCAGTTCGAGCGGAAGCTGTCGCAGGCATCGGCGAGGAGCCGGATCGACTGCAGGATGTTGTGGATCATCACCGGCTTGTAGACGTTGAGTTCGAAATTGCCCTGCGAGCCCGCAAAGGCCACGGCGGCATGGTTGCCGTGCACCTGCACGCAGACCATCGTCAGGGCCTCGCACTGCGTCGGGTTGACCTTGCCGGGCATGATCGAGCTGCCCGGCTCGTTCTGCGGCAGTCGCAGTTCGCCCAGCCCGCAGCGCGGCCCGGAGCCCAGCCAGCGGATGTCGTTGGCGATCTTCATCAGCGCGCCCGCGCTGACCTGCAGGCTCGCCGAGAGCAGCACCAACGCATCGTGGGCCGCCAGCGCCGAGAACTTGTTGGGGGCGCTGCGGAAAGGGAGCTTCGTCTGTGCCGCGATCTTCTTCGCCACGAGCGCCGCGTAGCGGGGGTGTGCGTTGAGACCGGTGCCAACGGCCGTGCCCCCCAGTGCCAGTTCGTACACCGCCGGCAAGGCCGAGCGAATCGCGCGTTGCGCGTCCTTGAGCTGCTGTACGTAGCCGCTGAACTCCTGCCCAACCGTCAGCGGCGTCGCATCCTGCAGGTGCGTGCGCCCGATCTTGACGATCTTTTTCCAACGCAGGGCCTTTTCGTGCAGCGCTCCCTCCAGCAGCTTGAGCGCGGGCAGCAGGCGCTGCACGCTCTCCTCGGCCGCCGCGATGTGCATCGCCGTCGGGAAGGCATCGTTCGAGCTCTGGGCACGATTGACATGATCGTTGGGGTGCACGGGCTTCTTCGAGCCCATTTCCCCCCCGAGCATCCCGATAGCGCGGTTGGAGATGACCTCGTTGGCGTTCATGTTGCTCTGCGTGCCTGAGCCCGTCTGCCAGACGACTAGCGGGAAGTGCTCGTCCCACTTCCCTTCGATGACCTCGTCGCAGGCTTCGAGCAGCGCCTGCTGGGCGCGCTTGTCGAGCATCTTGAGCTCGCCCAGATCCAGATTGGCCTCTGCGGCGCATTTCTTGACGATGCCCAGCGCGCGGATCATCGGTCGCGTGAAGGTCTGGCCGCCGATCCTGAAATTCTCGCGCGAGCGCTGCGTCTGAGCCCCCCACAGCGCCTCGGAGGGCACCTCGATCGGCCCGAAGGAATCGGACTCCGTGCGGGTGGCTGTGCGGATCGGGGTGGCTGCGCTCTTGTGCTTGGTCTTGCTCATGGTCAGGAGACGCCGAGCATAGCGAGCCACTAGAGCAGTTTCATGTCGCGCATCAGCTGAACATCCGCGGCGACGGCTCCGGCGGTTTTCTGCATCAGGATGCGCGCATCGCTGTCGAGCGGCAATTCGACGATCTTCTCGACGCCCCGGGCGCCCAGAATCGCGGGCACGCCCATGTACAGGCCTTCAAGACCGTACTGGCCGTTGAGCAGGCAGGCGCATGGCAGCATGCGCTTTTGATCGTTGAGTATCGAAGCCGCCATGGCGACGCTGGCGCTGGCGGGCGCGTACCAGGCGCTGCCGGTCTTGAGCAGGTTGACGATCTCGGCGCCCCCGGTGCGGGTGCGCTGCGCCATCTGCTCGATCGAGGCGCGGTCGACCAGATCCTTGAGCGTGATGCCGTTGACCGTGCAGTACTGCGGGATCGGCACCATCGAATCGCCGTGCGCGCCGAGCACCATGGCCTTCACGTCGACCACCGAACTCTTCGTGGCCTGTGCGATGAACCAGGAGAAGCGCGCGCTGTCGAGCACCCCGGCCATGCCCATCACGCGCTGCCCGGGAAAGCCCGTCTTGACCCGCGCCAGATGCACCATCGAGTCGAGCGGATTGGTGACCACGATCACGAAGGCCTCGGGCGAGTGATTGCGGATGTACTCGCTGACGCTGATGATCACCTTGGCGTTGACGGCGAGCAGATCCGAACGGCTCATGCCCGGCTTGCGCGCCACCCCGGCGGTCACGATGAACAGATCCGAGCCCGCCGTGTCCTTGGGATCGTTGGTGCCGATCACCTGACTGCCGAAGCCTTCGACCGCCGCGGACTGGTTGAGGTCGAGCGCGATGCCCTGCGGGCGGCCCTCGAGGATGTCGATCAGCACGACCTCGCTGGCGAGGTTCTTCATCGCGCACAATTGCGCAGCGGTGGAGCCGACATAACCGGCGCCGACGACGGTGATCTTGCGTTGCGGGATGGTTGTGCTCATGAGATGCGCGTCAGCCTACTGCGGCGCGGACGCTGCTCACAAGTGGCGCGGATCCTCATCCCTGTGGCGTATCTCCGGCGGCTGCCGGTCCGCGGAGACTGAACACCCATGAAGCCACTGATCACCCTGCTGCTCCTGTGGGCGCTCTGCTCCTGCGTCGTGGTGGCTCCGCCGCCCTCCACTCCCGAAAACATGCAGTTCGCCGTCACCGTGACCGGCGGGGAAGGAAGCACGCCTGCGGGAGAGGGCACCGACTTCGACGCTCCCTGGGCGCTCGCGATGCAGTTCACCGCGGAGCGCGATGACTGGCCGTTGGGCGTGGAAATCGGCTTCCAATTCGGATCCGCCAACGGACGCACCGCCACCGAAAACCGCGATCTGGATCTCACCGACTTCAGCTTCGGAGCAACCAAGCAGTGGACCGTGATCCCCCACCTGAGCTTGGTCACTGGAGCTGGCCTGCGGATCGCCAACGCCACGCTGCTGGGTCCGGGCTGGATCTTCGACACCGAGATCGATGACGACTACTCGATCGGCTACTACGTGCACGCCGGAGCTTGGTGGATGTTCCACCAAAGCCTCGGCGTGGGCCTCGATGCCCGCTACGCCGACGGCTCCGATTACCGCCTGGTCGGTGAATCGGTCGATTCCGCCAGCTCGCAGCTGCTGCTGGGTCTGCGCTGGGCGTTCTAGACGCGCACCAGCTTCAGCGCGTCGATGATCGCCTGTCCCATCTCGCGCGTGCCCACGGCCGCCGGGTCATTGCGATCGTTCTTGAGATCGTAGGTGACCTGCCGGCCTTCGCGGATCACCAGCGCAACCGCGGCCTCGAGGCGCTTGGCGGCCTCGATCTCGCCGAGGTGCTCGAGCATCAGCACGCCCGAGAGGATCATCGCCGTCGGATTGACCTTGTTGAGGCCCTTGTACTTGGGCGCCGTGCCGTGCGTGGCCTCGAAGATCGCGATGCCGCCGTCGCCGAGGTTGGCGCCCGGCGCGATGCCCAGGCCTCCGATCAGGCCCGCGCACAGATCGCTCAACACATCGCCGTAGAGATTGGGCAGCACGAGCACGTCGTAATCCTCGGGCTTTTGAACCAACTGCATCGACATGTTGTCGACGATGCGGTCATCGAAGGCGATGTCCTTGTACTGCTCGGCGACCTGACGCGCCGTCGCGAGAAACAGCCCGTCCGAGAACTTCATGATGTTCGACTTGTGCACGGCCGTGACCTTTCGGCGCCCCTTCCTGCGGGCGTACTCGAAGGCGGCCTTGACAATGCGTTCGGAGCCGAAAACCGAAATCGGCTTGATCGAGATGCCCGAGTCGGCACGTATCCTGGAGCCCGAGAGGTGGCCGATGAACTCGATCAGCTTGAGCGCCTTCTCGCTGCCCTTCTCGAACTCGATGCCGGCGTACAGGTCTTCCGTGTTCTCGCGGAAGATCACCAGATCGATGTTCTCGTAGCGCGAGCGCACGCCAGGATAGCTCTTGCAGGGGCGCACGCAGGCGTACAGATCGAACTCCTTGCGCAGGGCGACGTTGACCGAGCGGAAACCGGTCCCCACCGGAGTCGTGATCGGCGCCTTGAGGCAGTTTTTCGTCTCCCGGATCGAGTGCAGGACGGCATCGGGCAGGGGCGTGCCGTACTTGGCCATGGCATCGACGCCGGCTTCGACTTCGCGCCATTCAAAGGAGACGCCGGTCGACTGGAGGACGTGTCGGGTGACGGCGGCCAGTTCAGGGCCGGTGCCGTCGCCGGTGATCAGGGTGATCGCGTGGCGCATGTCGGAGGATGGGCGGAGGGGCTGAGAGTCGGTTGCGGAGGAAAAACCGTAACGAGGAAGAATACTGCTCCCCGAGCGGGGACACAATCGAAACGAGAAAGCTGATTGCCCGCACGAGCCGGGGACCGCCGAGCCGTCGTCATGGGTGCCGGGCCGCCTGGGTCTCCCCGGCAAGGGAGCGCTCCCTGCACAAGTTCCTCCCGCCGAAAGGCCCTGACCCCGACGGTCCCCAAAGCCCCTTTTTTCGCTACCGCCGCCGCAGCGACGACCAGCGCTTCGAGCGCAAGCAGGAGCACTCTTGGATGGAGATCCGCGACAAGAACCGCGCGCACCCACCGGGACCGCCGCCCCCGCTCCGCCAGCCAACGGGGCTCGGTGCCAAGACGCCTCCGCAGGGCGCCAGCGGTCGCTTGGCTGGGCCGTTTTTCGATGGAGGCCTCGGATCTTCTGGATCCGCAGCCCATGTCCCCGGAAGGGGAGCCGTATCCCCTTAGGGCTGCTTGGGCCCTGCGTACGCCTCGCGCAAGGCCCGCAAGCGCTTCTCGCGCTCCGACTCGCTCGCCAGCGGATCGAATCTCGGATCGCGACCGCTGACGAGCTTGAGGGACTGGCAAGCTGCCTCCCGCACCATCGGCTCGGGATCCGCCAGCGCATCGAGCAGCGCCGGGATGCCGGCCTCCAGCTTCAACTCCCCCAGCGCGCCCGCGGCCCGCATGCGCACGAACAGATCCTTGTCGGCCAGCGCGCGGCAGACGGGCTCGAGCACGGCCGGATCGCCCGCGCGCGACAGTTCATCGACCGCCTGCCAGCGCACGGAGGGATTCTCATCGAACAGGCGCGGCAGGAAGGCCTGCCAGGCGGGCGCTGGCGGCGCAGGCTGGCTGGCGGCCGGTTCGCGCTCGCGCGCCGCAAGCGCCTCCGCCAGCGCCTGATCGAGTTGCTGCCGCAGGACGCGCACACCATCCTCGCTCTTCGCCAGACGCAGGCCCAGTTCCTCGATGCGCCGCTCGCGCTCGAGAAGTTGGGCTTCGAAGCTGCGCCGCAGGTCATCCGCCCGCGCCGCTTCGCGCGCGAGTTGTTCCTCGGCCTGAGCGGCGGACTGCTGCGCGCGGCGCTCGAGCTCCTCGCGCAGGCTGGCGGTGTTGGCCTCGCTGTTCGCCAGACGCTGTTCGAGCACGCCGCTGCCGGCGCGCACGGAAGCCGCGGCTTCGAGCGCGCGGGCGCTCTGTTCGCGCGCCGTCTGCAGGGCTTTTGCCTGAGCGACTTGTGCCTCCTCGAAGGACTCAAGGCGCAGGTCGACGCGGTGGAGCGCCAGCGCGCCGACCACGAGCACGAACAGGCCCATCACCACACCCAAGCCCGAGCCACGCGAGAGCACGACCGGAGCTGCGCCGCGCGCGGGGGCCAGATGCGAATCGGGAGCCTCGGCCGGATGGGGTGCGGAGAGCACGGCCGAGTGCGGCGAGTTGGCCGGCGCCTGCGCGCTCATCGCCACCTCACAGGCAGCGCAGATTACGCGGCCCGCTCGGCGCACGGCGCGGCCTTGCCTGAGGTCGGTCAGCGGGACGGATTCGTTGCACAGGTCGCAGAAAACGACTTCCATTGGCGAGGGCTACCCTAAGAACTGCTCTAGTAGCAAGCTAGACTCAAGGCTACGGATGGAATCGAGCGAAAGCATCCAACGACTCGGACTGGAATTTCTGGTCGAGTTCTATGGCGAGGAACTCGCGCGGCACCCGGACAACGAGCCGGTGCGCTTTGAGCTGGCCCATTTGTTCACCCGTCTGGGGCGCTACGCCGAGGGTCTGGCGGTCGATCGCGAGCTGGTGGCGCGCCATCCCGAAGATGCCATCGCGCGCTACAACCTGGCCTGTTCGCTGGCCCTCACCGGGGCGCTCGAGGAAGCCCTCGAACGACTGGAGGAGTCCGTGGAACTGGGCTACGAGGACGGTCCGGCGATGGCCGCCGACCCCGACCTGGAGCGCCTGCGCGGCAGCGCGCGTTTTCAGGCGCTGCTCGCGCGCCTGCTCGAGGAACCGCCCGGCTAGTCGCGCTTCAACAGCGCGTCCTGCGAGCGGCTTTGCCACCATTCGTTCCAGCGCGCCATCGAGGCCTGGCGCGGCTCTGCCGCGGCCTTGGCATCGTAGCCGAAGGTCTCGTGCGTGGCTTCGAACAGAGCCTGGATCGACAGACCGCGCACCATCAGACGCTCGTCGCCGAGGCCTTCGATCAGAACGGGCACCTGCGACCAGTCGCCGAGGCGCAGGAAGGCGCGGGCGCGCTCCAGTCCCAGATCGCGGTTTTCCGGGCTGCTCTGGAACGGAATCTTGCGCAGGCTCTCGACGAGCCGCGAATCGCGCGTCGCGCCGAGGGCCGCCCAGCCGGCGCTGGCGACATCACGGCGCGCATCGCGCGCCAGCGCGAGCAGTGTCGGATAGGCCGGCTCGCCGACCGAGGCGAACCACTGGATCAGCTCCACGCGCTCGATGCCGTGCGTCCAGGGCATGCGCTGGGCCTCGTCCTTGAGACGCTGCTCCAGCGCCGGCGAGGGACTCAACCAGCCCTCGGAGGAAACGGAACTCTGGGTCGATTGGCAGCCGCACAGGGCGAGCAGGCCCAGGCTGGCCGCGAGGATGCGTTGGCGCGTCATCATGGGAGCAGGATCGGAAGAAAGATCAGGGGGCTTGAGCGGGTCGGGACCGGGAATGGAAAAAACCGCCCGCAGCCGCCGCCGAGAGCGCCACCAGGCCCAAGATCAGGAACAGCACGACGGGCGTGGTGCGCGGCTCTGGGTTGGCCCGCGGGCGCGCCGGGTGGTGGACGCGCTCCGCGCGGGCGATGACGGGGCGGTCCGGCCGGGCCTCGGGGCTCCAGTCGAGCGGCCAGGAGAGCGGCACGCTCAGGCCCTGCGGACCGCGGAGTTCCGGCGGCGAGCCGTCGCCCAGCGTGATCCAGTCCCGACTCCACCACCAACCCTGACGGCCGGCGGAAAGCGGCGTCAGCCCGCGGCGCTGCTCGCTGCCATCGCGTTGCCGCCAGACCAGCGCGAGCGTCTCCAGCGGTGCTGGTGCGCCCCACTCGGGGGCATCCTCGAGCAAGAGCAGCTCACCGCTGTGCGTCAGGCGCGGCGTGCCGCGCGCCCGCGGCTCGCACCAGCTCGCCAGCCACGGCGCGGCGCCCGCGCCCTCGATGGCTTCCGGCGGAAAACCCAAGGTCAGCACACGCCCCAACCCCAGCGCGCGCTCGGCGACCAGCGGCGCGCCCGACTCCAGCTGCGCCAGCACCCGCGCGCCCGCCACCGGCCGCGCCGACAGATGCGTGCGCACGCGCAGATCGGCGCCGGCCATGCGACTGGGCTGGTCCTGCCACAGCTGCTGCTGCAGCGCGCCGCGCAGACATTCCAGAAGTCGCCGCTCGGCCGCTTCGGCCATGAGGTTGCCGGCATCGAGCACGCGTTCCGGCCCGCCCGCGAGCGCCGCGAGCAGCGGCTTGCCGCCCGCACTGCTGCCGCCCGCACTGCTGCCGCCCGCACTGCTGCCGCCCGAGTTCGTGGCGATCGCGACCAGCGGGCCGGCATGTCGGGCGCGCCAGGCGGACGCGCGCGCCAGCGCGCTCGCGCCGAGGCGATCCTCGCCGTCGCTGATCACCAGCAGCGCGCGCCCCGCGAGCGCGCCGCTGTCCACCAGCTGTTCCACGCACTCGACCAGCGCGGTCGGCCCCCCCGGGGCCTCGGAGGGCAGCGTGGTCAGCGGCGGCCCCAACTCCGCGGCAAACATGCGCGTCTCCAGCGTGCTCCCGGGCGGCAGCAGCCGAGCGACCTCGGACCAGGCGCGCGCCAGCCGGGCCCAGCGCTCGCCGCGCATCGAGCCTGAAGCATCGAGCAGCGCCACCCAGGACTGCGCGCTTCCCGAGGGCCAGCGCACTTCGAGGGCTGAGTGTTCAGCCGGCTCCAACCCGCGCTCGGGCGTGGCGAACTGCACCCACAGGCCGCCGCGACGCAACCAGTCCAACACGGCGGCGAGTTCCTCGGGCGCCGGCCCCGCGCGCGAGCTCACCAGCACATCGAGTCGCGCGAGTTCCTCGCGCAGGCTGCCGTTGACCCAGCGCAGCGACGACGACAGCGCCGCGCCGCCCGGATGCAGGGCGCGCCGCTCGCCGGCGAGCGCGATCGGCGCGCGCCAGCGTTGCACCGGCGTGCCCTCCAGTTCGACGAGCACTTCCTCGGCGCCGGCGCCGAGCGGACCCGCATCCAGCGTGATCTCGCTGGTCTGGCCGTCCGCCACCGGGAACTCGCGGCGGACCGGGGTGCGGCCTCCTAGCGCCACGCGCAGCGCGCCCACGCCGTCGCCGAAGCTGTGCACGCGCGCCTGCAGCACAACACGCTGGCCGCTCTCCGCCTCGCTCGGCGCGCGCACTTCGGCGAGGTACAGCTCCGGCTGCGTGCGCTCCGGCACTTCCAGCCACTCCAGGCCGACGCCTGAGTCCGCGAGCCGCTCGAGCGCCGGGCGCGGATCGCGGCCCGTGGAGCCACCATCGCTGTACAGGCGAGCGCGCACGACACCGCCGGGCGGCAGGCGGCGCTCGAGCAGTTCCAGCGCCAGCGCCAGGTCGCTCGCGGATCCGTCGATCTCCGCCAGTGCGCGGCTGGCGGCGCTGCCCCGATACTCGCGCGCACCGTTGCCGTAAGCGATCCAGCCGAGCTCCGCGAGCTCACGACCCTGCGCCCGTGCCTGCTCGGCGAACAGGCGCGTCAGCTGAGCCGCGAAATCGGGCCGCGCGCGGCGCATGGAATCCGACACATCGACCAGCAGCCACTCGGCCGGGCCCGCGAGCGCCGCGGGCGTGCCGCCGCGCGAGGCCATCCAGGCGGCGGCCGCCAACGCGGCCACGCCCACCCAGGCACACGCGCGGGCCCAGGCGAAGGAAAGGCGCAGCCCCATCGTCAGCTGCCGAGGCTGCGCTCGATCCAGCCGCCGCCGACGAGCCGCGTGCCGAGGTAGAAGGCAGCTCCCTGTCCCGGCGTCAGAGCGAGCTGCGGCTCGTCAAAGCGCACGCGCGCCGTGCTCCCGGTCTCGCGCACCACGGTGGCGGGCGCCGCCTCGCCGCGGTAGCGATGCTGCACCGCGCAGCGCAGTGGGGTGCCCTCGCAGAGCTCAAAGCCGATCCAGTTGAGTTCCTCGACCAGCATCTCCCGCTGCTCGCACTCCGCGCGCGAGCCGAGCACGACGCGCCCGGCCTCTGGCTCGAGCGCGACCACGTACAAGGGCTCGCCGGCCGCGACGCCGTGACCGCGGCGCTGGCCGATCGTGAAGTGCTCCGTGCCCGGATGCTGACCCAGCGACTTGCCGCTGGTGTCCACCAACTCGCCGGGATGCAGCGTGACGCCCTCCTGCTTCAGCAGGTTGCGGTAATCGTTGGAAGGCACGAAGCAGATCTCCTGACTGTCCTTCTTGGCCGCCGTGCGCAGCCCCGCGGATTCGGCCACGCGGCGCACCGCGCTCTTGCGCATGCCGCCCAGCGGCAGCCAGGTGCGCGCCAGGTTCGCTTCCTTGACGCAGAACAGCTGGTAGGACTGGTCCTTGGTCTCATCGAGCCCGCGGTGGAGCTCCACGCGTCCATCCACGCGCTCGATGCGCGCGTAATGCCCGGTCGCGACGCCTTCCAGGCCGAGTTCCTCGGCAAAGCGGATCAGCCGATCGAACTTGAGGTCGCGGTTGCAGACCGCGCAGGGATTGGGCGTGCGACCGCGCGAATACTCGCGCAGGAAGTAGCGGATGATCGCCTTGAACTCCTCCTTGAGGTCGACGGAATGGAACGGGATGCCGAGCTGCGCCGCGATCATGCGCGCATCGCGCGCGTCCGAGACCGAGCAGCAGGCCTTTTTGGCGGTCTCGTGCTCCTCGACGTGCACGCCGTTGCGCATGAACAGGCCGACCAGCTCATGCCCGGCCTGGCGCAGCAGCCAGGCAGCGGCCGAGGAATCGACGCCCCCGCTCATCGCCACCACCAGCCGCGGATTTTTCGTGCTCCTGTTCATCGGTTTGGATCCGCGGGGGCCATTCTAGTACCCTTTTCCGCGCCATGCTGTACCCCATCCTCCTTGCCCTTGTCCAAGAGACCGCTCCCGCCGCGCCCGCGGGACAACCCAGCCAACCCGGAATGGGCGACATGTTCGGCAGCATGCTCGTGCCCATGCTGCTGTGCATGGTGGTGTTCTGGATCTTCATGATCGGACCTGAGCGCAAGCAGCGCAAGAAGCGCGAGGAGATGCTCAAGAACCTCTCGAAGGGCGACGAGATCGTCCTCACGAGCGGCATCTACGGCTCGATCGTGCAGGTGCAGGACGACAAGCTGACGGTCGAGATCGCCAGCGGCGTGCGCATCAAGACCACGCTGCAGTCCGTCGCGGGCCTCGCCGATCCCAAGGCCGCCGAAGGCCAGACTGCGCCAGCCAAGGCCTGATCGCCGCGCCTGTGAGCCTGCGCGCTTGGATCACGATCCGCGCACCGGGCCTCGCCTTGCGCCTGTTCACGCTCAGCGCCGCCGAGCTGGGCCTTGTCGGTGAGGAACTCGCGGCCCGCGCGGCCCGCGAGCAGGGCTACCGCCTGCTCGGCCGCCGCCTGCGAACTCCCAGCGGCGAGATCGACATTCTGGCGCGCCACGAGGAGGCCTTGGTCGCGCTGGAGGTCAAGACCACGCTCGCGACGCGCGTGCCCGCGCCGCAGCCGGGCGGATTTCGGCTGGCGAGCGAGCCGCTGGCGCGCTGGCGCGGCGAGCAGGCCCGGCGACTGGAGCGGGCGCTGGCCGAATACGCCCGGGCGGAAGGCTTTTCCAAGACCCCCCTGCGCATCGACGCCGTGGAGGTGACTTTGGAAGCCGGGCAGGCCCCGCGCCTGCGCTTCCACCAGGATGCACGGGCGCGCGCTTAGTTCTCGCGAGTCCGCTGTCCGATCATGCTAGAACCCTGATGGAAGGCTGCCAGGCTTTCCGGCCCCATGCTGCGCGTCCTGCGACACTACCTGCCCCTGCGCAAGGCCTTGCTCATCCTGAGCGAGACCGTGATCCTGTCGCTGGCGCTGCTGGCCTGGACCACGCTGCATCTGTGGGAGCCTTCCGATGCGGTGCGCATCGCGCTGGCGCGCGCGCTGCCGGAGGCCTACAACGCCGAGACCGCCGCCTGGATGTGCGCGCGCTCCGCGATCCTGCTCGCGGTGCTGGCCCAGCTCGCGATCAGCTTCAATGAGCTCTACGACGTGCGCGTCTCCGGCTCGCGCTTCCACCGCGCGGCGCGCTTCGTCGAATCGGCCGGATCCTCGCTGGCGCTGCTGCTCCTGATCACCTGGCTGGCGCACATCTGGAAGCTCCAACAAGTGCTCGACTTCCCGCCGCTCTCGCTGGGCGAGAAGGTCAAGGCGCTGGTCTTCGGCTTGCTGACCGGTTTTCTGGCGCTGTACCTGTGGCGCGGCCTGTTCCACTGGGCGCTGTCGAGCGCCAACTTCGGCCAGCGCACGCTGATCCTCGGCTCGGGACGCTCGGCCCACGCGCTGGCGCGCCAGATGATCGAGCGCCCCGACGTCGGCTTCGATCTGGTCGCGCTGATCGAGGAGCCCGGCGTGTCGGCCGGCGTGGCGCCCCCCGGCGAGTCGCCCGCCCAGCGCCAGGCCGGGATCCGGCTCGACACGCGCGCGCTGGTGCTGCCGCCGCTGCCCGCCCAGCCGGAGGCGCTGCTGCGGATCGCCAACGAGCGCGGCATCGATCTGATCGTGGTGGCGCTGCAGGATCGGCGCGCGCTGTTTCCCACGGATGCGCTGCTCGCCTGTCGGCTAGCGGGCATCGACGTGCGCGAATACGAAGCGCTCTACGAGCAGATCACCGGCAAGATCGCGGTGGAGTCGCTGCGGCCCTCCTACCTGATCTTCAACGAGGGCTTCCAGCGCAACCCGATGGCGGAGCTCGGCAAGCGCCTGCTCGACATCGCCGTGGCTTTGCTGATGCTGGTGTTCGTCTGGCCGCTGATGATCCTGACCGCGCTGGCGGTGCGCGCGGATTCGCCCGGTCCCGCCCTGTTCAGCCAGGAGCGCATCGGCCGCGACGGCAAGCCGTTCACCCTCTACAAGTTCCGCTCGATGCGCACGGATGCCGAAACCGCCAGCGGACCGGTCTGGGCCACTGCCAACGATCCGCGCATCACGCGCGTGGGACGCTTCATCCGAAAGTCGCGCCTCGACGAGCTTCCTCAGCTGTTCAACGTGCTGGCGGGCAGCATGTCGCTGGTCGGACCGCGCCCCGAGCGCGCGCACTTCGTCGACGACCTCGCCACCAAGATCCCCTACTTCCGCCAGCGCCATCTCGTCAAGCCGGGCCTCACCGGCTGGGCGCAGATCAACTACCGCTACGGCGCGAGCTTCGAGGATGCCGTCCAGAAGCTCCAGTACGACCTGTTCTACATCAAGAACCAGTCGCTGCTGTTCGATCTGTCGATCCTGTTCAACACCGTCAAGATCGTGCTCCTGCGCAAAGGCACCTGATGCGATAGGCTTGGGAATCGCCATGCGCATCCCCCTCGCCTCCCTGTCGCTGCTTTCCCTGGCCCTCGCCTTGCGCGCCGGAACGGGCAGCGAAAACGCGCTCCTGATCGTCGATCCCGCGAACCCCGAATCGCTGCTCGTCGCCAACTACTACATCGAGAAGCGCGACATCCCGCGCGGCAACGTCCTGTACATGAACCCGGCGCCATCGCCGAGCACCTTCGCCGACGCCCATGCGCTGCAGGAGCCGGCCTTCCTCGGCATGCTCGAGCAGCTCGGCCTCGCCGATCACATCGACTGCGTGATCCTGCCCAGCGGCAACTACTACGCGATGTACTCCAGCGGAACGATCAACGATGCCTGCTACCCTGTCGGCCGCTTCGCTCTGACGACGCCCTACATCCTCGCGCGCCAAGGGGCCACGCTGCTCTCCAACATCGATTCGAGCTATCCCAACCAGTACTACTCGACCACGCAGGACGCGCGCGCCTTCGATGCCACCCAGGGCTGGCTCGCGGGCGTGCCCTCGAGCTCCGCGAGCGCCAAGCGCTACTTCCTCGGCGCGCTGCTCGGCTATACCGGGCCCAATGGCAACACCATCCCGGAAATCCTGACGATGATCGACCGCAGCGTCGCGGTCGACGGCACGCAGCCCTCGGGCACATTCTACTTCATGCAGACCACGGATCTCGCGCGCTCGGGTCCGCGCCATGCGGCCTATCCGGGCGTCACGAGCGCGATCCAAGCGCTCGGCGGCAGCGCGCAGCATCTGTTCGATGTGCTGCCGCTGAGCCAGCAGAACTGCATCGGCATCATGACCGGTTGGGCGACGCCGGACATCCTCAACCCGACCTACACGATCCTGCCGGGCGCCTTCGCCGACCACCTGACGAGCTTCGCGGGCCTTTACGAGGACACCAGCCAGACCAAGATGTCGCGCTGGATCCAGAAGGGCGCCAGCGGCACCTCCGGATCCGTCGACGAACCCTGCAACTACCCGGGCAAGTTCCCTCACGCGCGCCTGCATCTGTACTACCGAAAGGGCCTGAGCCTCGGCGAAGCGTGGCTGCGCTCGCTGGCCTTCGCGCCCATGCAGCAGCTGTTCACCGGCGATCCGCTCACTCGGCCCTGGGCCCAGTTCCCAAGCCTCGCTCTCGGCAATCTGCCCGCCACGGCGAGCGGCCTCGCGACACCGACGCCCTCGGGCACCGCCACCGCTGCGGGAGCGGCCATGGCCGGCTACGAGCTGCTCGTCGACGGAGCGCGCGTCTCCAGCACCAGCCCCGGGAACAGCTTCCTCCTCGACACCACCGTGCTCCCCGACGGCTGGCACGAATGGCGCCTCATCGGCTGGGACAACACGCTGACCCGCAACACTGCGCGCCTCGTGGGCTCCTTCCAGACCCAGAATCACGGCCACGCGGCGATGCTCCAATCTTCGCTGCTCGCCGGCGATCTCACCGCGCGCTTCGATCTGCAGCTCTTCGCCGCCACCACCTCGAGCGCCACGCTGCAGGAGCTGCTCGTCTTTCAGGGCAATCGCGTCGTCGCCTCCAACACCAACCCCGGCACCCAGCCGCTCACGGTCAGCCTCTACGGCCGCCACCTCGGCCCGGGCAAGCCCCGCCTGCAGCTCGAAGCGCTCTACAGCGACGGCACGCGCGCACGCTCCGCGCCGATCGAGCTCGCCATTGCCAACACGGCCTCGGCACCGCTGCACTCGCCGCCGATCGCCTACTCCTACAGCAGGAGCCTGCGCAACGACCGCGCCTTCGTGCTCGAGCTGCCGACGGCTTACGACGCGGACTTCAGCGCGGCGCCGATCACGATCCTCTCCCTGCCCGCGCAGGCGACGCTGCTGCCCAACTCGCCCACCCAAGCGCCCTGGGTGGCGCTGCAACCCAACGCGGGCGCGAGCGGCACCGACACGCTCACCTTCCGCGTCCAGACGCCAGGCGGCACTTCCAACACCGCCACGATCACGATCCGCTGGAAGGGCGACCCCTGCCCGCCGCCGCAGAGCTACTGCGTCGCGAACCCCAACTCGAGCGGCTTCGCGGCCCAGCTGACGAGCTTTGGCAGCCAGAGCTACGGGGCCAACGATCTGGGTCTCTATGCGACCAACTGCCCGCCGGGCGTCAACGGCATCCTGCTCTATTCCAAGGGCGCCGCGCAGGCGCCCCTTGGTGATGGTTTCCGCTGCGTCGGCACTCCGATCTCGCGCCTGGGCGTCGTGACCACCGACGCCTTCGGCGAGTTGGTGAAGGCGCTCGATTTTGCCGAAGCACCCTTCGCGGGCGGAAACAACGCGCTGCATCCCGGCGACACGGCCCATTTCCAGCTCTGGTATCGCGATCCGGGCTTTGGCGCCAGCGGCACCAACCTGAGCGACGGCCGCAGGGTGACGCTCTGCCCATGATCCGCTGAGCGGACGTTGGCGTGAGCGGCGGCGCCAAGGTCCAGAGCGCCCCCGAACTCGAGGACTTTCATCGCGCGCCAACCACGCCTGCTCTACGCTATCTTCTGGCCCTGACCCGGCATGTCCTCCGACCCCCAGCCACTCTTCGCCGAGTTCCTACGCAGCGGCGCCGCCGATTTCGAGGACTTCGTCACGCGCCACCCGGCGGCCGCCGCGGCGCTGCGCGAGTTCCACGGGCAGTATCAGCAATACTTGGAGCAGCGGCAGCTGTTCGAGCGCCTCGCCGGCGCTCCTGTGCAGGGCCGACTCGCGGAGGAGCTGCGCCAGCAGTTCGGCGAAGGCGTGGATCCGGGCATCTCGCTCGACGGCGGCAAGCCCTCCGAGGAATCGGCCGCCTCCGGCGAGCTTCTGCAGCGCCTGCGCGCCCAGGCTCCACGCAACGCGCGCTACCAGCCGCTGGGCGAAATCGGCCGCGGCGGGATGGGTGCCGTGCTGCGCGTGTGGGACAAGGATCTGCGGCGCACGCTCGCCATGAAGGTCGTGCTAGGCAAGAGTGAATCCACGCTGCCGGACGCGCCCGCCTCGCTCGACCCCCGGCGGCTTGGCCGCTTTCTCGAAGAAGCGCAGATCACCGGCCAGCTAGACCACCCCGGCATCGTGCCCGTGCACGAATTGGGTCTGGGCGCCGACGGGCAGGTCTTCTTCACGATGCGCCTCGTCAAGGGCGAGGATCTGCGCACGATCTTCCGCCATGTCGAGAGCGGGCATGAGGGCTGGAACACGACGCGCGCGCTGGGCGTGATGCTGAAGGTCTGCGAGGCGATGGCCTACGCGCACGCCAAGGGCGTCATCCACCGCGATCTCAAACCGGCCAACATCATGGTCGGCCGCTACGGCGAGGTCTACGTGATGGACTGGGGCCTTGCGCGCGTGGAAGGCGCGCAGGACCTGCACGATCTGCGATTGACCCGCGAAGCCGGCCCGGCGAGCGCGTCCGTGCGGACCGAGCGCCGCGCGGACCGCGAGGAACTGCCCGATTCGCCGATCGTGACGCTGGATGGCGACGTGATGGGCACGCCCGCCTACATGCCGCCCGAACAGGCGCGCGGCGAACTCGCCCGGCTCGGCCCACACTCCGATGTCTACGCCGTCGGCGCGATGCTCTACCACCTGCTGCTCGTGCGCAAGATCGAAATGCCCTACGTGCCCAAGGGCATGCGGCTTTCGCAGCTGCGCGTGCTGATGCTCGTCGGCGAAGGCCCGCCCACGCCGATCCAGCAATCCGAGCGCAACGCCCCCGCCGCGCTCGTCGCGATCGTCGAGAAGGCCATGGCGCGCGACATCGAGCAGCGCTACCGCAACATGGAGGAGCTGGCCGGCGACTTGCGCGCCTACATCGAGGGCCGCGTGGTCAAGGCCCACGAAACCGGCACCTGGGCCGAGACCAAGCAGTGGGTCCGCCGCAACCGCGCGCTGACGCTCGCGGTGTGCGCCGCCATGCTGGCGCTGATCGGCGGCATCAGCTTCACCCTGCTGGAACAACGCAAGACCGAGCGCGCCAACCTCGAGCTGCGCGCGCAGGCGCGGGAACAGGAACTGCGCGGCATGATCCAGGAAGTCGGCCGCTTCCGGGCCCAGTGCCGCAGCACCGACGGGCTGCAGCGCCTCGATCGTCCGGCCTGGCAATGGTGGCTCCTGGAGTCAGCGAAGCTCCTCCAAGGCGAAGCGGGCGACGAGCCCGGCGCGGCCGGACACGCCACGGACCGCAAGTGGCGGCCGGGGCTCGCCGACGTGCGGGCCAAGCTGGGGGAACTGCGCGCCCAGGCGCTGCCTTGGACCGACGAGGACCGCGAGCGCGACCGCGCCACGCATCCGCTCCAAGCGCGCATCCGCGATCTGGAAGAAGAGCGCGACGAGCAGCTCGAGGCTCTGCGCAGCGAAGCCGACAGCTCGTCCAGCCCGACGGAACTCGCCGCCAAGGCCGCCCGCCTGCAGCAGACGTACGCAGAGCGGCTGGAGCCGCTGCGCGAGCAGACGCTCGAGCGGCGCACCTGGCGCTTCCTCGACAGCCAGAAGGAGTGGTGGCACGCGCAGGTGCAACTGCTCGAGGCGGAGCTGTCGGCGCTCTCCGAGCTCCGGGCCGCGGCCCTCGCGAGCGTCGAAACCGAGAAGGCGCGGGTACGCTGGGCCGAGGCGATCGAGAGCATCGCGCGCTCGCCTCGCTACGCCGGCCAGCGCTGGCCCGGCGGCGCGCGACTGACGCCGCAACTCGGGCTGCTGCCGCTCGGGGAGAATCCGAGTAGCGGCCTGTGGGAATTCGTCCACTTGCAGTCGGGCGCCGAGCCCACGCCCACCCCCCTGAGCTCACCGAGCGCCGAAACGGGCATCGTCTTCGTCCTGCTGCCCGGCGGCCGCGTCCCCCGCCAGGCGAACCCGCAGGGGCAGGCGGAGTGGATCCCGGCCATCGAACTGCGCCCCTTTTTCATCTCCAAGTACGAGCTGACCCACGAGCAGTGGGATCGCCTCTCCGTCCGCAAGGGCGTCGCGTACCTCAAGGAGGTCCCGACCGTCCCCGCCAACAACATCTCCTGGGATGACGTGCGCGCGATGTGGCCGCGCGAGCTGGGCTGGTGCGATTTCCCCAGCGAAACGCAGTGGGAGTACGCCTGCCGCGCGGGCAGCGCGACGCGCTGGTGGAGCGGCGATCTGGAGGCGGATCTCGCGGGCGTGGCGCAACTCGACAACTTGCGGGCGGTGGGCAGCCTGAGGCCCAATGCCTTCGGACTGCACGACGTGCACGGAAATGTGTACGAATGGTGCGGGGACAGCTACGACGCGCAGGCTGCACCGCGCGCGGGCGACGGCCTGCGGGACGATGGGGTCGATCTCACCAGCGCGCGCGTGCTGCGCGGCGGAAGTTGGTACCACGCGGCGGAATACGGCCGCTCGGGCTGCCGCAGCAACGGGACCTCCGGCGATCGTTTCGGAAGCAGCGGTCTGCGCCCAGCGCGAGCGATCACGCCCTAGCGAATCCGGCCGGGAAGTGCGCACTCCGGGCGCGGAGGCGGTTGGATCGACTCGGCCGGGTTCGCGAGGTCGGCGTACCGCCACGTCCACACGCCGGATGACCGCCTCGTCATCTTCTTCAGCCTCCGTCCCGCCAGGGGCATCACCCCTGAGTCCTTGACCACTTCACGACTCGCTCTTCGCTGCATTCGCCGCGACAGCGGCGTCCGGCCCAAGCGACCGGCGAAAGGCCAGACGCAAGCATCAATCCAGACGGCAGCAGCCCCCCACTCAGGGACAGAACGTCACGCTCAGGCCATCCGTGCTGTTGTACGCCGCCCCCCCCGCCGCCGGGTCGCGGTACCAGCACTGGAACTTCATCACCGATCCCGCGCTGATGCCCCCGCCGGGCGGCAGCGTGTTGAGGTTGAGGTTGAAGAAGGCATCGCCGAAGAAATCGGAACTCGTCGTCGGCAGGCGGTAGATCGGTCCGCCGATGCAGCGGTAGCCGTTGCCGAAGGTGACGGGTGCGACCTGATTGGGGCCGTAGAAGTAGAGGCAGGTCTTGTTCGCGGGCAGGAAGCTCGAGCGCAGCACGAAGCTGTTGAGCGCGACGCGCGGCGAGCCCGACCAGGCCATGGTGCCTGAGTTGCCGTCCGAGTTGGGCGCGCCGATGCAGAAGTTGCTCGGCGTCGGGCAGCCGCAGAGAGCATCTTCGGGGAGCGCGTAGCTCAAGTCGTAGACCGCTCGCGTGTCCGCGTCGTTGACTCCCATGAAAACGCGCAGCTTGGCGGAGACGGATGCGCCCGTCGTGTTGACCCAGGTGAGCGTCTTGGTGCCGTTGGCCGAGGTGTCGCTCGCCAGCAGCGTGCCGCCGCAGGCGTTGGTGAGTTCGATGTCGACATCGCCGAAGGTCTGGGTGGTGGTCAGGGTCAACTCGAGTCGCTTGCAGGGCGCGATGGCGAGCGTGTACCAGTCCTCGTCGCTGCGCTTGACGATGCGATTGGTATAGGTGCCCGCCGCCAGCGTCACGGCCGCGGCGCAGCTGTCGTTGGGCTCGGCCGCGTCGTCGCTGCCGCCGGCGAAGAGCGTGCTGACGCCCGAGACGTTGGAATAGAACCAGGGGAATTTGCCGTAGCCGGAGGGACCGTTGGGGTTGGTGCAATCGCCCGGGACCTCGGTGTGCGAAGCGACGCCGATGACGAGCTGGTTGGAGTTGCGCCAGACGGCGGAGCCCGAGGTGCCGCCCTCGATCGTGCCGCTGGTCCAGTTGATGCCGTAGTAGCGCGTGGGATCGCCGAAGGTGTGCGTGATCAGGCTGCCCTCGGAGTACTTCTTGCGCGCGCCGGCGGGATGGTGGATGGCGCGCACGGCCGTGCCCGTGCTGTTGGACGCGGTGGACCAGCCAGCCCAGGTGACACCGGTCGGCAGCGCGCCGTCGAGGATCATCAGCGTGATGTCGACGGCGGAGTTGGTGGCGACGACATCGCCGTGATCGACCTCGACGAAGGAGGCGTTGGCGCCGTTGCAGGCGGTCGTCTGGTAGAAGAAGCGAGCCGAGACGGTGGCCGCGACCGCATCGGTGGCGACACAGTGGTTGGCGGTGAGGATGTAGGGTGTCTGGTCGTTGCTGGTGGTCGAGACCAGCGTTCCCGAGCACAGGTAGGTGCCTCCGTCGACGAAGGTCAGGCGCACGGTCGCGTTGTGCAGCGGATGCCAGGTCGAGTAGCACATGACATCGTTGTGGCAGGCTCCGGCGCCGAGGAACTGATCGAGCTCGGTGGGCTCGTAGGGTTCCTTGTAGAGGTACTGCGCGGCGGGGATCGTGAAGCGGGGACGGGGCAAACCTGCGGGAACGAAGCACTCGATGTGCGTGGCGGGGCCATGGATATCGGCCGACCAGAGCGTGCCGTTGCCGGAGGGGCCGCGGCCCGTGATCGGGCCCTGAACGCGGCCGTTTGCATGCGCCGCGTAGATCCAAAGCTCGGCACCCGGGGGCAGGTCGAGCTCTTCGAAGCGCAGGCGCAGGCCGATCGCCTCGGGCGCGTCGAAGGTGCAGGCGAAGAGCTCGCCCTCCTTGGTCTCGAACCAGCAGTCGGAAAGCTCGCGCGCGGAAAGGTTCAAGGGGCGCTCCACGCCGATGCGCTCGGGACCGCGAGCGTCGAGAGCGTCCTCCGCGTAGAGCCGATCAAGGCTGATGCCCGGCACCTCGAAGCGCAGCGCTTCGGCCGTGCCCGCCAGGTTGAGCCGCTCAGAGGGCAGCGGTTGGCGCGGGGCGGCAGCCTGGGGGCGCGGGTCGGTGATCATGTCCGATTCGACGCCGTCCTGAGCGTGGAGAACGCTGGTGAAGGAGAGGGTAGCGAGGCCGAAAGCCAGTAGGGCGAGGGGGGTGCGCATGAGAATCATCCTAGGGGATGGCGGACGATCTTGGGGAGCCGCGTGTTCCCTCCGACTCTGCGGCCCGCTGTGGCGGCCCTCTCTCGGGGGCCCTATCAGCCCTGGCGCTGGCGGCGCAGGCGCTCCACGTGGATCGCCAGCAGCGCCACATCCGGCGGCCGCACGCCCGCAATGCGGCTGGCGGCCCCCAGCGTGCGCGGACGCAGCGCGCTGAGCCGCTCGCGCGCTTCGGTCGCAAGCCCCCGCAGCATCGCGTAGTCGATCTCGGCGGGGATCTCGGTGGATTCCTGGCGCGCGAGGCGCTGCACATTCTCTTCCTGGCGCGTGATGTAGCCGGAGTATTTGATTTCCGTCTCGACCGCCTGCGCGATGGAGGGATCGCAGCCGCAAAGCTCTGGTGCGAGCGCCTCGGCCGCGCTCCAGTCAAAATCCGGCCGGCTGAGCAGCTCGGACAGCGTGCGGTGGCCGTGCTGTGGGATGCGAATCGACTCGAGGCGCTTCGCCCACTCGCGTTTGGATTGCAGGCGCTGCTCGAGGCGCAGGTGGTCCGCGTCGGGGCTGAGGCCGAGCTGGTGTGCGTGCGGGGTCAGCCGCTCGCTGGCGTTGTCGTTGCGCAGGAGCAGGCGATGCTCGGCGCGGCTGGTGAACATGCGGTAGGGCTCGGTGGGATTCGAGCGGATGAGATCGTCGATCATCACGCCGATGTAGGCCTCATGCCGGCCGAGCACGAGCGGCTCGCGCCCGCTGGCCCACAACGCGGCGTTGGCGCCCGCGATCAGGCCCTGGGCGGCCGCTTCCTCGTAGCCCGAGGTGCCGTTGATCTGTCCGGCGAGGTAGAGGCCTGACACGGAGCGCAGCGCAAGCGTGTCGGTGAGCTGCGAGGGCGCGCAGAAGTCGTACTCCACGGCGTAGCCATGGCGCAGGAAACGCGCCTCTTCGAGGCCGGGGATGGTGCGCAGGAAGGCTTCCTGCACCTCGGCCGGCAGCGAGGTCGAGACGCCGTTGACGTAGACCACCTCGGTGTCGAGGCCCTCGGGCTCGAGGAAGACCTGATGGCGATCCTTGTCGGCAAAGCGCATGACTTTGTCCTCGACCGAAGGACAGTAGCGCGGACCGACGCCCTGGATGCGCCCGGCGTACATCGGCGCGCGGTGGATGTTGGCGCGGATCAGCGCGTGCGTGCGCTCGTTGGTGTAGGTGATGTGGCAGCTGACCTGCGGCAGCGCGGGGAAGCGCGCGCGGTCGGTGCGCTCGGAGAAGGGCTCGGGGCTTGCGTCGCCGAGCTGCGCTTCGAGCTGCTCCCAGCGGATCGAATCCTGCGCGAGGCGCGGCGGCGTGCCGGTCTTGAGCCGGCCCAGCTCGACGCCGAGGCGCGCGAGGTCTTCGCTCAAGCCACTGCTGGTGCCCTCGCCGATGCGGCCGCCGGCCGACTGGGCTTCGCCGGTGTGCATCACGGCGCGCAGGAAGGTGCCCGTGGTGAGCACGGTGGCGTGCGAGCGCAGCGTGCGGCCATCGCACAGACGCACGCCGAGCACGCGCCGGCCTTCGATCCAGAGGCCCCCGGCGCCGCCGTCGAAGAGGCTCAGGTTGGGCGCGCCGGAGCAGGTCTGGATCGCAAGCTCGCGGTAGCGGTGGCGATCGGACTGGCAGCGCAGTCCGCGCACGGCCTGGCCCTTGCCTGTGTTGAGTACGCGGAACTGGATGCCAGTCGCATCCGCCATCCAGCCCATGGCGCCGCCGAGCGCGTCGATCTCGCGCACCAGCTGCCCCTTGCCGAGGCCCCCGATGGCGGGATTGCAGCTCATCTCGCCGATCCGATCGAGGCGCAGCGAGACCAGTGCGGTGGAAACACCCAGGCGCGCGCTCGCCAGCGCGGCCTCGATGCCTGCGTGTCCCCCGCCGACGACGATCACGCCGAAGTCGACGGCAGCGGCATCCGGGCCGGGGTGTGAAAGGCTTTCGCTCGTGGCGCGCATGGAGCGGAGTATTTTGGCCGATCGGCCTCAAAAAGCGACCCCTGCGGCGGCCGAAAGGAAGCCTTGGCATGCGCTCCTGGATCTTTCGCCACCGCCTGCGGCTCAAAGCCGTGTACGGCGCCCGAGTGCCGACCTCGGCACCCGCCGCTCCCAGCCGGGCGCAGGCCGCGCGCCGGACGGCGCAGGGGCTGCGGCCCGGCGAGTGCGCCCGCCGCGGCGAGGTCTACTACCTGCGGCCGCAGAGCCCCGGCGCGGCCTGATCCACAGGCCGCGGGATGGCAGTGCGGCCTGATCCCCCAACCGCGAGTGGGTTGGGCGGCCGGCTCACCCGCTGGGAGGATCCCGCGGGCGGCCGGGTCTTGAGGACTTTCCGCACGGCCTGCGGTTGCACGGGAGAGGTCGGGGGCTATTCTCTGCGAATCCGATGCGTGCACTGGTGTGCTTCTTCTCGATGGCTTTCTTGATCGGCGGACTGGCGGCGCAGGACAAGCGCCCCGCGCGGGAGTCGCTGGAGGCCTACCTCAAGCGCCTGCGCGCCGTTCAGGCCTCGCAGTCGGTCGGCTTGTCGGCCAGCCTCACCGAGATCCTGGTGCGGCTCGAACAGGATGCGCTCGCACGCCGCACCGAGGCGCTCGATCGCGGCCGCGAGCAGTTGATCGCGCTGGGTGCGGAAGCGGCGCCGCTGCTGGTGGAGAAGCTCGATCCGGGGGCGCAGGCAAGCGATGCCCAGAAGCTCGTCGCCCAGACCGTGCGCCGGGCCTTGTTCGAGCTGCGCTCCTCGGCCGTGACGCCGCGCCTCGTCGAGTTGGCCCAGAGCGCCAGCCCCGACGGTCGGCGCAACGCCGTGCTCGCGCTGGGCTCCGCGCCCGAGCCCGAGCGCGCCGCCCCGCTGCTGGTGGGCATCGTCAAGGGCGGGCCGCAAGAACTGCGCGATGCCGCGCTGACGAGTCTTGCCAACCTCAAGGGCGCCGAGGCTGACAAGGCGCTGGGCGAGGCACTCAGCGACCCCGCACCCGAAGTGGTCAACGCGGCCTTGCGTGCGCTGACGCGCGCCAAGCGCGCCGATCTCGCGCCCCGAGTGCTGCGGTTGGTCGAGTCCGTGCGCGACGCGATCCCGCATGTCGAGGCGCTGGCGGCGTACTACGGCGCAGTGCCGCAGGCGGTCGACAAGGCGCACGCGCTGGCGATCTTGCGGCTGACGCAGGACTTCACGCCCCCGCCCGAGCAGCGCGCGCGCCTGCTCGATCTCGTGCCGAGCTTCCCCGACGACTCGATCGAGAACGAGGGCAAGAAGATCCTGCGCGAGCTGGGCCTGTCGCCGACCAAGGAAGTGCGCGAGTCGGCACTGGTCGCGCTGACGCTCCTCGGCGACAAGAACGCGCGCAGGGACCTGTTCGCCGCGATCGAGACGCAGGTCGATCGCAACAAGGGTTACGCTCAGAACTACGAGGAACGCGCGCGCCTGTACTACCGCATCGAGCAGTGGCGTGATGCGGCCAAGGACTACACGACGGCGCTCAAGCTCTCCGCCGACGACTTCCGCGCGCGGCCCGAGGGTTCCTACCTCGGCCTGGCTCGCTGCCACCTGCAGATGGGCAAGCTGAAAGATGCGGCCGAGACGCTCGAAAAGGCCCCGATCTCGCTGAAAGAGTTGCAGGCGCTCGCCAACGATCCCTTGTTCCAGAAGCTGGTCGAGAACCCCAAGTACCGCCCGCTCTTCCGCCTCGATGGCTGAGCTGCTAGACTTCCCGGCGCCGTGAAGACCAAGCGTGCCACGCTGGTGCAGGTGCTGCTGTGCACCCTGATCGTGCTGAGCCTGTTGTGCGCGGGCCCTGCGCACGCGGCGCTGCACGTGGACCATGCTGCGGGCAGCGACTGCGCCGCGTGTCTGTTCGCCAGCCCGGAGGCTCCGCTCGAGGGCTCGGCACCGTTGATGCTCGAGCAGGACGCGCTGCCGCCGCCGACATGGCCCGCACGTGCTCCAGAACGAGCGCCGTGCTGGATCCGTCCGGCTCGGGGCCCGCCGCGATAGGAACGGTTCTCCACACTGTTGAATCCTCCGTTCCGCTTGTTTTCGCGTTTCCCCTCGGCGGGCTCGCGTACCCGCCACCGTTCCATGCACAATTTCATTCCGTCCGCATTCACCCTTCTGATTTTTTCTTCTCCCCTGCTGGCGCAGGGTGCCGCCTTCCAGACCCCCGGCATGCCTCGGCAGGTCTACGGTCCGCCACCGGAAGATGCCTCGGGGCAGGCCTCGCGCTTTTCCTCGGTCTTCAACCCAGCCATTTCCTTCGTCGGCGACTTCGTCGGGGACTACCAAAGCGGGGCTGAGGAGGTCGGCTGGAACGCCGAGTTGCGCTCGCTGGAATTCGGCGCGCAGGCCTCGGTGGACCCGACCGCCTGGGCCTACTTCATCGCCGTGAGCGACGGCGAGAGCCTCGACCTCGAGGAGGCGGCCCTGCACTACACGGGCCTTGGCGAGCGCCACAAACTGCGCGTCGGCAAGTTCTTCCTCGACTTCGGCAAGCAGATGCAGACGCACGTGCACGAGTTGCGCACGCTCGAGCGTCCGCTGGTCCTGCGCGAGTACCTCGGCGACGAGGTCTCGGGCACGGGCGTGCAGTGGGATTACTGGTTCTCGGCCGATGACAAGACGGCCGTGCGCTTCTCGCTGGGCGTGTTCTCCAGCCTGTTGCCGGAACACGAGCACGGCGACGAAGCCCAGCCTGAGGCCGAGGCCGAAATCGCCGGCCGCAAGTCGCTCGGAAACCTCAACTACAGCGCGCGCGTCACCGGCTTCACCGATGTCGGCGCCAACGGCACGCTGCAGCTGGGCAGCTCGGCGCGCTTCGTGCCCGACTTCGCCTTCGTCGATGAGCAGGGCGGCGGCGAGGCCGACGGCCTCGACAACACCGTGTGGGGTCTGGATGCCACCTACGGCTGGAAGGACGATACGGCCACGAAGAGCTTCACGGCGGGGCTGGAGTTCCTCGTGAACTCTGGCGCCGTCGGCGCCGAGCTGGGTGCCGCTCCCGGAGATGCGCCGATCGTCGCGGACGGCACGCGCACGGGCTGGATGCTGTTCGCCGATCACGGGCTGGATCCGAGCAACTCGATCGGCCTGCAGATCAGCAGGGCCGAACTGGGCGACGAAGCGGGTTCCGATGCGACGGAAATCGAAGCCTACTACACCCGCTACTTTTCGGAGTTCCACCGCATCCGCTTCGGTGTCTCGACGCTCGACATCGACGGCGAGGACGACAGCTTCCGCGCGGCCGTGCAGTACACCTTCTTCGTCGGGGCCCACGGCCACGGCGTCAACTGGTGATGGCCATGCGAGTGCTGACGCTGATCGCTTTCGTGCTCCTGAGCTTGTGCGCAGAGGCCGCGGACAAGCTCAAGGTGGTGACGAGCATCCCCGATCTCGCCGATATCGCTCGCCGCATCGGCGGCGAGCGCGTCGAGGTGCAGTCGATCTGCAAGGGCCTTGAAAATCCGCACTTCGTGAGCATCAAGCCTTCGCATCTGGTCGCGATGAGCCGTGCGGATGTGTTCGTGCAGGTGGGCCTGTCGCTGGAGGTTGCCTTCGTTCCAGGATTGCTCGAAAACTGCGGCAATCCGAGGATCCAGCCCGGCAGGCCCGGCTTCATCAACGCCTCGCTGGGTTTTGCGGCCCTCGACGTTCCCGGAGCAGTCGACCGTAAGCTCGGCGATGTGCATCCCCAGGGCAATCCGCACCTCAACCTGTCGGTCGAGGGCGGCGAGTCCATGGCGCGCAACATCCTGGCGGGCCTGTGCGCCGTGGATCCGGCCCACAAGGCCGATTACGAGGCGCGCCACGCGGTCTGGACCAAGGAGTACGAAGCGGCCAAGCTGCGCTGGAAAAAGCAGGCGGAGAGCTGGAAGGGCCGCAAGGTGTGCGTGTACCACCAGGAGTTCACCTATCTCATCCGGGCGTACGAACTGAACCAGATCGGCAGCGTCGAGCCCAAGCCGGGCATTCCTCCGACACCTTCGACGCTCGCGGAGCTGATCCGTGCGCTGCGCAAGGAAACGGATGTCTGCCTGCTCGCGGCCGCTTGGGCGCGCCGTTCGGCTCTGGAGGAAGTGCGCGATCAGGCCGGCGTGACGCTGGTCGAGTTGCCCAACATGTGCCACGGCCTGCCCGGCACCGAAAGCTGGATCGGGATGATGGACCTCCTGCACAAGCGACTGGCCGAGGCCTTCGGACAACGCAAGGGCTCTTGAAGCCGCTGCTGACACTGCGGGGGGCGGCCTTCGGCTATGCAGGCCGCCCCCTACTCCAGAGCGTGAACCTCGAGGTCCGCGCGGGCGAGTTGCTGGGCATCATCGGTCCCAACGGTGGCGGCAAGACCACGCTGATCCGCGGGATCCTGGGCCTGATTCCGCCGCTCGCGGGCGGCATCGAGCGTCCTGAGCGCGATCTGGGTTACGTGCCGCAGCGCGAGAGCCTCGATCCGATCTTTCCGCTGAGCGTGCAGGAGGTCGTGCAGATGGGCGCTTACGGGCGTCTGTCCGGACTGCGCCTTCTGGCGCATGCCGAAAAGGAGCTGGCACGCGCCCAATTGACGCGCGTGGGACTCGCGGATCGCAGCCATGAGCCCTTCTCGCGCCTGTCGGGCGGACAACGCCAGCGCGTGCTGATCGCGCGCGCGCTGATGAGCACGCCGCGGCTGCTCGTGCTCGATGAGCCGACCAGCGGCGTCGACCACGAGGCCGAGCGCCGCGTGCTGGAGCTGCTGCAGAGTCTGTGCGAGGCTCAAGGCATGGCGGTGCTGTTGGTCTCGCACCATCTGGCCCTGCTGCACCACGCCGTGCGCGAGGTCCTGCTCGTCGACGGCGGAAAGGTCGAGCGCGGTCCCAGCCACGCGATGATCGAACGCTTGGAGACCTGCCAGCATGGATGAGATCGGTTGGCTCGAGCGCATCGAGTTGTTCCGCTGGGCACTGCTGTCGGCGCTGTTCGCGGGGCTTGCCTGCCCGTGGATCGGGGCCTTCCTGCTGGTGCGCCGCACCAGCTTTCAGGGCATTGCGCTGCCGCAGATCTCGCTGGCGGGCGTCGCACTGGGCTTCTGCTTGCTGCCTTGGTGCATGTCCACGCTCGGCTGGCCTTCGGGGAGTCCCGAGGCGATTTTGACGGATCCTCACACGGCGATGAACTACAGCCTCATCTGGGCCAGCCTGTTCAGCCTCGCCGGTCTGGGCCTGCTGCTGTACTTCGGCCGCCGCGGCGAGGGCGAGACCGCGCGCATCGCCGCGGCCTTCGCGCTCGCCAATGCCGCGATCTACATCTTCGCGCGCTACGCGCCCTTCGGCCGCAATGAGATCGAGGAGCTGCTGCACGGAGAAATCCAGTTCCTCGGCCTACATGAGTTCGAGATGGTGGCGGTCACCTGCGCAGCCGTGGCGGTGCTGCTTGGCCTGTTCCACAAGGATCTGCTGCTCGTCTCCTACGACCGCGACAGCGCGCGCATCCTGAAGAAGTCCGTGATGGGCTTTGAGGCCCTGCTATTGTTCCTCGTGGCGCTGATCGTTTCGGTGGGCACGATGACGCTCGGTCCGACGCTCCTGTTCGGCCTGCTGGTGCTGCCGCCGCTGTCCGCGCGGCGCTTCGCGCGCTCGATGCGCCAGTTTCAGCTGCTGAGCGCCGCCGGCGGGCTGTTCAGCGTCGTGGTGGGCGTCGTGCTGTCCTTCGAGCTCGATCTGCCGCTGGGCGCGGCGATCGTGGCGGCCGGCGGACTGCTGCTGCTGCCGGGTTTCGTGCTGCGCACGCCGCGGGCGTGAGCACGGCTCGCTCAGAGCTGATGTCTCAGCGCCGCGGCAACTTTTCCACAAGCGCGAACTCGGCTGCGATCGCCGCGGCGACCTCCTCGACCGTGCGCCCGCTGGTGCTGATCGTGATCTCGCAGCTTGCGTACAAAGGCTCGCGCGCGCTCAGCATCGCGCGCAGTTCCTCCATGGCGCGCGGGCGACTCGCCATCGGCCGGCGATCCCCCTGCGCCATCACGCGCGTGTAGTGCTCCTCCGGTGTCGCCTTGAGCCAGACCGTGCGGCAGGTCTCCTTGAGCCGCGCAAAGGTCGATGGAGCGGCCACGATCGAGCCGCCCGTGGCGATCACGCAGCGCGTCCCTTCACAGAGCACCGCTTCGAGCGCTTCCGCCTCGAGGCGATGGAAATGTTCCTCGCCATGCAGCGCGAAGAGCTCGCCCAACGAGAGTCCGGCCAGTTCCTCGACGCGCCGGTCGAGTTCGACCAGCGGCGCCTCCAGGCGCAGCGCCAGCGCGCGCCCGACGCTCGACTTGCCCGCGCCGCGCAGGCCGACCAGCGCGACGCGCTCGGGCGCCCGGCTCTCCAGCGGCAGGTCGCACAGCGTCGCCAGCGGGACGCCCAGCGCTCGGGCGAGCTGGGCCAGCGTCACCAGGCTCAGGTTGGCCCGCCCCGCCTCGGCCTCGGTCAGGTGGCGGCGCGAGAGCTCCGCCCGGCGGGCCAGTTCGGCCACGGAGAGGCCGCGGGCCTCACGTTGGAGGCGAATTCTGCGTCCGAGTTCCTTCAGTAGGGCTTGGAAAGGCATCCGATGAGCTATAGAATACTCGGGCGACATCGACAAGGGAAGTTTACTTCCCTACTTTGACTCCCCTTTCCGACCGCGATCCATGGCCGCCACCTCCACCACCCAGGCACCGATCCACTTCCAGACCCACCCCTCGCGCTACCAGCATTGGCGCCTTGTGATCGAGGGCGACATCGCGCGGTTGACGATGGCCGTCGCGCTCAACGGCGGACTGCGCGAGGACTACGAGCTCAAGCTCAACAGCTACGACCTCGGCGTCGACATCGAACTCAACGATGCCATCCAGCGCCTGCGCTTGGAACATCCACAGGTGCGCTGCGTGGTGCTCGACGGCGCGCTCGACCGCGTGTTCTGCGCTGGAGCCAATATCGTGATGCTGCGCACGAGCACGCACGGCTTCAAGGTCAACTTCTGCAAGTACACCAACGAGACGCGCCTTGGCATTGAGGATGCCAGCGAGTCGAGCGGCATCCGCTTCCTCGCCGCGCTCAACGGCACCGCCTCGGGCGGTGGCTACGAGTTGGCGCTGGCCTGCGACAAGATCCTCCTGGTCGATGACCGCAACAGCGCCGTGTCCTTCCCCGAAGTTCCGCTGCTGGGCGTGCTGCCCGGCACCGGCGGCCTGACGCGCATCACGGACAAGCGCAAGATCCGCCGCGACCGCTGCGACGTGTTCTCCACCATCGCCGAGGGCATCAAGGGCAAGCGCGCGGTCGAATGGAATCTGGTCGATGGCATCGCGCCGCTGTCGCGCTGGAACGAGCTCGTCAAGGAGTGGGCCCGCAAGCTCGCCGACAGCGTGCCGGTGCGCGGCGAGAAGGGCGTGGCGCTGCCGGAGATCCGGCCCGCACCCGGAACGCCAGCCAACCGCCGCAGCTACGAACATGTGGAACTCTTGTGGGACGAGAGTACGCGCCTTGCCGAGCTCGTCATCACGGCGCCCGAGCGCTGCCCCGCCACCGAGGCCGAGGCTTGGGCTGAGGGCGCCAACTGGTGGGCTCTGCGGGCCTTTCGCGAGCTCGAGGACGCGATCCTGCACCTGCGGTTCAACCTGCCGCAGATCGCGCTCGTCACGCTGCGCGCCAAGGGCAGCAGCGCCAGCGTGCGCAGCACCGATGCGCTGCTCGCCGGCTCGAAGCACTGGTTCATCAACGAGGTGCGCCAGTTCGTCAAGCGCACGCTCAAGCGCGTCGATCTCTCCGCCAAGAGCTTCTACGCGATCGCCGACGAGGGCGCGAACTTCACCGGCAGCTTCCTGGAGCTGGCGCTCGCCTGCGACCGGACCTACATCAAGAACGATCCCGACACGCGCTCCACCTTTGGCGTGACGGCCGTCAACGCGGGCCTGTTCCCGATGTCGAACGGCATCTCGCGTCTTTCGACGCGCTTCCTCGGCACGCCCGAATGCGTCGGTGCCGTTCTGGAGGAAAAGTCGGACTTCGACGCCGACCGCGCCGACCAGCTCGGGCTCGCCACCTTCGCGCCCGACGCCATCGACTGGGACGATGAGCTGCGCCTCGCCATCGAGGAGCGCTGCGCGTTCTCACCCGACGCCCTGACCGGCATGGAAGCGAACCTGCGCTTCGCCGGCCCGGAGACGATGGAAACCAAGATCTTCGGGCGCCTCTCGGCCTGGCAGAACTGGATCTTCCAGCGCCCCAACGCCGTCGGCGAACGCGGCGCCCTGACCTGCTACGGCACACCCAAGCGGCCCGAGTTCCATCTCGAGCGCACCTGATTCCGATCACCACTTCACAATCCACGACCCGCACACTCACGAGGAGCATCCCATGACCGGCATCGACTACTCCCAGAAGATTCCCAACAACGTCGACCTCTCGAGCGACAAGCGCCTGCAGCGCGCGCTGGAAGAGTGGCAACCCAACTACATTGAGTGGTGGAAGAGCGTCGGGCCAACCGACTTCAACACCAACGAGGTATACTTGCGCACCGCGGTCAGCGTCAACGCCGATGGCTGGGCGCACTTTGGCTACGTCAAGATGCCCGAGTACCGCTGGGGTATCTTCCTCGAGCCGCGCGACGCGGAGCGCCGCATCGGCTTTGGCGACCACGAAGGCGAGGCCGCCTGGCAGCAGGTGCCTGGCGAGTACCGCAACTGGCTGCGCCGCCTGATCGTGACGCAGGCCGACACCGAGCCCGCTTCCGTCGAGCAGCAACGCCTACTGGGCCACACCGCCCCCTCGCTCTACGACCTGCGGAACCTGTTCCAGGTCAACGTCGAGGAAGGCCGCCACCTGTGGGCCATGGTTTATCTCCTGCACTCCTACTTCGGCCGCGATGGCCGCGAAGAGGCCGAGGAACTGCTGCAGCGCCGCTCGGGCAATCCCGACCATCCGCGCATCCTGGGAACCTTCAACGAGCCCTGCCAGGACTGGCTGTCCTTCTTCTGCTTCACGATGTTCACCGACCGCGACGGCAAGTTCCAGCTGCTCGCGCTGGCCGAGTCGGGCTTCGATCCCCTGGCTCGCACCTGCCGCTTCATGCTGACCGAGGAGGCCCACCACATGTTCGTGGGCCAGACGGGCGTCGGCCGCGTGATCGACCGCGCCTGCACGCTGATGAAGGAGCACCCGGGCAAGGATGTCACCGAGTTCGGCGCCATCCCGCTCGAGCTGATCCAGCGCTACATCAACTTCTGGTACTCCTCCTCCACCGACCTCTACGGCGCCGAGGTCTCCTCCAACTCGGCGAACTTCTTTGCCGCCGGTCTCAAGGGCCGCGCCTACGAAGACCGCTACAAGGAGCACAAGGCCAACGAAGGCTCGATGCGCATCGAGCGCTTCGTCGACGGCAAGCTCAGCGCCGAGGATGTCGCCATGCGCAACGCCATGAACGAGGTGCTGCGCTCGGAGTACATCAAGGACTGCGAGAAGGGCGTCGACTACTGGAACCGCATCACCGAGAAGCACGGCATCGACTTCAAGTTCAAGCTGCCCCACCGCCGCTTCAACCGCCGCATCGGCGATTACGCCGCCGGCCGCTTCGACTTTGACGGCAACCCGATCTCGGAAGCCGAGTGGAACCAGAAGGTCGACCAGTGGCTGCCGAACGAAAAGGACCGCGCCTACGTCAAGTCGCTGATGGTGCCTTGCCACGAAAAGGGCAAGTTCGCGAGTTGGATCTCCGCCCCGCTGCGCGGCATCAACGACCAGCCGACCGACTTCGAGTACGTCAAGCTCTGAGATCGCTCTGACAGAACGACGCCGCGAGTTGACGCACGGTCAGCTCGCGGCGCGTGTTTTGGGTGCAGTGCGGTTGGCGGGCCTCGCATCCCTCCGGCGGCATCAGCCCTTGCTCTTCTCCATCACGCGGTCCATCACGTTGGCGCTCTCCGGCGGCGGGACGATGCCCAGCGCGCGGCCCAGACGCTTGCGCCCGTAGAGCGGGTTCTCGAGATAGTACAGCGTGCGCTCCATAAAGCGCTTGGCGCGCTGCGGATAGCCGTAGTACCAGCGCTCGTAGCTGCGCACCATGTTCTTGCGCAACTCCTCGAGCTCGATCTGCGTGAAGTGCTCGTGCTTGTAGGCCGAGCGGTTCGAGGACACGTAGTTCTCGCTGAGGTCGGTGAGATCGATGTTGGCGAGGTAGCCGTCCCAGCTCTCGGTGCCGATCAGCGGGTTGAACACGCTGACGCGCACGAGGTCCGGCGAGGCCAGCTTGAGCACCTTCTCCGTTTCCTGGATGTCCTGCAGGGTCTCGCCGGGCGAGCCGACGATCAGATAGACCTTGGCCCAGATGCCGGCGCGGCGGGTCATCTTGGCGGCCTCGATGATCACTTCTGGCGTCAGGTCCTTCTTGAGGACGTCGAGCATGCGCTGGCTCCCCGATTCCCAGCCGTAGTAGATGCGGCGGCAACCGGCGCGGTGCATGTGCTTGAGCAACGGATAGTCGACGCAGTCGGCGCGCGTGTTGGCGATCCACTCGAACTTGAGGCCGCGGCGCAGGATCTCGTCGCACATCTCGTGGATGCGCTTCTTGCGCAGCGTGAGGATCTCGTCCACGAACAGGATCACGCCGGGGTTGTAGGTCTTGACGATGTGCTCGAGCTCATCGACGATCAATTCGGTCGAGCGCACGCGGAAGCCGCGGCCGGTGAGTTCCTTCTGGCAGAAGATGCACTTGAAGGGGCAGCCGCGCGTCGTGAAGATGTAAGTGAGGCGCTCGGGGTTGAGCTGGAAGTAGCGGTCCATCGGCAAGAGATGCCGGGCCGGCAGCGGTAGGTCGTCGAGCTTCTTGATCAGCGGCGGAGCCGAGTTGTCGATGACGAGCTGGCCGTCGCGCACGCCGGCGAGTCCAGCCACGGCCTGCAGGTCCTCCAGACGCCCGCCTTCGAGCGCCTTCATGAATTGCGGCAGGGTCTCCTCGGCCTCGCCCTTGAGCACGTAGTCGAAGTGGCCGGAGTCGAGGAAGATGCCCTGGTCGACCGAGGCGTGCGGTCCGCCCATGATCGTGATCTTGCCCTTGGACTTGGCGTATTTCGCCCAAGCGATGGCCCGGCGGATGTTGGGCGTCAGCGCGTCGAAGCCGATCACGTCGTTGCGGTCGATCGCATCGCGCATGTACTGGTCGTTGACGATGCGCTCGTCGCACAGCTCGACCGGAATCTTTTCGCGCTCCAGAGCGGCCCCGAGGTAAGCGATGCCCAGCACCATCGCCAGCGGATCTTCCTGGACGTGCGGCTTGACGTAAGTAAGCAGGATTTTGCGCATGGTGTGGTACGAGGGTGCTTTTGTAGATAAGCCGAGGATGAACTCTACCCCTCGCGTGAGATTCCCGCAACTTGAGGCGGAGCCGGAGCAGGAGTGTCCGGTTGCTGTATCGGCTGCGGATGGGCTTTGGATGCAGTTTCGATCAAGGCGCCTGTGCCCGGCGGTACTCCTCGAGGCACTCCGCCGCCAGCCGCTCGATCCTAAAGCTCTGGGCCAGACGCACTTGTCCCGCCCGCCCCATTTCCCGCGCCCGGGCCGGGTCGTTCAGGAGATCGCCGATCGCCCGGGAAAAACCCTCCAGATCGAAAGGATTTCGGATCAGGCCGCTGACTCCGTCCTCGACCACCTCCGGGCTGCCGCCGAAGACCGTCGCGACCACCGGCTTGGCGTGCTCCATGGCCTCGAGGTTGACCATGCCGAAGGTGTCGAAGCAGATCGAGGGGGTCACGAACACATCGACGGCCTCGAGCGCTGCCTGCAGCTCCTCGCCTTCCAGCCAGCCCGTGGCGACGATGCGCTCCGCGACGCCCAGCTCGCGTGCGCGCATGGCGAACTCGCGCTCGTAGACATCGCGCTTGCCGAGCACCATGAGTCGCAGCTGTGGAAAGCGCGGGGCCAGTCCGTGCAGCATCTCGAGCAGCTGGAACACGCCCTTTTGCTCGTGCAGGCGTCCGCCCATCGCGATCAGCTGCATGCCTTCCAGCCCGCGCTCGCGGCGGAAGCGCTCGACGGCGGCCGTGCTGACGGGGCGGGCCTGCAGCTCCAGCGCGTTGTGCAGCACGCGATCAACGCGGATCCCGTTCTCGCCGAGCGCGCGGGCGAGCTCGTGCGATACGGCGCTGATGCGCTGCACATCGCGCTCCAGCACGCGCCGGATGGCGCGGTTGCGCCAGGGATTCCAGCGCAGGCGCTGGCAGGGCAGGCATTTCTGCCAGTAGGCGCGGTAGTCGCGCAGCGCGCCACCGTGCGCGGCGCCGCCGTGAAAGCAGGTCAGCTTCTGATGGCAGAAGGTCATCACATCGTGCGCGGTGAACAGCACGGCGGCGCCGGCGGCCCGCGCCTCGGTCAGCGCGGCGTAGGAAAGGTGCGTGTGGATCAGGTGCGCATGGACGATGTCGGGGCGGAACTCGCGGTAGATCCGCGCGAGCGGCTCGCGCACGCGCGGGTTGTCGAGGCTGACCCAGGAACGCCAGCGCGGGTTGTACGAGGAGTGCAGGCGATGGACGCGCACGCCCTCGATCTCGGTGGGGCCGCTGTCCGCCGCCTTCTCGCTCGTGCTGACGATCTCGGCCACATGCCCCGCGGAGGCGAACTGGCGCGCCAGCTGGTAGCACAGGCGCACGGAGGAGCCGATGCGCGGATCGTGGAGGTCGTTGAGCAGGAGGATGCGCATCGCCATCAGCTTCCCTGCTTCGCCAGCGCTTCGCGGTACAGCTGCAGCACGGCCTTGGCATTCGTGCGCCAATCGCTGCGCCGGGCATGCAGGCGCCCCTGCTCACCCAGCCGCTGGCGTAGCGCGCTGTCCTGCATCAGCTGCTCCAGGGCGCGCGTCACGGCGGGCAGCTGCTGCTCGACGAGCAGTCCCGTGACGCCGTCGACCACCGCGTCCTCGGCTCCGCTGTCCCGCGAACCGATGACGGGCACACCGCAGGCACCCGCCTCGAGGTAGACAATGCCGAAGCCCTCAAAGCCACCGTCGCTGGCGGTGACGGGCGTGTGAATGAAGATCGAGGCGCGCTGCATCAGGTCGCGCTTGTCGGCTTCGGGGATGTTGCCGAGAAAGTGCACGCGCTCGGTGAGCCCGCTCTCGGCGACCCGCGCGCGCAGTCGCACCTCGTAGTCGTCGCCCGACAGCCGGCCGACGATGTAGTGGTGCCAGTGCGGGTGGCGCGGCGCGAGGGCGGCGAAGGCGCCGAGCGACAGATGGTGTCCCTTGCGCTCCTTGAGTTCCCCCATCGCCAGCGTGTAAGGGTGCGCATGCCAAGGACGCGGCTCGCTCAAGGCCGCACCCGCCTGATCCTTGGCATCGACCGCATTGGGAATCACCACCCGCCGCGGATCGGGCCCCAGTTCGCGCTCGAGCAGCCGCGCGGTGTACGCGCTGACGCTGATCAGGCGCTCGAAGCGGGCGTACGCAGCGCGCGCGCGGCGCGCGTGGCGCGGATCCTTGAGCGGCTGCACGCTGTAGGTCCCGTGCGCCGTGGCGATGCAGGGCCGGCCCGCCAGCCGCGCGCCCGAAAGCGCGATCCAGTTGTGCGGATAGTCCTTGATGGCATGCACCAGATCGCAGCCGCGGGCGGCCAGCGCCGTGCGCGCGATGGCGGGCAGCGAATTCGCCCAGAAGCGCGGACGGCTCATGTGGAACAGATAGTCGGGTGGCAGCGCCACCTCGACTTGCCAGCGCGAGGGCACGTCGGCGGAGGTCGGTCGATGTTTGCGGGAGAGCAGCACGCGCACCTCAAGCCCCGGTTCCAACTCCTCCAGCGCGTGGATCAGCCGCACCGCATAGCGCCCGACCCCGTCGAGGTCGGAGAGCGAATCGGTCAGGTAGAGCACGCGCATGGGGCTGAAATCGAACACTACCGCTCTTCGACCTGCAAGCGCGTGCATTTCAACGCTTTCCACGTCACGCTCAGGCGCTCATGGTTCAGGGCAAGGAGGGTCGCGGCGCTTTCGGGGGCTTCATTGGCCCCGGCACGCTCGTCGAGGAGGTTCGCAACGCCGCCCCCTGGCTCTTCGACGGCACGCACCCCGATCAGGGGCGCGTGCCGCGGACCAGCGGCGAGCGCCTGCACCAGCACGCCTTCCATCCGCTGGGTTGGTGGTCCGTGCTGCGCCATGCCGATTTGCTCTCGCCCTGCGAGGCGCCCACGCCCGAGAACCGCACCGACTATTTCGCGCTGTGCCTCGCGGCGCACTTCGCCTCGGTCGCAAGCTACGTGCCCACCGATGTGGATGCCAAGATCCGGCACGCGCTGTGGTTCGAGCCGATGCCCGAATCCGAGCGCGACATCATGCTCGAGCTAACCCTCGCGCTGTCCGCCTGGGACATCACAGGCATTTCCGCGCGCTGCGTGCACGTGGAGGGACTCGGCCCGGTCAGCGGACATGACGGCGAGCGGCTCTCCGTGCTGTGCGGGGCCCTACTGGGCATGAAGGCCGCCGGCCGCGCGCAGGATGCCGCGCGCGTCGACGCGGCGATCGACGCCGAGCTTGGCCGCGAGGCCCAGGCCTTCCGCGAACTCGCGGCGCGAGCGGGCCGGGAAATCGAGCTGTGCAACCTCGCCAACGCGATGACGCACAATGCGGGCGACATCCTGCAGGCGCTCGATCGCAAGGGCGTGCGCGAATGGGCCGAGGAACCGCTGCAGCGCTACGGAGCGCTCGCGCGCGAGCGGCTGGAGCGCTATTCCGGCGCCTTCGGCCAGGCCGCCGCGATCTACCGCGAGCTGCTCGCCGGCGAAGGCCATCGCCACTACCCGCTGCGCGAACAGAAGCTGCTGCGCGCCAGCCCGCGCCTCTTGCTGCCGCTCGGCCCCTTCCTCGATGGCTGGGGCGAGACGCTGGCGCGCCATCCCGGCTGGCGCGCGCTCGAGCATGGCGCCATCGCCAGCACGCTGATCGAGGGCTGTCGGCGCGTGGCGGGTCAGGAGGGCTACTACCGCGCGCTGGTGGGTTTTGCCAAGGCCCTGCCGGGCGGGCTGGAGTCGCGGGAGCTCGAGCAGCATCTCAGCGGCGCCGCGAAGAAGCTGCTCAAGGACACCGAGCTGAAGAAGAAGCTCGCCGTGCGCCGCGAGAGCTTCGAGTCGAGCTACGCCAAGCGCGCGCGCGCGCTGCTCGGCGGTCTGCGCTAGCCAAGGCGCGCCCTCATCCAGACGGAGAGCCGCTCCGCGCGGGCGTCCCAGCTGTGCTCGGGAGCACGCGCGGCGAGCGCGGTCGCGAGCCGCTCGCGCAAGGCCGAATCGCCGAGGAGCCGCTCGATCGCCGAAGCCAGCGCGGCGGGATCCTCCGGCGGCACCAACAGCGCATCGCGCTCGTGCGTCAGAAGCTCACGCAGCGCGGGCAGGTCGGAGGCCACCAGCGCAATGCCCGCCGCCATCGCCTCGAAGACCTTGAGCGGTGAGGTGTACCTCGCGCTGATCGCCGGTCGGGCGCGGTTGGGCACCACGGCGAGATCGGCCGCCGCGAGGTACCAGGGGACGGTCTCCGGCGGCTGAAAGCCGTCGATGCGCACGTGGGCGAGGCCGCCGGCGCGCTCGCGCAGCCGGTGCACATCCGCTTCCATGCCTCCCGCGATCACGAAGTAGACCTCGGGCAGCGAACGCGCCGCTTCGAGCAGCACGTCGACGCCCTTCCATTCCAGCAGGCCGCCGGTGTAGGCGACGATCGGGGCGGACTCGGGCAGCCGAAGCCGGCGGCGCGCCTCGGCGCGCTCCAGCCGCTCGGCGAAGCGCGCGAGCTCGAAACCATCGTGCTCGACCGTGATCGAGGCCATAGGCAGGCCCAGCTCGATCAGATCGGCGCGCACGCCGCCCGAAATCGCCACGACTCCGCGGGCGCGCAAGCCCGCCCACAGCAGCGCGCGCCGACGCAGGCGCCCTCCGGGCACGCGGTGGATCTCGAGGAACACCGCGGGATGCTGCCGCTTGAGCAGCGCGTGCGCGCATTCGACTTCGCGGGAATAGACGATGGCCGTCGGCCATTCGCCGAGGATCTTCCGCGCCGCGGCGCGCGAGAAGCTCAGTTCCTGAACGCGCGCCGGGACATACTGCAGAGCGCGCGGCAGGCGCTCGATCCAGTCGACGCAGTCGGCCTCGCGAAGCGCTGGCCGGTGGCCCTTTGGCACCCCGTACCAATCGAACAGATCGACCCCCTCGGGCAGGGCGAGGCGGCTGTGGCGGCGCGCCGTCAGCAGCGTCGTGTCCACGCCGGCGCGCTGGAAGCTCGCGGCGCACTGCACGACCTGCAGCGACTGCGCGCGCGCCGAGGGCAGGCGCGCGTTGGCCACCAGCACCAGCGACTTCATCGCGGAGCCTTCGGCGGCTCCTCCTCGTCGCCGCCGGTGTAGCCGAGTTCCTGGAAGCGGGCCTTCATCTCCAGATCGCGGTGTGACTCCTCCATGCGGCGCACCGGCAGACGCTCGTTCCAGCGCCGCAGCGCCTGGAAGAGCTCCTCGGCCGGCCCCGGATGCAGATCGAGCACGTCCGTTTGCTCATGAGGATCGGCGGCGAGGTCATATAGGCGCGGAACGAAGCGATCCTTGACGAGGCGCGCCGCCGCCAGCGTCGGCTCGCTCGAGGCGCGCGCATCGACCAGCAGCTTGAAGCGGCCGTCCTGCGCCGCATGAAAGTAGGCGTTTTCCGCGAAGGAATGCGCGCGCACCGCGGCGGCTTCGCCGCGGATCAGCGGCATCAGGCTGGCGCCGTCGATCTCGCCGAAGGCCTGCACCTCGCTGTCATCGACCGGCAGCTTGAGGCCGAGAAGCTCGCACACGGTGGGCAGGATGTCGATCGAGTCGGTGATCGCCCCGACGCGCTTGCCGGCGGGCAGGCCCTTGGGCCAGCGCATCAGCAGCGGAATGCGCAGGTTGGTCTGCACCATGTGGTCGTGCTCCCACAGACCGTCCTCGCCCAGCGATTCGCCGTGGTCGCTGGTGACGATCACGAGCGTCGAATCGAGCACGCCGCGCGCACGCAGGGCTTCGAGCAGTTCCCCGATCATCTCGTCGGCGTGCGCGACGCCGCCGTAGTACAGATCGCGGATGCGCTGGATGTCCTCCGGCGTGGGCTGGTAGCGGCCGTCCTCGATCGCCTCGCGCTGAACCGAATAGAAGGCGTGGATCGGTCCCTTGTAGTTCGGATCGAGGTACTGCTCGCGCAGATGCCGCGGCGGATCGTAAGGCGTGTGGGTGGAGTACAGGTGCACCATCGTCATGAAGCGGCGCCCGTGGTTGTGCTCCAGCCACTCGCGCGCGCTGCTGGCGACGATCGCGCTGTCGAAGCGCGCCTCGAACTTGTTCTTGAACACGAACAGCAGGAGATCGCTGCGAAATACGCTCCAAGTGCTGTCGAGGCGCACCAGATCGTGACCGACCATGGCCTCGAAGTACTCGTCGAAGCCGCGCAGCAGGCCCGAGCCGGTCGAAAGCGTGCCCGTGTGGAAGCTCGCGGTCAGCCAGTCGCTATCCTGCATCTCGCGGCCGTCGAGCCGCTGCCCCGTCTTGAGGTGCCAGGGCAGGGTGATGTTGGGCGGCATGCGCAAGCCCGGCTCCATCTTCACCAGTCCGTGGCGGCGCGGGTATTTGCCCGTCAGCATCGAGCCGAAACTAGGCCAAGTGAACGGCACCTGCGCGAAGTGGTTTTCAAACAGCACGCCCTCGGCGGCGAGGCGGTCGATGTGCGGAGTCTTGACTCGCGGATCCCCGTAGCAGCCCAGCGTGTCGCGGCGCAGCGCGTCCACCACCACGAACAGGATGTTGGGCTGGTCGCGATTGGTCTGGCTGAGCTCCCCGCGCGGCGCGGCAGCGTCGGCGATCGCGTGGTGGACGAACCCGCAGGCGATGCCGAGCGCCGCGACGATCGAGATCGAGCGCATCAGCGCGGCTGGTAGACGCGTGAACCAGCGCGCGAGCCACCAGCCGGCGAGGGCGCACACGAGCAGCATGCCCGCCGCGCTCAGCAGGCGCTCGATCGAGAGCGCGGGCCGGCCGTAGAAGACCCAGGGCCGCGACCACCAATACAGCTCGACGAACAGCACCAGCCCGAAGCCCACCGCCACGCAGGCGAGGTAGCGGCGCGTCAGCTCGCGCAGCCGGTTGCCGAGCAGCGGATGCGTCAGCAGCGCCAGCGCTCCCAGCAGGACCATCCACAGCGCGACGTACAGGCCGATCGCCGAGCCCACGCAGCCGATCCAGTCCCACGCGCCCAGATCGGCCGTGCCCACGAGCCCCGCGACGAGGCCATCGGCGAGGCCGTGCAGGGTGCCGACGAGAAAGCCGGCCGAGACCCCGGCCTGAAGCGAGGTCAACAGCCCGGCAGCCGGTCTGTGGAATGCGGGATGAGGGCTCATGGCGCCTCCAGACGGTACGAAATCCGCCCCCCCTCGCGCAGCACCTCGGCGGCCCGTCGGGGGATCCGGTAGTCGAGCGCGCGCGCGCCGCCAGCGTCGAGCAGGCGTTCTTCGACCTCCAGAGCTCCCCCGCCGACCCGGTACGAGCGCACCAGCCTCGAAGCCTCGAGTGCGCTGCCATCGGGGTGCGCCAGCCTGGAATGAAGCTCCACGCCCTCGGGCAGGAGGCAGAGCTCGACTTCGTCGGCATGCTGGCTGCCCACGGATCCCGAAGCGTAGTCCAGCACGCCGCGCCGCAGCACGCGCGGCACCTGCCACAGCGCCTCGACGAGCCGGCCCGCGCGCCAATCGACGCGCGCCAGCCACAGCGCGAAGCGCAGCTCCGAGCGGCCCGAGCGCCAGCCGCGCGACCAGGTCCAGGGACCGGCCCTCCCGCTCCACTCCGCTTCGGGCCCCTCTCGGAGCGCGGCGTGCCCTCGCGCGAGCAGATCCGCGCCAGTGGGCTTGTCGTACACGCGCAGGAGCCCGCCGCCGATCGGCCCGCCGTGGTGGACATTGTGCGCCGGGCGCGCTCCGCGCACCCAGGCGACCACCCGCGCATCCTCCAGACGCGCCAGCCCCGCCTGCGGAAAGCAGCGCACGGAGATCTCGATCGATCCGGGCGAGGGAATGCGCGGCTTTTCCAGTGCCAGAGCGCGCGTCAGCGGCTCGGCCACGCGCGCGATCCAGGCCGCGTGGGCGGCCCAGAACAGCGGACACTGGTAGCTGCGCCCGCTGCCCGCCGCCGGCAGATGGCTCTGGGGCTCGCCGCTGGGCTTGAGGTGCGCGACCCAGGCGCGGAACGAGGCGGCTGCTGCCTCCGCGTACGCCACACGGCCGCTCAACTGGTGCGCGAGGCACAGCGCGTGCACGTCGAAGGGATGGCTGGCCACCTCATGGTGCGCCCCCCAGTACCAGGGCTTGGCCTCGAGCAGTCCGGGCTTGAGGCCATCGGGGCCGACCAGCGCGAGCAGGAACTCGAGCGCGCGCGCCAGCGGGGCGGCGAAGGACTCCGAGCGCGGGTCGCGGCAGAGCAGGCCCAGCGCATGGAGCACGAAGCCGGGGATGCGCGAGTGGTAGAAGCTCGAGACATCCGAGGAACCGGGGTGTTCCCCGCCCCACTCCACGGGATGGTAGGGATAGCTGCCATCGGCATGCGCGATGCCTTCGAGCACGCCGATCGCCTCGATCGCGGCCGCTTCCAGCACCGGATCGCGCTCCAGCGACCAGGCCGCCGCCAGCCCCGTGAGCCCCCACGCGCGCTGAGCTGGAATGCCCTTGTCGAGCACGGCGTAGCGCAAGTACGTGCGGGCGTGCAGCAGGCAGGCCGCGCGCGCCGCCTCGCGCTCCTCCGCCGGCACTTGGGCGCCGAATTCGCGCACGAACTCGGCCAGCGCATCGGCACAGGCGCCGCCGTCGATGACGCTGTTGGAGCAATTGAACGGATCGTGGCGGCCGGGCCGGAAGGTGTGGCAGGGACTCGTGCCTTCGCGCACCAGATTGCTCACCACCCGGCGCGCCTGACCGCGCGCGAGTTCCAGCAGCCAGGCGCGGTCCGCCTGCGGATCGAGGCGGCACAGGCGCGCCGCGAGCACGATGGCGTACGCGCTCTTGCCGGTGTGCTCCACGCCGTGCTCGGGGCACATGATCCGACCTTGCGCGTCGCGCCAGCCCGCCAGCCAGCGGGTGACGCGCGTCAACGGCTCGAGAATCTCGCGCGCGTGCGGGCTCACGAGCACGCGCGCCCCTCGCGCATGTGCGCGACCAGAAGCCGCATCAGGCGATCGACCTCGTGATCGCGCTCGACGATCGCACGCAGGGCCGTTCCAAGGCGCAGACGCTCCGTCTCGGAGAGCGACAGCAGCGCGCGCAACCGGCGCGCGAGATCCTCGGGATCGCGCGGGCGAAACAGCAGTGCCTCGCGCTCCGCTCCCAGCGCCGCGAGCACGCGCGGAATCGCCGCGTTGCAGGAGAGTACCGGCGTGCCGCTGGCCATCGCTTCCAGCACGACCTTGTCGACGCTGCCCGTGTGGCTGGCGTTGACCACCACCGCGGCCGCTCGGTAGCGCGGCGCGATCGTGAGCCAGGGCCGGGCGCCCGCGAACTTGACGGCGGCTTCCAGCCCAAGCTCGCGCACGCGCGCCCGCACGGCCGTCTCGTACACGCGGTCGGCCTCGGTCATCGTGCCGCCCACCAGCTCGAGCGTCGCGGGCAGACCGCCTTGGCGCAAGCGCGCCAGCGCCTCGATCAAGACGAGCGGGTCCTTGGCGGGCGAGAGGCGCCCCACGCTCAGCACGGAGAGCGGCACGCGTTCCTCCGGCCGCGCGGGCGGAAAGTGCGCCAGATCGATGCCATGGCCCGTCACGACCCGCTTGGGAGTCTCGATGCGCAGCGATTCCTCACTGGCGGTGAAGACCTTGTCGACCTGCTCCACGGCGCGCTCGAGCCGCCGATCGACGCCGGCGTGCGTGTACCACAGGAACAGCCCCGCACCGCAGGCCCGCGCGCGAGCGCGCGCGAGCAGCGCGTAGCGCGGCACCATGTGGGCCAGCACGGCATCGAAACGATCGTCGACGAGGGCCTCGCGCAGGAAGCCGCGGTAGCGCCACCAGCGTTGAAACAGACCGCGCTCGCCCACGACGCGTACGCTGGCGTTCGCGGGCAGGCTCGAGAGGTCTCCGGCGCGCAGCGCGATCGAGCGCACCTCCTCGCACTCGCGCGCGAGCCCCTGGATCCAGCGCGGCACGAAGCCAAGCACCGCATCCTCGGCGTCGACCACCTGCGTCAGAAACAAGAGCTTCATGCGCGCAGCGCCTTCTCCGGCATGCGTTCGCCGCACAGGCGGTGGAGCTCGCTGGCGTAGAAGTGAATGCTCCGTTGGTACTCAAAGGGCAGCGCGCGCAGCGCCGCCTCGGCGCCCAGGCGGCGCCGGCGCGCTTCGTCCTCGAGGCAGCGCTCGAGCCCCTCGGCGAGGCTCGCCACATCGAAGCCGACCAGCAAGCCCGCCTGTCCGTCGGCCAGTAGATCCGGCATCACGCCCACCGGCGTGCTGACCACCGGGGTTCCACAGGCCATCGCCTCGACCGTGAAGCGCGGGCCGCCCTCGCAGGTCGAGGCGCAGACCACCACGCGCGATTCGCGGTACAGCTGCGCCAGATCGAGCGGTTCGGCGACCCACTCCTTCCAGGTGACGTGCGCCGCGAGTCCGCGCCGCTCCAGTCGCGCGGCGACGGTCTTCTGCAGCGGACCGCGCCCAACCAGCAGCAGGCTGCAGGCGCGGCCCCGCTCGTGCAGCGCCGTGAACGCGTCGACCAGCCGCAGCAAGCCCTTGTTCTCGACCATCCGGCCGACAAAGCACAGGTCGAAGCGCGGCTCGACCGGCTGATCGGACACGCGGAAGACCCGCTGGTCGATGTACAGGGAGGGAATCACGGCGATCTTCTCGGGCGCCACCCCCCAGCGCAGCAGCAGTTCTGGCATCTGCTGGCGGTTGACGACCCGGAAGGCGAGCGCGCGCTCCCGCGCGTAGCCGACGTAGGCGCGCGCCAAGCGCCGCTCGATGCGCTCGCGCAGCGACTCGGCGATCGGATAGCCGGGAATGTGGTGCAGTTCGGAGAGATAGGGAACGCCCGTGCGGGCCGCGATGCGTGCGGCCGCGACGCCGTTGGCGAACAGCCCGTAGTCGTGACTGACGATGAGCTTCGCATGGTGCTCGGCGATCAGCTCTTCGCCCAGCTCCGCGATGCGACCGGCGCGGCGCGTGCGGGCGGCCTCGACGGGATGGAAGTGCACGACCTCGAACAGGCAGCGGGTGGTGACCGGCTTCCTCGCGGCTGGCACCAGCACGTCGATGCGCTCAAACCAGCGCGAGAATTCGCGCTGCAGCGCGTGGAACGGGCCCTTTTCCCCGACCACCACCTGCGTGTCGCCCGAAAGCATCAGGAGCCTCATCGCCGCGCCTCCAGCACCTGCCGATAGAGCGCTTCGAGGTGGCTGCCGAGCGCCTGCGCGCTGTGACGCTTGTCGATCCGCAGGCGCGCGCGCTGCCCCATGGCGGGCCCCAGCGCGCGGTTGCCGCACAGTTGCGCCAGGCCGAAGGCGAGCTCGTCGTCGTTGTCGCCGAGAAAGCCGGTGCGCTCGTGGACCACCAGCTCGCTGACGCCACCGACGTTCGCGGCCACGACGGGCTTGCCCGCGGCGCCCGCCTCGATCAGCGCGACCGGCAATCCCTCGGAACGCGAGGTCAGCAGCACGGCATCCAGATCGGCCAGCAGCGGCGGCATCGTGCTCCGCGCGCCGAGCAGGTGCACGCGGCGCTGCAGAGCCACCGGATAGGCGCGGATGCGCCGCTCCAGCGCCGTGAACAGCTCGCCGTCGCCGATGAACACGAGCTGCAGTCCTGGCTGACTCGCGGCGAGCAGCTCGAAGATCGCGAGCGCGCGCAGAGGCTGCTTGACCTCGGCGAGCCGTCCCACCATGCCCACCACGAAATCATCTTCGCTGGCCCCGATCTCCGCGCGCAGGCCGCCGTGACGGCCGCGCAACTCGAGGAAGGGTTCGAGCTCGATGCCCGGAGGCACGACCGCCAGCGCGCCCTGCGCGACGCCCAGCCGCGTCAGATCCTCGGCCGTGGCGTGGCTCACCGCGATCAGCAGGTCGGTTTCGCGCGCCAGCCGCGTTTCCAGCGCCACCAGCGCCTTGGAAACCGGAGCCGGAAAATAACCTTCCAGCACGTGGCCGTGGAAGCTGTGGACGCGCCCCGCCTGCGCCAGGTCGCGCGCCGCGCGGCGGCCGAGCGCGCCGGCTTTGGAAGCGTGCGTGTGCACGATATCGGGAGCGAAGGCGCTGAGTTCGCGCCGGAGCGCACGCAGCGCGCGCCAGTCCCCCACGAGGCTGATGCCGCGCGCCAGCCCGGGGATGTGCCGCACATCGTGGCCGCGCCGCGCGAACTCCTCGCAAAGATCGCCCTCGCCGGCCTCGCTCTCGCCGGTGTACAGGCGCAGTGTGTGGCCTCGCTCCATGAGCCAGCGATCGCTCGCCAGCGCCTGGCGCGCCGGGCCTCCGAGGTTGAGCCGCGTCATCACGCGCGCGATGCGCATGGCATGTGCTCCTTGTGCGGGTGGCGCTCCAGCATGTCCCCGACAATCGCTTCCAGCGAGCGACTCGGCAACTCGATCCCCAGTTCCGCGAGGCGAGCGAGCGCCGGCTCGCGCGAGCCGACCTCCTCGAAGCTGCCGCCGAGCTCCTGGCGCGGATCGACCTGACGCAGGCCGGCCCTCGAGGCGCTGAGCCGCAGCACGCACTCGGCCAGTTCGCGCGCGCTGGCGCGCGCCGAGCCGCCGACGTTGAGGATCGGGGTTTTCCAATGCGGGTGCTGCTCGAGGTCACCGAGCACGCGCGCGACCTCGTCGACATGCGCGTAGGTGCGCCGGGCCGCGCCCGATCCATAGAGCTCCAGATCGAGTCCGGCGCGCGCGCGCTCCACGAAGCGAGGCAGCACCATACCCGCCTCCGCCGATTGTCCGGGACCGACAACGTTGAAAAAGCGCAGCACGCGCGAATCGGGATCCGCGGCCAGCACGAGTCGCTCGCAAGCCAGCTTGGCGGCCGCGTAGGCCCAGCGCCCGCCGGTTTGCGTGCGCACTGGCGCCTGCTCGTCGAGCCGGCCGGGCTGTTCGGCGTAGACCTCGGAAGAGGAGGCGAACACGATCCGCATGCGGCCTCCCATCGCCCGCTGCGCGCTGAGGCAGGCCCGCGCGCCTGCCAGGCTGGACTCGTAGGCCTCAGCGGGATCGCGGAGCACGCGGCGCACGCCGACGATCGCCGCCAGATGGAACAGCGTGTCGGGCCGGAGCCTGCGGCAGTGAGCCTCGAGGGCCGCGCCGTCGCGCACGTCGGCGCGCACGCACTCGACGCCATCGGGCAGCTTGGGAAAGCTCGAGTGCCCCGAGAGATCGTCGAGCACCGTCACGCGCCGGCCGCGACTGGACAATTCGAGGGCCAGCGCCCGGCCGATCAGACCGGCGCCGCCGCTGATCAGGCAATGGGATTCAGCCGACACGCGATATTCCTGAGCGGAGTCTAGGGCGGGGCGGGCCGCCGCTCCAGCGCGAGCAGGCTACACCCAGAAAAGGGCCAGGTGGTACAGGCACAGGCCGGTGTACACGACGATCGAGAGCTTCAATCCTGCCCGGGCGACGAGGAAATTCTTGTGGATCACCAGCACCACCAGCGCGGCCGAGATCAGCCCGCACTTCCACAGCACAAAGCCCGTGCGGCCCGTCTCCAGCAGCGCCGCGGCGAAGGGATTGGCCTCGATGCCGCCGTTCTGCAGGTGGACCAGCGTGAAGAAGCTGTCGGCGATGTTCATCAGCGAGACCCACAGCACGATCAGCCACAGACGGATGTCGTACTGATCCACGAAGCTCGTCTCGCGCTCGCCGGCGCGGCGCGCCTGCTTGCGGCGGCCGCCCCAGAACGTGAAGCGCGAGAAGCGCGGCGTCGGGCGACGGCGACGATCCGGGCCGCGGTAGACCGGGGCCTGAGTGTCGGGGGGGCTGGATTCCTGACCCATCCGTGTGAAAATCGACCGAAGTGCCCGACGGACTCAAGTCAGGCCTCCAGAACCTCCCTGTAGACCGCCAGCGTCTCCTCGACCATCCGATCAAGGCCGAAAATCCTTTCCACGCGCTCGGCGCCGGCCTGTCCCATGCGTTCGCACAGCGCGCTGTCGCGGGCCAGCCTCAAAAGGCCCTGCGCCAGCGCCTCGGGGTCGCGCGGCGGCACGAGGATCCCGGTGACGCCGTCCTCGACCACCTCCGGAATCGCGGAGACGCGCGTGGAAAGCACGGGTTTGTGCGCGGCCATGGCTTCGAGGAACACCAGCCCCAGCCCCTCCCACAGCGAGCTCATCACGAACCAGTCCGAGGCCGCCATCAGGCGCGGCACATCGCGCCGGATGCCCGCGAACACGCAGGCCGAACCCAGCCGGCACTCCTCCGCGACCGCCTCCGCCCTGCGCCGGCCATCGCCGAAGGGATCGTCTCCCACGAGCAGCAGCCCCAGCGCCGGCTCGCTCTGGCGCGCGAGGGCCAGCGCGCGCAGCAGCACCTCGTGCGCCTTCTGGGGCGCAAAGCGCGCCACGCACAGCGCGAGCCGCGTCTGGGGCGTGAATCCGAAGCTGGCACGCAGCTCGTCGCGTTCGGCCGTGCTCATGCTCGTCGCGGCCCGGAAGGGTGTGGGATCGAGCCCGTAGTAGATGCGCCGCAGGCGCGTCGTCGGGATGCGTCCGTGGTGGCCGATGAAGCGGCCGACATGGTCGGAGAGCACGATCGTCGCGCGCGGAACGCGACCGAGGAGACCGTGGATGCGTCCGACCGTGGGATGCGTCAGCACCTGCTCGTCGTTGTGCTTGCTCGAGACGAGCTTGCTTGAGCCGCCGAAGAGCCGCAGCGCGGCGGCGGCCGCCATGTCGGCCTTGAGCAGATGCGTGTGCACGATGTCGTGCTCGCCCGCCAGCGTGCGCAGCCGCCAGGCGAAGCCGGGTCCCAGCGGCAGGCACTCGACCGAGCGCGCGCCGGCCGCGAGAAAGTCCTCGTGCAGGGAACCGTGGCCCTTGAGGTAGCGCACGCTGACGACATGTCCGCGCGCCGTCTGTCCGCGCACCTGCGCCAGAAGGTGCATCTCCGCGCCGCCGACATCCAGCGTGGTGATCAGGTGCAGGATTCTCATGCCAGCGCTCCGTAGACGGCATCAAGCCCGCGCACCATGGCCTCCAGCGTGGCATTCTCGCGCGCCCACTGCCGGCCGGCGTGTGCCATCTCGGCGCGCCGCGCGGGCGAGAGTTCCAAGAAGGCGCGCAAGAGCTCGGCGATGGCGGCGGCGTCGATGCGCGCGGCCAACAGACCGGCCCCGCTCGCGCCGAGCACGCTGCGCGCGCCGTCGACCGGAGTCGCGAGCACGGGCGTGCCAGCCGCCAGCGCCTCGAGCACGATGTACGGCATGCCCTCCCAGCGCGAGGGTAGCACCAGCGCATCGACGCTTTTCAGGAGCCGCGGCACGTCCTCGCGCTGGCCGAGCAGGCGCACGCGCGCCCCGAGCCCATGGCGCTCAAGGCTGGCGCGCAATTCCCCGTCTCCGGCGAGCAGCAGGTGGACGTGCTCCAGCCCCGCGTCACGCAGCGCCTCCACCAGCAGATCCTGTCCCTTGGCTGCGTTGAGCAGACCCGCGCACAGCAGCAGCGGAACGCGCTCGGGAACGCCGAGTTCGCTGCGGGTGAGCGCCTGGGCGCTTTCCAGCGGCGCCGGATCGATGCCATTGCCGACCACGTGCAGCTTGTGCGCGGGCACGATGCCGCTCGCGAGGATCGTCCGGCGCTCGTCCTCGCTCACCGCCACCAGCGCAGCGGTGCGGCGCGCAAGCCAGCGCTCGATCTCGCGGAACAGCGCCCGCCGGGCGGGCGAGAACATCGCGCCGAACAGGAAGGCAAAGGTGTGGGGCGTGTGGACGCGGGCGCCGATGCCGGTGCGCAGGGAGGCGAGTCGGCCCAGCGCGCCGGCTTTGCTGGAATGCGTGTGCACGATCGCGGGCCGCCACTCGCCGAGCAGGCGCTCCAGCTGCCGGAGATGAGCCCAGTCGGACCGCGGAGCGATCTCGCGCCGCATCGCGATGCGGTGCACGCGCGCCCCGCACTGCTCCAGTTGCTCCAGATCGCGCTCGAAGGCCGGAGTGCGCAGGCAGGAGGCCGCCACGCCGACCTCGTGGCCGCGGGCGAGTTGCGCGCGCGAGACATCGACCAGATGACGCCGCGTTCCGCCGATCGTGGCCTCCATCACGTGCAGGATGCGCATCGCAGGGCTCAGTAGGCGCCCGTGCCCTTGACCACGGCAAAGCCCGTCAGCGCGATGATGACGAGATCCAGCAGCAGGGACTGGTGTTCGATGTAGTACAGGTCGTAATCGAGGTTGTCGTGGATCGCTTCCTGGCGGGCGTAGGATATCTGCCACAGCCCGGTGATCCCCGGCTTGGCGCGCAAGCGCTCGGCCTGCAGCGGCGTGTACTGCTCCACGATGAAGCGCATCTCCGGCCGTGGACCGACGACGCTCATGTCGCCCTTCAGCACGTTGAGGAACTGGGGCAGCTCATCCAAGCTGAAGCGCCGCAGCCAGCGTCCGATGCCCGTCAGGCGTGGATCCTGGCGCGAGCGCGGCGTCGGCGCATCGCCCGACAGATGCACGTGCATCGTGCGGAACTTGTACATGTCGAAGGGCTTGCCGTCCTTGCCGATGCGCGACTGCACGAAGAAGATCGGCCCCGGCGACTGCTGTTTGATCAGCAGGGCCGCGATGATCCACAGCGGCAGCGTCAGCAGGATCGCGAGCAGCGCGAAGCCGATGTCGAGCACGCGCTTGGCCGCCTGCGCGATCAGGCCCGGCCGCGAATCGGAACGCGTGATCAGCGGGATCGAGTCCAGGCTCTCGATGCGCACCTTGAAGCTCAGCAGATGGTGAAAACGCGGCACGACGCGAGACTGCACGCCGAGTTGCTCGAGCCGGGTGAGGATCTCGAGCACATGTTCCTCGCGCTCCTCGGGCAGCGCCACGAAGACCTCGGAGACCTTGAGGTTGGGGATCAGCTGGTCGAGATCGGCGCCGCGTCCGAGCACGCGCGAGCGGCCGACGGCGGCTCCCAGGCGAGCCGGGTCGTCATCGACGAAGCCCACGAGATTGAGCCCCAGTGTGGGCACCTGCGCGAACTTGCGCTGCAGCCGCTGACCGGTCTCGCCCGCGCCGTAGATCAGCACGTTGCGGTTGCCGATGCCGCGCCGGTGCAGGAGCTGGATCACCTTGAAGGAGGCGAAGCGGCTGGCGGTCATCAGCACCAGAATCCAGCCGAAGGTGAGGAGCAGCGTGACGCGCGAGAGCGAGACGACGTTGAGGTTGAGCTTGATCCACTCGTGGATCGGCACGATCAGCCCGTAGATCCAGCCTTCGCCCTCCTGCGAGGTGCCGCGCAAGAAAATCAGCAGGCTCAACAGCACCAGGAAGGCCACGATCGTGCTCTTCACGATGGCCTTGAACTCCTGCATGTTGAGCAGGCTCTTGGTCGGGCTGTACAGGCCGAAGGCGTGGAAGCAGACCAGCGAAACGGCGGCGATCAGCGCCGAGAGTTCCTGGTAGACGTTGCGGGATTGCTGCAGGAAGGGACCCTCGAGGTCGATGCCGCCGAGTTCGCCGCCCAGCCAGTAGCCGAGGTAGCAGCTCAGCAGCACGACCAGCAGGTCGAGCAGCACCTGCACGGAAAGCACGATCGGCTCGAAGTGGCGCCGCAGGATGGTTCCGCCTAGCCCCACGGCAGCCTCCTCGGCGGCGGCGCGCGGCGCGCGCGGGTCCGGCGCACGAATCGAGTCAGGGCTACTGGCAACGGGGCGTCCAAGCGGGTCTCTTCGGGGCCTCAGAGGATAAGGTCAGTCCCGCTCGAGTTCACGGAGCAGGGCCGGGATGCTATCGGCAGCGCGCGGCCCCTGACTGGGGATGTGCAGCCGGAAACTCGCCCCGGCCAAGGGGTTGGCCCGATCCGTGACGGCCCGCAGCGCCGCCCAGGGCACGCCGGCGGCCGCCGCCACCGCCCCGATCGCCGCGGTTTCCATCTCGGCGACGCAGGGGCCGGCGAAGGCGCGCGCCAGGCGCAGGCGCCGCCACCAGGACAGCACCGGCCGATCGGCGGTCAGAAACCAGCCTTCCCGGCCGGGCTCGACGCGCTGCCAGGCGAGCCGCAGACGCTCGTCGGAAAGAACTTCGCGGCCCTCGCGCGCGCCCAGATCCGTCTGGTGCGCGCGCGTGCAGTGCACCAGCGTGCCCACGTCCAATCCGCGCACCAGTCCGCCGCAGGTGCCCACCACCAAGAGGCCGCGCGTCGCGCCTTCGGCGATCAAGAGGCTCGCGGCCCGCGCAGCCAGCACCTTGCCCACGCCGCTGACGCAGGCCAGCGCCGGGATCCCGCCGATCTCCAGTTCGCGGATCGTCAGCCCCGCCCGGGTGCGTCGGGTGCGCTCGTGCAAAGCCAGCGTTCCGAACTCCTCCGGCAGGGCACACAGCACGCCCCAGGCAGATTTTTCTCCGTTCATGGTCGAAGAACAGCTTCGCGCGGGCAGACGAGCTTGGCAACCGGCGGGTTCCGCGCGCTATCCTGCTCCACTCTCCAACGCATGAAGATCGCGATCACCGGCGCCACAGGATTCATCGGCCAATACATGGCCAGAGGCATGGCCGAGATGGGCCATGACCTGCGACTGCTCGTACGTCCCGGACGCGAAGGCGCGCTGCCGGCCATCGCAGGCCGCCCGGTCGAGCTGCACCACGGCGATCTGCTCCACAAGGAGAGCCTGCGCGGTTTTCTGTCCGGGGTGGACATCCTGCTGCACCTCGCCAGCGCGCACGACCACTTCACCGAGGAGCAGATGCGCGCCGTCAACATCGGCGGCACCGAGGCGCTCCTGCAGGACGCGCGCGAGAACGCGGCCAAGGGCTTCCAGATCTGGGTCGTTTCCTCGGCGGTGATCGGGGCGCCGGTCTACAGCTACTACCGCGACTCCAAGCGCGTGCAGGAGAAGATCATACGCGGCTCGGGCATCGCTTGGGCAAGCTTCCGGCCGACGCTGGTCTACGGGATCGGCGACCACCGGCACACGGCACCGCTGCTGCGCCGCTGCGCGCGCCGCTCGGGATCGATCTGGGTCCCCCACGACGGCAAGAGCAAGATCAATCCCGTGCATGTCGATGACGTGGTCGATGCGGTCAAACGCTTCTTCCACTTTGACCGCGCGGTGGACTGCGTGTACGAGCTCGCCGGTCCAGCCGGCATTCCCTACAACGAGTTTCTGGACCTCACCATCGCCGCCGCGGGCGGCTCGGTCCGACGCCGCAACATCCCCAAGAAATGGGCCGATCGCTTCATTTTCCTGAAGGGGCTGTTCATGGACACCACGGCAGACCGGCGCGCGTCGGCCTATTTCAACCTCCACCACGAGCACGACATCACCAACGCGACCTACGAGCTGGGCTGGAAGCCGCGCAGCTACGCGGAGGGCATCCGCGAGGTGGCTCAGGGCGACTGGTGGAAGGACGAGTCGCGGAGCGCATGAGGTGGCTCGCCCTGGCCCTGCTGGCTGGCGGCTGCGGGCGTGCGCCGGATCTGCCGGAACTCGAGCCTGGCGTGCCCGTCCCGCTCGCGCTGTCCGCTGCGGAGGGCTGGTCGAGCCGCTGGCGCATCGAAGTGCCGGCCGAGTGGATCGCGATCGAGCTTGGCTGCGAGTCCGAGGATCTGCCGCTGGAGCTGCAGCTGTACCCCGCGTCCGACCCGCTGGACCTCTCCAGCGCGGCCTGCGAAGGCGGTTTGGGCGTGCTGGTCCACAACCGCTTCACGCAGCCCGCGATCGCGCCGGGGACCTGGATGCTCGAGGTCCGCTACGCGGGCCCGCTTCCGCCGCAGACCGGCCAGCGCATGCTGCGGGAAATTCCGCTGAAGCTGGAACTGCGCGGCTGGACGGCCAGTGCAGGCCGCGAGCTCGGCTCCGCGGCCGCGCTGCGGGTCGAGAGCCTGCCGGAGGACTGCGGAACGCACAGTTTCTGGTTCGACGTGCCGCCGGGCGCGAGCACCGCGCGTATCGATCTGTTCGAGACCAGCGTCGACTGGAGCCTGTACGCGCGGGCGGGACGGCCGGTCGGCGCGCTGGACGAGGAGCTCGCGACACGCGCGACGCCGCTGGGCGCCGAAACGCTGCTGCTCGGCGACGATGAACCGCTGAGGCCGGGACGCTGGTACCTCGATGTGGTCGATGCCGATCGCTCTGGCGATGGCCGGGGCTTTTCGATCCGCCTGAGCTTGGGCACCGCGGCGCCCGCGGAGCTCGCCGGGCCGCTGCCCACCTGGGAGCGCGCCGAGGAGCCTTTCCAGGCCGCGATCGCCAGCGTGGTCGAGATCGCGACGGAGGACTCCGTGGGCAGCGGCACGATCGTGAACGAATCCGGCTGGGTGCTGACCAATGCCCACGTGCTCGGCGCGGCCGAGAGCGCGACCATTTCCGTAACGCTGGATCCGGCGCTGCCTCCCGTGGAGAGCTTTCGCGCGCGGGTGGAGTGGAGCGATGCACAGCTCGATCTGGCCCTGCTCCGCATCGAGCGCGGCTACTACGGTCAGCCTCTGCCGGCCGGCTACCGCCTGCCCGCCGCGCAGCTGGGAGATCCCGAGCAGGTGCTCGAGGGTGATCCGCTGTGGATGGTCGGCTATCCGCGCACCGGCGGCAGCCAGAATCGGGTGCCGCGCCACCTGACGCACGGCGTGCTGAGCGGTCTGGAAGCCTACGCCGGCCTCGTGCGCCTGAAGTCCGACGCCGCGATCGATCTGGGCAACTCCGGCGGCGCGATCTTCGACAGCGAGGCGCGGCTGGTGGCCGTGCCAACCTCGATGGTCGAGTTCTCCAGCGGGCAGACCGCCTTCCTGCATCCTTGGACCTGGATCCCGGCCGAGTGGCGTGCTCGCGCGGGCCTGCCCCATTGAAGAATCAGATCCGGGGTCTCCCGGCCGGCCCCTCGGGAGCTTATCCTTTGGGCCTCAGCATCGGGTGGTTCTGCAGGGAGGAAGCAGACCGTGATCGACCGCATCGTCTGGAAAGGCCTGTTCGCCAGCCTCGCTCTGGCCGGGCCCGGAGTCTGCTCGCAGGCGCCCGAGCTGGGACCGGCGGGACTCCTGTGGACGCATTCCAGCGGCACGGAATCGTGGGTCGGCAAGGTCGTCGCGCTCTCCGACCGCGGTTCGCAGGTCGTGACCGCCTTTGGTCCTTATTCCGATTTCACGCGCGTGTTCTCGGCCTACGACGCCAACCCGCCGATCCCGCTCTACCAGTCGACGAACAGCGAGCCCACTTTCCACCACTGCGTCGCCGGCGCCCACGCAAACGACCTGCAGGCCGTGCTGTTCGACACCTACGCGGACGCCACGCTTCAGTCGCGCAAGGTCTGGGTGCGGCGCATCCGGCCTTCCGATCCGGCCAACGACTGGACCTACCTCTGGCCGGTACAGACCAATGGGCACGACAGCCTCTCCGTGCGCACCGCGCGCGACGGCTCGCGCATCGTGGCCGCCGTCCACAACCAGAACACGAACAAGGCCGACATCAAGGTCTTCTCGCCGCTCTCCCCCGTGCCGCTGTCGAGCTTTTCGGTGAACGTCAATCTGGCTTTCCGCGGGCTGGATCTCTCGGCGGACGGCTCGCGTCTTTTGATCAGCTCTTCGCTGATCCTGCTGATCGTCAACCTCAACAGCGGCGCGATCGAGCACACCGAGTACCTCTTCGAGCCCCTGTACTCGGGCTTCGCCATCAGCGGCGACGGTGGCCGCTTCGCGTACGGCACCAGCAACTTCGCGCGCTTTTTCAAGCGCGGCACCAGCGGCGCCTACTCCCAGGACTTCTCGATCGGGGCGGGGCCGGGGAGCTGGGCCTGTGATCGATTGGACCTTGCGGACGACGGCAGCGCGGCTGCCTTGCTGTTCAACAACACCAACGGCTTCCACGAGGTCAAGGTCATCGGCGTCGACTGCGTCGCGAAGACGAGCAGCATGAGCGATCTGGTCAGCGGGACCGGCCTGCTGCAGAATTCCGCGGCCGATGTTTCGATCTGTGCGGACGGTTCGCGCTTCGTGGTCGGCGTGTGGGGCGACGAGGGGCCTGGCACCGAGGAAGTGCGGCTCTATTCCCGCACGCAGAACGCCCCGCTGTTGACCCACGACCTGCCGGGCAGCGCACTCGATGTGGAGATCAGCGCCGACGGCAAGCGCTTCGCCGTCGCCAGCAAGGCGGTGCATGCCAACATCGGCGGTGGCGGCGGGCGCATCGACCTGTTCCGCTCCAGCGCCGAGGATCTGGTCGTGATCGGCCGACCCACGGCCGGAGGAAGCGTCGAAGTGCGCACGCAGGGCAACCACGGCCAGCCGGCCGTGCTGCTCAAGGCCCCGCTGCCGGCCTTGACGCCGACCTTCTTCCCCACGCTGGGCACGCTGTACATCGACCGCGCCACGCTGAGCTTCCTGCCGATGGGCAGCTTCAACGACCAGGGGCTGGCGAGCAAGCTCCTAGGCCTTCCGAACGCTCCGGGAACCCTGATCTGCCTACAGGGCTTTGCCACCCAGCCGCGCACGCTGGGCGCGAGCTGGGTGGGTTTTCACGTGGTTCCCTGACCCGCGGGACCCGCGCCGGTTTCAGTTCTGGTCGCCGAAGATGCTCTGCGGGACGAGGTCCCCGTTGAGCTGAATGCCCTGGAAGAAGGGCATCTCGGCACCCTGGTTGTTGCCGCCGCCGCCCCGCTCGACGAGCACCGCGAGGAAGGCCGGGTCCTGAATCGTGGCCAGCATGCTCGAGGCCGTATGGCCGTTGATCGAGATCCAACCCGATTCGCGCGCCGTGGCGCCGATGATTTCGCCGCTCGCCTGAGTGGTGCCATCGCGCAGGAAGGTGTTGTCGAACATCGCGCTGATCGAGCTCAGCGGTGCCTTCTGCCAGCAGCGGAACGAGTACTGGCCGCTGAAGACCTCCTCGTTGTCGTTGAACATCAGGAAATCGAGCAGCGTGGTGAACTGCGAGCCGCCGGAGAGCCCGATCAGCACCAGTTCGCTCTGGTAGCCGGCGTCTTGTCCCATGAAGCGCGGGATCAGGACCTTGGCGGGCGCGCCCTCGTACTCCAGACCGTTGAGATCGCGCAGGCCATCCCCATCGAGGTCCGTGCCCAGCCCCTGCGCGGGAACCGCGCGCAGGTTCAGCGGGCTCAAGGAATGCTGCAGCGCCTTGCCGGAATCGATCTGCAGCGCATCCCCCGCGAGGAAGTCGAAGGACACCGCCTGCGTCGCGACATTCACAGCATAGACGTAGACGAACCCGCGGTTGAACGGGCCGGGATTGTGCGCGCTCGTCAGCACGGTCAGCGTGTCACCGGGCGTGAGGAACTCGATCCGGTCCGCCTCGGTGCACAGCGTCGAGCCGGGCACGCCGCTGACGTACTTGAAGTGCACGCGGATCGCGCCCGTGATGGCATCACGATTGGTGTTGGTGACGGTCAGCAGCGTGTTCTGCCCGCTGGAGTGATCGAACTCCGGGAACAGGAGCAGGCTGCCGGGATTGAGTCCATCGGCAGTGGCAAGACCGCTGAGGAACAGGCTGGCGAACAGCGGGAGGCTGATTTTCATGGCGTTGGCACTCATCTGGAAGAGAAGGGTCTTGTCACTCACTGGTTGTCGTCGCCGACCGGGTTGGGCCCGTCACCGAACAGCGAGCGCGGCACGAGATCGCCGTTGGGTTGCAGGCACAGCTCGTAGGGCAGCGTGGCGGCGAACTCGCCGTAGGCTCGCTCGACCAGCAGCGCATAGAAGGCCGGGTCCTTGATCGACTCCTGAGCGGAGTTCGCCACCAGGCCGTCGAGCAGCAGCCAGCCGGCATCGCGGGTATTCCAGCCGACGATCTCATCCGGGTCTCCGCCGACGCTGAGGAAGCTCTGCTGGGCGAAGTTGCCGGTCAGCGCGTTGAGCGGGACCTTGTCCCAGCAGTTGAAGGAATACTCGGACGAGTAGGCTTGCTCGTTGTCGTTGTAGCCCAGGACCTTGAGCGTGGTCGTGAATTCGGCGCCACCGCTGAGCGCGACCAGCACGACCTCACTCCACACGTCCGCCGAGGGGAAGCCGTCCTGCGCGAGGAAGCGCGGGATCACGATCTGCTCGGGGGCCGGGTCGTACTCCATGCCGGTGACGTTGACCGCGGTGGGATCGCCGTTGAGATCGCGGATGCCGTCGTTGTCATCGTCGTTGGGAGCGCCTTCCTGACCGTAGGCCTTGAAGACCACCGGGTTGACCGCGTACTCGAAGGTCGCGATGCCATCGAGCATCAGGGACTGGCCGATCAGGCGGTTGAAGACGATCGGAACGCCGTTGGGATTGGCCGCGTTGGGCGTCGTGCTCTTGGCGAACACGTACGCGTAGCCCTGCTGGCCCATCAGGCCCGAGCTGGAGGTCAGCAGCGTCACGGTGTCGCAGGGCGTCAGCGTGTAGGTGCGGTTGGTCTCCAGACAGGCGGTCTTGTCGATGTAGACGATCTCAATGCGCGTGTTGCCCGTCAGGTTTTCGCAGCAGGCATTGGTGATCGTGAACAGCGTGCGCTGACCCGCCCGGTTGTCGAACTCGGGGAACAGGAGTAGCGAACCGCACTCCTGACGGTTGACCGTCGGACACGGCGGCGTGTTCTCGATCGTCACCACGGCGGTGTCCACGCAGCCGCAGCTGTTGACCAGGCGGTACTGGAAGCTGTCAGCCCCCGTGAAGCTCGGACCCGGCGTGTACTCGGCGAGGTTGGTCACCGGGTTGAACACCACCGTGCCGTGCTGCGGGGCGACGACCAGGTCGTTGCCGAGCGTGAGATTCAGCGCCGGGGAGAGCAGCGTGCAGCCGATTCCCGCGCTGTCGTTGCCGAGCAGATCGATCGGGTAGGGCGGCAGCTGTCCGGCGAGGATCGTGAAGGTGTCGTCATTGGCGATCGGATTGCCGTTGACCGTCACGCTGACCGTCGTCGTCGCCGTGCAGCTCGGAGTGCCGAGCGTCGAAACACGGTAGCTGAAGCTCGCCACCCCTGTGAAGTTGGGGTTGGGAATGAAGCGGATCACGCACAGCGAACAGTCTGAGCCGCTCGCGCAGCCCGCGTCCACCACCGCGGTCCCCGCCGCAGACGGCGGCTGCGAGACGATGGCCAGAGACTTGCAGTCGATGCCTCCGCAGCCCGCGCCCGTGCCGCTGGTGTTGTCGTTGGCGAGCACGTTGATCACGACGGTCTGTCCCTGACAGATCACGGCCGTGTCCGGGTTTGCCGTGACGCGGCACAGGTTGATCGTCACCGTGCCCGTGTCGGTGCAGGCCGGCGTCGTGTTGTTGCTCACGGAGTAGGTGAAGCTCACAGAACTCAGGCCCGTGCTGGCCGGAGCGGTGTAGCGGATGCAGCAGGTCCCCGGCGCGCAATTGGTGCAGTTGGTCTGGGCCGTCGCGGTGCCCGCGGCCGGGGCGCTGGTGATGGTCAGCGAGGAGCAGTTGACCTGTCCACAGCTGCCGCCGATCAGCGTCACCGGCACGCACACATCGAGCGTGCCGCCGAGGCACACGCTCAAGCCTGAGACATCGCCCGCCTCGATCCGGCACAGGTTGACCGTGACGGTCGCCGTGTCGGAGCAGGCCGGGCTCTGGTTGTTGGAGACCGAGTACGTGAAGGTCACGCTGGTCACGGTCGGGTTGGCCGGAGCGGTGTAGCGGATGCAGGTCGAGGGGCAGGACGATCCGCCCCCGGTGCAGTTGGACACGACGCTGACGCTGCCCTGGCTGGGCTGCGAGAGGATCGTGATCGACGAGCAGTTGAGCGCTCCGCAGTTGGTCGTGTCGTTGGCGAGGACCGGGATGTTGACCTGCCCGCCCGCGCACACCGAGGCCACGTCGTCCGCCGCGTCCACACGGCACAGGTTGATCGTGATCGTGCCGGTATCACTGCACACGGGGAAGCCGTTGCCGCGGTTCGCCACCGAGTAGGTGAAGCTCACCGAGCTGGCGCTGGTCGTCGCCGGGGCGGTGTAGCGGATGCAGCAGCTGCCGGCCGGGCAGTTGCTGCAGTTCGACTGCGGGGTCGCCGTGCCCACCGAGGGCGCGTTGACCACGGTCAGGCTGGCGCAGTTGATCACTCCGCAGTTCGTCGTGGCCGGGATGCAGATGTCGATCGACTGACCGAGGCACACGCTCAGCTTGGAGAGATCGGGCGCGTTGACCTGACACACCTGGATGGTCACCGTAGCGGTGTCCGTGCAGGCGGGCGATCCGCTGTTCCCCACCGAGTAGGTGAAGCTGACGGTGCCGCTGAAGTTGGCCGGGGCCGTGTAGCGCACGCAGCTCGTCGGGCATGCGCCGCCGCCGCCCGTGCAATTCTGGGCCACCGTCGCCGTGCCCTGGGCGGGCGGCGAGGTGATGACGAGGCTAGAGCAGTTGAGTGTGTTGCAGCTGGTGGTGTCGTTCGCCAGCACCGGGATGTCGATCGTGCCGCCGGCGCACACGCGCAGGTTGCGATCATCCTGCGCATCCACCTTGCAGATGTTGACCGTGACGACGCCCGTGTCGACGCAGCCAGGCGTGCCGCCGCTCGACACCGAGTAGGTGAAGCTCACCGGACCCGCGGGCGCGTTCGCGGGCGCCGTGAAGCGGATGCAGCACTGACCCGTGCCGCAGTTGGCGCAGTTGGCCTGCGGGCTGGCCGTGCCCAGGCTCGGCGGGGCGGTGATCAGCAGAGTGCTGCAGCTGACCGAGCCGCAGGTGGTCGTCGCCGGGATGCAGATGTCGACCGTGCCGCCCGCGCAGACCGAGGCCGTGACGTCCGGCGCGTTGGTCTGGCAGACCGTGATCGTCACCGTGCCGGTGCCGACGCAGGCAGGCGACTGGTTGTTGGCGATCGTGTAGCTGAGCGTGACCGTGCCGCTAAATCCGGCCGGCGCGGTGTAGGCGATGCAGGTCGAGGGGCAGGCCGTGCCTCCCCCGCTGCAGTTCTGGACCACGCTCGCGCTGCCCTGACCGGGCGGAACCGAGATCGCCAGCGTCGAGCAGTTGAGTGCGCCGCAGTTGGTCGAGTCATTGGCCAGCACCGGGATGTTGATCGTGCTGCCCGCGCAGACAGTGGCGGCGTCGGCGACCGGAGTCACCCGGCACAGGTTGACGGTGACCACGCCGGTGTCGCTGCACACAGGCGTGCCGTTGTTCGACACCGAGTACGTGAAGCTGACCGAGTTGCCGGTCGCTCCCGCCGGAGCGGTGTAGCGGATGCAGCACTGACCCGTTCCGCAGTTGGAGCAGTTGGGCTGCACGGTTGCGCTGCCCTGACCGGGCGGAACCGTGATGGAAAGCGAGCTGCAGTTGATCGTGCCGCAGGTCGTCGTCGCGGGGATGCAGATGTCCACCGTGCTGCCGACGCACACCGAGGCCGTGACATCCGGGGCGTCGACGCGGCAGACGTTGATCGTCACGCTGCCGGTGCCCACGCAGGCGGGGGTGCCGTTGTTGGCGATCGTGTAGTTGATCGTCACCGTGCCGCTGAAATTGGCAGGTGCCGTGTAGGCGATGCAGGTCGAGGGACAGGCCGTGCCGCCCCCGCTGCAGTTCTGGACCACGGTCGCGGAGCCACTCGAAGGTCCGGAAGTGATCGTCAGCGAGGCGCAGTTGAGCACACCACAATTGGTCGTGTCGTTGGCGAGCACGGGGATGTTGATCGTGCCGCCGGCACACACCGTGGCCGTGTCCGCCACCGGCGTGACGCGGCACAGGTTGACGGTCACCGTACCCGTATCGACGCAGCCGGGCGTGCCACCGCTCGCCACCGAATACGTGAAGCTGACCGAGTCACCGGTCGCGCCCGCCGGAGCGGTGTAGCGAATGCAGCAGCTGCCGCCGCCGCAGGCCGCGCAGTTGGGCTGCGGCGTGGCCGTGCCCTGGCTGGGAGCAGCGGTGATCTGAAGGCTATTGCAGTTGACGGTTCCGCAGGTCGTGGTGGCCGGGATGCAGATGTCCACGGTACCGCCGACGCAGACGGTCGCGGAAACATCCGGTGCATTGGTCGCGCAGACGTTGACCGTGACGGTGCCTGTCGCCGTGCAGGCCGGCGTGCTCAGGCTGGCGATCGTGTACGTGAAGCTGACGGTGCCCGTGAAGCCCGCCGGGGCCGTGTAGGTGATGCAGGTATTGGGGCAGGGCGCTCCGCCGGCGCCGCAGGACTGATTGACCACGGCGGTGCCGTTGGCCGGACCCGAGGCGATGGCCAGAGTCGCGCAGTTGAGCGAGCCGCAGGTGGTCGTGTCGTTGATCAGCACCGGAATCGTCACGGAACCGCCGGAGCAGACCGTCGCGGTGTCCGCGTTGGCCGTGACCCGGCAGATGTTGACCGTCACCACCCCGGTGTCGGTGCAGACCGGCGTGCCGTTGTTGGAAACCTGGTACGTGAATGTCACCGGCCCCGCGGGCGCGCCCGCCGGCGCGGTGTAGCGGATGCAGCAGTTGCCGGCGCCGCAGTTGGAGCAATTGGGCTGGGGAGTGGCCGTTCCGATCGAGGGCAGCACCGTCACCGACAGGGAGCTGCAGTTGATCGTGCCGCAGGTCGTGGTGGCCGGGATGCAGATGTCGACGGTTCCCCCCGCGCAGACCTGCGAGTTGACATCGGGGGCTTCGACGGCGCAGACCTGAATCTGCACCAGCGCGTCATCGGTGCAGGAGGGCGTCTGGTTGTTGCCGACTCGGTAAGTGAAGCTCGTGTTGCCCACGAAACCGGGAGCGGGCGTGAAGACGATACACTTGCCCGGACAGGGTGCGCCCGCCGTGCAGTTGTTGACGATCTGCACCGTGCCGCCCACCGGCTGGGTCAGGATCACGAGGCTGTTGCAGTCGATCAGGCCGCAGCTGGTGTTGTCGTTCTGCAGCACGGGGATCGACACGGATTGCCCCGCGCAGGTCACGATGCCCAGATCATCCTGTGCGATCGTCTTGCAAACGTTGACGGAAACCGTCGCCGTGTCGGTCCGGCTGACATTGTCCGAAACCCGGTAGACGAAGGTGTCGAGTCCCTGGAAGGCCGGATTGGTGGAGGTGTACTCGATGCAGATGCCCGGGCAGGGAGCGCCGGCGGTGCAGTTGTTGACGATCTGCACCGTGCCGTGCTGCGGCTGGGTGAGGATCAGGATGCTGTTGCAGTTGATGACGCCGCCGTTGGGATCGCTGTCGTTCTGCAGCACGGGGATGTTGACCACGCCCCCGGCGCAGACCGTCGCGGTGTCGTCATTGGCGACCGGCGGCGTGTTCTGGCAGTAGTAGTAGGTGACCTTGACGTTCACCTTCGTGAAGTTGAGGAAGATGATGCACAGGTTGCCGCCGCCGGTGTGCGTCGAGTTGTCGAGCGCGCTGTAGGTGAAGTCGACGGTCTGGCCCGCGCTGCCCGTGAACACCGAGCTCAGCACTCCCGGATCGACGATGCAGGTCTTCTTGGCGTCGATGCCGTTGATGTTGGCCTGTGTGAATGTGTCTTGGGGGTTGGTGAAGTCGCAGGGATTGGCCGGGAGTCCGGGCCAGGTCGTGGGCCCGAGGTTGGTGTTGAATGCCACGCTGGCCGCGGTCAGCGCCGCACCGCTGCCGTTGAGCGGTGCGAAGTTGCTCTGGATGTTGACGTTCGAGGAGAGCGTGAACTGCTGGTTCAGCAGCGGCTGCGTCGTCAGGTTCCGCGCCTGCACGCTGCCGTTGACGATCTCCGCTTCGATCTGCACTTCCGCCATCACCAGCGTCTGCCCCGGGCCCGGCACGAAGCGCGGCAGCGAGATCGGCAGGTTCGAGAGCGGCGGCTGCGTCGGCGTCGTCGAGTTGGCGAAGACGGTCGTCTGGTTGATCGTGCCCGGGGCGCACACCGGCGGTGGGCAGGGCACCGTCGGAGCGCAGAGGGTCTGCGGCGAACACGTCGACTGGGCCGAGAGCGAGCCCGAGAACGCGACGAACGCGAGAGCGGGGGCGAAAGCGAGCTTGCGGAGCAGCGCGGCGAATTGCATGGGGATCAGTGGTGCGGGGGCCGGAGCGTCCACCTTGCGGGGTGGAAGGTTCGGCGGGATCAAGGTGCGGGGGAGATGCAAGGTGGTAGCGGACCGCCTCGCATGGGGACGTGAGGATGGCATATCCGGCCCCGCAAGGTCAATGCGGATTCCTATGAAACCTAACTATCATTTCGTTTCAAGCGAAACTTCTGACGGTGGCGGTCCGGATCCCGATCCCCATTCCGTTTTGCAATTTTCTGCGTTCGGTTCATTTTTCGCATCCCGGGCGGCCGAGACACTGCCTCGGTAGGACATTGCATATGACGCATCGGATCAGGATCGGGGCTTGGGCTGTGTTGCTCGCCAGTTTCACGAGCACCTTCGGACAGGGCAGTTCGCTGTGGACCAGCACCTCGGGAGCCGAGGGCTGGACGCCGACGACGGTGGCTGTGGGCCAGGCGGGCTCCGAGGTCGTCAGCCAGTTCGGCCCCTTCTTCGACCGCACCCGGGTGTACTCCGGCTACGACCTCAATCCCCCCTCGCCGTTGCTCGAAGCCAACCAGACGAGCAGCACCTTCCATCATCAGGTCGATGCCGCCGAGACCCGCGGCCTGTCGGTGACGATCCACGACAGCTACGCCGATCAGACGCTCTCCACGCGCAGGGTGTACATCCAGCGCCTCAGCGCGGCCCAGCCCGCGAGCAACTGGACCTGCCAGCATCCGACGCTGACGAACGGCACTGACCGCATCCAAGTGCGCGTGTCGCGCGACGGCTCGCGCATCGTGGCCGGGGTGTACAACTTCCAGACCAACCGCACGGATGTGATCGTGCTCGGGCCGGACTCCCCCACTCCGGTGGCGAGCTTCGCGGTCGACACGCAGTCCGGTTTCAAGGCCTTCGAGCTCTCCGCCGACGGCACACACCTGCTGGTGGCCAGCGCCACGATGCTCAAGATCCATGCCATCCCCAGCGGCAACCTGATCCACTCCGACTTCCTCTGGGAGCCGAGCTACAACGCCTTCGGGATCAGCGGCGACGGCAGCCACTTCGCTTGGGGCGCCACCAACAAGGTCAAGCTCTACAAGAAGAACAGCGGCGGCGCTTACAGCCTGCTCGCCGAACCGGCCGTGGGCGCGAGCGGCAACTGGGCGTGCGATCGTCTCGAGTTTTCCGATGACAGCTCGACGCTGGTCACGGCCTACAACCTCACGGACACCTTCCGTTCGATGCGGGTACAGGCGATCGATCTCGCCACGCTCAGCTTCGCGATGAGCCGCACGATCAGCGGCTCGGGCTCGCTGCAGATCTGCGTCAGCGATCTCTCGGTGGCTGCCAACGGCAATTGCTTCGCGCTCGCCAACTGGGGCGACAGCGCCGGAAACGTGCCCGAGGTCCAGGTCTTCTCGCGGACCAGCGCCACGCCGATCGCGAGCTTCGATCTGCCAGGCAGCGCGCTCGCACTCGATCTTTCGGCCGACGGCCGCCGCGTGGCCGTGGCCTCCAAGGCCGTGCACGCCAACCAGTCGGGATCCGGCGGTCGCATCGACCTCTACGCCACCGAGCCCGAGGATGCGGTGATCGTCGGCGTTCCGCGAGCGGGCAGCGTCGTCAGCGCCCGGGTGCGCGGCACGCCCGGGGCGCCGGCCTGGATGCTGATCAGCCCAAGCCTGCGCCCGACGCCCCTGGTCTTCCCGGGCCTGGGCACGCTGTACCTGGGATCGAGCGGTCTGGTGCGCCTGCCCCTGGGCCTGGTCAGCGGAGCCGGCACGGCCGCCAGCAACTGGACCGTACCCGCCCAGATCGGCGCGACGCGCTATCTGCAAGCCTTCCAGACCCAGCCTCGCCGGCTGGGCGACAACTGGCTGCCGGTCACGATCTTGCCCTGATCCGTGGAGGCCCGCTGGCTGGTGCGCTGTGCGCGATCCCAGCCCCGGCTCCCTGCCACGAAAAAAGGCGCGCGCTCCATCACGCGAGGACGGAACGCGCGCGTCGCAAGCTGCGCGGGGGTGGGCTGCGTCAGCCTTGCGAGTTCACTGGTTGTCGCCCGGGACCGGCTTGGGGCCGTCACCGAAGTTCGAGACCGGCAGCAGGTCGCCGTTGGTCTGCGAGCACCACTCAAAGGGCAGATCCGCCGCTGCGTAGCCGCCGAAGCGCTCGATCAGCACGGCGTAGATCGCGGGGTCCTGGATGGTCTCGGGCCCAAAGGAGTTGGCCACGAGACCGTCGAGGCGCAGCCAGCCCGATTCTCGCGTGCTCGCACCCAAGATCTCATTGGGACTGTTGGTCGGCAGGCTGTCGAGATAGCTCTCCAGCGTGAACGGTGCCACCTCGGTGAGCTTGGGCTTGGCCCAGCACTGGAAGCTGTACTGGCTCGAAAGCGGGTCCTCGTTATCGTTGTAGCCGAGCACGTCGATCGTCGTGGTGAACTGCGCGCCACCGGAAAGTGCGATCAGGATCAGCTCGCTCTGGTACAGGGCCGTGGCCGAGTACGCCTGATCCTGTCCGAGGAATCGGGGGATCAGGATCTGGTCCGGCGCCTCCTCGTACTCGGGCGTGTTGCTCTTGGGACCGTTGAGGTCGCGGATGCCGTCGTCGTCATCGTCGTTGGGTTCGAACTCCTCGCCGATGCCGCGGAAGGAGACCGCATTGAGCGAGTAGTCGAGCGCCTCGATCCCATCGATCATCAAGAGCTGGCCGATCAGACGGTTGTAGACCTGCGGCGTCCCGCTGGGATTGGTGGGATCCCCGTTGGGGGGCGTCTTGGCGTAGGCGTACATGTAGCCTTGGGCCTGATTCGGATTGAGCGAGCTCGTCAGGAACGAGAATGTGTCGCAAGGCGTCATCTGCCTCGAGAAGTTCGCCTCCAGGCAGTTGTCCTTGTTGATGAAGCGGAATTCGACCCACGAGCCGCTGGGATCGTCGTCACAGCACGCGCTCGTGATCGTCACCAGCGTCAGCTTGGCGAGACGGTTGTCGAACTCGGGATACAGGAGCAGCGATCCACAGTTGCGGCGGTTGCGCTCCTCGCAGACATCGGGCGGGATGGGCGTGCAGTAGGTGTACTTGACCGTCACATCGACGCGCGTCTGGTTGAGCAGCACGATCACGAGGTTGCCCCCGCCGTTGTGCGTGCTGCCATCGTTGGCGTTGTGCACGAAGGTCAGATTGCCCGGGCCGGTGAATACGCCGGTCAGCACGGCCGGATCGGTGAAGGTCGCCGACTGCGAAGCATCAGCGGACAAGCCGAAGTTCGATGCACCCGAAGCGCCGCCGAAGTCGATGTTGCCGTCGTAGGTGGCGAGGCTGTTCTGACCCGTGATGGTCGGCACCAGCACCAGCGGCGGCTGGGCCGGCACTGGGTTGATCACCTGCAGGGCCGAACCGAGCGACCACTGCAGGAGGTGGCCCCCGCTGGTGGACAGATTTTCCGCCTGAACACTGCCCGTGATCGTTCCCTTGGCCGTGATTTCGGCCTTGAGCAACGTCTCACCCGGACCGGGCGTGAACTTGGGCACGCTGATGGTCTGGCCGCTCCAGGGCGGTGGCTGAGGGCCGAAGGTACCGGTGAAGGTGACGCTCGTCTGGAAGGTGCCCCGCTCGCAGGTCTGAGCATGGGCGGAGGAGGAGAGAGCCGCTGTGGTCAGCAGGCAGACAAGTCCGGCGAGAAGGCGAAGCGGTTGCATGGCGCGGTGTGGATCCTTAGGTCCCCAGCAAGAACCCGCGCCTGACACGACCGCTCGCGGGGACCCCATGCCGAATGCGCGGCAGGGGGGCGAGGGGGCAGATGTCCGGAGGTGCGGGCTCCGGGGTGGCTGTAGTTTTGCGACATCCCACCTGACCGTCAATGCAAATTCGAAGATTCTGAATCCATCATGGGCTTCAAAACCCCATCTCTGGGGACCATTAGAGCGGACCAACGGGCGCTTTTTCCGGATTTTGCATTCGGTTTCCCGCCGTCAACGCTCGATGAGCACGCCTATCCATCCGCTCCGTTGCGGGTGGCTCAAGGGCCCGGAAAGGCTCGGGCAAGCAAGGCGGGGCCTCTGGCAGGGCCCCAAGGACAGCCCCCGGCAAGGGGCCAGAGGCAAGCCCCCGACAGGGGTGGCAAGGGCGAGGCAGGCATGAAGATCACCAAGATGCTGTGGAGCGCGCTCAAGGCGCTCCCTTGTGGCGCGGCTTTGAGTCTGGGGCTAGGCGGCCTCGCGAGCGCAGGCACCGAGCCGGGTCGCGTCTGGACGCACAGCACGCTTTCGGGAACCAACTTCGCCCAGCGTGCCAGTCTCGGCGACCGCGGCGGTCAGGTCTTCACCCTGATCCCTGGCATCGGCGGCAAGGTCCGCCTGATCTCCGGCGCCACCGTACAGGGCGGAGAAACGGTCTGGGAGGCAGCGCTCGGTTATCAGGTTCTCTACGGGATGGTCAGCTCAGCCGATCAGACCTCCAGACACGGTGTGGTCAGTGTGGAGCGGGCCAGTTCCACGGGCACCGAAACGGTCTGGGTGCGCTTCTTCGATGGGAACAGCGCCATCCCTCGTTTTTCGCAGGCAATTCAGCAGGTACCCCAGATGCAAATGCCCGTGGGCGTTCACCTGAGCGATGATGGCAGCCGTGGCGTGGCCTGGTGGTATGACGCTCCGAACATGAAGGTTCGCATCCGCACATACGATCTTGCATCCAATGTTGCGCTGAGCAGTCTTGAGATGAACTCCTTTGGAGTACCCATGACATCTCATGTCGATAGAAACATGAACACTCTGTTCGTGACCGGAGGGGCGATCGACTGTGCCGTGGACCTTGCCACAGGTGCGTCCTTGATGAATTACAATGCGGAAGGCACAACCACCACGGCCAACTCGCTGGCGAGAGATACAGGGAAGCGATACGCAGGAATGCGCGTGCTTCCCACGAATCCTGCGTCGAGCTTGCTCGTCGTGTATCACGAGTGGGGAATTCCACAAGCCACCTATCCCATGGGAATCTGGTACACGCAGGTGTTTGGCGGGGATCGCATCGGCAGTAGCTGCGCCCTGTCACCGAGTGGCAATCTCCTCGCTGTTGGAACCAATTCTTCCACGCTCTCCGGCCAACTCGCAGTTGAACTGTACGACTTGTCCCAATCCACTCGTCCGCTCATCCAGAGAGTCACGATCCCCAACAGCGCCCCTGCGATCGGATTCAGCACGATGACCTTCTCCGGCGAAGACACGCTCGCTTGCACCTCCTACCCGACCAACACTCAGGCTGAAGTTCGGACCTTTCGAAAGATCAACAACCAGTGGGTCATCGACTACGAAGCTGAGTCCAGCGTCAACGCTGTGTGGGCGGCAGTGTCCCAGCAGGGTCGGATTTGCGTAGCGACAGTGGGCAGCCCCAGCAGCGGAGGCGCTTTCGTTGCTCAGCTGAGCCTCCACGATGGCTTGGCCCGCAATCTCGAACTGCGCAGCGTTCCCTATGCCAACACTTCCGCGGATCTGCGCCTGTACGCCTCCCCCGGCAGCCGAGCCCAGCTCCTGCAGTCGACGTATCTCTCGCCCAACCCGATCACGTTCAACAACATCGGGACGCTGTATTTGGGCTCTTCAGGTCTCGTGCGAGTTCCGGTTGGCATCGTGCCCTCCACCGGTTTCATCGACCTCCAGCTGCCTCTGCCCTCTCAGCCGGGTCAGACGCGCTACCTGCAGAGCTTCGCCACCAACCCGCGACAGCTGGGCTCCAGCGCGCTGCAGGTGACCACGGTCCCCTGACGGGTACGCTACCGGACAAAGCAAACAGAAAGAGCGGGTCAGGGGGTCACCCTGGCCCGCTCGCTTCCAATCCACCCGGAGGTCTTACAGCTCGCCGTTGTTGGTCTGCGGCAAGAGGTCTCCGTTGGTCTGCTTGCCGTTGAGGAACGGCAACTCCGAAGCGCGCGAGTACGGCCCCTCGATCGAACCGTTGCGCTCCACCAGGACCGCGAGGATCGCGGGGTCGATGATGGTGGTCGAGAGTGAGTTCGCCACCAGTCCGTCCAGCTGGAACCAGCCGGTCTCCAGCCCCAGAACCGACTCGCTGGTGTCGTGCATGGTGCCGGTCTTCAAGAAGTCGTTGCTGAAGGCAGCGTTGAGCCCGATCAGCGGGAGCTTCTCCCAACAGCGGAAAGCGTGCTCGCCCGAGAAGATCTCCTCGTTGTCGTTGTAGAGCAGGAGGCTTACGATCGTCTCGAACTGCTTGCCGCCGCTCAGCGCGACCAGAATCACGTCGCTGGATGCGCCCGGCCCCTGCTGGGAGGCCTGACCGAAGAATCTGGGGACCAGAATCCGATCCGGCGCAGCCTCGTACTCCAGCCCGTCGAGGTCGCGGATGCCGTCGCCCACGCCGCCGTTCTCCAGATCCGTGAGTGAATCGAGGAACGGAACAGCCCGGAAGGGCAGCGGGTTGATGGCATAGTCAAAGGTCCGATCCCCGCCCAGTTGGACGACATCGCCGGCAAGGTAGTTGAATGAGACGGCCTTGCCGTTCGTTCCAACCGCCGTCACCGCGTAGATGTAGACGTAGCCCTTGTTGAAGTTGCCCGGGTTGTGCGTCCCGGTGAGCACCGTGATGGTGTCCCCAGGGGTCAAGGTCTCCCAGACATTCGCGATCGTGCAGCGCGTGGCATCGTTCTGACCGCTGACGTACTTGAAATGCACGACGACAGAGCGGTCCACGCGAGTGTTGGTCACCGTCAACAGCGTATTGCGGCCGTTGGTGTGATCGAACTCGGGGTAGAGCAGCAGGCTGCCGGGATTGCGCCCATCCGCCAGCGATGGAGTCGCCAGGGGCACGAGCGCGCCGAGAGCCAGAACACTTTGGAAGAGCTTTCGATTCATGGTTTGGAGCATGGTGTCCCTCACTGGTTGTCGTTGTTGGCCGGGGTGGGATCGCCATCGCCCAGCGGATCGACGGGCAAGAGCGAACCATTGACCTGCGAGCACTCCTCGTAGGGCAGGTCCGCCACCACGCGGCCGTCCCGCACTTCGATTAGCACCGCATAGATGGCGGGGTTCTGGATGACCTCGAAAGGCGTCACCGTCGAGGTCGCCGAGACGCCGTCGATGCGCAGCCAGCCCGCGCTGAGCCGCGGGGCTCCTGCCGGGGGCTGCGGCCAGCCGACGATCTCCTGAGCGTCGTCCGTCGGCATGACCAGCATGGACTGGGTGGTCGACGGCGCGACCGAGCTCAGCGGTTGCTTGGTCCAGCAGGAGAATGTGTAGTCGTTGGCGACCAGATCCTCGCTGTCGTTCCAGCGCTGGATGCGGACCTTCGTGCTGAACTTTTGCCCGCCCGAGAGGCCGAGCAGCACCAGCCCCGAGGCCGTTCCCTCAGCACCCTGCCCCACGAAGCGCGGGATCAGGATCGCATCCGGGATCGGATCGTACTCCCAGTTGGCCGGGGGACTGGGAACGCCGGTTTCATCCGTGGCATTGAAGTCGCGGATGCCGTCATTGTCATCATCGTTGAAGGCTCCCTCGGCCGTTCCATAGGCGCGGAACGCGACGGGGTTCAGCGCGTAGGAAAGACCGCTGGGACCATCGACCCGCAGGGTCTCTCCGATCAGGTGGTTCCACACGATCGGGATGCCGCCGGGGTTGGCTGCGTTGGTCGTCGCGCTCTTGGCAAAGGCGTAGACATAACCGGAACCGCTGGTCACGCCGAACAGAGTGCTGGCGTCGATCGAGAGCTGGTCACAGGGCGTGAGGATCACGGTCTTGTGAATCCGCTCGCAGCTCGCGCCGTTGACGAACACGAACTCCACGCGCGTGTTCTGGGTGTTCCCCTCGCAGCAGGCATCCGTGATCGTCAAGAAGGTCTTGGAACCGCCCCCCATGACGACCTCGGGATACAGGAGCAGCGAAGCGCAGTCGTTGCGCGGACGCTCCGGGCAGGGGCAGAACTTGATCGTGACGCAGGCCGTGTCACAGCATCCCAGCGCCCCCGCCGGGAGACAGTTGGTGAGATTGGGGTAGACGTTCTTCAGCCGGTACTGGATGAAGTCCTGTCCCGTCGGTCCGAGCGCGACGGTCGGGGTGTAGCGGATCTTCCAGACGTTGTCGCTGTCGAGGAAGACTTCCGCCGTGCCCTTGGTGGGACCCTGGCAGCCGGTGGTGCCGCCGGCCACGATCTCGATCGGAGGCGTGGCGAAGCCCACGCCGGCGTTGGTGCAGGTGTCCGCGTTGATGCCGGAGCTGACGAAGGTGTCGTTGCTCAGCACGGGGATCACCAACACGGACAAATCCAGAGGATTGGGATCGCAGTAGACATCGTCCACGGCATCCGGGGCGCAGCGCACGAACAGAGTGACGGTGGCCTCGTTCGAAGGACAAGGGAAGGGGTTGGACTGGCAGACCGACCCATTGACAGTGCGCGAATCGCTGATGCGATACTTGAAGCTCGCCTGACCGCGGAATCCGGGGGCGGGGCAGAAGCGGACGCAGGCCGTGGTACAGCCGCCGTTGGCCTGACCGCCGCAGTTCTGACCGATCGTCAGCGTGCCCGCGCTCGGCGGGGTCAGCGTGCTCGTGATGGTCACGCTGCCGCAGTTGATCGGGCTCGTCGGCAGCGATCCGCAGGTGCCCTGCGTGTCGTTGGCGAGGATCGGGATGACCACGCAGTTGTCGGCCTCGCACGAGGCCTCTTCGCAGCGCTCGATGCAGTCATCGTTCGCCACCGGCCGCGGGAAGACGCGGATGGTCACCGTGGCGGTGTCGCAGCAACCCGAAGAATCGTTGACCTTGTAGACGAAGGTGTCGGTACCGCAGAAGCCGCTGTTGGGCGTGTACACGACGCAGTTGTTGCCGGCGCAGGCCGTGCACGGACCAACCACGCCCGTGCAGGCTTGGTTGAGAGTCAGTGTTCCGTTGGCCGGCGGGGTCACGATCGAAAGCGTGGTGCAGTTGATCTGTGTGACGGCCACCGCGGGCAGCGTCAGCGGCTGCGGAACGCAGCCACTACCAGGGTTGGTCTGCGTGCAGGGCGAGGGCGTGAAGGCTGTGGCGGCCGGAGCTCCCGTGTCATTCGCCAGCGGCTTGATGGTGATCGGGCTGTTGACACAGGTGTCGAAGGCATCATCGTTGGCGTTGGGCGCGGGCAGCACCCGAATCGACACCGGTGTTGCGCAGGAAACCTTGCCTTCGTTGTCGGCCACCGTGTAGCAGAAGCTGTCGGGGCCGGTGTAGCCGTTGGTCGGCGTGTAGCGCACCACGCAGCCGGAACAGTTGTTCGTCGCGGGGCAACCCTGCTGGGTCGAAGTGCCGGAGCAACCGACGATCGTCACGCTGCCGTTGGCCGGGGCTTGAGTGATCACGATCGAGCCGCAGTTGAGACGGCCCGAGGTCGTGCTGCCGGTACAGGTCACCGGATCGCAGTCGTTGGCAAGAACCGGGATGTCGACCGAACTCAGGCAAGCACCCGTCAGGTTGCGGCACACCGTCGCGATGTCGGGCTGCGTCTGCGGAGGCAGGTTGGCCGGGCAGTAGATGTACTTGACCGAAACCGTGGCAGCCAGCTTGTTGAAGAGCGTGTGCGTGTACTGCGAGCATCCTCCGCCGGCCGTGAGGTTCGCATCGTTGACCTGATTCAGACTATTCTCGATCTTTGAGACAGGGACCGTCTCATTGGGGCAGACCGGATCCCCGCCCAAGGTGAAGCAGCAGGGAGCCGACCCCGCACAGGTTCCGGAGCCGATAAATGCGGCGAGTTGCGCAGAGTTGGTCACGCACTCCGTTTGAACAAACGGTGCGTTATCGTCCCAGCAATTGCGCCAGCCGTAGACCTGATTGGATCCATTCAGGAAAGCCAGCCCCTTCCCACCGTCCATCGGCGCACTGCACCCACCAGACGGCGGAGCGAAGACGGTCGCCTGATTCACAGGAGCGCAGAACGCGTTGTTGTTGGGATCCTCCACAGGCCCAGCGACAAATTGCGTGATGCCAGAAAGACCCGGCTGCTCAAAGAGATTTCCGGACGCGGCGGGGTTAGACCAAGGCCAGTGCGTATTCCGGACATAGGGAGCGTTCTCCAACGGTGGAGTGAACGCGAGCCCGATAGCCGGAATCGTGATGCTCATATCCGCGCCCACCCGCACGGGACAGGCTCCCGTAAGCAATGATGGAGCAGGCGCACATGTGCCGCCGTTGTTCGTGAACTGATAGCGACGGTCAACTGTGTTGGCCGAGAACGAAATCTCAACCCCCTTCAGGGTGCCAAAGGCAGGGTTGAACTTGGGAATGCCCGGAATCGCGGGCAGCGAGCCCACTCGCTGAGGAGTGGGATTGTAGAACGGTACCGTCAACGTGCTCGGACTCCGAACCTCGTAGGAAACGGTCGAGCAGTTGTCGGGACAGGTGAACTGCGTCGGGCTGCACGGCGGCAGTTGAACCTGCTGCTTGGTGGAACGGGGACTGGGCAGCTGCTGCGCTTGGGAATCGGACGCGAGCCAAGGCAGCGAGAGCGCCGTGGCGAGCGCGAGCCAAGGAAGGGTGTGGAGGGGGGTTTTCATGTTGCGTGTCTTGGGTGGTTTGGTTTGGAAGCGCGGCGCTGCGTGCGGCAGGCACCGATGCGCGAGAAAGAGCGCGCCGCCCACGCGTGGCGACAGCTCGAAAAATGACTGCCCTCGCATGCACATTCCAAAATCCACTCCTGCCGGGACCGCGTTGAAGGGCCTCAGGCCCGGGGATCCACAGGATTTCGCTCAGCCGACAAGACCGAAAACCCAGGCCCTCCTGTTTGCACGTTCCTAAATTCAGTGGCAATCGAGCGGCCGGACAGCTTGCCCCATTTCCGGCTGGGGATCAGGCCTTCGAAAATGGCCCCTCGCGGTGCGGACGCCAAGAAAACACGATTTCACGAATATTTTTTTGCGAATTCGTTGCCTGAAGATTCGCTTCGTGCGCTCGGGTCTCAGCGGGGATCGCGCAGCCGGCGTTTGGCGATCTTGCCCGTGCCCGTGCGCGGCAGGGAATCCAGGAACTCGATCGCCTTGGGTGTCTTGTAGCCGGCCAGCTGGCTGCGGCAATGACGGATCAGCTCTTCCGCAGAGGCCTGCAAACCCGGCCGCAGCACCACCGCGGCGCAGACGCGCTCGCCGAGGATTTCATCCGGCCGCGCGAAGACGGCGGCCTCGAGCACGGCGGGATGCGCGTAGAGCGCGTTCTCCACCTCGGTGGAATACACATTCTCGCCGCCCGAGAGGATCATGTCCTTCTTGCGGTCGACGATCTGCACGTAACCTTCCGCATCGATCGTCGCCAGATCACCGGTGCACAGCCAGCCTTCCACGAAGGCGGCGCGCGTCTCCTCGGGCCGATTCCAGTAACCCGGCGTCACGGTGTCCCCGCGCACCCGGATCTCGCCCACGCTGCGATCGTCGGCGGGCACCTCGCGGCCATCCTCCCCCACGACGCGCAATTCGACGGTCGCGAAGGGCCGGCCGGTGCGGGCCGAGTAGTGAAATTGCTCCGCGGAGCTGCGCTGGCGCAGGTGGTGCTTCAGCACCGAGAGCGTGAGGTAGGGACTCGTCTCGGTCATCCCGTAGGTCTGGATGTAGGTGCAGCGGAAGGTTTCCTGGATGGCGCGCACCAGCGTCGGCGCGATCGGCGCGCCGCCCGAGAGGATCGCGCGCAGCGCGGAGTAGTCGCGACCCGGCGCGCTCTCGTGCCGCAGCATCAGGTTGAGCATCGTCGGCACGAGGTTGGTGATCGTGATGCGCTCTTCGACGAACAGATCCAGCGCGGCCAGCGGCTCAAAGCGCGGCAGGAACACATGGGTGCCGCCCGCCCAGGTGATCGCGAAGCTCGCCCAGGCATCGGCGAGATGGAACATCGGCGCGATGTGGGCCCAGCGGTCGGTGTCGGAGAGCTGCAGTTCCGCGATGGCACCCAGCGCGTGGGTCGCGACATTGCGGTTGGTCAGCATGACGCCCTTGGAGCGGCCGGTCGTGCCGCTGGTGTAGTAGAGGTGGACCAGCTCGTTGGAGCCGGCGGCACGGACGGGGGGAATGGGGTGGGCGCAGAAGAGCGCATCGCGCTCGTACTCGCCATCCCGAGCAGGCACGCGGGGGCCCGCCGGTGCGCGGCCCAGCCAGCACACCGGGAGCGCGTCGAGCTGTGTTCGACACTCCTCCACCAGCGCCGCAAAGACGGGGTCGGCGAACAGCATCCGCGCCTCGCTGTCGCGCAGGATCTCGGCCAGCTCCGTCGCGCTGAGCCGCACGTTGAGCGGCACGAGCACGAGGCCTGCGCGCAGCGCCGCGTAGTACAGCTCGAAGAACTCGATGCCATTCCATGCCAAGACCGCGACGCGCATGCCAGGCTGGAGGCCCTTGGCGGCGAGGTAGGCGTGCAGGCGGCTGCAGCGCTCCAGCGTCTGCGCGTAGGTGCGGGTGCGCGTTCCTTCGACCAGCGCCGGCGTGTCAGGGTAGAGATGTGCCGCGCGCTCGAGCGTGGCCCAGAGCTTCACTCCTCGCTCTCCCGCAGCTTGGCGAGCGCGTTGTAATCCTCCAGCGTGCTCGTGTCCTGGCTCGTCTGCACGCCGGCTGCGATGTCGCGCAGCAGGCGGCGCATGATCTTGCCGCTGCGCGTCTTGGGCAGCGTCTCGGTGAAGCGGATCTCGGCCGGACGAGCCAGCTTGCCGATCTCGCGCGCGACATGTTCCATCAGCTCCTGCTTGAGCGCATCGGAGGGCTTGTGGCCGGCCTCCAGCGTCACGAAGGCCGCAATGGCCTGTCCGGTCAGCTCATCCGGGCGTCCGACGACAGCCGCCTCGCACACACGCGCGTGGCTGACGAGCGCGCTCTCGATCTCCATCGTCGAGAGGCGGTGGCCGCTGACGTTGATGACATCATCGACGCGCCCGAGGATCCAGAAGTAGCCATGCTCGTCGCGGCGCGCGCCGTCGCCGGCGAAGTACATGGTCTTGTACTTCGCCCAGTAGCCCTCCTTGTAGCGTTCGGGGTTGCCCCAGATGCCTCGCAGCATCGAGGGCCAGGGCTTGCGGATCACGAGATAACCGCCCTGATTGGGCGGCAGCTCCTTGCCATGCTCGTCGACGATCGCGGCGTCGACCCCGAAGAAGGGCCGCGTGGCGGAGCCCGGCTTGGTGGCGGTGATGCCCGGCAGCGGCGTGATCATGATGCTGCCGGTCTCCGTCTGCCACCAGGTGTCGACGATCGGACAGCGCTCACGGCCGATGTGCTTGTGGTACCAGATCCAGGCCTCGGGGTTGATCGGCTCGCCCACCGTGCCGAGCAGGCGCAGGCTGTCGAGCTTGTACTGGGCGGGAAAGGACTCGCCCCACTTCATGAACGTGCGGATCGCCGTCGGCGCGGTATAGAAGATCGTGACCTTGTGCTTGTCGATGAGCTCCCACATGCGGCCCTGGTGCGGCGTGTTGGGCGCGCCCTCGTACATCACCACCGTCGCGCCGTTGGAGAGCGGCCCGTAGACGATGTAGCTGTGGCCCGTGACCCAGCCGACATCCGCGGTGCACCAGTAGACGTCGTCTTCCCGCAGATCGAAGACCATCTGCGCCGAAAGGTAGGCGCCGACGATGTACCCGCCGGTCGTGTGGATGATGCCCTTGGGCTTGCCGGTGGAACCCGAGGTGTACAGCAGGAACAGGAGATCCTCCGAGTCCATCGGCTCGGGTGCGCACTCGGTGCTGACCAGCGGATACAGCTCGTGCATCCAGACATCGCGCGCCGGGTTCCACTCGACCTTCTGGCCGCTGCGGCGCACGACGAAGACAGTGTGAACGGATGAGAGTCCGGCGAGCGCCTCGTCAACCTGGGGCTTGAGCGCGAGGATGGACCCACGGCGCCAGCTGCCGTCGGCCGTGATCACGGCCGTGCAGCCGCCGTCCTCGATGCGTTCCTTCAAAGCCTGCGCGCTGAAGCCCCCGAACACGACCGAGTGCGCGGCGCCGAGGCGCGCGCAGGCCAGCATCGCGATCGCCGCCTCGGGGATCATCGGCATGTAGATCGCCACGCGGTCGCCCTTCTTCACCCCGCGGAGCTTGAGCACGTTTGCAAAGCGGCAGACCTCGACGTGCAACTCCGCATAGCTCAGCGTGCGCGTGTCGCCCGGCTCGCCTTCGAAGACCAGCGCCGGCTTCTGGGCGCGCGCCGACAAGGCGTGCTGATCGACGCAGATCGCGCTGACATTGAGCCGGCCGCCGACGAACCAGCGGGCGAAGGGTGCCTGCGACCAGTCGAGCACCTGCGTGAAGGGCTCGATCCAGGGCAAACCGCGCGCGACCCGGCTCCAGAAGTTATCCGGCCGCTCGATCGACTCGCGGTACATGCGCTGGTAGTCCTCTTCGCGCGCGACGCGGGCCTTGGCGGCGAAGTCCGCCGGGGGAGGAAAGAGACGGGTCTCGTGCAGGACGTTTTCGATGCCGCTCATGGGGGATGTCAAGGGTAGCGAGCACGCCGGCGGCACTCCACCGCGCAGCCCGACTATCCGTTGCGTTTGCGGATCTCGATGCGCATCAGGCCGCCCGCGGCCTCCTGCATCAGTTCCAGCTTGACGGGTCGCAGCTCCACTCGCTCGGGCCGCACCCCGGCCTCGTAGAGCCGCTGGCGCAGCCGGGCTGCGCGCTCGCGGGCCAAGCTGAGGCAGAAGCGCTTCGTGCGGGTTTCCTTGCGGCGCTCGTCGCCGTCGTCGAAGCGCTCGTGCAGTTGATCCAAGCCGCTCTCGATGCCGCCCAGCTCCACGTCGAGCGCAGCCAGCAGGGATCGCTCGCGGGCGGCCTCATCGCCCGCCAGCGTCGCGAGGTCCACTCGAATGCGGGTCAGCCGTTCGGCTCGCTCGCGCTGGATCTCCGCCTTGCGCTGGCGCAGCCGCTGGGAGAGGGCCAGGGCATCCGCAAGCGTCGGATTGGCGCGCAGCTCGGCCCACTCGAGGTCTTGGCGACCCAGCAGCGACTGCAGCACGAACCTGCGCCGCTCGTCATCGCGATAGCGTCTCAAGAGCTGCTGCAAGGCCGCTCCTGCCTCGTTGGTCAGCTCCACGCTGCCGGGAGCAAAGCTCAGCGCTCGGGCTTCCATCGGTGCTTCCGGCTGCACTCCGATCAGGGCACCGACACCGCTGAGCAATCGGAAAGGCGAACTCGCCACGGCCTGCGCAATGACCGCGGCGACGGCACCGACGGCGGCGTTGAGCACCGCTCCGGAGCCAGGGCCCCCGCCCTGCTGGGAAGGATCCACCGCAAGGCGCACCGACACGCGGTGTTCGTCCGCATCGTTCTTCAGCAGGAACAGCACCGTGTCGAGCGGTGCGGGCAGGCGAAGCAGGCTGGAAATCGGGCCGCCGGACGGCTCCGAGAGGCTCAGATGGGTGAAGACCGCATCGTTGCGGATGCCGATGCCCTCCCGGCCCCGCAGGCGCAGCATCAGCGTGTTGTCGAGCGTGCCGTCGCCGATTTCGATGCCCTGCTCGCGGGCCCAGTCGCGCAGCCCCAGCAATTCCAGCGCCACCACGTGCACCTGCAGCCAGCCCGAGAGCTCCGGCTGCAGGGCGATACGGCCGCGCAGATCGAGTTCCTCCATCCACGGGCGCATTTCGGTCTCCACCTTTTCATTCGCTCCTCCGCGCAGCAGGCTGCCGCCCGCCTGGGCGAGCAGCGCGAACAGCGATCCGGAGCGATGGACCTTGGGCAGCTCGAGCAGGCCACCGCGCACCGAACCGTGGAAGCTGAGGCTCTTGCCGCTTGCCAGTCCGCTGGTGCTGACCCTTCCAAGTTCGAAATCGAGCGCTTCGAGCCGCAAGCTCTTCGGAACGCCGCCGCGGAGGTCGGTGAATTCCAGATCGAGGCCTTCGACGTCGACGTGGCGCAGCGCCAGATCGGGCGCCGCGGCGGCAGGCACAGGCGCGTCCGAGCCCGGTAGCGCTGTGCCCGGTAGCGCTGTGCCCGCAGGCGGGGCGGCCGAAGCGCTCGAAGCTGGAGCAGCGCTCGCCTCGAGCAGGCGCAGGCCGGCCAGCTTGAGTCCTTGATCGTCGCGCACGATGCGCAGGAGCGGAGTGCGCACGCGCAACTCACCGGCGCTGAGCTTCTGCGTCTTGGGCGAGATGCGCAGCCCATCGAGTTCCAAAGCTGCCAGACCGGCGAGCGGTTGGGAATCCGCGGAGCGCAGCTCCAGATCGCGCAGGCTCAGCGAGCCACTCAAGGTCTGGCCGAAGGCGAGCTTGGCTTCCAGACGCGCACGCAACCGAGCGCCCTCCAGTTCCTCGGCGCGCACGCGCTCCGACAACTCCGGCACGCTGCCGAGCAGCGCCCCGGCGCCCAGCCCCTCGGCGGCGAGCTCGAGCCCGAAGTTCCAGCTCTTCGGCGCCAGTTCCTCTGCGCCAAGATCGAGTTGCAGGGCTTCGACGAAGCCCGGGAGGCCCAGCCTTAGCACCCAGCCGTACGCGCGCGCGCCGCCGACCGCGGGCTTGCGCTCCAGATCCAGCGTCAGCGAGGTGTCGCGTTCGGGCCCCGGCGCGAGCCAGGGTTCCGCCGAACGCAGGCCCAGCAGCGCCACGCTTCCATCGCTCGCGCGGCGCACGCGCACGCCGAGCCCCGCGAGCTTGAGTTGTTCGGGCACGAACACGGCGGCGAGCGGATCGACGCGCGCCACTTGTGCTTCCAACGCCGACAAGGAGAGCCAGGGCGTCGGATCGTCGGCACGCGACAGTTCCACGTCGCGCAGGCTCCAGTCGGCGCGCACGCCACCCGCCTCATGGTTGGCGATCTTCCAAGCCGAGCGCAAGCGAGCCCGCCAGGGTGCGGAGCCGATGCGCCACTCCGCCGGCAGGTAGGGCTGCAGCACTTCGAGCGCGAGCGGTTCGAGCGCGAGATCGAGATCGCCCTCGAGCTTGCCCGGTGGCAGGCGCAGCGTGGCATCGAGGCGCAGTGCGCGCTCGGAATCGAGCCCGCTCTCGAACTGCACGCGCGCGCCGGCGCCGCCGAGCTGATCGAGCGCCCGCAGCTTGAGGTTGAGCGGCACGGAAAGCTCCACCGCCCGGCTGGCATCTCTCCAACCGATCTGGCCTTCGAGCGCCACGCTCGAAGGCAGCAGGGTCGGCAGTGCGGGCAGCTGCGGCGCGGAGAGCGCGCCCGGAGCGCTGGCTGCGGGCGCGCCGGAGCTGCTGCGACGTTCAGGTTCTAGACGCAGCGCCGGCAGCAACAGGTGGCCCTGTGCGTCGCGGCCGAGTTGCAGCGCCAGTCCGCCGACGCGCAGTTCCCGGCTGGTTTGCGCCTTGGGATCGAGGCCGAGCCACTCGATCGACTCCAGACCCAGTTCCTGCTGGCCGCCCGAGAAGAGCCGGGCTTCGTCGAGGCGCAGATCCCACAGCTCGCCCGCCTGCTGCGCGCTCCAACGGCCCGAGCATTGCCCCTCGGCGAGCGTGGGCACGATGCCGAGCGGCTCGAGCAGGGGTCGCAAGGGCTCGAGTTGGATGCCCTCTAGCTTCCAGCTGCCCTCCATGCGCGTTTCCTCCAGCCGCGCCTCCAGCCGCGCCTGTGCGAGCAGCGGAGCGAGCGCGGCGACAAGCTGTGCCTGCCACTGCTGTCCCGACTGGCGCACGGAAAGCTCGGAAAGGCGCGCGCGGAGCGCCAGGCCCGCCGGGTTCGGCGGCGCCAGCGGTGCGAGGCTCTCGAGGCCAAGAGCCCGCACGCGCCCGTCGGCGAGCACGCTCAGGTCCGCTTCGAGCGCGCCCAACTCCAGTGCGAACGGTTCAAGTTGCGCGAGGCGCGCCGATTGCAGTTGCAGCAGCGCTTCGGCGTCGGCCCAACTCAGACGCTCGAGCTGTGCCTGCCAGCCGGAACGATCCCAGCTGGACTGGGCGCTGAGCTCCAGCGCGCCATTCACCAGCGCCGGGCGCCAGCCGAATGGCTCGAGCACAGGCTCCAGCCGACGCAGTGTCACGGCTTGTGCCCGCAAGTCGACGCTCAGGCTGCCGCCATCAGCCCGGCTGGAGTAGCGCCCCCCCGCTTGGAGCGCTTCGAACACACCCGGCGCCCGCAGCGCAAGCTGCCAGGCGCAGTTCTGCTCGGGCATCGGCTGCGAGAGCTGCAGCGGGCCCAGTTCGGCCGCGGTGAGCTCGACTCGCAGGGGTTCTGTGTCCCCGAGCGGCCAGGCGGCGGCGGCCGACTCGATGCGGGCTCCGCTGAGCGCCAGCGAGCGCGGCCGCAGGGCCTCGATGCCCACGCGCGCGTTGGCGAGTTCCAGCAAGGACCGGCCGTTGCGCTCGAGCGCCAGCTCGTCGAGCACCAGTTCGCCCGCTGCCGCATCGTTCTCCAGCGGATCGACTCGCGCGTGCAGCTTCAGGCGCCCGGAATGCGAGCCGGTTTCGAGCTGCAGCGCCTCGAGGGCCACCTCGAGCTCCAAGTCGAGCTTGCGGGCGACGCTGAACAGCCGACCCTCGATCCGGAGCGACTCCAGCCGCCCCGGACTGTGGGAATACAGCCGAAAATCTCCGACGCGCTCGCGGCTGCCGATGCCGGAAGCCGAGAATTCGGCTTCCACGCGCGCCTCCAGCGGCTGGGCCGCGCTCCGATCGATCAGCGCGAGTTCGATTTCGCTGATCCTGACTTCTTCGAGCACCACCGGCAGCTCCAGGTTCAGCGGAACCGGCTCGCGAACCTCGGGGGCGGGCGAGTCCGCGGAGCCGCCGGCGAAGTGGCGCGCCCAATTCAGCTGGCCATCTGCGCCGCGCTCCAGCGTCGCGCGCAAGCCGTCGAGTTCCACCCGCTCCACAACCACGGCGCCGCGCAGCAGCGCGCTGCCATCGAGGTCGATGCGCGCGAGATCCAGTTCGAGCATCGGAGCGCCGCGCGGAGCCCCCCGGGCATCGCGCTCGCGCACCTGCAGCGTCTCGATCACCAGTTCCAGATGCAGCAGGCTCAGCGAGTGCTCGTGGATGCGCAACTCCAGGCCTCTCCCCGCAGCCACCCAGCCCAGAACGGGAACCAGCAGCCAAGCGAGCGCCACGCGCAGCAGCAGCGCGGCCCCCAGCGTCCACAGAGCGATGCGCAGCCAGCGAGCCTGCTTCACGGCGGATCGGACTCCTTGCCGGCCGCCTGCTCCTCGAGGGCCTCGATGCGCTCCTCGCGAAGCGCTTCGCTGGCCAGCGGATCGAAATCGGCCGGCGCCGCCTTGCGCATGGCGAGCCAATCGAAGGCGCGCACGCGCACCGCCGCGGAATTGTCTTCCAGTGCGATCCGGTTTTCGGCGATCAGGGCCTCGTCGAAGGCCGTCAAGCCCGCGCAGCGGCGGACCAGATCGCGCACCTCCTCCGGCGAGCGCGCCAGCGCGCCGACGCGCAGGCTCATGCGCGAGAGCCACGGTCCCCGCAGTCCCTCCTCGTCGGCGTGACTCAGGATGAATTCGATCGCCACGCGCTCCAGCGTCCAGCGCAGCGAGGCGTCCTCAAGCGCCAGCCGCTCCGCATCGCCGGCCGCGGCCAGGCCTTCAAGCAGCCGGTCGAGTTCGGGCTCGGACAGGACCGCCGCCAGATCCCCCATCAGCACCGAGCCGGCGCTGGTCGCGACATAGGCCAGCGCGGCGCGCCGATTCTGCGCCTTGGCGATCGCCCGCAGCGCCCGTTCGGTCGCGGCGCGGCGGGCCTCGCGCTCCTCGCGCGTGCGCACGCGCTCGAGTTGCTCGCTGGCGCGCGCGGACAGGAGCGTCAGCGCTTTCGCCACGTTCTGTGCGTGCGCGGCCGAGTCATCGCCGGGCACCAGGCGGATGCGCACGAGCAGGGCGCGCGCCTCACCTGCGAAGGGCGAGCCCATCAGCAGGCTCAGGCTCTCCGCGCCGCCACTCCAGGGCTGGCGCAGGCCGATCCACTCGCGCATCGCGGCCGCGCGCGCCGCCTGCTGCTGCGTGGGGTCCGCGCCGGGCATGAGGTCCTCGGCTTCGTGCGGCACTTCGAGCACCTCGCCCTCCAGATGGAACAGGACGCGCAGGCTGCCCTCGCCATCCCGTCCCACCGCCACATCGAGGCGCTGAGGCCGGGCCAGCTCATCGAGCAGCCCGCCGGCGCCCGCGCGCGGCAGGATCTCGAGCAGTTGGGTCGAGCCCAGCGGCAGCGCGCTGGATTCGCTGAAGATCGCGCGCGTGCGCCCGGTCGTGGCGGCATCCAGCGCACCCTCCTGCACGCGCCACACGCGCGTGCCCAGCCGGCTGGCCGGCTGCAGCAATTCTCCCTCGCCCGCATCGAGCACCAGGCTGGCCTCGCGCTCCAGCGGAACCTGCGGCCAGCTCGCTGGCCAGCGCTCCAGCGCGAGCACCTCAAGCAGCAGCGCCGGTATCAGCGCCTCCTCTCGGTCCGGGGCCCGTGCACCGGCCAGCGGGCCGGAGAGCGCGCTGCCCCAGTGCGCCGAGCGCCGCGCCTCCAGCGGCGGGAGCGCCAATTCCGCGGGCACGGAAGGGGTGCTCTGGCAGGCGAACGCGGCGAGCAGCCAGGGGAGAAGCAAGCGGAAGGTGAGTGCGCGCATGGCTCGACGCCGGGCGAGCATAAGAACCCGCACGGCGGGTGCGCTACTGCCGGGTGCGAAACAGCGTCAGGTAGCGCAGCACCCGGCCCGCAAAGCGCACGGGCGAGCGCATTTCGCGCAGCAGCCGGCGTGGACGCCGGTAGAAGCGCCGGTAGCCCTCGCGGATCTTCTCCTGGATCTCGAGCGCGCTCATGTGCTCGTTGCCCTCCAGTGCCTGGAAGCCGGTCATGGTGGCGTAGTCGAACTCGCGCGAGCCGTGCAGGAGCTTGTAGAGCGGTGTTCCCGGATAGGCCGTCACGGCGCAGAACTGCACCTGATCGGGGTCCAGCCGCTCCACCAGCCGGAAGGTGTCCTCGACCATCGAGGCGGTCTCTTCGGGGAAGCCGACCATGCAGAAGGCCCGCGTTTCGATGCCGTGCCTGCGGCAGGCGTCGAAGACCTCGACGCAGCGCTCCAGATCGAGTTGTTTGCGGCCGTCGAGCAGCTTGGAGCCGCAGTGCTTCTTCTGGATCTCGACATTGCCCGACTCCACTCCCAGCGAGATGTGGGTGCAGCCGGCCTCGGCCATGCGGGCGACGAGTTCCGCATCGAGCGTCTTGACGGCGGTTTCGCACTGCCAGCGGATCGGCAGCTGCTCGCGCAGGATGCCGTCGCAGATCGCCATGACGCGGTCCTTGCGCGTGGTGAAGATCGGATCTCGGAACACGACCTGCGTCAGACCGTGGTTGCGATGAAGATCGACCAGCTCCTTCACGACGTGTTCGGGGCTGCGGAAGCGAAAGCGCAGGCCCTGCGCCAGCGTGTAGCCGCAGAAGCTGCAGTTGAGCGGGCAGCCGCGCGAACTCTTGACGGTCGTGACCGGGCCTTCGATGCCGGGGAAGCGGTAGCGCTGGTTGTCGAGCAGCTGGCGGGCGGGCAGCGGCAGCGCGTCGAGATCGGCGATCTTCTCGCGCTCGGACTCATGCACCACCTCGCCGGAAGGCTTGCGCCAGCTGGTTCCGACAACGCCCTCGAGAGCTTGGCCGCCGGCGATGCGCTCGGCGATCTCGCGCACGGTGTGTTCCGGCTCGCCGCGCACGACGATATCGACGTTGTCGTTCTGGAAGATCTCGCCGGGCGTGTAGGTCACCTGCGAGCCCAGGATCGCGACCGGGATGCCGAGGTCCCGGCGCAACGCCCGGCACAGCGCGAGATCCTGATCGAGCGAAGTGCTCGAGGAGTCGACGCAGACCAGCTCTGGACGCTCAGCCACGATCGCCCCTCGCGCGCCCTCGACATCGAGGCCCAGCGCATCCGAATCGTGGATCACCACGGCGTGGCCGGCCTCGATCAGGACCGAGGCCACGTGGGCGAGTTCGATCGGCGGGTACAGCAACCCCGGATTGACCGCCATCCCAAAGCCGCCCATCAGCCCGCGGCTGACGCGGAACTCCGGCGGGCTGGGAGGGTTGACGAGGACGATCTTCATTTCGGCCGAAAGCAGTCTACGACCCAACTCTGGGCTCTCACAGTGTCAGCGCAGCCATTCACTTTCAGCCCGCAACAGCGCGCTGCGGGCCGCCGCCCGGGACAGCGGATCGCCGGCCTCGAGCGCGAGCGCGCGCAGCAGGTCCAGATCCTTGGGATCCCCAAGGTCCCCCAGAGCATGCAAGGCCCGCCGCGCCTCGACGCCCGTCTGCTGTGCCAGCGTCCGCAGGAAGGCCTGAGCCTCCAGCCGCAAGGCCTCCGGCCACTCGCTTCGCAGGCGGCTCTCGATCGCGAGCAGGCGCGCCTCGGTGCCGGCCCGCGGATCGCTCAGCGTGCGCTCGAGGTGTTCGAGCGCGACGCTCGAATCGCGGAGCACGTTGAGGGCCTGGCGGGTCATTCCGACCGGCAGATCCTGCGTTTCCAGCCAGCGAAGCGCCTGTGCCTCGGCGGCCTCGGGCGCGAGCATCGCGTAGATCGACAGCGCGCACTCGGCGATGCGCTCGCCCGGCGCGCGCCGCTCCAAGACTGGAAGCAGCACGGGCTCGAGCGCCCTGAGCCATTCGGCTCGCAGCGCCGCGCGCGCCTCGCCCGCTCCCAGAGCGCGCGCCGCAGCCTGTTCCACCGCGCTCCAGATCAGCTGCGCCTTGCCTACGGGCACCAGCGTCAGGCTGCGCTCCAGCGCCGGCGCGAGCGCCGCCGCCTCCCGGGCGCTTGCCAGTGCCTGACGCGCCAGCGCTTCTTCGGAATCCGAGGCCTCGAGCAGCCAAGCTACCAGTCTCTCGATCTCGCAGAGGCCACCCACGGCTGCGAGTCCGCGCAGCGCCTCCTGTCGTTCGGCGAGCGCGCGCGTGCGGTCCTCGGCCACGCGCCAGGTGCGCGCGCGCACCGCGAGCAGCACCCCCGCGCGCTGCGTTCCCGTCAGACTGGCCCCGCGTGCGAGGCACACAAGCCGGACGAGCAGCGCGTCGGTGCTTGGGCCCGCTTCCAGTCGCCGGCACAGCTCCTGCCGCAGCTCAGCGTCCGTGTCGAGCTGATGTCGAGCGATGCACGCGGCGAGTTGCGCATCGAGTGCGCGCGGGGTGTAGTGCTGCGTGAAGGCGCGCTCCAGTTCCGCCAGACAGGCATCGAGCGCGTCGGCGCAAGCTCGCTCGGCCATCGGCGCGGCCGGCGCCGCGGATTCGAGCGCGCTGCGCAAAAGGACCGCGGCCTCCATCCGGGGGGCTCCCGCAGACGGATCCGCCGAGTCCCCTCCACCCATGCGCGGCTCCGCGGGCGCTGGCGCCCCTGGCAGCCGCCAAGCGAGGCCCGCGAGCGTGAGGCTCGCGCTGATCAGGAGCAGCAGCAACAGCAGCCAGCGGGCGCGCGCCATGCCGGTGAGCATCAATCCAGCACCAAGTCCACGGTGGCGTAGTTGCCCGGACCGACGCTGGGCGTGTCGGCGAAGCTCGTGAGTGCGCCCTTGACCGCCAGCACGCGGTACGAGCCGGGCGGCAGGCCCAGCTGGCAGTACGAGCCATCCGGGTCGGTCGAGGTTGAGCCAAGCGACTGGCTGAGATCGCTGGTTCCCGGCGGCAGGAAGAAGACCGTGGCGCGGTCCACCGGCTGCAGCACGCCCAGCGCATCCGCGCTCGCGATCACGCCGCGCACTTCGCTGGCGTAGCCGGGCATGATCGCGTAGATCACCGGCTGGAAGCTGAACCCTGTCGCATCGTCGATGCCCTTGCCGCCGATCGGCTGGAAGGATCGGGTCAGGTCAACATCGAGCAGCAGCCGCGCCCAATCTCCCGGCGGAACACGCAACAGCGTGTCGAGCGGGACGAGGAAGCCTTCGGGCCCGACCTCCGGCATCTGCAGCGTGCCGTCCGCGGAGCGAAACACGCGGCCGTCGGCGAGTGTCAGCTCGACGCTGGCGAAGTGAAGGTACAGGCTCGAGTAGTACTCGCTGGGCAGCGGCACGCGCAGCATTTCGTCGATCACCCCATTGCGCAGCGAGGTCAGCTCGAAGGCGAGCGGGGCGCCCTCGTGCAGCATGACTCGGGAGGCATCGCCCTGCTCCAGGCCGCGGTCGACCGAGACGCGGTCGACGACGACGTTGGCAGAGGCGATGACGTCGTGCGGAAACGGCGCGTCGGTGATCATCAGCGCCAGCATTCCCGGCGCGACGCTCGTGCCGCCCGAGCCGTTCGAGGAGCTCTGACCGCAGCCGGCCGAGGCAATCACAAGCAGACACATTCCAAACCAATAGGTGCGTGACATGGTGTTTTTGGGGACGATCGTGCGCGCTTTCCGGAGAAAGGGTGCGTGGACGACCCGTCCATGAAAACTATCACGCAGGTTGGAGCGGGGCGTAAGTGCGCCTTAGCCCTTGCGCAGTTCGGCGCCGAGTTGGGCCAGTTCGCGCTCGGCACGCTGGAAGAACTTTCCGATGTCCTCCTCCCCGAGCGTGCGATCGGAGGAAACGAGCGTGACGTGCCAGGCGAGCGAGCGACGATCTCGGCCGAGCTGCTCACCCTCGTAGACGTCAAAAAGTTCCAAGTCGGAAACGAGTCCCTTCCCGGCGCGCGAGAGCACCTGCGTCAGATCAAAGGCGCTGCGTTCACGCGGTGCCGCGATCGCCACATCGACCTTGACGGCCGGGAAGACGGGCAAGGGCCTGTAGCGCGGGCCGGAAAGCGGCGCGCGCAGCAGCACATCGACGCTGAGTTCCGCGAGCGCCACGTCACTGGCCAGCTCCTCCCGGAAACCGAGGCGGTTGGACAGACCCGGCTCGAGCGCCGCCAGCAGCACCAGCGCATCGCCGTCGCCGGAGCGCCCGATCAGCGCTCGGCCGGGATGCGCCCAGCTCGGCAGCGCCGAGGCATCGGGGCGAGACCACTGCAGGTTCTGGCGTCCGCTGGCGCGCACGAGATCCTCCAGCACGCCCTGCAGCTGCGGGAAGCGACCGGCGTCGAAGCGCGCGCCCTTTGGCAGCGGCGCGCCCGCCCACACCAGAGCGAGCTCGTGCACCTCGCGCGGTTCGCCGCGCGTGCTCGAGTATTCGGGCTGATAGCCCTTGCCGATTTCGAACAGGCGCACTTCGCCCGCCATGCGGCGGTTGTGCGCCAGCGTGGCGAGCAGCGAGGGCATGACATGGCGTCGGATCTTCGAAAAGCCCTCAGCGATCGGATTGACCACGGCGACATGCCGCTCTTCCGTCGCTCCCAGCTCCGCGAGGATCGCGTCCGAGACGAACGAGTACGAGAGCGTCTCATGGAAGCGCGCAGGACCGGCGAGGCGATCCTGCAGCACGCGCACGAGCATGCGGCGCTGCCAGCCCTCATCGCGCGGCGGCGGCGCGATCGGAGCCGTGATGCGGGCCTCGGGGATGTTGCCGTAGCGATGGATGCGGCCAACTTCCTCGATCAGATCGGAGTCGATTCCGATGTCCTTGGTGGCGCGCGCGCTCGGCACGCTGACGTACAGCGTACCGCTCGAGCCCTTCACGCCAAAGCCCAGCCGCATCAGGATGTCGGCGATGTGCACATCGCCGAGTTCGACGCCCAGCAGCGAGCGCACCCGCTCGCAGGAGAGCTCGATGACGCGCGCGGGGTCCTTCCACTCGCCCGCGTCGCACAGCGGTGCCGGCAGTCGCAGGCCCGGCTCCAGCTCTGCCAGCAGGCGCACGTAGTGCCCGGCCGCGCGGAGCGGCAGCGTGGGATCGAGGTGCTTCTCAAAGCGCGTCGAGGAGTCGGTGCGCAGCGCGAGGCGCGCCGCCGTGCGGCGCACGGTGGCGAAGTGGAAGCTCGCGACCTCCAGCAGCAGCGACTGCGTACCGGCCTCGACCTTGGAGTCCTCGCCCCCCATGATGCCCGCCAGAGCCACGGCCTTGTCGCCGGAACAGATCAGGAGATCGCCCGGTTCCAGCCGGCGCTCCACGCCGTCGAGCGTGCGCAAGCGCTCCTCGGCGCGGGCATTGCGGACGGTGATGCCGCTCGCATCCAGCCGGGTGGCATCGAACGTGTGGTTGGGCTGGCCCAGATCGAGCATCACGAAGTTCGACAGATCGACCAGGAGATCGATCGGACGCTGATCGACGGCGAACAGCAGCGCGCGCAGCCAATCCGGAGAGCGCCGCGCATGCACGCCCTCGAGGCGCAGCGCGAGATAGCGCGTGCAGGCCTGGGATTCAATTCGGACGGGCACGGGGGGCTGATTGCCTGTCGGCGGCAGGCTGGTCTCGAGCGGCTTCAACTGCCGCAGATGCATGGCGGCGATTTCCGCGGCGAAACCGCGGTGACCCCACAGATCGGGACGGTGCGTCAGCGACTTGTTGTCGATCTCGATCACCCAGTCGGCAAGATCCATGGCCTCGGCCAGCCTGGCGCCGGGCTTCAGCGTCTGCGGCAGCACCCAGATGCCGTTGTGCTCCTCGCCCAGTCCCAGCTCGCGCTCGGAGCAGATCATGCCGTCGGACTCGACGCCGCGGATCTTCGACTTCTTGATGCGCAAGTCGCCGGGCAGTTCCACACCGGGAAGCGCGACGGCGACCTTCTGGCCGGCATCGACATTCGGCGCACCGCACACGATCTGGCGCACGGCACCCTCACCGCAGTCGACGGTGCACACCGCGAGCTTGTCCGCATCCGGATGCTTGGCCCGGGTCAGCACATGACCCACCACGATGTTCGAAAGATGCGGCAGGAACGGGGTCAGCGACTCGACCTCGCAGGTCGACAGCGTCAGGTCCTCGACCACGCGCTGTGGGCTGATGCCGCTGAGATCGACATGGCGTCCCAGCCAGCGGTAGGAGATTTTCATCGGAACTGCTCCAGAAAGCGCACATCGCCGGACAGAAGGTGACGCACGTCGTCGATGCCATGGCGCAGCATCACGAGGCGCGAGAGGCCCAGGCCGAAGGCGAAACCGCTCCATTCGGCCGGGTCGATGTTGCCTGCGCGCAGCACATGGGGATGCACCATGCCGCAGGGCAGAAGCTCGATCCAGGTCGAGTGCTTGCACACGCGGCAGCCGCTCTTGCAGAACGGGCAGCGCGCATCGAGTTCGAAACCCGGCTCGACGAAGGGAAAATAGCCCGGGCGCAGCCGGATCTCGATCTCGCGGCCGAACACGCCGCGCAGCAGCGTCTTCATCGCGCCGATCAGGTGCCCCACCGAGATGTCCTTGCCGACGACAAGCCCCTCCATCTGGTGGAAGGTGTGCTCGTGGCTGGCATCGGTGCTCTCCTGGCGGAAGACCTTGCCCGGCGCGATCGCGCGGAACGGCGGCTGCATGCGCTCCATCGCGCGGATCTGAACCGGCGAAGTGTGCGTGCGCAGCACGACCCTGCCGTCCAGATCGCAGCGGAAGGTGTCCTGCATGTCGCGCGCGGGGTGATCGCGCGGGATATTGAGCGCCTCGAAGTTGTACCAGTCGAGCTCGACCTCGGGCCCGTCGAGCACGGTGTAGCCCATCGAGGTGAACAGGTCCTCGAGTTCGCGCGTGACCTGCGTCAGCGGGTGCAAGCTGCCACGCTCGACGCGCGCAGCCGGCAGCGTGGCATCGAAGCCCGCGCCGGAGCGCTCGGCGGCTAGCTCGGCCTCCTCCAGTTGCCGCAGGCGCTCGGCGACGGCGGCCGCCAGCTCGCTCTTCATGCGGTTGGCGCGCTGGCCGGCTTCCTTGCGGCTCTCTGGCGGCAGCGCGGGAATCGAGGCCAGCAGCGCAGCGATCGGGCCTTCTTTGCCCAACTGCTCGCGCTCCAACACACGCAGGCTGGCCGCATCGGCCGCGGCGTGCACGCGGGCGAGCACGCTCTCGAAACTGGCATGGGGATCGCTCATGAGGTTCAGGATGAAACAGTACCGATCCGATGAACTCAAGGGGCGCGCAGCCAGGCTTCGCGGTTGCTAGGCTGGGAGCCCGAAAGCATGGACGAGCGACGCCCCGAGATCGAGTACCCCTGTTCCTGGACCTGGCAGATCATCGGTCAGGGCGAGGCTCTGCTGCGGGGCCACATCGAGGCCACCCTGCTGGGTCTGGAACATGAGTTGGAGCTGACCCGCACCAGCTCCTCAGGGCGTTACTGCTCGCTGCGCGTGACGCTGGTGGTGGCCGACGAGGCCACCAGACTGAAGCTGGGCGCCGCCCTGCAGCGGCACCCAGCGGTGCGGGTGGTCTTGTAGAGGCCCGCGCGGAGCCGAGCGCCTACTTGCGGGCCGAGCGCCTACTTGCGGGCCGAGCGCCTACTTGCGGGCCGAGCGCCTACTTGCGGGCCGAGCGCCTACTTGCGGGCCGAGCGCCTACTTGCGGGCCGAGCGCGCTTCCGCGACCAGAGCGTCGAAGCTCTTGGGGTCGTGGATCGCGATCTCGCTCAACTGCTTGCGGTTGAGGTCGATCTTGGCCTTCTTGAGACCGTCGATGAACTGCGCGTAGGTCATGCCGCGCGCACGAGCCGCGGCGTTGACGCGCACGATCCACAGACGGCGGAAGATGCGCTTCTTGTGGCGGCGGTCGCGGGTGCCGTAGGCCCAGGCGCGCAACAGCGTCTCGCGCACCGTGCGCCAGAGCTTGGAGCGGCCGCCCCAGAAACCCTTGGCTTGCTTGAAATAGCGGTTCTTCTTTTGGCGGCGCGGAGCGCCGATCGTGACGCGTACCATGGTGGATCAGCCCTCCAGCATCGGGCGAACGAGGTCGCTCCAGGTCTTGTTGAGAATCAGCTTGCGCCGCAGGTTGCGGCCGGTTTCACCGTTGTAGGTCGCGTGCATGTGGCCGCGGCCGGGCTTGCTGGACATGACCTTGCCGGTCTTCGTGACCTTGAAGCGCTTCTTCACCGCGCCGCGGGTCTTGTGCTTGGTCTTGCCTTGCTTTTGCTTGGGCATGGGACTTCCTCGAAGGATGGTTTTTCGACGCCCTGTTCGCTGGCATGCCGCCACCGCTGCAGGGGGCCGAGGGTGTAGCCCCGGCGCTTGGAGGGGGAAGATCCTACGCGCTCGGCGGGGGGAGAGCAAGCCCTCCCACCCCTAATGCCGGGCTCCAGGCTCTCGCCCGGGCCGGGCTTCAGGCCATCGCGAGAGCCGTACCCAGCCCCTGCACCACCGCCGCGAGGCGCACGGCCTCCAGCACCTGTCCTTCGCTGAGGCCGCCCTCGACCAGCGCCCGCTCGTGGCTCGCGACGCACATGCCGCAGCCCCCGATCGCACTGACCGCCAGCGAGAGCAACTCGAAGTCGAGCTTGGTGGTCGCTACCGCCGCCAAGCGGTTCATGCGCAGGCGCGCAGGCAGGCTGGCGTAGCTCTCCTTCGCCACGAGGTGCCGGAAGCGATAGAAGACATTGTTCATGCCCATCAGCGCCGCCGCCGCGCGCGCGTCGCTCTGCCAGGCGGGCGAGAGCTCCGTGCCGTACTCAGCGAGCAGCGCGCGCGCCAGTTCCGGGGCCCGCGCCGCATGCGCGCAGGCGAGCGCCGTGCCGAGGCGCTGCTCGCGCGACAGCGCTCCGTCGGCAAGCAGCGACTGCAGGTTGAGCCGCAGGTCCTTCGCCTCCTCGGGCAATGCTTGCAAGAGTTCGCTGAGCGCGCCCATGGTCACACCTTGAGAGTCGCCTGACCCGCCTTCCAGTTGCACGGGCACAACTCGCCGGTCTGCAGCGCATCGAGCACGCGCAAGGTCTCGTCGACGCTGCGGCCGACCGAAAGGTCGTACACGCCGACCCAGCGGATGACGCCTTGTGGATCGACGAGGAAGCTCGCGCGCAGCGGCACGCCTTCCTGCTGGTGCAGCACGCCAAGCGCGCTCGACAGCTCGCGCTTGATGTCGGCCAGCATCGGATAGCCCAGATTCCTGAGGTCGGGGTGCTGCTTGCGCCAGGCGAGGTGCACGAAGTGCGTGTCGGTGCTGAAGCCCAGAATCTGACAGTCACGATCGGCGAAATCGGCGCGGCGCTTTTCGAATTCGGCGATTTCGGTCGGGCAGACGAAGGTGAAGTCCATCGGCCAGCTGTAGAGCAGCAGCCACTTGCCCGGGTAGGAAGTGTTCTGGATGGTCTCGAATTCCTTGCCGGAATCCAGGCCGACGCAGGCTTGGAGGGTGAAGTTCGGGATGCGGTCGCCAATGGTGAGCATGTTTGGTTCCTTGTGGGTGTGTCTTTGTGGTTGGGTGGTGCGTTTGAGTCCCTGCGATCATCGAGTGAGGCAGCCTGAAATCCCATTCGAGTGTCTCGATCGGCACGATCGAGGCTGTCGATCGGCGAACGGAGGGCTCAGGGAGGCTGCGCGGCGCGCCAGGAGCGGAACCTCAGGCGCTAACCGCTCCGCGTGCTGCGACAGACCTTTGGATCCGTGACAGACGCTCCCGCGAAACTCTAGCATCGTCCTCATGAGCTTGCCTGCGCGATTGACCGTCAGCGGAGATGTGTTCTTCCGGCTCGACAGCGAGGATCGGCTGGTCGATCTCACCGGCGGTGATCCCAGCTTGGCTTCCGTGATCGGGACGCTGCGCGGCAAGCGGCCCGGCGACCTGCTGCCCTCGCCCCTGCGCGAGCGCGTGCTCGGCGCGATCCGCGCCGTGCGCGAGAGTGGTCAGATGCTCTCCGTGGCGCACCAGTTGCCCGCCGGGGACGCGATCCGTGAATTCGAGGGGCGCATCGCGCCCGCTTCGGGCGGCGAACTGTTCGTCTGGGTCAGCGACGTCAGCGAGGCGCGCTACGAGTTGCGCCAGCTGCAGGCCAGCGAAGCGCGGGCGGGCGCACTGCTGAGTGCGCTGCCGGACCTGATCCTGACGCTTTCCGCGCGCCTGATCGTGCTCGACTACCACGGTCCGGCGCAGGAGTTCCTCGATGCCGCGCCGCTGCGCCTTCTGGGCGCGGATCTGCGCGATCTGCTGCCGGAGGAAGCGACTCGACAACTGGCGCTGAGTGTGCCGCGCGTGATCGCCTCGACGCGCATCGATGCGCTGGAGTATGAGGTGGCGCGCGAGGGTCGCCGGCTCGCCTACGAACTGCGCGTCGCGCCGCTGGGCGAAGACCGTGTCGTGGCGCTCTTGCGCAACGTGACTGAGCGCCGCGAGGCCGAGCGCGGCTTGCGGCGCCACCGCGATGACCTGCAGCGCCTCGCCACGGAGCTGACCGTCACCGAGGAGCGCAACCGGCGCGATCTGGCGCTGGAGCTGCACGATGGCATCGGTCAGGACCTGGCAGTGGCGCGCCTGACGCTGGAGCGTTCGCGCTCCCTGGCTCCAGAGCTGCGCGAGCGCGAGCTCGACAACCTGCTCGAGACGCTCAAGCGCGCGATCCGCCGCACACAGAGCCTGACCTACGATCTCTCGCCGCCGACGCTGCACGAGTTGGGCCTGCGTCCGGCGCTGCGCTCGCTGCTGCGGCGCCTGTCGGAGGAGTACGGCTTCGAGGGTCAGTGGGAAGAGCAGGGCGTGGGCCGCGAGCCGGATGAGGCCAGCCGCGTGCTGCTCTACCGCTCGACCCGGGAGCTGCTGATGAACGTGGTCAAGCACGCCGAAGCCGGCCGGGTGCGGCTGCTTTTTTCCGTCGGGGAGGGCGCCCTGCGCGTCAGCGTCGAGGACGACGGCCACGGCTTCGATCCGGCCCTGCTGGAGGGTCCGGCGCCCGAGGGCGGGCGCTTCGGCCTGTTCAGCGTCCGGGAGCGGCTGGCGGCGCTCGGCGGGCGCCTCCGAGCCGAGAGCCGGCCCGGTTTGACGCGCATCGATCTGGAATTGCCAATTCTGGATCCAAGGCGCGCGGCCGGCGAAAGAGTGGAATAGAGGAACCATCCAGCCATGAAGATCGCGATTGTCGATGACCACCAGATCGTTCGGGAAGGCCTGCGCATGTGCCTGTCCGCGGCTCCCCGCCACAGCGTCGTCGGAGAGGCCGCCGATGGAGCAGCCGGTCTGGATCTGATCCTCAAGCACAAGCCCGACGTCGTGCTGCTCGACATCGCGATGCCCAAGCTGAGCGGCATCGAGGTCCTGCGACGCATCAAGGCCATGAACGAACCCCGGCCGGCCGTGCTGATGCTCTCGATGCACGCCGACCCGGAATTCGTGGCCGAGGCCCTGCGCGAGGGCGCGCGCGGCTATGTGCCGAAGTCGAGTGCCTTTCAGGAGTTGCTCAGGGCTCTCGATGAGATCGAGGCGGGCCGCAACTACACCTCACCGACGCTCGGCGACGTGACGAAGACGGAGGCGCCCACCGCGGATCTCACCCCGCGCGAGCGTCAGGTGCTGGAACTGCTCGCGAGCGGGCTCTCGACCAAGCAGACGGCCGCCCAGCTGGGTCTTTCGGACAAGACCGTGCATGCCTTCCGCAGCCGCTTGATGGCGAAGCTCGGCGTGCGCACACTGCAGGAGCTGACGAAGTTCGCGATCCGCCACGGGATCACGAGCGTCTAGCTCCTGCATGCCCATCGACATCAGTGCGATCACGCTGACGGAATTGCGCTATCTGGTGGCGCTGGCCCAAACGAGGCATTTTGGCCGCGCCGCGGAACTTTGCCATGTGACCCAGCCGACGCTCTCGGCGCAAATCATGAAGCTCGAGCGCACGCTGGGGGTGACCCTGTTCGAGCGCAGCACCAAGGGCGTTCGCCCCACGCCGGTCGGAGAGGAACTCGCGCGCGAAGCGGGTACGATTCTGGAGGGCACGCAGCGCATCCTGGAGCTCGCGCGCGGCCAGCATGAGCCCCTGTCGGGAACCTTGCGGCTGGGTGTGATCCCCACGCTGGCCCCCTATCTGCTGCCCTGGATCGTCCAACCGTTGGCGAAGCGCTTCCCGCGCCTGCGGCTGGTGTACCGGGAGATCAAGACGAGCGAGATCCTGCTGGAACTCGAAGAGCACCGCATCGACTGCGGTGTGCTGGCGCTGCCCGCCGGAGCGGGGCTGGTCAGCGTTGGGCTGTTCGATGAGCCCTTCTGGCTCTTGGTGCCGCGCGAACACGCGCTCGCTGGCAAGAAGCAGGTGCGCGAGCAGGATCTGGCCGACGAAACCGTGCTGCTGCTCGACGAGGGGCACTGCTTCCGCGAGCAGGCCCTGTCGCTGTGCACGGAGAACGGCGCGCGCAGCGAGGGCGGCAACGGCGACTTCCGCGCCACGAGCATCGAAACGCTGCGGCAGATGGTCGCGGCGGGCATGGGCACCACGCTGCTGCCCGCACTCTCGCTTGGGACTGAAATGCGAGCTGTGAAGGCCATCCCGTTTGCGAATCCCGCGCCCGCGCGCCGGCTAGGCCTGTGCTGGCGCGGCACGCATCCGCGCGGAGGCGATCACCGGCTCTTGGCGGAGTGCATTCGTGCGAATCTGCCCGAAGGGGTGCGCGCGGTGGCGAGCCGCTCGCGCTCAGCGGACTAGGTCTTTGCGCCAGAGCACGCCGGCGCCAAAGCGAGTACCCGCCTTCAGCGGTGGCTCTCCATGCAGCGTGCCGGGCCGATACTCCGCTTCGATCCACGCAGCGAAGGCGCGGCCGTAGTCCTTGCCAAACCAGGGCACTCCGTATTCGGCGGTGGGCTTGTGCAGCAGCACGATCGCCTCGGGACGCGCGGCGCGCAGTTCCGTGACCATGCGCTCCTCGCCGAACATCGAGAGTTCCGGCGGCATGTAGTTGATGTAGCGCGCTGGGGTTTCGGCGCGCAGCCAGTAGTTGAGCATCACGCCCTCGGGCAGCACCGCCAGACGCTCGCCCGGGCGCAGTTTGCCGGCCAGCTCCCGCCGCACGCTCTCGAGCACCGGGCCGCGCATGGCATCGCACTGCAGGCGATCGCGCCCCTCGCCCACCGCCACCCGCGGAGCGGAGAGATACTGTGCCTGGACGCGCAGATGCCCGAGGCCGATCGCCGCAAAGAGTCCGAGTCCTGCGGCGCGCACGCGCGCCACGGTTGCAGCATCGCTCGTGCGCCAGCGCGCAAGCCAGTCGCACAGAGCGCAAACCACGAGCAGCGTCGCGGGCAGCGCCAGCGCGAAGCCGTACATCTGCAGGCGTGTATGGAGCAGCATCTTGGCGAGCATCGCCAGCGCAAACAGCGCGAAAGCGGCGTGCAGGGTGAGTTTTGGCTCACGCCATGCGCGCCAGCCCAGCAGCGCGGCGGCAAGCAGCGTGTACAGGGGCCAGGGCCGCGCCAGCTGCAGCCAAGCAGGCGCCTGCAGCGGCACCAGCCAGTACGCACTCGCCCCCAAGCAGAACAGCAGCAGCGCCGGCAGGCGCACATGGCGCGCGAGCAGCGTCAGCAGGCCCAGCGCGGCAATCTGTGCAGCGGCGATGATTCCCAGCAACTCGAGGTTCTCGCGCGGGTAGTCCGTGCCCATTACCCCGCGGTAGAAGGGGTTGTCGGTGATGCTGGCGTCGAAGACGTAGTTCCACGCACCGAGCACCCCGCGCAGCGCTTCCCGGACCGGCAGGGCCGTCAGCAGGAGCCCGAAGGCGATTCCCACCACCCCCAGCGCGGCGGCGGAAAAACGCAGGCACTCCGCGCGGCCCGCGCGCGCCGCAGCGAGGAAGAACACCGCCGCCGCGCCCAACGCCAGCGTGTGCTCGAGCTTGGTGAGCAGCACCGCACCCAGGCAAAGACCGGCGCACACGAGCGTTTTCGCGCTTGGGGATTCCCGCCAGCGCTCCAGCAGCAGGAGACAGCCCAGGCATAGCGGCAAGGCGTGCGCCGTTTCGTGCGAATAGGGCGCGATGTAGTTGGAGTTGCCGAGGAATTCAAAGCGCGCAAAGCAGAACAGCAGCAGAAACGCAGCCGTCCCGCAGACCGCGGACCAGACTCCGCCGATGCGCCGGAGCAGCGCGTGGATCAGCGCGGCGCTGCAGGCAGCGAGCAGGAGATGAAAGAGCTGCAGGCCGAGGATCCCGCCCCCAAGGGCCAGCACCAGGGCGTTGAGATAGGGCGACAAAGGCCCCGTGAAGTAGGCCACATCGCGGTAAAGCACGGCGCCTTGGGACAGGCGCCAGGCGGTGTAGACCTCGCCGCCGTAATCGACCTGGGCGTCACCCCACTGGTTCCACGTCGCCCACGCCATCGCGGCGAAGAGCAGTGCGAGGGTAAGGGGAATGAGCCAGCGCGGCACCGCGGGGACTCCCACGCTCGCGCTACTTGTGCGCGAGCAGCATGGTCATGCGCTTGCCCATCAGCTTGGGAGGCATCTCGACCTTGCTGATGTCCGCGAGCGATTCGCGCACCTGATCCATCACCTGATAGCCGTGCTCGGGGTGTGCCATCTGGCGGCCACGGAAGATGCACACGACCTGAACCTTGTGGCCCTGCTCGAGGAATTTGCGGCCCGCGTCGAGCCTGTACTCCAGATCGTGCTTGTCGATCGCCGGACGCACGCGCAGTTCCTTCAACTGGCTGGCGCGCGCATGCGTGCCCTTTTCCTTCTTGCGCTGCGCGTACTTGAACTTGCCGAAGTCGAGGATGCGGCAGACCGGGGGTTTCGCCGTCGGCGACACCTCCACCAGATCGAGCCCCGCTTCTTCCGCGCGCTTCATCGCCTCCTGCGTGGGGACGACTCCGACCTGCTCACCCTTCTCGTCGATCAAGCGGACTTCAGGGATGCGGATCTGGCGGTTGACGCGGTATTCGGTGGTCACTCGGCTCCTAGGTTCGGGATGAGGCAAGCAGGAGGCTTGCCCGGCAGTCGAAGAGAATACCCGCCGGAATCAACGGGCGCTAGGCGGCAGCGCGGTCCGGATGTGGACCTCGGTCAGCTGGTCGGCCGAGACCTCGGAGGGTGCCTGGCACATCAGGTCGGAGGCCGAGGTGGTCTTCGGGAAGGCCAACATCTCGCGGATATTGTCCATGCCCAGCGACAGTGCCGTCAGGCGGTCGAGGCCGACCGCGAAGCCGGCGTGCGGCGGGGCGCCGAAGGACAGGGCCTCGAGCAGGAAGCCGAATTTCTGCTGCTGCTCCTCGGGGCTGATGCCCAGGATCTCGAAGACCCGCTGCTGCACGTCCGAGCGATGGATCCGCACCGAGCCGGAGCCCAGCTCCCAGCCGTTCATCACCAAATCGTAGGCGCGGCTCTCGAGCTGGGAGAGATCGGCCTTCTCGCCGCCCGTGTAGCCCCCGAGCGACCAGTCGACCGGGGCGGTGAAGGGGTGGTGCGCCGAGAACCAGCGGCCCGCCTGCTCGTCGTATTCGAACATCGGGAAGCTCGTCACCCACAGGAAACGCCAACCGCCGCTGGCGAGGCCGAAGCGCTTGCCGAGGTGGTTGCGCAACTCGCCCAGCACGCGCCAGACGAGGCTTTCCTTGCCGGCCATGAACAGACAGGTGTCGCCTTCGGCTGCCTGCAGCGCCTGCATCAGGCGGCCGGCCTGTTCACCCGCGGCGAAGCGCGCCAGCGGACCGACGCCGCCTTCCTTGCCGGCCTTCCACCAGGCCAGTCCCTTGGCACCCGAGGCCTTGGCCATCGTCTCCAGGCCTTCGACGTCCTTGCGCGAGAGCGCGTGCAGAGCCGGCACGACCAGGCCCATCACGCGGCCGCCACCGCTGAGCGCGTCCTTGAACACGCCGAACTCGCATTGCGCGGCCCAAGGCGCGATGTCGACGAGTTCCAGACCGAAGCGCAGGTCCGGCTTGTCGATGCCGAAGCGGTTCATGGCCTCGCTCCACGACATGCGCGGGAACGGAGTCTGGATCTCGACGCCCATCGCGTCGCGGAAGGTCTCGGTCAGCACCTGCTCCCAAGTGCGGAAGATGTCGTCTTCCTCGACGAAGCTCATCTCCATGTCGAGCTGCGTGAACTCGGGCTGGCGATCGGCGCGCAGGTCCTCGTCGCGGAAGCAGCGCGCGACCTGGAAGTAGCGATCGAGTCCCGCCACCATCAGGATCTGCTTGAACAGCTGCGGCGACTGCGGCAGTGCATAGAACTGTCCGGGGTGCACGCGGCTGGGCACTAGATAGTCGCGCGCGCCCTCGGGCGTGGCGCGGGTCAGGATCGGAGTCTCGACCTCGACGAAATTCTGCCGCTCGAAGGCGCGGCGCATCGCGTTGATGAAACGCGAGCGGTGCAGCAGGTTCTTCTGCATCGCCGGCCGGCGCAGGTCGATGTAGCGGTACTTGAAGCGCGTCTCCAGCGCGACCTCTTCCTCCGCTTCGATCGGAAAGGGCGGCGTCTTGGAGCGCGAGAGGATCACGAGGCGCTCGACGACCACATCGACTTCGCCCGTGGGACGCTCGGGGTTGATGTTCTGCGGCTCGCGCGCGACGACTTTGCCGGTCACGGAGATGGTGAACTCCGGACCGAGCTTGGCCGCATCGGCCTGCTCGGGGCCGAGCACCACCTGCGTGAGTCCGTAGCGGTCGCGCAGGTCGACGAAGTAAATGCCTCCATGGTCGCGCCGGGCATGGACCCAGCCGTTGAGCGTGACCGACTGACCGACATGCGACTTGCGCAGCTCGCCGCAGGTGTGCGTGCGACGCCAGTCCCCCCCCGAGCTCGCCTGTGTCATGTGTGTGAGCTTACTTGCTGTTGGCGTGGAATTCCGCAGCCTTCATGCGCCACATGGCACGGCGCAGGGCGGCCTCGGCGCGCAGGAGATCGAGGGGCTCGCCCTCGGTCACCTGACCCGAGCGCAGGCGTTCTCGGGCGCGCTGCTCTGCTTCCTTGACGCGCTCTTCGTCGATCTCCTCAGGCCGCTCGCCCGCCTCGGTCACGATCCGCACGGTCGCGCCGCGCACCTCGCAGAAACCGCCCGAAACGAACATCACGTGCGACTTCCCGCCCAGCTTGTAGCGCAACAGGCCCGTGTCGAGCGCCGCGATCATCGGCGCGTGCCGCGGCAGGATGCCGATGCCCCCGTCCGTGGCCGGAATGCTGATGGACGAGACTTCGGCATCGAGCACGATGCGCTCGGGCGTGATCACCCGCAGGGTCAGCGAAGCAGCCATGGATCAGCCCTTCTTGGCGCGCGCGACGACCTCGTCGATGCCGCCGGCGTACATGAAGGCCGTCTCCGGGATCTCATCGTGCTTGCCCTCGATGATCTCCTTGAAGCTGCGGACCGTCTCGGAGCGCGGCACGAACTTGCCCGGAGTGCCCGTGAATTGCTCGGCCACGAAGAAGGGCTGGCTGAGGAAGCGCTGGATGCGGCGCGCGCGCGCGACGACCCGCTTGTCCTCGTCCGGCAGTTCTTCGACGCCCAGGATCGCGATGATGTCCTTGAGGTCAGCATAGCGCTGCAGGATGCGCTGCACTTCGCGCGCCACCTTGTAGTGTTCCTCGCCCACGACCTGCGGATCGAGCATGCGCGAGGTCGACTTGAGCGGGTCCACCGCGGGGTAGATGCCCAGTTCGGCGATCGAGCGCTCGAGAATGATGGTCGAGTCCAAGTGCGCGAAGGTGGCCACCGGCGCGGGGTCGGTGATGTCGTCCGCCGGCACGTACACGGCCTGCATCGAGGTCACGGAGCCCTTCTTGGTCGAGGTGATGCGCTCCTGGAGCGCACCCATTTCGCTGGCCATCGTGGGCTGGTAGCCAACGGCGCTGGGCATGCGTCCCAGCAGCGCGGACACTTCCGATCCGGCCTGCACGAAGCGGAAGATGTTGTCGACGAACAGGAGCACGTCCTGGCCCTTGGTGTCGCGGAAGTACTCGGCCATGGTGAGGCCCGAGAGCGCCACACGCAGACGCGAGCCCGGGGGCTCGTTCATCTGACCGAACACGAGCACGGCGTTGTCGATCACGCTCTGCTCCTTGCCGTCCGGAGTCTTGTACTTGGCTTCCGACATTTCGACCCACAGGTCGTTGCCCTCGCGGGTGCGCTCGCCGACGCCGCAGAACACGCTGAAGCCGCCCTTCTCGACCGCCGTGATCCGGATCAACTCCTGGATCAGCACGGTCTTGCCGACGCCGGCGCCGCCGAACAGACCGATCTTTCCGCCCTTGGCGAAGGGACAGAGCAGGTCGACGACCTTGAGGCCGGTCTCGAACACTTCCGAGATCGCTTCCTGCTGGTCGAAGGCCGGAGCGGGACGGTGGATCGGCCAGGTCTCGCCCGCCGGCAGCGCGCCGCGCGTGACGGAGTCGAGCGGATCACCGAGCAGGTTGAACAGACGCCCCTTGGTGCGCTCGCCCACCGGCACCGAGATGGGCGCGCCGGTGTTGATCACGCTCATGCCGCGGCGGCAGCCGTCGGTGGTCGCCATCGCGACGCACCGCGCGACGTCGTTGCCGAGGTGCTGGGCCACTTCGAGCGTCAGGTCGATGCCGCGCGCGGCATCCTTGACTTGAAGGGCGGAATAGATCGGGGGCAGGGAGCCCGCGGGGAAGCGGACGTCCACGACGGGGCCGAAGATCTGGGCGATGCTGCCGTTGGTCAGGGTCTGGGTCGTAGTCATGGCAATCGTTTTCGAGGCTCAGCCGCGCAGCGCTTCCGCGCCGCCGACGATGTCGAGCAGTTCCTTGGTGATGTTCTCTTGACGCTTCTTGTTGTAGACGCGCTTGAGGGCGCCCTGCATGGTCCTGGCCGCATCCGTCGCGTTCTTCATCGACACGCGACGGCTGGCGTATTCGCTGGTCAGCGATTCGAGCAGCGCGTTGTAGATCTGGGTTTCGAGGTAGCGCGGCACGAGGCGATCGAAGATCACTGCCGGCTCCGGCTCGAGGATCAAGTCGCCACCCGAGGGCTTGGCGCTGCCCTTGGACTTACCGTCATTCAGCATGGCGTTGGCGTCGATCGGCAGCAGTTGAGGCGATTTCGGCACGTAGCGCACCACCGACTCGAACGCCGTGTAGAACACGACCACGTCCGAGTACTTGCCCGAGAGGAAGGCCTCCGTCAGCAGACGCGCGATGCGCGCGGCGCCGCGGTAGTCCATCTTCTCCAGCGGCGGTTCGACGAGGAAACGCTCCACTTCGCGGCCGCGCCGTGTGAGGTACTGGTAACCCTTGCGCCCGACCACGTAGTAGTCGAGCGGACGCGAGCCGCGCTCGCGCAGCCACAGCTCCAGGCTGCGAAAGAGGTTCGAGTTGTAGGCGCCGCACAGGCCGCGGTCAGAGCTGATCACAAGCACCAGCGTCTTGTCACCCTTGCCCTTTCGGAACAGCGGACGCTCGGCGAGCGCCTCGCCCAGCAGGGCGCCCATGCGGGCCACCATGCCGGCGATCTCGACCGCGTAGGGCCGCGAAGCGACCGCACGGTCCTGGAAGCGGCGCAGCTTGGTCGACGCGACCATTTCCATGGCGCGCGTGATCTGCCGGATGTTTCCGACAGACTTGATGCGGCTGCGCAGATCGCGGATCGAGGCCATGGATCAGCTCTTGTTGCCTTGCGGGGCGACTTGGGCCTTGACCTCGGCGATCACGCGGTCGATCACGCTCTTCGCCTTGTCAGAGAGCGCCTTGGTGGTGCGGATTTCCTCCCCGATTTCCGGATGCGACGCGCGCATGTAGGCGAGGAAAGCCTTCTCGAAATCCTGCACCGAGCGCGTCGGGAAGTCATCGAGCTGGCCGGAGGTGCCGGCGTGGATGATCAGGATCTGCTCTTCGACCGGCAGCGGCGCGTACTGGCCCTGCTTGAGGATCTCGACCAGCTTGGCGCCGCGCGTCAGCACGGCCTGCGTCGCCTTGTCGAGATCGGAGCCGAACTGCGCGAAGGCCGCCAGTTCGCGGTACTGCGCGAGGTTGAGGCGCAGGCCGCCGGCGATCTTCTTCATCGCGCCGATCTGGGCCGAACCGCCCACGCGGCTGACCGAGATGCCGGCGTTCACGGCCGGACGCACGCCCGAGTTGAACAGCTGGTTCTCGAGGAAAATCTGACCGTCGGTGATCGAGATCACGTTGGTCGGGATGTACGCCGAAACGTCGCCTTCCTGCGTCTCGACGACCGGCAGCGCGGTGATCGAACCGCCGCCCTTCTTGTAGCGCTTGTTGTACTGCGGGGCATCCCGGCCGATCTTGGCGGCGCGCTCGAGCAGACGGCTGTGCAGGTTGAACACGTCGCCGGGGAAGGCTTCGCGGCCCGGAGGACGGCGCAAGAGCAGCATCACCTGACGGTAGGCCAGCGCCTGCTTGTAGAGGTCGTCGTACATGATCACGACGTGGCGGCCTTCATCGCGGAAGCGCTCGCCCATCGTGACGCCGGCGTAGGCGGCGAGGTACTGCATCGAGGCCTCGTCGTTGGCGCTCGCGGCGACGACGATCGTGTAGGCCATGGCGCCGGTGCGCTCGAGGCGGCGAACCAGGTCGACGATCGTCGACTGCTTCTGACCCATCGCGACGTAGATGCAGATCATCTGCTCGGGGTTCTTGGGATCCCCACCGCCGGTGGTCTTCTGGTTGATGATCGTATCGATCAGGAGCGCCGTCTTGCCCGTCTGGCGGTCGCCGATGATCAGTTCGCGCTGGCCGCGGCCGATCGGGATCATCGCGTCGATGGCCTTGATGCCCGTCTGCATCGGCTCCTTGACCGATTCGCGCTCGACCACCGAGGGAGCGGGCGATTCGATCGGGCGCAGGTCAGACTCGCCGGTGCCCAGCGGACCCTTGCCGTCGACAGGGTCACCCAGCGCGTTGACCACGCGGCCGAGCAGCCGGTCGCCGGTCGGCACCGAGATCACTCGGCCGGTGGAGCGCACCGTGTCGCCCTCCTTGACCTTGGTGGCATCCCCGAGGAGCACGCATCCGACGTTGTCCTCTTCGAGGTTGAGCGCGACTCCGCGCACGCCGCCGGGGAACTCGAGCAACTCGTTCATCATGCAGTTGTCGAGGCCGTAGACGCGGCTGACGCCGTCGCCGACCGACAACACGGTGCCGACGCTCTGGAGGCTTTGCTCGCCTTTGTACGAGGCGATCTCCTTCTCAAGGATCGAGGTGACTTCAGCGGGACGGAGGTCCATGGTGGGCTATCGAGTGGGGTTGGGTACGGGCGTGGTGAGAGGTAACAGGTGATTCAGCTGCGCGCCGATTGCAGCGGCGCGTCCAGGAGCGTGCGGCGCAGGCTTTCGAGGCGGCCGGCGACCGAGGCATCCAGCATGCGGTTGGCGACCAGCACGCGGGTGCCACCGACGAGTTCGGGAACGATGCGGTTCTTGAGCACGACTTCCTTGCCGAGCAGCTGCCCCATGCGGGCCGCGATGCTCGCCAGCAGGTCCTCGCCGATCGGACGCGCCGACTCGACGATGCCCTCGACTGCGTTGCGGCTCTCGAGCTCCATGCGATGGAAGGCGCGGGAAAGTCCGCGCAGCACATCCTCACGGTGCTTGTCGAAGAGCAGCCCGGTGAAATTCTGCAACAAGGGATGCAGGCCGCTGACGGCCGACAGCGCCAAGGCGCGGCGCTTGTCGCGCAGGATGGCGGGATCGAAGACTTGTGCCTTCAACGCGCCGTCGAGCGCGCGCACGTCGGCCCGCACGCGCTCGAGCGCGCCGCTCTTCAGAGCGACGTTCCAGAGCGCTTGGGCGTAGCGCAGCGTGACGGGATCGAGAATCACCGCGTGGTTCCCTTCGTCCCGGCGCCCGAGACCAGCTCCTCGACCATGCGCCGGTCATCGGCACCGTCGACCTTGCGGCGCAGCACCGTGCCAGCGGCGGACAGCGAGAGTTGGACGACCTGGGCGCGGATCTCGCCGAGCGCCTTGTCCTGCGCGGCCAAGATCTCGCCCTGGGCGCGCTGGCTGATCGCCTGAGCCTCGCGACGCGCGGTCTCGAGGATCTCCTTCTCGCGCGCCTCGGCGCGCAGGCGCGCTTCCTCGACGATGCGCGAGGCCTGTGTGCGCGCTTCGGCGAGCTTGGCCTCGACCTCGGCGCGGGCCGCTTCCGCGCCCGACTTGGCGGCCTGCGCGTCGACGATGGCCTTGGCGGCCGCTTCATCGCGTGCTTCGAGCGCCTTGGTGACCGGCCCCATCACGACCTTCCAGACGAAAGGCAGTGAGAGAAGGAAGATCAGCCAGGTCCAGACGGCAACGCCGCCGTACTCCGGATCGAGGGGGTTGAAGCCCCCGCCCTCGGAGGAGAGCGCGAAGGTGAGGAAGGTGTGCATGGTGGCTCGTCGGTGGGGCTAGTCGAAAGTGAATCTCGCGCGCGGTTCGTGGGCAAGCGGAGCCGAAGCTCCCCTACCGACCCGTCCTTCCGCGCGCGAAAGGCGGGCCGGTCAGGCAGTCCGGATCAGAGGACGACGAGCAGGCAGATCACGAGGCCGAGCAGCGCGACACCTTCGATGAACGCCGAGAGGATGATCGACGAGCCGCGGATATCGCCTTGCGCTTCCGGCTGGCGGGCGATGCCCTCGGCAGCCGCCGCACCGATGCGGCCGATGCCCATGCCGGCGCCCATGGCGACGAGACCCGCGCCGACGGTGGCGCCGAACTTGGCGATGTCCATGACTTGTTGCGTTTCCTGAATCATTGCTTTCTAGGATTGGGATTGAGGGTTTGGGGAGGAAAGGTTCGTACGCCCGCGCGCACGCCCGGTGAAGGGCGCTAGTGCTCGGGGTGGAGACAGCTCGCCACGAAGAGCAGCGAGAGTTGGGTGAAGATGAAGGCCTGCAGCAGCGCCACGAAGCTCTCGATGATCATGATGAACACCGCGAAGCCCAGCGCCAGCGGCGAAGCGGCCGCGCCGACCACGGGCGACTGCATGCCGAAGAAGAAGATCAGGCCCATGAAGGACAAGACAACCATGTGGCCGCCCGTCATGTTCGCGAACAGACGGATCATCAGCGCAACGGGCTTGACGAAGAGGCCCATGAACTCGACCACGAACATGATCGGCCAGATCGGCAGCGGAACGTGCGGCACGAGGTGCTTCCAGAACGCCACCGGACCCTGCACGATCATTCCGCCGCCGATCATGGCGAGCAGCGTCAGCATCGCCATCGCGCCCGTCACGAATACGCTCGCCGTGGCCGTCGAGGAATAGGGCGTGAGGCCCAGCAGGTTCATGAACAGGAGGAAGAAGAACAGCGTCAGGAAGTAGGGCGTCAGCGGCGCCGCATGCTCCTTGCCCAGCGCAGGCCGGATCATTTCGTCGCGCACCCAGAGCGCGAAGCCCGCAAAGATCTTGGTGATCCAATCGCCCCGGCCGGTGCGCAGGTAGCTCGGCACGCCGGCGAAGCACACGAAGATCAGGACCACCGCCAGCAGCTGGAACAACTGCAGGTTGGTCAGCACCAGCTGCGCGCCGTCCGCGCGCTTGTCCATGTCGAAGACCGCCGGCAGTCCGGGCACCGTCGTCGACAGCAGCCAGTCGCCGCTCACGGCATCGTGGTTGTTGACCTCGAGCTTGGAGGGCACCACGTGGTGGTACAAATACTTGAAGACCGTGCTCGGCTCGGTGCGGTCGAGCTTGGCGTGCGGGGTGTGCTGCGTGGCGAACCAGGAGGTCGCCGCGATCAGCGCGACGATCAGCCAGAAGCGCGGGGTGGCGAACAGCTTGGAGAGGATCTGTGTGAAGCTCACGAGGCGCGGCGCTCCTTCGGGGCGCAAAGGCGCAGGTTTTCGAGCGTCCCCAGGCTCTGCAGAGCGAGGACGGCGATCACGAAGCTGACGAGGAAGGCTCGCCAGTCCGCGCGGGCGGAGAGCATCGGCAGGTGGCGCAGGCTGATGGCGATCAGCGCCATCACAAACAGCTTGACGAGGAAGCCCTGCAGCGTGGCGGCGAAGACGCGCTCCGGCCGGTGCTCCAGGACGTGCCGCTGCCACAGCAGCGCGAGCAGCGTCAGGCCTGCGCCCGCCACCGCTCCGAACACGATCCCGCCGCCGCGCGCGCCACCCTGCCAAACGCCGATGGATAGGGCGCTGCCGAGCAGGGCAACGAAAATCCAGAGTAGCTTGGTCATGGACGTCGGGGGGGCTTGGAGGAGGGAACGGCGCGGATCAGGGCGTAGAAGGCGATCGCGGCGCCGGTGAAGACGCCTGTTATCAAGAGCCACGGCGCACTGCCCAGCTTCTGGTCGAGCCACCAACCCAGCGCTCCGAACAGGAGCAGCGTCGCTCCGAACTGAAAACCCAGACCTGCGTAACGTGCATAGTCGTTCGGCAGCGGTTTCATCGTCGGGAGGGGGCTGGCGGCGCGGCCTGGCAGCGGGGCTCGGCGGCGCGGTTGAGCTTGAAAGGATCGTTTGGGGCGAAGAGTGTAGAAATGCAGGGGGTCAAGTCAACGCTGAACCTCAGGGAAAAAGGAGCAGGGCCGGAGGGTTTCCCGGGGCTGGCGCCCCCGCTATCCTCTTTCACCCCTTTTCGCCCCCCCCCACCACCCCCTACCCCCCTCAGCCATGCTCGAACGCACCCTCGTCCTGTTCAAGCCCGATGCCGTCCAACGCGGTCTCATCGGGGAAATCCTGACCCGCTTTGAAAAAAAGGGCCTGCGCGTGATCGGGCTCAAGCTGCGCTGCTTCGAGCGCGCCACGCTGGAGGAGCACTACTCGGTGCACAAGGAGCGCCCCTTCTATCCCGCGCTGCTGAAGTTCATGAGCTCCGGCCCGGTCGTGGCGCTCGCGCTCGAGGGCAAGGACGCGATCGAGGTGGTGCGCAAGCTGATGGGCAAGACCAACTCGCGCCAGGCCGAGCCGGGCACGATCCGCGGCGACTTCGGCATGAGCTTCTCGAACAATCTGGTGCACGGCTCCGACGGCCCCGAGGCCGCGGCCAAGGAGCTGAAGCTGTTCTTCGGCGCCGCTGGCGAACTGGTCGACTGGAAGCCCGCCACGCTGGAGTGGGTCTACAGCATCGAGGAAGAACTCCGCTGAATCGACTGACGGCCAGACACGTGGGTGAGCTCGTCAGCGAGCTTGCGCCCCTGTTCGAAGGCGGGCGGCTGATCGACATCGTCGGTCTGCCGCCCGCCGATCTGGTGCTGGTCTTCGAGCGCGAGCAGTTGCCGCACAAGCTCGCTCTGCGCCTCAGCGCCTCCGCCGATGCGCCGCGCCTGCATCTGGAGCACGCACGCACGCAACCCCATTCCGGCCCGCTGGGGCCGTTCTTCCGCGTTCTGCAGACGGCGCTGCTTCCCGGCGAGCACGCGCCGGCGGAACTCGTCCGGCTGGCGCAGGTGCGCGGCGATCGCATCGTGGCGCTGGAATTCCGCTCGGGCCCGCTGGAGCAGGCCCGCACCCTGCTGGCGGAGCTGACCGGACGCCACGCGAACCTCTACTGGCTCGGGCCACAGGACGCGATTCTCGCCGCGCTGGATGAGTCGGCGCCGCGCACCCGCAAGGGTCAGGCCTGGGCCCCCCCGCCCGGTGCTGCGCCCCCGCGCGAGCAGCCCGCGCTGCAAGCGAGCTTCGCGGAACCCGCCGACGCGCCGCCGCGCCATGCGGGACTCGCTCCACTATCCTGGCGGATCGAACAGGCGCTGGGCGCCGCGGCGCAGGCCGCGCACGTCGAGCGCGAGCGCAAGAGCGTGCTCGAGCGGCTCGCACGCCGCGCGGAGCGCGCGCGCGGGCTCGTGCGCGGGCTCGAAGAGCGCCTGCGCGCCAGCGAACGCGCGGAAGCGATCGAGCGCGAGGGCGAGTTGCTCAAGGCCAACCTGGCGCGCTTGCAGCGCGGGATGCGCACGATCGAAGTCGAGGATTTCTATCAGGAAGGCGCGCCGCCCCGCACGCTGGAACTCGACCCGCGCCTCAGTCCGCGCGAGAACCTCGAGCGCCTTTTCGAGCGCGCCAAGAAGCTGGAGCGCGCCCGCACGCTCGTGCAGCAGGAACTCGAAGCCGCGCGCGAAAAGGAAGCCGGTTACGCCATGCGCCTCGAGCAGGCCCGGCAGTCGCCCGCGCCGCTGCTGCTCGAGCAGGAGCTGATCCAATCGGGCTGGCTGGAGCCGCGCCAGCTCGTCCACGAGCGCGGCCGGAGCACTCCCCCGCCGCGCCTGCCCTACCGCGAATTCAAGGGCCTGCACGGAGGCGCGATCCGCGTCGGCCGCTCCGCCAAGGACAACGACCAGCTCTCGCTCAAGCTCTCGCGCGGCAACGATGTCTGGCTGCACACCGCCGACACCCCGGGCAGCCACGTGGTGCTCGTGCTCGCCGGACGCAGCGAACCCGACCCCGAGGACCTGCTCGACGCCGCGCACCTCGCCGTCCATTTCTCTCCGCTGCGGGGCGCCCGCAAGGCGCGCCTGCACCTCGCGCGCTGCAAGGAGGTCCACAAGCCCCGCGGAGCCAAGCCGGGCCTCGTGCACCTGTCGGGAGGCAAGACTTGGGAGCTTGTCTTGCAACCGGCGCGGTTGGAGCGGTTACTAGGAGGCTCCCGCGGCCCCCATTCAGACCACGCATGAAGACACTGCCCCACGCCCTACTGCTCGTCGCCATCGCCTGCGCCTGTCAGTCGGAGGGCAAGCGCGATCTCACGGAGACCGAGAAGAAGCGTCTGATCGAGGTGCACACCGAGACGGCGCAGCAGTACCTCAACATGGGCGAGATCGAGCGCGCCGAGGGCCAGGTCGAGAAGGGACTCGAACTTGCCGAGAAGGATCCGCGGCTGCTCAACATCCTCGGCAAGGTGCTGCTGAAGCGCGACCAGCAGCAGGACATCTTCCGCGCCGAGAAGGTCTATCGTTGGCTCGCGGACAACCATCCGGACTTTCAGGTCTCCGTGGGTCTGGGCAACGCGCTGGAGCGTCAGGGCGTGCTCTACCGCGAATCCGCCGAACGCATCGAAAGCGGCAAGCAGATCACCACGGCCGCCGATCCGGCCACGCGCGCCGCGGAGTTGCGCAAGCTCGCGGGAACACGCTTCGCCGAAGCCCTCCAAGCCTTCGAGCGCTCGCTCGAACAGCGCGGCGAGAACGTCGACGGGCTCGCTGGCTGCGTGCGCACGCAGGCCCATCTGGGCGACCGCCAGGCGAGCCTTGCGGCCGCCGAGAAGCTGATTCAAGTGATTCAGGCCGACCGCAAGTTCTGGGAAACCAGCCTGACGCGCCCGGAACTGTCCGCCGACGAAGAGGCCCGCTTTCGCAAGCTGGCGCGCGCGCAGAGCGAGATCGAAATCGCCACACGCCTGCACGCCTCCAGCCTCGAATTCGAGCTCAGTCGGGTGGACCGGGCCATCGCTCAACTCGACGGCGTGATCGCGCTCAAGCCCGAGCTGGCCGAGGCCTACAGCCGCCGCGCCGAAGCGCGCATGGGTGCCGGCGAGTACAAGCAGGCGCAGGCGGACCTCGAGAATTTCCTCAGGCTCTCCCCGGGGCGCAAGTTCGAGGACCCCGACATTCGCAAGGCCTACGCCCTGCTCGACGAGTGCGCCCGCAAGCTGCGAAGCCAGCGCTAGCGCCGCGGACCGCCTTGCGGCCACGCCCTCAGGGGTCCGGCCGGCTTCGATTGCGTTGCGCTGGCCTGTTGTGCTGGGAGCTGGCCATCACGCGCGCTGGCCCTGCGGGCTGAGCCCAGAGCGGGCTCACTTCTCGAGGTGGATCTCGCTGAAGCCCGCGCGCGCGCCCGCGCGGCCGTTTTCGCGTGCCAGAATGCGGATCTCCAGACGTGAGACCGGCGTCTCCTTCGCGAACGTGTGCACGATGGGCTCAAGCTCATCCTGGGACAGCTCGATCACGATGGGATCCTTTTCCTTGTTGATGCGCACCGAGAGTCGGGTGATGCGCGCGAACTCGCCCCGCAGGAAGGCGTTGTTCTGCGCGGGTCCGAGCACCAGCGAACGCGCCTTGACCGCCTTGGAGAGCTGCATCGTGAGCATTGGAGCAGCGTCTTTCTCATCGCACAGCCAGCGGGTCGCCTCGAATCCATCGAAGGCCGCGCGTCCCTCGCCGTGGCCCCCATCGCGCGAGCTGGTGGTGATGCTCGGGACGAGCCCCTGCAGCAGGTTGCGCGCGCGCGCCTGTGCGGCGAGCTTCATCCAAGGTAGGAACACGCCATCGGAGACCACGCTGATCTCCCGGGATTCGATGCTCGCCGAAGGGGTGCGCTCCTCCGCCGCGGCGTCCGCCGCCACCAGTTGCACGCGCGCCTTGACCTTGTAGCTGCCCGGCTGTTCGAGGCTGACGCGCACCGCGTAATCCTCGGTGGTCCAGCCCTTGCGCGGGTTGCCCTCGACGCTCGCGACCACGCGGCCGTCGGCAAGGTACTCCACCCGCGCCACCCGCAAGGAGGAGCCGGAATCCCCGCCGTACTTGCGCAGCGTCGCTTCGCTGAAGCCCGTGATCCACAGGTAGATCGAGGTGCGGCCGCTAGCTTTGAAAGCCACGGCGGCATTGTTGTCGGGCAGAGCCTTTTCCTTCGGCTGGAACTGCGCGGGACCTCCGGTGCGCACCACCGGGCGCGAAGCGCGCTTCAGGAACAGGATCGCAAAGCAGGTGTCGTATTCGTCGGGGTGCGTGTGCCAGGCACTCGCCGTCTTCGACCAGTACCCCTCGGGTGTCTGCGTGCGCAGGATGAAATCGACGCCCTTGGCATACCAGTCGTGCGGACCGAGCTTGTGCGCCTCGCCCAGCGTGCCGACGCGCTCGATGCCGTAGAGCGTGTAGTAGATCCACTGGTCGTCGCCGCCGACGTTCTGTTCGGCGCTGAAATGATGACCCAGCCAATTCACACCCCATTCGATCGCGCGCAGCGAGTCCATCGCCAGCTTGGGCGTGATCCGGCTGCCCAGTTCCTGCCGGCAGATGCGCAGGACCGAGACGCCAGCCGCGGTCATCGAGGCGGATGGGTTGGCGCCCTCGTTGTAGCCGAAGCCCGCGATGGCAAGCGTCCCCGTGCCGGTCTGGCCGCTGGCCAGCGGAACCTCCACATTGACCGAGCTCTTCTGCAGCCGCATGGCGTAATCCATCGCGTCCAGCCAGACCTTGTCGGGGACCTGGAGGCCCGCATGGTTCGCGGCGCGCAGCCCGAGCACGGCGTACTGCACATTGGACAGATCGGGACTGCCGGGCATGCCCGACCAGCCGGAGAAGGCATCGAGCGGCGCTTCGGGGTAGCTCCATGTGCCCCCGCGCTGCCAATCGAGCAGGTTCTCGAGCACCAGCTCCATGCGGCCCTTGTAGCGATCCTCCAGCGTCGCCTCCCAGCACATCAGGGCGAAGCCCGCCGAGTAGGTTTCCTCGGGCGTGTTCTGGTCGAGATAGGCGAGCCCGCGCTGGATCGAGGGATGATCGAGGCTCAGTCCCGCGCGCAGCAGCGTGTAGACGCACAGCGCCGTCTGACCGGTCGGGAAACCGCGCTGGTTGCACGACCAAGATCCATCGCGCAGCTGCCTTGAGATCAGATGCGCGAGGCCGCGCTCGATCGCCTTGTCAATCGCGGGCTGGCGATCGGGCGCACTCGCGACAGGCGGCAGCGAGAGGCTGCCGCCAACCATCCAGCGGTAAAGCCGCAGTCGGTCATTGCCCGGCGAGATCGCCAGAGTGCCGACCTCGGCGTCGCTCGTCGCGCGCTGCAGCACGATCTGGCCGTCGATGCGCACGAGCACTTGTCCGTCCCGGCGCTCGATTTCGGTGCGGAAGGGCCTGCCGTCCTGAATGAGCCTGCCAGCCTCGGCGAGCTGGCTGCGCGGGCCGCCGAACAGCGGTCCCTCGGCGAAGGGCTGGCGCTCAGGGCCGTCCCAGCACAGCTTGCTGGCGCCGAGAATCAGCGCACTGTGATGCCCGTTGCGCACGGGCAGCTCCACGGTGGCCTGAATCTGGAAGGGCCCCGCACCCAGAACCTGCACGGCCTGCAATTGGTTGGATTGTCCTTGGCATTCCAGCGCGCCTTTTTGCACGCTCCATGCGCGGCCCTGAAACTCGACATCGAGCATCTTGCGGCCGTCGAAGAGCGTCTTCTCCTCGGCGTGGAGACTGGCGCACAGACTCAAGACCCAGACGGCGATGACTTTCATACAAAGGTCGTTTCGAGCGCTTGCGGCGCTGCTCTTAGGATGCACTTTGCTGGCTGGCTTGGCGAGAGCCCGCGCGCAGGAGGCTCAGGAACGCGATCTCGCCCAGTTGCTCGAGGGCGTGCGCGAGATCACGGCTCCGGGCATCCCGGGGGCGTTGACGGTCTACTCGCGCCAGGCCTTCGCGGTGGTGCTGGGCGAGCACGCGGGCGAACGCGCGCCGGTCGTGGCCGCGGCGCGCCAGGGCGGCACGCGCCTAGTGGCTTTCGCCCACGATGGCTACGGCAGCGAGGGCGCCGCCGGAGAACTCGACACGGGCAAGCTGCTGCTCAACGCGCTGCGCTGGGCCAGCGGTCCCAAGGGCCGCGCGATCGGCGGACCGCGGATTCTGGTCTGGGGCTGCGGCCTTTCCGGCTGGCTCAACGCGCAGGGCTTGCGAGCGCAGGCCCAGCCCGGCGCCTTGTCGCAGGCGAAGCTCAGCGACTTCGACGCCGTGCTGCTCGGGAATCCGGGTCTCGCGCCGGCCGAAGTGGAAGCGCTGGCGAAGTACCTCAAGGGCGGCGGCGGAGTGGTCGGCCTGCAAACGGCCTGGGGCTGGGCGCAGCACGCGGGAGCGCAGACCATCCGCGACAATCGGCTCAACCAGCTGTTCACGCCCTGGGGTCTGGGTTGGACCACCGCCACCACCGGCAGGACCACCGAGAAGGGTTACTCCGCGGGCTCAGTCATCCCGCCAGAGGTGCACGCGCTGCGCGCTCTCGATGCGATCGAGGCCGCGGAACAGGCTGCGGCGCCGAGCGGGTCAGGCGCCGTCGCACGGCAGGCGGAGATCACGATCGGCCTCGCGCTTTCCGTGCTGCCGGCCGAGGACACGCAGTTGCGCCCGCGTCTGCAGTCGCTGCTCAACACGCACGGTCAAAAGCTCCTCGCCACGCAGGCACAGCCGCTGTTGCGCCAGCAAGTCCTCTTGCGCCTGCTCGCGCGCATCCAGCCGGAGTTCGACGGCTTGAAAAAGCCGCTGGAGATCCGCGCGCATCCCTCGGCCGACGATTTCCCCGGGCGTCCCGCGGAAAAAGCGGTGCGCGTCACGCGCAAGCTGATCCTTTCGGCCGCCGTGCCCGGCTGGGCCTCGACGGGCCTTTACGCCGACGCCGGCCAGGCGCTCACGATCGACATTCCCAAGGAAACGCTCGGCCGCGGCCTGCGAGCGCGGATCGGCTGCCATACCGACAACATCGCCGACCATGACGCCTGGAAGCGCATGCCGCAGATCTCGCAGAGCTTCGCCCTGACCCAGCCCTCGCAGCAGGTGGCGAGCGCCTTCGGCGGGCTTTTGTACATCGAGGTGCCCGAGGGCCTGCTTCCCGGCGAGTTCTCCGTGCTCGTACGCAATGCGGTCGAGGCACCGCTGTACGTGCACGGGGTGACGAGCCTCGAGGAATGGCGCGCCAACCAGCGCAACAAGCCCGCGCCCTGGGCCGAACTGGTCTCGTCCAAGGTGGCGCTGAGCGTTCCCTCCGAGCACGTCCAAGCGCTCGAGGATCCGGCGGCGTTGATGAGCTTTTGGGATCAGGTGCTCGACGCGATGGCCGACTTCGCGGGCAGCTCGCGCGAGCGCCGGCGGCCCGAGCGCATCGTCGCCGACCGGCAAATCAGCGCGGGCTACATGCATTCGGGCTATCCGATCATGACGCACCTCGATGCGGCGCAGAGGATGGTCTCGCTGCCCACGCTCCAGAGCGGTGAGTGGGGCCTGTACCACGAGTTGGGACACAACCATCAGCGTCCGGAGTGGACCTTCGATTGCCTCGGCGAGGTCACGAACAATGTCTTCGTGCTCTACGTGCTCGACACGCTCTGCCGGGTCCCGCTCGAAGCAGGCCATGCCGGCGTGGCCGAGGGACCGGCCAAGCTGAGCCGGCATCTGGAGGCCGGCGGCACCTGGGAGAGCTTCTGCAATGATCCCTTCCTCGCGCTGCACATGTACCGGCAGCTGATCGCGCACCTTGGCTGGGACAAGCTCAAGGGCGTGATCGCGAGCTACCTGAGCGATCCCCCCGAGAAGAGCCCCAAGACTCAGGAAGCGCGCCGCGACCAGTGGATGATCCGCTGCGCCCGGGCCTGTGGAAACGATCTGTCGCGCTTCTTCCGCTCGTGGGGCGTGCCGGTGAGCGACGAGGCCTGCGCGCAGATCTCCGGCCTGCCAGAGTGGATGCCCGCCGACTGGCCTCAGTGACTCAGCAGCGAAGCGGGGATCGGCACGAAGGCCTCCCCGCCCGCCTTCCTCCAGCGCAGTTCCAGTTCCGCTCCGCCGGCGGCGTTGAACCAGTTGAGCTCGATGCGGTGCGGTCCGCGCGCCAGCGCCGCGAAGCCGCGCTTTTCGCTGGGCGAGTGCAGGCCGTCGTGGTCGACGATCGCCTCGCCGTCGATCAGGAGCCTCGAGCCGTCATCGCTGACCAGCGCGAATTCCCAGATGCCCTGCTCGGGCACCTCGAGGAAGCCCACGAACTGACGCAGCTCCTGCTCCACGGCATGGCCCGAGGGCAGGGCGAAGGCCTCGACCGCGTATTCGCGCGCCGCCGCCAGCGTGGCGAAGTCCGGCAGGCGCTGATACTGCCCCTGGAAGACCCGGCACAGGAGCCCTCGCGAGCTGCCAGCGGCGGGCAGCGCCGGCAGCGGCTCCACCCGCTCCAATCGGGCGCTGCGGATGCTCGAAACGGGCCGCTCGCCGAGGAAACACTGGGCCTGCACCGTGGCGCTCTGGCGCAGCGTCAGCGGACCGCGGCGCGCCGGTGCGCCGCCGTCGACGCTCCAGCGCACTTCCAGTTCCGGAGCGCTGGCGACGAGTTCCACGCGCTGTTCCTCCGTGAAGATCGGTGCCGGCGTCACGATGCGCGGTGAGCGGTAGACCCGCGGCGGACCGTCGAGCTCAAGCCGGAAGACATCCGCATGCGGGTTGGTGGGAACCATGCACAGGTTGAGCAGCACATCCGCGCCCTCGCGCTGGAAGGGCACGCTGACCTGCGTCCCGGCCACCTCCAGGCCCAGCACGCGGCAGGAGCGGATCTCGTTGGCGAGGCCGGGAATGCGCCACTCGCCGCCGTAGGGCGCATCGAACCCGATCAGGTACAGCGTGGAGCCGCGCACGGTCGCCCGTCCGTGCTCGAGATTCTCGAAGGGACTCGCCTGCGTGCCGTGGATGGCCTCGCCGCGGAGCTTCATCCACTCACCGATCTGGGCCAGTCGCTCGACGCTCTCCGGCGGAAAGCTGCCGTCGGCGCGCGGGCCGATGTTCAGCAGGAAGTTGCCGCCCTTGCTGGCGATGTCGCACAGCTTTCGGATCAGGTCAGTGCCCGATTTCCAGTTGGCGTCGAGCGCGTTGAAGCCCCAGTGATCGTTCATCGTCATGCAGGTTTCCCAGTCCATGCCAGGAACGCCCGTGGCGGGGATCTCCTGCTCCGGAGTGGCGAAGTCCCCCACGGCCTCGCTCGACAGATTGAATCCGCCCATCCCTCCGCGGTGCACGTCGACGCGGTTGTTGACGATCATCTCCGGGGCCAGTTTGCGGCACCAATCGAACAGTTCCACGCCGCGCTCGTGATTCCAGGTGCGCTCCCACTCGCCATCGAACCACATCACGGACGGCCGGTAGTTCTCGATCAGTTCGCGCACCTGTGCGTGCAAGTAGTCCTCGAAGCGCTCGAAATCGGCGCCTTCCTCCGGACGAGTCTCCCAGGCCCTGCGCGGCAGGTAGTCCGGGTGATGCCAGTCCATGATCGAGTGGTAGGTGCCAAAGCGCAGGCCCTCGGCCTCACAGGCCTGCTTGAGCTCGGCCAGGATGTCGCGGCCGAAGGGCGTGCCGCCGACGTCCCACTCGCTGACCTTGGAATCCCACAACCCGAAGCCGTCGTGGTGCTTGCTCGTGATCACGACGTACTTCATGCCGGCCGCGCGCGCCATGCGCGCCCACTCGCGGGCGTTGAAGTTCCGCGGGTTGAACTGCTGCTGCAGCGGCACGTAGTCCTCTAGCGGGATCTGGGCCGTCTCGCGGATCCACTCGCCATGACCCTTGGAGCCCCGCCACTCGCCCGCCGGAATCGCGTAGAGCCCCCAGTGCAGAAACAAGCCGAAGCGCGCTTCGCGCCACCAGTTCATGCGCTCATCCTGCGTGCGCGGAGCGGGCGGTACGGCCGGAGTCCGGACACTCTGGCAGGCAGAGAGGAGCGACGAAGCGACGACAAGGCTCGAAAGGATTTTCATGCATCACACTCCTCAGTCGAACGGAACGCGGGTGCGCTGGCTGACACGGCGCAGATCCTCCACCACCGGCAGCACCAGCGGAATGCCCGCCACGCGCCGCTGAGCCTCGGCCTCGCGCTCCGGATCGCCGGGGATCAGGGGGCCGGCGGTGCCCGGCATCGGGCGTGTCTTTCGAAAAGTGCGGATGAGATCGTCGATCTGGCGCTTGAACTCATCGGGCTCCACGAAGCCGTCGATGCGCAGCGCGCCGAAGAAGTGGCCGATGCCCTTGCCCACCGAGCGGGCGGGGATTTCCTGCCGCAGCGCGAAGGGCGGCGTGAAGGGCCCCCAGTTGGCGCCCGAGAGCACGGCCGAGAGCACATCGACCATCATCGCCAGTGCGTAGCCCTTGTGACCGCCGTGCTCGCGATCGGAACCCAGCGGCAGCAGCGCCCCGCCTTCGATCATCCCCGCCGGATCGTGCGTCACGCTGCCGGAGGCGTCGATGGCCCAGCCGTCGGGAATCGGCTGCTGCTTGCGGCGTGCGATCTCGATCTTGCCGTAAGCCACGGCGCAGGTCGCCAGGTCGATCACGATCGGCGGCTCTTCGAGTCCGGGGAAGGCAATCGCGATCGGATTGGTGCCCAGCATGCGTTCCCCGCCCCACAGCGGCGCCACCAGCTTGGTCGTGTTGGTCATCGCCCAGCCAATCAGATCGCGCTTGAGAGCCTCGAGCACGTACCAGCCGGCGATGCCGTAGTGGTTGGTGTTGCGCACGCTAACCCAGCCGGAACCGGCGTTCTCTGCCTTGGACATCGCCACGCGGTTGGCCCAAGGCCCCACCACCAGCCCCAGGCCATTGTCTCCGTCGACGGTGGCCGTGCTGAGCGTCTCACGCACGATGCTCGGCCGCGGGCGCGGGTTGATGCGCTTGAGATCGAGCATGTCGCAGTAGGTCACCAGTCGGGCGACTCCGTGGCTGTCGATGCCGCGCAAATCGGAGACGATCAGCACGTCCGCGGCCGTCCGTGCGTCTTCCTCCGGGACGCCGTGACTGGCGAACACGCGCTCGACGAACTCGCGCAGGAACTCGGCCGGGTAGGTGTGCATCTCGACCATGGGACTCAGTCTATCCCCTGCAGCAGTTCCTGTGCGATCTCCTCGCCGATCGCCAGCGAGGCCGTCGCCGCGGGCGAAGGCGCGTTGAGCACGTGCAGCATGCGCGCGGCGCGCACGAAGCGAAAATCATCGACCAGCGCCCCGTCGGGCATGAGCGCCTGCGCGCGGACACCCGCCGGCGCCGCATGCAGGTGCTCGGGCTGGATGGCCGGACACAGCCGCTGCAGCGCGCGCACGAAGGCGCGCTTGGAAAAAGAGCGCCACATTTCCGCCGCACCCGCCCGCCAGTGCTTTTGCGCGAGCTTCCAGAAGCCCGGATAGGACAAGGCTTCGGACAGATCGGACCAGTCGATCGTCGACAGCGCGTAGCCCTCGCGCGCAAAGGCCAGCACGGCGTTGGGGCCGCACTCCACGCCGCCCTTCACCATGCGCGTGAAGTGCACGCCAAGGAATGGGAAGCTGGGATCGGGCACGGGGTAGACCAGATTGCGGCACAGATGGGCGGCGGCCGGCGTGAGTTCGAAATACTCGCCGCGGAACGGGATGATGCGCGACTCGACGCGCATTCCCGCCAGTTCGGCGATGCGATCGGAGTGCAGTCCCGCACAGTTGAGCAACCGCTCCGCGTACACTTCCCGCGCGGTGCTGGCGACCGTGATGCCATCTTCGCGCGCATCGATGTGAAACACTCGCGCTCCCGTCACGATCTCGCTGCCGGCCGCGCGCAGGTCCTCCGCGAGCGCAGCGCACATGCCGACATAGTCGACAATCCCGGTCTCCGCCACGTGCAGCGCCGCGACGCCGGCCATGTGCGGCTCCAGATCGCGCAAACGCTCGCGCGAGATGCGCGCGAGCTGCACCCCGTTGGCGATCCCGCGCTGCTCGATGCGGGCCAACGCCTCCAGTTCATGCTCGTCGACGGCCACCACGACCTTGCCGCAGGTTTCGATGCTCACGCCCCGCTCGGCACAGTAGCGCTCCACCAGCGCCTTGCCACGCCTACAGGTGCGCGCCTTGGCCGAGCCGGGCTTGTAGTAAAGCCCCGAGTGGATCACCCCTGAGTTGCGCCCGGTCTGGTGTGCTGCGAGTTCCGTCTCCTTCTCCAGCAGGACGACATGCGCGCCCGGACGCGCCGCGAGAAAGGCCCGCGCGCTCGCCAGCCCCACGATCCCGCCGCCGACCACGACGAGATCGGCCCTACGCACCGACGGCTCCCGCGCTAGATTCAGCCCGCATGAGGACCTTCGCCCAGACCCTGGAGCTTGTCGACGATCCCGAGCGCATCGCGGAATACCGCCGCGCGCACGAGCGGGTCTGGCCGGAGGTCGCGGCCGCGCTGCGCGCCGCGGGCATCGGCGAGATGCGCATCTTCCTGCACGGAACCCGGCTGTTCATGTACCTGGAAGCTCCGGACGACTTCGATCCCGAGCGCGACTACCAGCGCTACGCGGATGATCCGCGCTGCCAGGAGTGGGAGCGCTGGATGCGAAGTTTCCAGCGCCCTGTGCCCGGCGCCTCGCCCGGTGCCTGGTGGACGCCGATGGAGTGCGTGTTCGATCTCGCATCGCAGCCCCGCTAAACACCCTGCACGGTCGTCTGGCGTTGCTCGCCGAGGCCGTCGATGCCAAGCCGCATCACCTGTCCGGCGCGCAGGTACACCGGCGGCTTTTGTCCGAGCCCCACACCCGGGGGCGTGCCCGTCGAGATCACGTCGCCGGGCATAAGCGTGAAGAACTGCGACAGGTAGCTGACGATCTGTGCCACGCCGAAGACCATCGTGCGCGTGTTGCCGTCCTGATGGCGCTTGCCGTCGACCTCCAGCCATAGGTGCAGATTCTGGGGGTCGGAAACTTCGTCGCGGGTCACCAGCCAGGGGCCTATCGGACCGAAGGTGTCGTGGCTCTTGCCCTTGACCCACTGACCGGTTCCCTCGAGCTGGTGGGCGCGCTCGGAAAGATCGTTGACCACGCAGTAGCCCGCCACATGCGAAAGCGCCTCCTCGCGTGCGATGCGCTTGGCGCGCCGGCCGATCACCACGCCCAGCTCGACTTCCCAGTCGGTCTTCTCCGATTGCGGCGGGATCTCGACTGCGTCGAAGGGTCCGCACACGGCGCTGGTGCACTTGGAGAACACGACCGGCTCAGCCGGGACGCTGGCTCCGATCTCGGCGGCATGGTCCGCGTAGTTGAGACCGATGCACAGAAATTTCGGCACCTGGCCGACGCAGGGACCGATGCGCGGACTGCCCGGAACGCGCGCCAGACGTGCCGGATCCAGCGTCGCGAGGTGCTGCATCCAGCGATCGGACAGAAACTCGCCGCTGAGATCGGCGACAATGCCCTCCAGCGAGCGGATCTGACCTTCCGCATCGAGCAGGCCCGGCTTTTCGGCGCCGGGCGGACCGTAACGCAAGAGCTTCATGTACTCCAACCTCCGTCGATGATGTGGATAGTGCCGCTGGTGTAGCCCGATTCATCGCTCGCAAGGTGCACCACCAGCGCGGCGATCTCCTCCGGCCGGCCGAGCCTTCCGATCGGCTGGCGTGCCACGAAGGCCGCCATGGCCCGCTCGACATCGCCCTGCGCCGCCACGCGCGCGCGCAGCGAGGGTGTGTCGACCGTGCCGGGACAGAGCGCGTTGCAGCGCACGCCTCGGGGAAGAAAATCAGCCGAGACGGACTTGGTGAGTCCGACGACCGCGGCCTTGGTCGTGCCGTACACGCAGCGATTGGGCGCCCCCTTCACGGAGCTTGCCACGGAGGACATGTTGATGATGCTGCCGCGGCCCTGCGCGAGCATGCCCGGCAGCACGGCTCGGATCAGGCGGTACATCGACTTGACATTGAGATCGAAGGCGAGGTCCCAGTCCGACTCGGGACAGTCGAGGATCGTGCCGTGGTGCACCACTCCGGCGCAGTTGAACAGCACATCAAAGGGTCCGTGGCGCTCGACGAGCGCCCGGATCGCGCGGTCGTCGCGCACGTCGAGTTCGGCGGTTTCGATGCGCCCATCCTCGCGCCGCAGGGTTTCCAGCCCGGCGGCGTCGATGTCCGTGGCCAGCACACGCGCGCCTTCGCGCGCCATCGCCAGGGCGCTCGTGCGCCCGATGCCAGCCGCGGCGGCGCTGATCAGCGCGCGCCGGCCGGTGAGTCGGGCGCTCATCGGGCCGCTCCCTTGGCGAGACGCGCCTTCCACAGCGGGCCATCGGGCCAGCGGTGCCGCTCCAGCGAAGCGCGCTTCATCTCGATGCCGTAGCCCGGCGCCAGCGGCGGCAGGTACGCGCCGTTTCGCACGACGCACGGATGCTCGAAATGCTCGTGCAGGTGGTCGACATACTCCGCGACGCGATCCTGCGTACTGCAGGCGATCCGCGCGTAGTCGATCATGATCAGGTGGTTTACGTATTCGCAAAGGCCCACCCCGCCGGCGTGCGGACAGACGGGCACGCCGTAGTGCGCGGCCAGCAGATACACCGCCAGCACCTCGTTGACGCCGCCAAGGCGGCAGGAATCGATCTGGCAGAAGCGTATCGCGCCGCTCTGCAGGAGCTGCTTGAAGATCACGCGGTTCTGGCACTGCTCGCCCGTCGCCACGCCGATCGGTGCCAGCGCGCGCGCGATCGCCGCGTGTCCCAGCACGTCGTCGGGAGAGGTCGGCTCCTCGATCCACCACGGATCGAAGCGCGCCAGCTGGCGCATCCAGTCGATCGCCTGCGGCACGTCCCAGCGCTGATTGGCATCGACCATCAGCTTGCGATTCGGGCCAATCTCCTCGCGCACGAGTCCCATGCGGCGAATGTCATCCGCCAGGTCCGCGCCGACCTTGATCTTGAAATGATTCCAGCCGGCCGCCACGCCTTCGCGGCACAGCCGCCGGATCTTCTCGTCGGAGTACCCCAGCCAGCCCGCCGATGTCGTGTAGGCCGGATAGCCACGCGCTTCGAGCTGTGCAATGCGCTCACGCTTGCCGGCTTCGTTGCGCCGGAGCAGCGCCAGCGCCTGCTCGGGCGTGAGAGCGTCGCTGATGTAGCGAAAGTCGATCAGGGACACGAATTCCTCGGGCGAAAGATCGCAGACGAGCCGCCACAACGGCTTTTGCTCGTGCTTCGCCCACAGATCCCAGAGCGCGTTGATCACAGCAGCCAGCGCCAGATGCAAGACGCCTTTCTCCGGACCCACCCAGCGCAGCTGCGAGTCGTTCGCGAGGCGGCGCCAGAAAGCGCCGAAATCGCGCACGATCAGCCCCAGATCCATGCCCTGCACGAAGGGCGCCAGCGCCTCGACGGCCGCCACGCACAATTCGTTGCCGCGGCCGATCGTGAAGGTCAGGCCATGGCCCTCCAGCCCGGCGACATCGGTGTGCAGCACGACGTAGGCCGCCGAGTAGTCCGGATCGGTGTGCACCGCATCCGAGCCGTCCAGCTGGTCGGAGGTGGGGAAACGGATGTCGAGCACTTCGACACGGGTGATGCGCGGGTACTTCATGGCAATCGGTAGAAGCTGCGCGCATTGCCTCCGAGCACGGCCTCGCGCTCGATCGGCCCGCAGTTCCGCAGCAGTTCCTCGGTCAGCTCGATCCAACGCGAGTAGTCGGCACGGAGGGCGAGCACCGGCCAGTCGCTGCCCCACAGCACCCGCTCCGGCCCAAACAGCTCCAGCAGCTCTTCCACGCAGGCGCGCAGTTGTGACGCGCCCGCGCCGGCTTGCGCTTCGCTCAGCAGGCCGGAGAGCTTGACGCAGGCGCCCGCCTCTGCCAGCAGGCCCAACTCCTCGCGCCAGCGGCCCCAGCCCGGCCAGTCAGGGCCCGCGGCGAGATCTGGCTTCGCCGCATGGTCGATCACGATGCGCAGCTTGGGGCAGCACTCGACCAGCCGCACGAGCGCCGCCAGGTGCCGGGGGCGCACTAGCGCATCGAAGGCGAGCCCCGCGCGCTGCATGTGCTCCAGCGCCGGCCGGCAGCCGGGATCGAGGATCCAATCCGGTTCCAGATCCTGAAGCATCGGCCGCAGACCCACGAGCTTCCCGCGCGCGCTCAAGGTCTCGATGTCCGACACCGCCTCGGCCGAGCGCAGGTCCACCCAGCCCACCACGCCGAGGATCCAGTCGCGGCGCGTGCCGAGGTCGAGCAGGTGCAGGCTTTCGGCGAGCGTGTCGGCCGCCTGAACGGCGATCGTACCCGCGATGCCGTGGCGCTCGAGCAGGGGCTCGAGATCCTCCGGCTCGAAGTCGCGCCACAACGGCCCGAGTGTGGGCGACAACCAGCGGTAGTCGCCGCGCGCGAGCCTCCAAAAGTGCTGGTGTGCGTCGATGCGCGTGGAGCGGATCATGCGGCCTCCGGATCCCGCGGCAGCGGTTGCCCGCCCCGCGCGTCCGCCTCGTAGAGCGCTTCGACCAGGCGCATGGTACGCCAGCCGTCTTCGAGGCTCGAGACCAGCGTGGAATCCTCGCCCGTCACGAAGCGCTGCAGGTTCGAGATCGGTCCTTCGAAGGCTTCGTTGAACCAGTTGCCGCGCAGCGCGATCTCCCGCCAGCTCCCTCCGCGTTCGACGAACTCCAGCCGGTCGGGGCGCCCGCGCGGATAGTCGAGGTTGACGCCCATCACCGCCACCGCGGCGCCGCGCGTGCCTTCGACGCGCAGTTCGCTGGCCTCATGGCGCGGACCATGCTCGTGGTGGTGATGGATCGAGAGCGTGCAGCGCAGCGAGCCGCCGTAGTCGAGGATCATCGAGCTGCGCGTCGCGGCGAGCCCTTCGGCCTCTGGATGCCGCACGCAGCGCGCGGCGACGGCCCGCGGTTCGCCCGCCAGATGGCGCAGCAAATCCAGATAGTGGATCGAGTGCATCAGGATCTCCAGCCGCGGCAACTCGCGCAGAAACGGCCACAGCTCCCAGGGCATGCGGCAGACCACGCGCACCTCGAGTTCGAGGAGCTCGCCGAGCTTTCCGGAGCGCACCAGCTCGGCCAGCGCGAGCATCTGCGGACTGAAGCGCAGCTGAAAATTCATGGCCGCGGAGAGGCGCTTGGCGCGCGCCAGCGCGCGCAGCCGGGTCGCGCCGGCAAGATCGAGGCCCAGCGGCTTTTGGACCAGCACCGCCGCTTCGTCCGGCAGGCAGCCAAGCAGCTCCTCGAGCGCCTTGGGAGGCAGGGCGAAGTCGAACAGCACCCCGCGCTGCCCGAGCGCATCCTCGCGGCGCTCGTACACCTCGGCGATGCCGAATTCTCGCGCCAGAGCCCGCGCTCGCGCCGGATCGAGGTCATGGATACCCCGCACGGAAAGCTTGAGCCGCCGATACGCCGGCAGGTGCGCATCGCGCACGATGCCGCCCGCGCCGACGATCACGATCGGCAGCGGACGCGAGGGCCTTGGCCAACTCTGGCACAGCTCGCTCACTCCCCGGCCGTGCCCCTTCCGCCCAGCGTGCGGGACAGCGTCTTCGAAAGCTCGCTGAGCCCCGAGCGCACGGCTTCGGCGTTGCTCGCTTCGGGCTTGTCGAGTCGATTGATCAGCGGAACGGTCAGCGCCGCCACCGCCGCGCCGCGGTGGTTGAGGACGGGAAACGAATAGTCATGGATGCCGCGGATGCGCGTGCTCTCGATGTCATCGAAGCCACGCTCGCGGATGCGCGCGAGCTCGCGCTGCAGCGGCTGCTCGGCGAAGCCGACGCGCTGGATCAAGCGGGCCCGATCCGTCTCGCTCTGGAAGGCGAGCAGCACGCGCCCGGAGGCCGTCGTGACCAGCGGCACGCGCGCGCCAACGCGCACCGCAAACCCCATCTCGCCGGGCGCATCCGCCTGCGCCACGACGATGCCGTGATCGTCGTGCAGCACGACGACATGGCAGGATTGGTGGACCTGCTCGCAGAAGGCGCGCACGCGCGGCAGTGCTTCGTGGAGCAGGCGCGCCAGCGGATCGTGGCGGTGCGAAAGTTCGAACAGCTTGAGCGTCAGCTGGTAGCGATCGCCGCTGCCCTGCTGCGTCAGGTAGCCGCGCTCGACCAGGCAGTTGAGCATGCGGAAGATCTCCCCCACGCTGCGGTTGAGCTGCCGCGCCACCTCGGCCTGCGTCAGCCCCTCCGGCCGATCGCTGAGCAACTCGAGGATGTCGAGTCCCTTGTCCAAGGCCGGGGCTCGATAGCGCGCGGCACTGCCGCTTTCCTGAGGGGTGCTTTCTTGAGGCGAAACCATGTATGGTTTTTACCGGCAGTTTCCATCTTTCGCAAATACAAGATAAGCTCTTCGTATGCGCCTGTACGCCCTGCTGTGCCTCGTGCTGACCGCCGCCTGCTCACCCGAGCAGGCCCCGGCCGCGGACGCCCGCCCCACCTACGCCGTGATCCCCAAGGGGACCACGCACGTGTTCTGGAAAGCCGTCGAGCGCGGAGCGCGGGAGGCCGGAGCCGAGCAGGGCGTCGAGCTCGTGTGGAAGGGCCCGCTGGCCGAAGACGACCGCGCGCAGCAGATCGCGCTTGTCCAGCAGTTCACGGCCCGCCGGGTGGCGGGTATCGCGCTGGCACCGCTCGATCGCGCCGCGCTGCTGCCGAGCGTGCGGGCCGCGCGCGCCGCCGGCATTCCGGTGGTGATCTTCGACTCGGCCCTCGACGGCGAGGCCGGAGTGGATTTCGCCACGCTGATCGCGACCGACAACCGCGCCGCGGGTCGGCTCGCGGGCGCGGAACTCGCGCGGCTGCTCGGCGGCGAGGGCGAGGTGGTCGTGCTGCGCTACGTGGTCGGCAGCGCGAGTACGCACGAGCGCGAGGAGGGCGCGCTCGAGGCCCTGCGCGCGCAGTCGGGCATTCGCATCCTGAGCGACCAGCGTTACGCGGGCGCCACCGTCGGGGAGGCCAAGACGGCCGCACTCAACGGCATCGACACGCTCAAGGCTGCCAAGGGCGTCTTCACATCCAACGAATCCGCCACGCTGGGCATGCTGCTGGCCCTGCGTCAGGAGGGCTTGGCCGGCAAGCTGCAACTGGTCGGTTTCGATGCCTCCCCGCCGCTGGTTGAAGCGCTCAGGGCCGGCGAGATCGCGGCACTGGTGGTGCAGGATCCAAGGCGCATGGGCCGGCTCTCCGTCGAGGCGCTCGAGACCCTGCGCAAGGGCGGTACGCTCGCAGGCTTCACCGACACCGGTGCCGTGCTGGTCACGCGCGAGAAGCTCGACGATCCCGCGATCGCACGCCTGCTGGAGTGATAGCATCGCAGCCCGCGAGCGATGCCTGCCCCCCTGCTTGAAGCCAGCCGCATCTCCAAGCGCTTCGGCGCCACACAGGCCTTGTCGGATGTGAACCTCACGCTGCGCGCGGGAGAGATCCACGCGCTGCTGGGTGAGAACGGTGCAGGCAAGTCGACGCTGCTCAAGATCCTCGGCGGCGTGGAGCCGAGGGATGCGGGCGAACTGATGCTGAATGGCGCACGCTTCGAGCCCTCCGCGCCGCGCGCGGCACTGCGCTCGGGCGTGGTGCTGGTGCACCAGGAGTTGGCGCTGTGCGAGCATCTGTCGATCGAGGAGAACCTCTGTCTGGGCCGGGAACCGCGGCGCGGCCTGCGGCTGGATCTCCGTGCACAGCGGGAGCGCGCGCGCCGAGCGCTGGCGCTCGTGGGCTTGAGTGATCTGGACCCCGCACGCAGACTCGACACGCTCTCCATCGCGCAGCGCCAATGGCTGGAGCTGGCACGCGCGCTCGCGCACCCCGCACGCGTTCTGGTGCTCGACGAGCCGACCTCCAGCCTCGCGCGCGGCGATGTCACGCGGCTCTTCGCGCTGGTGCGTGCCGCCAGTCAGCAGGGCACGGCGGTGCTGTACGTCAGCCACGCGCTCGAGGAAATCCGCGAGCTGTGCACGCACTGGACGGTGCTGCGGGATGGAGCCAGCGTGGCGAGCGGGGAGGTCGGCGACACACCGACCTCGCGCCTGATCGCGCACATGGCCGGACGCGAGCTCGGTGAGCTGTACCCGCGCCGGCCGCACACGCCCGCCGAAGAGTTGCTGCGCGTGTTTCTGGCACCACCCGCGGATCCCCTGCTCGTGCGCCGCGGCGAAGTGGTCGGCATCTATGGCCTGATCGGCGCCGGTCGCAGCGAGATCCTGCGCAGGATCTTCGGCCTCGATCCACAGACAGCCGAGCTGGAAGTCATGCACGCGCGCGGTGCGCGCACGCCCGCCGAGCGCTGGGCGATGGGTGTCGGCATGGTGGTTGAGGACCGCGCGCGCGAGGGTCTCTTTCTAGAGCGCAGCCTCGCCGACAACCTCAGCCTGCCCGCACTGCGGGGTCTGTTCAACACACCCGCGGCGCGGCGAGCCACCAGCGAACCATGGCGTGCGCGGCTGGCCATCAAGAGCGCCAGCGTCGAGGCACCGATGCGCACGCTTTCGGGCGGCAACCAGCAGAAGGTCGCGCTGGCGCGGCTCTTGGCCGCACACACGCAGCTGTTCCTGCTGGATGAGCCCTCGCGTGGCGTCGATGTGCGCGCCAAGAGCGAGATCTACCGCTGGATCGACACGATCGCGAGCGAGCAGCGCGGCGGCATCCTGCTGGTCTCAAGCTACGCGCCGGAACTCCTCGGCGTGTGCGATTCGATCCGCGTGATGCAGGCCGGCGTGCTGGGACCCGCCCGCCCTGCCTCCGAGTGGACTCAAGAGCAACTGGTCGAAGCTGCCTTCGGCGCGGAGCGCGCGGCTTGAATCGGGCGCGTGCACTGCTGCCCTTCTTGGCGCCCTTCCTCGGACTGCTCGCGGTCTGGTGCTTCTTCGCGCTGGCAGCCGGCAGCGACTTCACGGCCTTCTCCAACCTGCGCCTGATGCTGCTGCAGACAGCCGTGGTCGGCACTGCCGCGATCGGCGCGACGCTGATCATCGCTGGCGGCGGCATCGATCTGTCGGTGGGCTCGAGTGTGGCTCTGGGCACGGTGATCGGCGCGCTGGTGCTCACGCAGGGGGGCTCCCCCGCCGCCGCCGCACTCGCGATGCCGCTGATGGGGCTCTATCTCGGCACGTGGATCGGTTGTCTCGTCAGCGGACGCGTGCTGAGCGCGCTGGCGCTGGCGCTCGCACTTCTGGCTGCGTTCTGGCTGCTGCGCTCACAAGGCGGATGGCTGGCGATCGCCGGCGTGCTGTCGAGCGGTGCGGTGGCCGCGTTGTGGGCAGGGCGTTTCCCCTGGCGCATGCCGCTCTCGCCGTTCATCGTCACGCTAGGCACCTGGGGTGCGCTGCGCGGACTCGCCAAGGGCTTGGGCGACAACCAACCCGTTTACCCTGCGAGCACCGGCTGGATTGCGGATCTGATGCAGGGTGGAAGCTGGCTCGCACCGGGAGTGTGGCTGTGGCTGGGCCTGGCGGTGCTGGCAGCGTTGTACCTCAGCCACACCGTGCCCGGACGGCATCTGTTTGCCGTCGGCTCCAACGAACGCACGGCGCGCCTGTGCGGTGTCGATGTCGAGCGCACGCAACTGCTCACCTACAGCCTCGGTGTCGGCTGTGCGGGCCTTGCAGCGCTGCTGCAACTCTCCTATCTGTCGATGGGCGATCCGACGACAGCGCAAGGACTCGAGCTGCGCGCGATCGCGGCGGCCGTGATCGGCGGTGCCAGCCTCTCGGGCGGCAGCGGCTCGATTCCCGGAACGATCGCGGGCGCACTGCTGATGACCGTTGTCGACAACGGCTGCACCAAGCTCGGCATGGACAACTGGGTGCAGGAAGTCGTCACGGGAGCGATCATCGTGATCGCCGTGGCGCTCGACCGCTGGCGCGGCCGCAAGGCTACTTGAGCGCGGCTTCGATCGCCGTGCGCAGCTCTGCGGACTCAGGCGTGACGCCGCTGGCGTAGAAGCCCAGCGCTTGACCGTCCTTGCCGATCAGGTACTTCGAGAAGTTCCAGCCCGGCAACTTGCCCGTCGCGCCGCCGAGCCACGCGTACAGCGGCGACTGGTTGGCGCCGGCCTTGGTCTCGAGCTTGCCGAACATCGGGAAGGTCACGCCGAACTTGCTGCTGCAGAAGCTGCGGATCTGCTCGGCCGAGCCCGGCTCCTGGCCGCCGAATTCATTGCTCGGGAAACCCAGCACCGCGAAACCGCGCGGAGCGAGCTCCTGGTGCAGCGCCTCGAGACCGGTGTACTGCTTGGTGTAGCCGCATTCGCTCGCGACGTTGACCACGAGCACGACCTTGCCCTTGTAGTCGGCGAGGTTGACGGGCGCGCCTTCGAGCGACTGGACTTGGAAGGAATGGAAGTTCTGGGTTTGGGCCATTTCAGTCTTGGGGGCGTCTTCGCCGGAGAAAACGGAGCAGGAAGCGAGGGTGAGGCAGAGCAGGGCGGGGTAGATCTTCATGCTCCTGCCTTTTCGCGCCGCCGCGGCCGGCGGATGCTCACTGCTTGACGAAGCGGTAGGGCCCCGCCTTGGAGCCCCAGACCTGCTTTCCCTCCGCGGCATAGCCGCGGTCCCAGCTGGTGAGCAGCTGGGGCTCGATGCGTGCCTCGCTCGTGGCCCAGGCGGCGCCCGAAAGCTCGCTTGCGCAGTTGCGGGCCTCGGTTGAGCCCTGCCAGGCGCCGTCCGGCTGCTTCACCAGGAGCAGCGAACAGCCCGCGCGCAGCTCCAGTTGCGCGGGATCGAGCGCGTCGAAGCGTCCGGGCTCGCGCCAGGCGCCGGCGAAGCTCAGCGGGTCACCAGGCAGCGTGTAGACATCGCTCCAGACACTGCCGGCCTCGCCCTGGCGCAGGCGGTAGACGCGCTGGCGGTAGGGCGTCTCGGCCTTGGCCGCGGCCGCCTGCTCGACGTACAGCCAGGGTCCGTCCTGGCGCGACGTCCAGATCGGCTGCATGTGCAGCACGATGTGGAAGAAGCGATCATCCTCCCGATGCTGCGCCTCGCTGGAAAAAGAGCCGCTCATCCAGGCCTCTAGTTCCTTGCACTCGGCCTGGCGATCGAGGGGTGCGTGGAGACAACTGCTGGCGAGCAGGGCCAGCGGGAGGGCGAGGAAATGGCGCATGCGCACAGCCTAGCGCTAGACTCCCGCTTGCATGAAGACCCTCTTGGCGGCCCTGATCCTGTCTGCCCCGCTGGCCCAGGCGCAGCAAACGATCGAGATCGCGCTGGGCGCGGGGGTCCAGCCCGGCCATCCGGGCGGACGCGTGCTGGTGGTGCTCGCTCCAGCGGACTCCAAGGACCCGCTGCGCGCGATCGGTGACACGGGCATGGATGCGGCGCCGCTGTTCGGCACCGACGCCCCGGATTGGAGCTCCGGCGCGACGGCGCGCATCGATGCCGGCAGCGCCGCCTTCCCGCTGGAGTCCTTCGCGCGACTCAAGCCCGGCGAGTACCATGTGCAGGCTCTGCTGCGCTGCCATCCGGATCTGCTCGTCGACGACGCGCCCGGCAATCTGCACAGCGCCCCCCAGCGCGTGCGCGTCGATCCCGCGCAGCCGGGCACGCTGCGTCTGGAGTTGAGCACACGCCTTGAAGGCCCCGAGTTGCCCCCCGATACGCCCGAAATCCGGTTCGTGCGGCTGCGCTCCGAGAAGCTCTCGCGTTTTCACGGCCGCGAGATCTTCCTGCGGGCCGCGGTGCTGCTCCCGGCGGACTTTGAGCAGCAACCCGAGCGCCGCTATCCGCTGATGGTCGAGGTCGGCGGCTACGGCCAGCGCTGCGCCACGCTGGCACGCATGTACGCCAAGGGCTCGCGCCTGCTGAGCAACTGGAACGCGCCGACGATGCCGCGCTTCCTGCTGGTGATGCCCGATGGCGCCGGTCCGCTCGGTGACCCCTATCAGGTCGATTCGGAGAATCACGGCCCCTACGGCGCGGCGCTGACCGAGGAGCTGATCCCGCACATCGAACGCAGCTTCCGCGGCCTTGGCGAAGCGCGCGCGCGCTTCACAACCGGCCACTCCACCGGCGGCTGGGTCTCGCTCGCGCTGCAGGTGCACTACCCCGATTTCTTCAACGGCTGCTGGTCCTTTGCCCCCGACGGCGTCGATTTCCGCCATTTCCAGCTGATCGACGTCTACAAGGACAAGAACGCCTACCAGAACCGCTTTGGTTTCGAGCGCGCTTCCAAGCGTACCATCGACGGGGACCTCGAGTTCAGCGTCCGGCATGAGTGCCAGTTGGAGAACGTGCTGGGCGTGGGCAACTCCTGGACGCGCTCGGGCGGCCAATGGGGCGCGTGGAATGCGACCTACGGCCCGCGCGGCCCGGACGGCGCACCGAGCCGCCTGTGGGATCCGCGCACCGGCGAGATCGACGCGACCCTGCGCAACTCGTGGAAACGGCACGATCTGCGTCTGTGGCTGGAGGAGAACTGGAAGACGCTGGGGCCCAAACTCGCCGGAAAGCTGCATGTCTATGTCGGCGATGCCGACGACTACTTCCTCAACAACGCCGTCGTGCGCCTCGACAGCTTCCTCAAGCGCGCGGATCCCGCCTTTGGAGGCGAGATCCGCTTCGGTTGGCGGGCGGGGCATGGCTACCACCCGCTGAGCGTTCAGGAAGTGCTGCAGGCCGCACAGGCGCGGGTGGAGCCCGCGCCGCGCTAGAGCCGAGCGGGTGGAGCCCGCGCCGCGCTAGAGCCGAGCGGGTGGAGCCCGCGCCGCGCTAGAGCCGAGCGGGTGGAGCCCGCGCCGCGCTCGGGCTCAGTTGTCGCCCGGAGCTTCCTTGTCGTCGACGCGCCGGATCGAGGCACCCAGCCCCGCCAGGCGCTCCTCGATCTTCTCGTAGCCGCGGTCGATGTGGTACACGCGGTGGACCTCCGTGGTGCCGTCCGCCACAAGGCCCGCCAGCACCAGCGCCGCGCTGGCGCGCAGATCGCTCGCCATCACGGGCGCACCGGAAAGTCGATCGGTTCCCTGCACGATGGCCGTGTTGCCCTGGCGCCGGATCTTGGCGCCAAGGCGCGCCAGCTCCGCGATGTGCATGTAGCGGTCCGGGTAGATCTGCTCATCGATCAGGCTGATGCCATCGGAGAGCGTCATCAGCGCCATCCACTGCGCCTGCAGGTCGGTCGGGAAACCGGGGTGCGGGTGGGTCGTGACGTCGGTCGCGCGCGGACGGCGCGCCGGATCGCGCGGATGGTAGGGCTGGGTCTCGATGCTGTCGGTCCCGACCTCAAAGGGCACGCGCGCTTCCCACATGCGGTCGATCAGCGCCGAGAGATGCTCCGGTCGGCAGCCCTCGACGCGCACGCGCCCGCCCGACATCGCGCCGGCGAGCACGTAGGTGCCGGCCTCGATGCGGTCGGGGATCACGGCCCAATCGGCGCTGCCGAGTTGAGTGACGCCTTCGATCTCGATGCGCGGTGATCCCAAGCCCTTGATCTTCGCGCCCATCGCCAGCAGACAGTTGCCGAGATCCTCGACCTCCGGCTCACAGGCGGCGCCGTGGATCACGGTTTTGCCCTTGGCGAGCGTCGCCGCCATCATCACGTTGGCCGTGCCCAGCACGGTCGGTCCCATCGAGCCCGCCAGATACATCTCCGCCCCGCGCAGCCCGCCGCGCGGCGCCTCGGCGATCACGTAGCCGTGCTCGATCTTGACGCGCGCGCCCAGCGCCTGCATCCCCTTGAGGTGCAGATCGATCGGACGCACGCCGAAGACGCAGCCGCCCGGCAGCGAAATCTGCGCCTTGCCGGTGCGTGCGAGCAGCGGTCCGAGCACCGTCACGGAGCCGCGCATCTTGCGCACGTTCTCCCACGGCGCGCAGGCCTCGAGTTGGGCGGCTGGCTGGATCGTCAGCGAGCCGTCGGCGTTGCGCTCGGTGCCGCACTCCAGATCGCGCAACACGGCCATCATGGTGTTGACGTCGGAAAGCTGCGGCGCGTTGGTGATCGAAAGCCGCCCGCTCGACAGCAACCCCGAACACATGATCGGCAGCACCGCATTCTTCGCGCCCGCCACCCTGACCGTGCCATCCAACGGATGGCCACCCTCAATCACGAACTTGTCCAAGACGGTTCCCTACCCCTCTGCTTGTTTGCTGGTCTGCTGGTCTCCAAAATGAATGCAGCGCCGCTCCGAGCTAGCCGCCGCGCGCCTCGGGCAGCATCTGCCCCAGGCTGCGTCCGCCCAGCACGTGCAAATGCAGATGCTCCACTTCTTGGCCGCCGTGCTCGCGCGTGTTGGCGATCAGGCGCCAGCCGCGCTCCAGACCCTGCTCCCGCGCCACGCGGGCGGCGGTCTGGAGCAGGCGCCCGGCGAGCGCCTCGTTCTCCAGTTCCCACAGGGAGGCGATGTGCTCCCTCGGGAGGACGAGCAGGTGGACCGGGGCCTGGGGCCGGATGTCGCGGATCACCAGCACCTGCGAGTCCTCGTGGACCCGGGTGGCGGGGATCTCCCCTTTCCCGATGCGGCAGAAGATGCAGCTCATGTTGACGTGCAGCGCTGGACGCGCGGAGCGCAGGTTGCGCACCGCGCAAGGGCGGGCTCCAGACCCGGCTCGCGGATTGATTCCAAGTGCTTGCCGGAAAAACGGTTGCACACACGACAAGAATCGCGTTTTCAGGCCCTCGCGTACCGCCGTCGCGCTTGACGCGCTCGCCGCCCAAGCCCTATAGTCCTCAGCTTGGAGCGCGGCCGCACAGGCAGCGCGAGCGGGTTCATTTCGACTCCCTCGCTGCCGTCCGCCCCCCCACACCACCGATGAGCCACGATTCCTCCGCCCACGATTCCTCCGCGACGGGCACCCTCGAAGCCGCCTTCGACATCAAGACCAGTCCGATCTCCAGCTACGCCGCCCTGTGCACCTCGCGCGCCGACCTTTTCGAGAACGCGCATGCGCTGCAGAGCTTCCGCAACCGTCTGGCGGAGCTCTCCGGCAGCGGCGAGGAGGGCCGCCGCAAGGGGCTCGGCCTGTGGATGGCGGGTGACAGCGCGGCGGCCGCCGCGCAGCTGGCGAGCTTCGAGAACGATCACGTCGCCGCCTTCACCCGCGCCAAGTCGCTGATGGCGATCGGCAAGGCTCAGGAAGCCCACGCGATCTTCGAGCGGCTCTCGAAGAGCTTCCCCGACGAGGCCCGCCCGCGCGGCGGGATGATCGAGGCGCGTCTGGAAGCCGATCTGGCGGCCGGCAACGAAGAGGCTGCCCGCGCCAATCTGGAAAAGGCGCTGAAGAGCGCTCCGGCGGCCTTCGCCACCAGCGCGGACGGCTGCTATCTCCAGGGCCGCTTGCACGAGATGGACCACCAGTACGAGGCCGCCGTGGTGGCCTACGATCAGTCGCGCGAAGCCGATCCGACCCACCGCGCCGCCCTGTTCCGCTTCGCCTATGTCAGCGAGCGCATCGGCGACACGGAGAGCGCGCTCTCCGGCTACCAGCAACTGGCCTCGATGCTGCCGATCGACCGCAATGTGCTGATCAACATGGGCATGCTGCTCGAGGACATGGGCCGCGACCGCGAGGCCTGCGCCTGTTACGACGTCGCCAACCGCAGCTTCCCCACCGATGCACGCCTGCGCCGCTATCTCGAGGATGCGCGTTCGGGCATCGACATGTATTACGACGAGGACATGGAGCGCAAGGAGGATCGACTCAACCAGATCCTGCGCATCCCGATCACCGACTTCGAACTCTCGGTGCGCGCGCGCAACTGCCTCAACAAGATGAACATCCTCACGCTGGGCGATCTGGTGCGCCACAGCGAGACCGAGCTGCTCGCCTACAAGAACTTCGGTGAAACCAGCCTGCAGGAGATCAAGGAAATCCTGGTCTCCAAGGGCCTGCGTCTGGGCATGGGGCGCGAGGAAGCGGTCGCATCGATCGAGGCCGCGCGTCGGCGCACCGTGACGAGCGATCCCAATGACGTGATGAACCGCCCGGTCTCCGAGCTCGAGCTCTCGATCCGCTGCCGCCGGGTGGTCGAGGCGATGGGCTGCCTGACGGCCGGCGACATCACGCAGCACTCCGAAGACGAGTTCCTCGGCATGCCGAACTTCGGCTCCACCTCGCTGCAGGAGCTCAAGGCCAAGCTCTCCGATCTGGGCCTCAAGCTGGCCCCCAAGCAGGCCTGATCCGCCGGCTGAACCCACTGTGTACGACTTCATCGAGGGAGAGGTCGCCGCGAAGAGTCCGACGCGCGTCGTGATCAGCGCGGGCGGGGTAGGCTACGAACTCTCGGTTCCGCTGGGCTCGCAGTTCCCCGCGGCCGGCCGCGCGCGGGCCTGGACGCATCTGGTCGTGCGCGAGGACGCCCACACGCTGTGCGGCTTCTCCGACCAGCGCTCGCGCGATCTGTTCCGGCAACTGCTCTCGGTCAAGGGCGTCGGCCCCGTGATGGGCCTGACGATCCTCTCGGGGATCGGCTGTGAACCGCTGTTTGCGGCGATCATCGGCAAGGACGCCGCCGCTCTGACGCGCATCAAGGGCGTCGGCAAGCGCACGGCCGAGCAGATCCTGCTCGACCTGTCGGACAAGCTCGCGCGCGGATTGCCCGGGTACGAGCCGCGGGGCGCGGTCCCGACGAGTTCGCTGCTCGATGAGGCCATCGCGGCGCTGATCTCGATCGGCTACTCCGAGAAGGAAGCGCGCAAGACCGCCGAGAAGGCGCTGGATCGGGCCGGCAAGTCGGATCTCGATGCCGTGCTGCGCGCGGCCCTGTCAGGCTGAGCATGAGGCACGCGCCCCCTCCCAGCGTGCTCGTCTGCGACGATTTGGATGCACGCGCACTCTCCCAACTGCGCGAGGCAGGCTTGGCCGTCGAGTCCGCCGTCGGCTGGAGCGAGCATCAGCGCGACGAGCGGCTGCGCGCGGGCGTCGATGCGCTGCTGGTGCGCTCTGCCACGAAAGTCACGCGCGCGCTGATCGAGAAGACGCGCGGCCTGCGGCTGGTCGGCCGTGCAGGAGTGGGCGTCGACAACGTCGACGTGCGGGCGGCCAGCGAACACGGGGTGCTGGTGATCAACGCCCCCGCGGGCAACACGATCGCGACGGCCGAGCTCACGATCGCGCTCTTGTTCGCCTGCGCGCGCAGGCTGCCCCTGGCCTTCGAAACGACGCGCAAGGGCTCCTGGGACAAGCAGGCGCTGATGGGCGCCCAGATCAGCGGGGCGACGCTGGGCGTGATCGGCCTGGGACGCATCGGACGCGCCGTGGCCGCGCGGGCGCAGGCTCTGGGAATGCACGTGCTGGGTCATGACCCCACCCCGCCAGCCTTGCTCGAGGGTGTCGAGCTGTGTGCGCTCGATGAGCTGCTGCCCCGGAGCGATTTCGTGACGCTGCACGTGCCCTACTCGGCGGCGACGCACCATCTGCTCTCGCGCGAGCGGCTGCTGTCGATGAAGCGCGGTGCGCGCCTCGTCAACTGCGCGCGCGGCGGGCTGGTCGATGAGTCGGCGCTGATCGAATGCCTCGACTCCGGGCAGCTCGCCGGAGCGGCGCTGGACGTGCTCGAAGGCGAGCCGCCGCGCGCGGATCACCCGCTGATCGGACGCGCGGACGTGGCGCTGACGCCCCACATCGGTGCCTCGACTCGCGCGGCGCAGACGGCCGTGGCGCTGGAGATCGCCCAGGGCGTGGAGGCTTTCTTCCTCGCGCGCGAGGCGCGCGGCGCGGTCAACCTCGCCGAGTGGGAGCGCGCGGGCGGATGGACGCGCGCCTAGCGGACGCTCCCCCGCCGTACCGCACGGTGGTCTTCGACTGCGATTCGACGCTGTGCGCGCTGGAGGGCATCGACGCGCTCGCGGGCGAGCACCAGCGCGAGATCGAGGCGCTGACCGCGCGGGCGATGAGCGGTGAGTTGCGCCTCGAGGAAGTCTACGGCCTGCGCCTGGAGCGGATCCGCCCCACGCGCGCCGCACTCGAGGGGCTGGGCGAGCAGTACGTGCAGAGCCTGGTCGGCGGAGCCCGCGAGCTGGTCTCAGCCTTGCGTTTCCTTGGCAAGCGCGTGCGGATCCTCTCGGGCGGGCTCGAGCCCGCCGTCGCGCGCGTGGCGGCGGAGCTGGGGCTGGAACGGGACGCGGTCAGCGCCGTTGCGCTGCGCTTTCATACCGACGGCCGTTACGCCGGCTTCGATGAACAGTCCCCGTTGACCCGCAGCGGCGGCAAGCTGGTGCTCGTGCGCGCCTGGCTCGAGGCGGGCGGCGGGCCGCTGTGCTTCGTCGGTGACGGCATGACCGATCTGGAAGTCGCCGAGGGACTGCCGCTGGCGCGCTTCGTGGGCTTTGGAGGCGTGGTGGCGAGAGAGACGGTCCTTGGTCGCTGCACGGTTTGCGTGAGGAGGGGTGATTTCACCGCGCTCGCGCCGTACCTTCTCTCCGCGCGCGAACTACGGATCCTCGCGCGCTCGCACGCGCACCGCGACTGGGTCGCAGAGCTCCCCACCCCCGCCTCATGAGCCAACCCGTCCTCTGGATTCCCGGTCCCACCGAGGTGCGCGCGCCGATTCTGGCCGAGTGCGCGCGGCCGATGATCGGCCATCGCGGCCCGGAGATGAGCGCGCTGCACGAGCGCATCGATCCGCCGCTGCGCCAATGCTTCGGACTCGCGGCCGGGAGCAGCGCCAAGGTCGCCGTCCACACCGCCAGCGCCTCTGGGCTGATGGAGTCGGCGCTCGCGGGTGCGGGTCCGCGCGTCCTGGCGCTGGTCAACGGCGCGTTCAGCATGCGCTTCGCCGAGATCGCCAGCGCGCTCGGCAAAGAGGTCACGGTGCTGTGCGCCGAAAATGGCGCCTGCGTCGAGCCCCAGACGGTGGCGGCCGCGCTGGCCCAGTCGGGGCCCTTCGACGCCGTGACGGTGGTCGCCAACGAGACCTCGACGGGAGTGCGCACGCCGCTGGCTCCGCTACAGAAGCTGCTGGCGGGGCATCCCGGCACGCTGCTCCTCGTGGACGTCGTCACGCTGTTGGCGGGCGCGCCCGTGGACTTCGACGCCAACGGCCTCGATTTCGCCTTCGCGGGCTCGCAGAAGGCGCTGGCGCTGCCGCCGGGAATCAGCGTGGCCTGCGCTTCCGCGCGCTACCTGGCACAGGCCCGCGAGCACAAGCTACGCGGCTGGTATCTCGATCCCGTGCGCATCTTCGAAGGCCACGAGAAGCGCGCGACGCCCGCCACGCCCTGCATCCCCTTGTACTACGCGCTGGCCCGCCAGCTCGAGGACATCAGCCAAGGCCTCACGCTGCATCGCAAGGACCGCGCCAAGACCGGCGCCGAAGCCTGGCGCGCGCGCTACGAGGAGCATGCGCGCATGCAGCAGGTCACCGAGGCCTGGGCCCAGTCCAACGGGCTCGACCTGCTGCCGCCGCCGGAGCTGTGTTCGCCGACGATCTCGTGCATACGCGCCGGGTTGCTGCCGATCGAGGCCTTCCTGAAGAGCATGCGCGAGCGCGGCCACCAGCTCGGCGAGGGCTACGGAGATCTCAAGCGCAGCACCTTCCGCATCGGCCACATGGGCGACCACACGGAAGCGGAACTGTCGGCGATGCTGCAGATCGCCGACGATGTGATCCGCGAGCTCGCCTAGCGCGCCGGCGCGCCGGGCTGGCCGGTCGTGCCGCGCGGTAGAGGCGCACCCGCGACCGGATGCGCACCCGGGCCGGCGGCACCTGTGCTGGGATGCGGCGCAGGAGGTCCGTCCTCGAGCGGTGCCTGCAGCGGAATGCCCGCATTCTGGCATTTGCGCACAAAGTCGTCCTTGGCGACGGCCTTGAGCCAGGCCTCGGCCGGATCGACGAGGCGCTTTTGGCACAGATCCAGCAGCGCATCGTTGAGCAGCTTGCAGCCGAGCTTGCCGTTCATCTGCATCAGTGAGGGAATCTGGTGCGTCTTGCCCTCGCGGATGTTCGCGGCGACGGCGTGGTTGCAGATCAGGGTTTCAAGTGCCGCGACGCGGCCGCCGCCCTGCTTCTTGAGCAGCGTCTGGGCCACGACGCCCTTGAGCGAGGCCGCCAGCATGGTGCGGATCTGCGCCTGGCGCTCGGCCGGGAACTGGTCGATGATGCGGTCGACCGTCGAGGCCGCCGTAGTCGTGTGCAGCGTGCCGAACACGAGGTGGCCGGTTTCCGCGGTTTCGATTGCGATCTGGATCGTCTCGAGGTCGCGCATTTCACCGACCAGCACGATGTCGGGGTCTTCGCGCAGAGCCGCGCGCAGCGCCCGCTTGAAGCTCTCGGTGTGGCGGTGCACTTCGCGCTGGTTGACGAGGCACTTTTTCGTTTCGTGCACGAACTCGATCGGATCCTCGATCGTGATGATGTGCTCGGCGCGCGTGTTGTTGATGTGGTCGATCATCGCCGCCAGCGTGGTCGACTTGCCCGAGCCGGTCGGACCGGTCACCAGCACGAGACCCTTGGAGAGGTGGCACAGATCGAGCACGCACTTGGGCAGGCCCAGCTTCTCCGCGCTCAGGATCTTGGAGGGAATCAGACGGAAGACCGCGCCGGGACCGCGGTGGTCGCGGAAGAAGTTGGCCCGGAAGCGCCCTTCGTTGGGCAGGGCGTAGGCAAAGTCGGTATCGCTGGTCTCCTCGAACTCGGCCCGGTTGGGGGCCGGAGCGATCTCGTAGAGAATCGCTTGCATCTGCTCAGGCGTGATGACGGAGCAGCCCTCGACCTGGACCATCTCGCCATGCAGGCGAAACATCGGGACGAGGTTGGATGTCATGTGCAGGTCGGAAGCTCCGCTCGCGACCATGCGTTGGAAGAGTGCGTCGATCCAGGCCATGGTCGGGGTATCGACCCGCTCCAGCAGCCGACTGTAGGGCTTTTTCAGCGTGCGGACGCGCGCTCAAGCCCCCGCTCGCGGGCCAGTCCACGCGCGAGATCGCGCAATTCCTGCGCGGAAAAAAGGTGCAGCTGCTGCACGAGCAGCCGGGTGGAGTCCAGCCGCGGATGATCGACGGCACGTCGCAACAGGCCGGCCAGCAGGCGACGGTAACCCACCGCATGCGGCAAGTCCTTCCCGAACTCGCCGCTGGCCGCATCCAGCAGATGAGCCAGCAGAATGCGCGGCTCACGGGCTTCGCACAGCGCCGCAAGCTGCGCGCGCGCCTCGAGCTCCTCGCCGAACATCCGCAGCGAGAAGCCGCAGTCGGCGAGTTGCCGCAGCACGCGCGGCCAGCCGCGCCGAAGCGGCAGAAAGCGCTGCCGATCGACCAGATGCCAGCTCTCGTGCGTCGCGGTCGCATCGACGAAATCCTCCAGCGTCGGCACACCGCGCTCGTTGATCACCGCCAGCCGCAGGCGGTCGGCGGCATCGAGCGCCGGCTCCAGCGCGGCGGGCGCGCCCCCGGCCGGCAGCGCTGCGATCGCGAGCGCCGCCTGGCGCAACTCTTGGTCGAGGAAGCGGCGCTCGAGCTCGAGCCATTCGTCGCGCTCCCGACGCACGCTCTCGATGTCGAGCCAGAAGCCCTCGTGCAGGGCCGCGGCATGGATGTGCGCGCCCTTGCGCGAGGCGCGCGGCGCGAGTTCCTGGCCCTCGCACCACACGATCGTGCCCGACCATGCCTCGCCGAGCAGGGTGCCGCTTTGGGTCTCGACCGCAAGGCGCGGCAGCACCACGGCATCGAGCCCGGGCTGGATCAGCACTTCGCCCATCAGCACGAAGCGGCCGAGCCGATCGGCGCGTTCGGCCAGGCCCCCCACGGGCGCGCCCGCCGGACCCAGGCCCTCCGCCTCGTCGGCCGCGGAGAACCAGGGCCCGGGGTGCGCCAGCTCGCCGATCGGCCAGAGGCGCAGGAGCGGACTGCGTCCAAGGCCGAGCTGTTCCAGGGCCGCATCCAGTTGACCGCCATCGCGGGCGACGCGCACCAGCTGGGCCAGTTCGGCTCGCCGCTCGAGGGCCCGATCGTCGAGCGCGCGCGCAGCGGGCAGATCCGAGCCCGCCAGTGCCTCGGCCAGCGCGCGCGCCTCGTCGAACCAGCCGCAATCGACAAGCGCCTCACCGAGTTCGGCGCTCGGACCTGTACGCGCCAGCCGCAGCATGCGCGCCAGCCGGGAATCCTTGGGCAGTCCCTGCCCGTCGAGAACCTGCTTGGGCAGTCCTGCCAGCCAGTCATCCACGGCATCACGCGTGCGTCCCAGCGCGAACCGCGCAGCGCGCGGGATGCGCTCGTCCGGCGGCTGACGCGAAAGCGCCAGCAGGCCCGGTTGCCGCAGCCATTCCAGTCGCGCACGCCACTGCTCGCGCAGCCTGCCTGGTTGGGACGAGAGGGCCAAAAGCCACTCGCTCTCGCCCGCTGCCGGGCGCGGGAGCAGAGCTGCCAGCAGCCCCAGATCCGCGTCGGAGAGTTCAGGATGGCGCAACAACTCCAGCGCCTCGCCGAACACGGCCTCCGGAGCTTCGCGCAAGGAGCGCCAGACCAGCGACTGCGTGCGGATCGACAGAGCATCGCGGGTGCGCAGGCCGCCCTGCTGCGACAGTTGCTCCAGCGCGGACTCCGCCGCGGCGATTCCGCTCGTGCGGGTCAGCGCGCGCGCCCACGCCAGCCCGAAGAAGGCACGCTCCCAAGAACCGCGCGCGAAACCTTGGGCCCGGCGCGCGTGCTGTTCGGCTTGCGCCGAGCGGCCGGCGCGCAAGGCGAGCACGCCCAGACCGTGGTGGGCGAAGGCACACTGAGGATCGAGTTCCAGGGCGCGCTGGTAGAACTCGGCGCCGCGCTCACCCTCCAGTCGACCCCGCAGATACAAGGCCGCGGCGCTCTCAGGCTCGGAGCGGCGGCGCGCGAGAGCCTCCGGCAGGCGCAATTGCTCCCGCAGCAACTCGTCGAGCAGGCGCGCAGGCGCGATCCAGCCCGGCGCGAGGGCTTGGGCACGCTCCAGACTCGCCTGAGCGGCCGGATCGCGCGCCTCCAGCAGGCGCACGCCCTCATCCAGGGCGGCTTCGGCCGCGACGGGCAGCACGGCGCCGCTCCTGACGGAGGCGCAGCCGCAAAGCAGCGCAAGCAGCAACACGAACAGGCGCGCGAACACCCTATCTTTTGTACGCTTCCCGGCGGGTGATCGCCATGCACCAACCCATCTTCGGCGTCTTTCTCGTCGCGCTCGTCGCACTCGGCCCCGAGCCGGTCTCGCAGAAACCCAAGGACAAGCCCAAGCCCGCGCCCGCCAAGGGCCGGGAGAAGGCACCGCCGCCCGTGCTGCAGCCATTCATGGGCAAGCTGAGCGAAGCGCGCGCGCACGCCAAGGAGCGCAATGCCGGGCTTCTGATTCACATCATCCTCGAGAACGAGCCCACGAACGATCAGTACCGCGACAAGCTGCTCAAGGACGAAGAGCTGCTGCGAGCCAGTCAGGAAGCCGTGGTGCTGATCTCGAACAACGGCAGCCACCCGCGTGCGAGCGTCGAGATCGAGGTCGACGGCAAAAAGCAGAAGCAGGAAGTCTGCTCCGTCTACCCCTGGTTCGCGACCTGCGCGCAGCACTCCCAGCACTTCAATGATCTGTTCCTAGAATACCGCGAGGAGAGCGGCGATCTGCGCTGTCCTCAGACCATCCTGATCGGTCCGGATGGCAAGCTCGCCTTGCGCATCAACACCGGCAGCATGCCGGAGGCGAGCGAGATCCTCGCGGGATTCGACGAGTTGAGAAAATCCTTCGGACCGGGCCTGACCGAGGAACAATGGGTTCGCATCGTCAAGCTGTGCGCCGATGCGCGCGCGGCCCAGTCGTCGCAGGATTGGCCCGCGGCGGTGCGCCTGTGGGACTCGGTCTTTGCGCTGAGCCCGAAAAGCGAGTACGGCAAGGAGGCGAAGGGCGCGCGGGAAGCCTGCGACAAGGGCCTGCGAGAGCGCTTCCAGAGCTTGCAGGCGCGCCTGGTTCCGGGCGAGGCCGACAAGGCCTATCGCGCGCTGCTCGGCTTCGAGGAACAGTGCGCCGGCCTGCCGATCGCGGCGGAGATCCGCGCGCGCATCGCCAAGGCCGAGGCGCAGAAGGAGCTGAAGGACGAGATCGCGCGGGTGCGACTGGAGATCGAGGCCGAGAAGCTGCTCGAACAGGCTCAGAGCTTCAGCGATGCCGCCCACGCCAAGGAGCTCGAGAAGACGCTCAAGAAGCTCTTCGCCAAGCGCCTCGCCGGCACCGAGGCCAGCCGCAAGGCCCTGAGCCTGTGGCCCGAATACGCGCCCACGGACGGCTGAAAAAGCCGCGCGGCGCGCTCCTCATCGGGAGCGCGCCGCGCGATTGCGGGCAGGTCTCAGCGACCCGCGGCGATCACCACAGAATCGTGATCGCGCTCGAGATGTTCCACGAGTTGCCCGGAGGCGCGGCGCAGAACGCGAGGTTGGGATCGCGGTAGTAGGCCTGGTAGATGCGCGTCAGGCCCGAGAGCGGAGCGATCGGATCGCCGAGCGCCGTCGACTGGGCCGTGATCGAGGGGTTGCCCGGCTGGGGAGCCGAAGCCACGCCACCCGCGGCGTTGCGCACGTACAGACGCTTGAGCGCGCCCGCGGCGCAGCGCACGCCGTCGCCGAAGACCACGCCGTTGGCATTGATCGAATCCCCTTGCAGGAAGATCGTCAGAGCCGTCGGCAACTCGCCGCTCGACTGCAGCACCACGTTGTCGGAGAGCGGATCACCGAAGGCCTCGAGCTTCGCACCGCCGGTGGTGGCCGAGTTGTCGCAGCCGCGGCCCGCGAGGCCCACGTTGGCGCAGGGGCAGGCCGTCGCCAGCGAACCGTCGCCAAAGCAGCTAGCCGTGCCGGTGGGCTGGCAGCTGTCGATCACACCGTCGAGGTTGAGGTCCTGAGCGGTGCCCGCGAGGATCTCGCAGCCATCGTGCTGGGTGTTGCCATTGCAGTCAGCAATCAGCCCGGGAACGACCCTGAACACCTCGCCGCCGTTGAGGTCGCAGATGTAGAGCTCGCCGGCCGCATCTTCGCCGAAGCTCGAGATCGAGCCGATCGCCAGCGTGCCCGGAGGATCGAGATCCGTCGTGCGGTTGGTCAGGTTGGTGATCGCGCTGCCGTTCCAGCCGAACGTGAAGATCTGGTTGGTGCAGAAGTCGGTCACGAAGTAGAGGCCCTGGAAGTTGCAGGCCGCGCTCCCGCGGTAGCGGTAGCCGCCCGTGATCGAGCAGTTGCCCGCCGAGTGGTTGGCCGAGTAGACCGGCATGGTCAGCGAGGGCGCGTTGCAGGTGCAGCCCGAGAGACCGGTACAGGCCGCACCTTCCATGCAGCGCCAGCCGAAGTTGAGTCCGCCCAGTCCCGCCGGGACGAAGTTGACTTCCTCGATCGCGTTCTGACCGACATCGCCGATCCACATGTCGCCCGTCTGGCGATCAAAGGAGTTGCGCCAGGGGTTGCGCAGTCCGTAGTGGTAGATCTCGTCGAGTCCGGGCGTCGCGCCCGCGAAGGGGTTGGTCGGCGGGATGCGGTAGTTCTTCGTGGTGTCGGCCGGGAAGTCATCGCCGTCGACGTCGAGGCGCAGCATCTTGCCGAGCAGCGAGTTGAGGTTCTGCGCATTGCCCGGCGGGTCATTGGCCGAGCCGCCGTCACCCGTGCCGATGTAGAGGTAATTATCCGGACCGAAGCCGATCCAGCCGCCGTTGTGGTTGGTGTTGGTCGGGTGCGGAATCGTCAGCACCGGCGTGGCCGATGCCGGATCCGCCGTGGTCGAGGTCGCGAAGGGCGCATTCGCCGTGTAGCGCACCACCACGTTGTTGCCGCCCGTCGCGGTGTAATACACGTAGAGAAAGCCGTTGTTGGCAAAGTCAGGGTGGAAGGCCAAACCCAGCAGTCCCTCTTCATTGCCGGTGAGCACGGGGCTGACCGAGAGGTAGGGTGTCGCCTGCAACGTGTTGGTCGTCAGATCGTAGATCCGCAGGCGACCGGTCGTGCCGGAGCGCTGCTCGACGATGAAGATGCGGCTGAAATCGCCGACCGGAGCGGTAACGAAGACCGGACGGGCGAGCCCGTTCGCCACCAGTTGGGTGTCGAGCGAGAGCTGAGCCTGCGCGGTCTCCACGGAGGAGCTCGCCAGAAGGGCCGTCAGGCCCGCGGCGAGGAGGGAGAGTGTCTTCTGGAGCATGGTTTCCTTGCTCGGGAGATCCGAGTGAGTACTGGACGAGCGTACCCCACAAACGGGTTCCCCGGTAGCAGCCTCCCCGCCGGATTCCGCCCGCCGTACGGGACTTTTTCGCCACCCGGCTGGCAGGGGCTCAGGCGTGGGCCGCCAGGAAGGCTTCCAGCACGGCATCGCTGCCCCATTCGCGGTCGAGCCGCTCGGAGAGCTTCAGCCGGGAAATCGACTCCGCCATCGAGGGCCCCATGCCGCCGTTGATGCTGCCCGTGTAGATGCGCAGCTGGTCGACGAGGTCGGACGCCAGATAGCTCGATAGCAGCGTCGGGCCTGCCTCCAGCAGCACCCGGCGCAGCCCCTGACTCCACATCCACTCCTGCGCCTCGCGTAGCGAGAACTCATGCTCGCTCGAAACGTGCAGGGGATGCAGCTCAGCACCGGCCGCGCGCAGCGCGCGCTCGCGCACCGGATCGGCACCCGCCAGACACAGGATGTGCACCGGACCGCTGCCCTCACCGGGCCCGGCCTCGCGGAATACGGCCGCATCCGGCGGCGTGCGCAGGTAGCTGTCGAAGATGATCTTCCACGGCGGCCGCTGCGGATTGCCCGGCGGCCGTACGCTGAAGCGCGGGTCGTCCGCAAGGATCGTTCCGACACCGGTGATGATCGCATCCACGCGGCCGCGCAACACCTGCACTTCGCGCAGCGATTCGGGCGTGGAGATCCAGCGCCCGCCCCCGACGCCCATCGGCGGCACCAGCTGGCCGGTGCGCGTCTGCGCCCACTTGGCGATGGTCCAGGGACGCGGACGCCGCAGTCGCTCCTGAGCGGTCCAGCGCAGGAAATGGGGCGCAACTTCGCTCAGCGGAGCGAGTTCCTCGGCGAGCAGCACTTCGATGCCCGCGGCCTGCAACTCGCGCAGACCTCGGCCCTGATGGCGCGGATCGGGATCGAGCGCGCCCACCACCACGCGGCGGATGCCGCTTTGCAGCAGGAACTCGGTGCAGGGCGGCGTCTTGCCCTGACTCGAGCAGGGTTCGAGCGTCACCAGCAGCGTGTCGATCCGCGCGCGCGGAACACCGCTCTTTTCAGCGGTAGCGAAGGCGGACAGCTCGGCGTGCGGGCCCCCGTAGTACTCGTGGAAGCCCTTGGCGACCAGTTGCGAGCCCGCCAGCAGCGCCGCCCCCACGCAGGGATTGGGCGCAACCTCGAAGCGGTGGCGCGGAGCCTCGAGCGCGAGTTCGCGCAGCACGCTGCGGACGAGCACTTCGTCCAGCGGCGTCGACTCCGGCGGCAGGTTGAGGGTGGGCTTCAAGGCGCGGGCTCCGTTCTTAGGATACATGCGCACGAAAGGCCAAGCCGGATCCGCGCCCTCGGGCCCAAAAAAATCCCGAACCCGGACTTTTCTTCGCTGGCCCAGTCTGGACAATCGTGCGCCCGGTTTTTTTCTCCAGCACCCCCATCCATCATGAAGAAGGCTCCCATCCGCGTCGCCGTCACGGGCGCAGCCGGTCAAATCGGCTACGCGCTCCTCCCCCGCATCGCCTCCGGTCAGATGTTCGGCCCCGACCAGCCGGTGATCCTGCAGCTGCTGGAGATCCCCGACGAGAAGGCCCTGAACGCGCTCAAGGGGGTCGCGATGGAGCTTGAGGACTGCGCCTTCCCGCTGCTTGAGGGGATGGTGCTGACGAGCGATCTCAACACCGCCTTCAAGGATGTCAACTGGGCGCTCTTGATCGGCAGCCGTCCGCGCGGACCGGGCATGGAGCGCAATGACCTGATCAAGATCAACGGACCGATCTTCGTCGGGCAGGGCCGCGCCATCAACGATCACGCCGCGAAGAACGTGCGCGTCGCGGTCGTCGGCAACCCGTGCAACACCAACTGCCTGATCGCGATGCACTCGGCCCGGGATCTGCCGCGCGAGCGCTTCACGGCGCTGACGCGCCTCGACCAGAACCGCGCCCAAAGCCAGCTCGCCCTCAAGGCCAGCGTCCACACCAGCGCGGTGACCCACACCACGATCTGGGGCAATCACTCCGCCACGCAGGTGCCCGACTTCCACAACACGAAGATCAACGGCAAGAGCGCCGCGCAGGTGATCACGGACGAAGCCTGGCTCAAGGGTGATTTCTTCAAGACCGTGCAGCAGCGTGGGGCCGCCATCATCGCGGCGCGCGGCGCTTCGAGCGCCTTCTCGGCCGCCAACGCGCTCGTCGACCATGTGCGCGACCTCCACTGCGCCACACCCGCGGGCCAGTGGAATTCGGTCTGCGTTGTCTCGGATGGCTCCTACGGCCAGACGGAAGGCCTGATCACGAGCTTCCCCGTGACGAGCGACGGCAAGGGCGGCTGGAGCATCGTGCGCGGCCTCGAAGTGCCGCCGTTCATCCAGGAGAAGATCGCGCTGACCGTCAAGGAGCTCGAGGGCGAGCGCGCGGTCGTCGCGGACCTGCTCAAGTAGCGCTCTGCTCTGCGGACGGGCTCTCCTGCGGGCTCTACAAGGCGCGCGGATCGGCGGCGGCCGATCCGGCGAGCCCGTAGGGGCTGGCGCCCTCGATCCGGACCTCGATCTCCCGGCCGATCCACTCCGCGGGTCCGGGGAACGAGACGATCATGCCGTGGATCGTGCGTCCGAGCAGTTCGCCCGGGCGCTTCTCGCTGGTCCCTTCCACGAAGGTGCGGCGCGTCTCGCCAACGTGGCGGGAATGACGCTTGAGCCCGGTTTCCGCGGCCAGCGCCAGCAAGCGCTGGTTGCGCGTCTTCTTGACCTCCTCCGGCACGTCGTCGGCGAGCGCCTCGGCGGCATGCGTGCTCGGGCGCGGTGAGTACTTGAAGATGTAGTTGACCACGAAGCCCTGCTCGGCGAGCAGCGCTTCGCTCTGCTCGTGCTCCGCATCGGTCTCGGTGGGAAAACCCACGATCCAGTCGGAAGCCAGCTCGATGTCGGGCACGGCGGCGCGCAGGATCTCAGTGCGTTTGGCGAACAGCTCCCGGTTGTAGCCGCGCTTCATGGCCTTGAGGACCCGATCCGAGCCCGACTGCGCGGGCAGCGGGAGGAAGCGCTCGACTTTGGAACACTGCGCGATGGCCTGCGCCAGCGCGTTCGTCACGTACGAGGGATGCAGCGTGATCAGCCGGATGCGCATGAGGCCCGGGATGGCCTGCAGTTCGTACAGCAGGTCAGCGAGGCTCGCCCGGCCCTGACGGCCGCGCAGCTCCGGTTCTCCGGCTGCGGGCGGCGCGAAGTCCTCGCCGTAGCTGTTGACGGTCTGCCCCAGCAGGGTGATCACCCGCACGCCCTTCTCGACGAAGCCGCGGGCCTCGCGCACCAGATGCGCGATCGGATAGCTGATCACGCGCCCGCGCACCCGCGGCACGATGCAATACGTGCAGTTGAGATCGCAGCCGCGCATCACGGTCAGATAGGCGTGCAGTCCGCCGTCCCAAGGCTCGTCGCTGCGATCGATCGCCACCGGATCGTCCATCTCGAGCGCGAGCACGCGCGCGGCGGACCGCGAAAGTCCCTGCTGGCGGCGGTGCAACACTTCCTCGACCAGCGCCGGAAGCCGCGCGAACTGACGCGTGCCCGCGACGATGTCCACATGGCCCGCGCGATCGAAGATTTCGTCGCCGACGCGCTGCGCCATGCAGCCCATCACCCCGACGATCAGATCGGGGCGGGCCTCCTTGGCGCGTTTGAGCTCCCCCACCCAGGACCAGGTGCGGTCCTCGGCGTGCTCGCGCACCGAGCAGGTGTTGAACAGCACGATGTCGGCCTCGTGGAGCTCGGAGGTGATGGCGAAGCCCTCGCGCCGGAAGCGGCCTTCGGCCAGCAGCGAGTCGTACTTGTTCATCTGGCAGCCGAAGGTCACCACGTGCACCTTGCGCGCGACCTCCGCGCGCGGTTCCTCGGGGGCTCGGTCGGCAGACGTGAAACGGCTGATGCTCATGGCGTGCTGGAGCACGCGATTGTGCCAGATGTGCCGGCGGCGGGCCACCTTCCGACCACAGCGGCGCCGTCGGGGTAGGTTTCCGTGAGGTTCCTGCTCGTGTGCTTGTCCCGCCGGTGTGTTTTTTTCCTCCTCTTTGCCTGCGCCAGCCTGCTGGTAGCCTGCCAGTCGGCGCCGCGCGTGCGCGTCGAGACCAGCGGCTGCGAGGTGCGGGCGGGTGAGCGCGAGCAGGCCGAGCGCATCTCGGAGGCCTTCTCCACGCTCGCGCCGCGCCTCGAGGCCCTGCTGCCCGACAGCCGGCTGCCGAAGCTCTCGGTCTGGGTGCAAAAGCTCCCCACGCTGTATGAGTTTCCGCGCACCACGCTGCCCGAGGCAGACGGCTTCTATGCGCCTGATCATCGCCGCATCCACCTGCGCGAAAACGCCCCCGATCTCGAGCGGACGCTGGCCCATGAGATGACCCACGCCGCGCTGGGACCGAGCTGGTCGGTGCTGCCGGGCACGATCGAGGAGGGCCTGTGCGATGCGGTGTCCGCCGAACTGGTGCCGGACAGCCGCGCCCGGCTGCGCGCGGGGCGCTACTGCGCGGCGGCTTTCGGCATGGGCGGCCTGCGACTGGATCTTGTGATCCGCATCGACGGCTCGGGCTGTGCTGACGGCATCGCGCGCGAACTCAGCGCACGCGTGCGCTTCGAGGGAGAGACATCGGAAAGCATCGATCCGCTGAGCGTCTTCGATGCCAAGGCGGGTTCCTGCTCGGCACGCCTGTCGACGAGCCGCAAGAAGGCGCTCTACGGCTGCGCGGATCTCGTGATCGACCGCATCCTCGAGCGCCGCGGATTCCAGGGCTTGCACCGGATCGCAAAGACCGCGAGCCAGCGGGGCCTGACGGAGATTCCGCGCCAATGGCTGCTCGACGCGGCCGGACTGTCGGCCGAGCAGGAGAGCTGGCAGCAGGCCCTGATCGAAGGCCTCGGAGAGGCCGAGCTCGCGGAACTGGTGCGCATGCAGCCGATGCTGCTGGCCGAGATCCTTGTGGACTTTCTCCAGCCGCTGCTCGGGGAAGCCGAGCTGGAGTCGCTGCTGCAGGCAACCAGCATGCAATTGTCGGCCCCGCAGGCCGGCCCAGCCGTGGAATTGCTCACGCTGCCCGAGTTCGTCCGGGCCGTCCGCGCACGCGCGGGCGGCAGCGCGGCCCTTCAGGAAAGAGCCGACTCGTAGTGGCGGAATGAGCGCCGCCAGGCGCGCAGCGTCCACCAGCTGAACGCCAGCACGAACAGCGTGTAGAGCGCGGCGAAGCCGGGCTCGACGCGTCCGAGCAGCAGCGCGGCCGGAAACCAGCTCCAAGTGGCGACGGGCACCAGCCAAAGCAGGAATTGAGCCATGCGACGCGGATAGACGTCGATAGGCCGATCCGCCGCCTCGGTCGAAAGCAGCAGGAACAAGCGCGAGAGATCGCTGTTGACGAAGCGGAATTCCAGCATCGAGAACAGCACGGCGAGCATGATCCGCCCGAGCCAAGTGAGCCCCAGGGCCCAGAGGAACAGTGCCGCGGTCAAGGGATCGGTGGCATAGCCGCCCTGCACCCAGGCCCAAGAGAGGTAGCCGACCGCGATCACCATGTTGAGGCAGGCTTCCGGGCTGAAGCGCTGGAAGAAGTACACGATGACCGGATGCGCGGGTCGCAGCCGCAGCGTGTCGAGCTTGCCATCCTTGAGCTCCGCGCCGAAAAACCAGGCAGCGCCCAGCCAGATCATGTGGAACGCGTCCGAGACGAACACCATGCCGAGGAACACGCGCATGTCGCTGCGCGACCAGCCCTGAATCGAGTCGACCGAGTTGTAGAGGAACTCGAAGGTCAGGATGTGCACCAGGTAGAAGATGCAGTCCATCACGACCTGATTGACGAACTCGAGCCGGAACTCCGCTCGCCGCGCGAAGCCCGCGCGCGCATACTCGCCAAGTATGCCCAGATGCTGCGAAAAGCGCCCCTTCACATGCCGCTCCCGCCGTACCTGGCCAAGCCACGGCGCCACACCTCGCGACGCAGGAGCTCGAGCAAGAGGATGCTCGCCCCGATCACGGCGAAGCCGGTCCAGGCGTCGCTGAGGGGCCGTTCGCCCAGCAGGATCTGCGCCGGTCCCGCGATCGACCAGTAGGGAAAACCGTATTCCAAGGCGCGCGCCAGCTCCGCGGGCATCCAAGACAGCGGCAGCATCGCTCCGGCGAGGAACAGCGTCACGAAGCGCGTCATCACCAGCAAGGTCCAGACCACTTCCAGCCAAAATGCGAGCGCGTTGATCGTGAAGTACAGCAGCAGAAAGCAGTAGCTGCCGCACAGCGCCAGCAGTAGGCTCACGATCAGCGCCAGCGGCGAGACGGGCAGCGGCCACAGGCCGGAAAAGGCGAGTGCTCCGCCCGCACCGAGCAGCGCGGCGACGGCGGTCTGGGTCACGCTGAACTGCAGGAAGCGCGCCAGCGCCAGCGTGAAGCAGCGCACCGGCATCACGAGGTACTTCGTGACATAGCCCTGAAAGATCTGCTCGGCGAGATCTAGCATGCGATCGTGGAAGATCAAGCCCTCGATCCACGCCACCGCGATCAGATAGCGCACGGTGCCATCGAGATTGCGGCCGCCCAGCTGCTCGGCTCCCTGTGCGGCAAAAACTGCTTGAAACAGGAAGATTGTCAGCAGGGGGCGCAGCAGCGAACGCGCGATTTCCCGCACCAGAAAGCCCACGCGCCAGGCCGTGACCTTCTTCAGCTCGTAGACGGTCGCCTGAAGCAGCAAGGCGGCCGGCACAGCGGTGCGCATCGCTCAGGCCTCGCTTTCGCTTCGGAACAGCTCGCGCACCAGCACATCCAGCGGCGTGCGCTCGATGGCGACATCGCGGACGGACAGCCGCGCGAAGACCTGCGCGAGGAAGGGCTGCACGGCCGTGGCGGGCACGGCGAAGGACAAGGCCCCGCCGCTGTGGCGCAGGAGTTCGATGCCCGGCTGGCACAGCTCGGCGAGCACGGCCGGATCGGGCGCCGGCAGGTGCGGCTCGAGGTGCAGTTCGATGGCCCGGTGGCCGAACAGGCGCTCGCGCAGGCGCACGAGGTCGCCATCGTACAGAAGGCGCCCCTCGGAGAGGATCAACAGCCGCCGGCAGGTGTGCTCGATGTCCTCCATGTCGTGGCTCGAGAGCACGACCGTGGCACCCTGCTCGCGGTTGATCTCGCTCAAGATGCGGCGTATCTCTTCGCGCGAAACCAGATCAAGGCCGATGGTGGGCTCATCCAGAAACACCAGCTCCGGCGCATGCAGGAAGGCGCCCAGGATCTCCATGCGCATGCGCTGGCCCAGCGAAAGATGGCGCAGCGGGATCCGCAGCTGATCGGTAACGGCGAGCCGCCGGGCCAGGGCCGCCAGCCGCTGATCGAAATCGGCCTGCTCCACGCGGTAGATCCGGCGCAGCAGCAGAAAGGAATCGAGCGGCGCCAGATCCCACCACAGCTGGGAGCGCTGGCCCATCACGATCGAAAGGCGGGACTTGGCGGCATCCGAAAGCTCGAAGGACGGTTCCCCGAACAACTCGCTCGTTCCGCGCGTGGCGGGCACGATGCCCGTCAGCACCTTGACGAGCGTCGTCTTCCCGGCCCCGTTGGCGCCGATCAGCCCGACGAATTCGCCGGCCTCGATCGAAAGGTCGATCCCCCGCAGGGCCGGGACCTCGATCACTTCGCGCGCCACGAGGGTTCGCAGCCACCCGCGCAGGCCGGGATCCCGCCGATGCGTCTGGAAGACTTTCTCGAGGCCGGAGCAGCTCAGGACGATCTCGCCCACGCGCCAGCTACCCGTCGGCCTGCCAGTAGTAGACGCCGCGCTGGCCGCTGGTCTCCTCCACCGAGAGGCGCAGGCAGATCAGCTGCGCCTCGGGGAAGTGGCGCTGCAGGCGCTGGCGCAGTTCGCGGCCGAACCAGGCGGCCAGATTCTCGGAGGAGGTGTTGTTGATCGGCAGCAGGATCACGTCCTCGCGCGGAGCCGCGTAGTAGCGGTCCAGATAGCGCACCTCGATGATGCCGTCCTCGCGCTCCGACGCGCGCAGCACCGGGTGCTCGGCGGGCACCAGCCAGTGCTCGTCCAGCCAGTCGCACAGCTCGCGGACCACCGGCTTCACGAGCTTGAAGTCCAGCACCAGCCCGTGCTCCGTCAGGCGACCTTCGATCTCGCAGGCGACGCGGTAATTGTGGCCATGCAGCCGCTCGGCGCTGCCATCAGGAAAGATCAGAAAGTGCGCGGCCGAGAACTTGAAGTTCTCCTTGGCGAGATCAATGGACCAGCGTTCCATGAGGCTTGCAGCGTACGGGAAAAAGGAGCCGGGTGCGAACGTCACGCCCGACTGTTACGCTTTTCGCGCCCCATGCAGCCCCAGACGCGACTTGTGCACCCCGTAGGACTCGATCTGGATTTCGAGATCCTCGCCGACGACACGATCATCGGTCCTTCGATCGAACGCGGCGCCTGGGAAGAGCACGAGAGCGCGCTGTTCCGCGCGCACCTGTTCCCCGGAGCCCGAGTGCTCGATCTGGGAGCCAACATCGGCTGGTTCAGCTCCCTCGCGGTGCTCGCCGGAGCCGAGGTCGAAGCCTTCGAACCGGTGCCGCACATCGCCGAGGTGTGTGCGCGCAATCTCGAGCGCGCCAATGCGCGCGGGCCAGGGCGCGCGCGCCTGCACCGCGTTGCGGCCGGCGCTGCGCCGGGCCGGGCCTGGATTGCGCTGGGCGCCGGCAACTGTGGCGACAACCGCGTGCTCGATGCGGGCCGGGAACGCCCCGCCGACATGGGTGGTGGAACGCGCATCGAGATCGAGCTCGATACGGTCGATGCCCGCGCGCCCGGCCGCTACGACCTGATCAAGATCGACACTCAGGGTTCGGAATGGCTGGCCCTCCAGGGCGCCCGCGCGGCCCTCCAGCAGAGCCCCGCGCTCGCGCTGCTGATCGAGTTCTGGCCTTACGCGCTGCGCGGGGCTGCTCCGCAGCAGCTGCTCGAGTTTCTCGACCAGCAGGGTTTTCGGGTCGGCAAGGCCACGGCCGCTCCGTACCCGATGAAGCCCGCGCGCATCCTGCGTCAGGCGCTCGCCCGCGATCCGGTGCGCGGAGGACTGGATCTGTACGCGGTGCGCGGGCGAGCCTTCCATGTGCTGGGAACCGCGGCGCGCCTCAAGAGCGCGTGGCGCTGCCTACGAGAGGATTGATGCCCATGTCCCTGATCGATTTTCACTCCCACTGGTTTTCGCGCACTTTCTTCGAGACGCTCGCGGCCCAGTCCCCGCTGCCCGGCAGCGTCGAGGACAAGCTCGAATTCGTGCGAACCCGCGCCGGGATCGAGATCCCGCTCGCCGACCCCGCCGTGCACACGGCGCGCTGGCTGTCGGAGATGGATCGCCATGGCGTCGAGCACCTGTGCGCCTTCGCCAGCCTGCCCGAGGAAATGGACATCGTGGCCAAGGCCGCCGCCAGCGCGCCCGCACGGCTGAGCGCCTTCACGCTGATCCATCCCAAAGCCGCAGGCATCGTCGAGCGGCTCGAGCAAATCCTCGGTGTCCACGGCCACAAGGGCGTGCTGCTGTTCCCCGCCTTGCACGACTATGCCCCCGATGATCCCGCGTTGGCGCCGGTCTACGAGGTGCTCGCGCGCCATGAGAGCATCGTGTACGCCCACTGCGGACAGTTCAGCGTGCGTTTGCGCAGCCTGCTCGGTTTGCCCGGTGCGAAGGACCTGCGCCATGGTGATCCCCTGCGCCTGATCAAGCCAGCCAGCGCCTATCCCCGCATCCGCTTCGTCATCCCGCACTTCGGCGCGGGCTTCCTGCGCGAAACGCTGATGGCCGCCACGCAGGCGAAGAACATCTACACCGACAGTTCCTCCTCGCACGGCTGGCTCGCGACGCAGTGCCCGCGCCCCACGCTGGCGCAGGTTTTCGAAAGCGCCCTCGCCGCCTTCGGTCCGGAGCGCGTGCTGTTCGGGACCGACTCGACCACCTTCCCCACCGGCTGGCAGCGCGCGCGCCACGAGGAGCAGCGCGCGGCGCTGCTGCAGGCCGGCGCCAGCGCAGCGGTGCAGGAACGCGTGTTCCATCGCAATGCCCGCGCGCTGCTCGGGCTGCCATGACGCTCGAAAAGCAGAGCCTCGAGTGGCTCAAGGCCGCGCTGGCGCGCCTCGAGGAGGGTTTCGAGGCGCTGCCCCCGTTCGACGGCGAACTCGCTCCCGAGGAGGCGCAGCGCGCGCGGGAAATCCTGCTCGGCATCGCCGAGCGGCTCAAGGACAACTATCCCTACGCGCACCCGCTGTATGCCGGACAGATGCTGAAGCCGCCGCATCCGCTGGCGCGCGCGGCCTACCAGCTCGCGCTGTGGGTCAATCCCAACAACCATGCGCTGGATGGCGGGCGCGCAAGCTCCGCGATGGAGCGCGAGTGCGTTGCGGCGCTGGGAGAGCTGTTCGGCATGCCGCAGGCGCTGGGCCACCTCACGAGCGGCGGCACGCTCGCCAACCTCGAAGCACTGTGGGTATGTGGCCGCGAGCAGCCGGCCCGCTGCATCGTGGGCTCCGAGTTGGCTCACTACACCCATCCGCGCATCAGCGCGGTGCTGGGACTGGAATACGAGAGCATTCCGACCGATGACCGCGGGCGCATGGATGTCCATGCGCTGAGAGCGCGGCTGGAGCGCGGCGGCGTCGGAGGCCTCGTCGCCACGCTGGGCACCACTTCGATCGGATCGATCGATCCGCTGGACCAGATCCTGCCTCTGGCGCGCCGACACGGCGTGCGGGTGCACGTGGACGCGGCCTACGGAGGCTATTTCACGCTCGCTTCCACGCTTTCCTCGGCGGATCGCGGCGCTTTCGATGCCCTCCCGCAGGCCGACTCCATCGCCATCGATCCGCACAAGCACGGGCTGCAGCCCTACGGCTGCGGCGCCGTGCTGTTCCGCGATCCGCTCGTGGGACGGCACTACCGGCACGATTCGCCCTACACCTACTTCAGCTCCGCCCAACTGCATCTGGGCGAGATCACGCTGGAGTGCTCCCGTCCGGGCGCCGCAGCGGTGGCGCTGCGCGCCACGCTGGAATGGCTGCCGCTGGAGCGCGGCGGCCGCCTGGCGTCGATGCTGGAGCAGTGCCTCGCCGCCGCACGCGGGCTGCGCGGGATTCTGGAACAGGCGCCCGAGCGCTGGCGCGTGCTGCTGGATCCACCGCTCGACATCCTCGTGTACGCGCCTCGGGCCCCGACCGCGAGCGCCACCACCCGGCTCTCGCGGCGGATCTTCGAGGAGGCCGCGCGCGAGGGACTGCATCTGGCGCTGACACGCGTCGAGGCGCGGCTGGCGGGCGCGTGCTGGAAGGATCTGGTCTTCGACGAGCCGACCGTCACCTGTCTGCGCTCGGCGTTGATGAAGCCCGAGCACGCCGCCTGGCTTGCGCCAATCCACGAGCGACTCGAGCGCGCATGGGTGCGCGCTCAGGGCAGCTTGGATCGGTAGCTCGCAGGGTCCGCGAGGAACTGGTCGCGGCAATTCGTGCAGCAAAAGCCGATGCGCCGGCCCTCGAAGTCCACCACGACGGCCGCGTCGATCGGCGCGCCCGTCAGCGGACACATCGTGTTGAGGGCCGAAGCCTTGTCCGAAGCGAGCGTGAAGGCCGCTTCCGTCTCCAGCGGTGCAGCCACCGGGGCGTCGATCAGGACCGCCACCGAGTCGAGTCGGGGCAGCGCGGCGGCATCGAAACGCGCCTGATGCAGGAAGACCTGCCGCAGCGCCGGCAGGCTGGAGAGCGCGGCGAGATCCTGTGGCGAAAGTTCCAGGCCGACGAGCAGCAGTTCGCCCAGCGCGGGATGGCCCGCCAGCGCCGCGAGGCTGCCCGGCGGCAGCGCGGCGAAGCTGAGATCGAGGCGCTCCAGGCGGGCGAGAGCGCGCACGCGCTCCAGCGTGCGGGCACCGACGCGAGTGCGTGCCAGATTGAGTTCGACCAGCTTGTCCGAGATCGGCTCGATGGCGCAGAGAGCCTGCTCATCCTCGAGGCTTTGGCCCTCGGCGAGGAAGGAGAGCCCCAGCGTCCCAAGCTCCGGGTCGATGATCTCCGTGCGCCCGAGCACCGCGGTCTTCGCGGCGAAAGGCGGCGGTTCCACGCGCGCCGAATGACAGGCACACAACGTCAGCAGCAGTGCGGAAAGCAGCCGACTCATGCCAGCCACTCGCGCATCACCCGGCCGGAGACGTCGGTCAGGCGGAAATCGCGACCCTGGTGACGGTAGATCAGCTGCTCGTGATCGAAGCCGAGCAGATGCAGCAGGGTGGCGTGCAGATCGTGGACCTCGACGGGCTTCTCGACGATGTTGTAGCCGTAGTCGTCGGTCCTGCCGTAGCTGATTCCCGGCTGGATGCCGCCTCCCGCCATCCAGATCGTGAAGCAGCGCGGGTGGTGGTCGCGGCCGTAGTCCGTCGGCGTCAGCGTGCCCTGGCTGTAGACCGTGCGCCCGAACTCGCCGGCCCACAGCACCAGCGTGTCCTCGAGCAGACCGCGCTGCTGCAGATCGCGCAGCAACGCGGCCTGAGGCTGGTCGACCGCCGCGGCCTGCAGCCGGATTTCCTTGGGCAGGCTGCCGTGCTGGTCCCAGCCGCGCATGTACAGCTGGACGAAGCGCACGCCGCGCTCGACCAGCCGGCGCGCCTGCAGGCAATGGGCCGCGAAGGAACCGGGCTTGTGCACGTCGGGTCCGTACATGGCGAGCGTGCGCGCATCCTCGCCGCTGATGTCGGCCAGTTCCGGCACAGACATCTGCATGCGGTAGGCCATCTCGGCCTGGGCCAGACGGGCGCGGATCTCCGGATCGAGCGTATCGCGGAACTCCTGCTCGTTGAGCCGCTCGACGAGGTCGAGCATCGCCCGACGATCCGCGCGCTCGAGCCCCTCGGGGTCCTTGAGGAACAGGACGGGGCTCTGGCCTGCCCGCAGGTGGCAGCCTTGGTGATCGCTCGGCAGGAATCCCGAGCCCCAAAAGCGCGCGGAGAGCGCCTGCATGTTGCCCAGCCCCTGCGTGATCATCACCACGAAGGTCGGGAGGTTCTGATTGCCACTGCCCAGCCCGTAGCTGACCCACGAGCCGAAGCTCGGTCGGCCCGGTTGCTGGTTGCCGGTCTGGAAGAACGTGATGCCCGGCTCGTGGTTGATTGCCTCGGTGTGCATCGAGTGGACGAAGCAGATCTCGTTCGCCATCGAGCCGGTGTGCGGCAGCAGCTCGGAGAGCCACACTCCGTTCTGGCGGTTGGCATGCCGCGCGAAGCGGAACATGCTGGGAGCGACCGGAAAGCGCGACTGGCCCGCGGTCATGCCCGTCAGCCGCTGACCATTGCGCACGGAATCCGGCAGATCCTGATCAAAGCGCGCGCGCAGCCCGGGCTTGTGGTCGTACAGATCGAGGTGGCTCGGCGCACCCTCCATGTGCATGTAGATCACGCGCTTGGCTTTGGGGCGCACACGCAGCGCGAGCGGCGCGGCAGGGTTTGAGGAACCCGATGCTCCAAGCAGCTGGGACAAGGCTGCCAGGCCCAGCGCCGAACCCGCGGTGCGCGCGGTGAGGCCGCAGAAGCGTCGGCGGGTCAGGTTGAGGTGGTAGAGCTCGCGGGGATCCATGCTCTAGCTCCGACACAGGGTGGCATCGAGGTTCAAGAGCGCGCTGGCGACCATCGTCCAGGCCGCGAGTTCGCCGGGATCGAGCTGGGGATCGCGGGGGCTCATGCCGACCTTCAGCAGGCTTTCCGCGGCCTGCGGCGCCAGAGCGTAGCGGCCGCGGTAGCGCTCCAGGCTGGCGCGCAGCGCCTCGAGCGCGGCCCCCTGCACCGGCTTGCCCGTCACCCGCAGGTGCATGCGCATGAGGCGCTCGCCATCGTCCGTCCGCTCCAGCAGCGTGCGTTCGGCCAGCTTGCGCGCTGCCTCGCGGAACTGCTCGTCGTTCCACAGGACCAGCGCCTGCAGCGGCGTATTGGTCGTGGTGCGCCGGATCGTGCAGAACTCGCGTGTCGGCGCATCGAAGGTCAGCATCGCGGGCGGCGGAGCGGCGCGCTTCCAGTAGGTGTACAAGCTGCGTCGCCACAGGTCCTCGCCCTCGCCGCGTCGGAAGAAGCGCGTGTTGGACTCCACCATCGCGACCTCCTCCCAGAGGCCTTCAGGCTGGTAGGGCTTCACCGAAGGGCCGCCGCGCCGCTCCACCAGCAAGCCCGCGACGTACAGGGCCGTGTCGCGGATTTCCTCGGCCGCAAGTCGCCGGCGCGGGTAGCGCGCCAGAAGCCGGTTGTCCGGATCCTGCTCGGCGAGTTCGGGCTCCACGCGCGCCGATCGGCGGTAGGTCTCGCTGCGGAGGATCAGCCGCAGAATGTGGCGCTGATCCCAACCGCTCTCGCGGAACTCGACCGCGAGCCAGTCCAGCAGTTCCGGGTGCGTGGGCCACTCGCCCTGCAGGCCGAAGTCCTCGCTGGTGCGCACCAATCCGTATCCGAAGATCTGCTCCCACAGGCGATTGACCGCAACCCGAGCCACCAGCGGGTTCTCGGGCGCGAACAGCCACTGGGCGAGACCGCGGCGATCGGCGGGCGCGCCGGCCGGCAGTTGGCCCAGCGCCGCCGGCACCGCGCGGGCGACCGGGCGCGACTTGTCGGGCTTGTCGTACTGCCCGCGCATCATCACGAAGGTCTCCCGCGGCTTGTCGCGCTCCTTCATCACCATCGTGCGCGGGATCGAGCGCTCCAGCTTGTCGAGCGAGGACTCCAGATCGGCGAGTGCCTGCTTCTGGCGGCGGTAATCCTCCGAGAAGCGCAGCCTCCAGGCGCTTTGGCCGCGCGAGCGGCGCTCTTCCTGATCCCGGCTGACGGGCATCAGCGCCAGCAGATGCTCACTCGCAAGCTCGCGCTCCGTGACCCGCGGGTTCCACGCGAAGCCGGCGCGGCCGCCCGTGTTGATGATCTTCATCACGATCAGGTGCCGGCCAGCCGAAAGTTCGAAGCGGATGCGATCCTGATCGAGCCCGACACCGCGGTAGACTTGGTTCTTGAATTGGCTGCGGCCGTCGATGAACACCTCGACGCCATCGTCGCTGCCGATGCCGACGTCGAAGCTGCGCGCCGAAGGCACGTACAGCTCCTTCGCGACGAAATGGACATTGACCCCTTCCGGGAGGTCATGCGCGACTCCATCGCGGAATTCGGGAACGGGACGCCAGCCCATCCGCCGGCCCCTGTGCGTGAACTCGGCCTTGGGATCGAGCGTGGTGACGCTCTCGGGGCCGTAATTCGTCGAGTACATCTCCAGCCCCTCGCCCTCGAAGGGACCCGCCGTGTGCCACAGGCCGGCGTGGGAGGGCAGCCGATCCAGCCCCGCGCCACCGATCGATCCCGCGGTGAGGCGCACGCGGCCGAGCGTGTGCTTGGCGTAGGGCGACTCGTAGCCCAACTCGACCTCCAGGCGCGTCCCGCCCTCCCAGCCGAAGGGCTCGTCGGTCACGAGCAGCGCCGCACGCGAGTCGTTGCGGCGGTGCGCATCGAGCGCCCAGCCCGAGGCCTTGTCGGAATCGAGGATGTTCGTGATCCGGAAATTGCCGTCGGGCTGCTCCCAGTCGGCCCACAGCCAGTCAAAGCGCAGGGTCCGGGTCTCGGCCGGATTCCGCAGGCTCGTGGCCCGCACCACCAGATCGGTCAGCACCGCATTGCCGTTGGGCACGTAGCGACCGGCCTCGCCTTCCGGCAGTCGCGCGTCCCGAATCGCCTCCAGCGCCAGCACGCGCAGGTTGGTGCCTTCGATCTCCAGCTCCACTGCGTGCCGATCGGTGTCGGGATTGGGGCCCTCGACGAAGTACGAGCCGTCCGGCTGCGCGATCAGGCTTGCGCCTCCGCGCGCCGAACCGCGCACAAAGCGCGTGGGCGCGAAACACAGATCGACCTCGCGCAGCACGTCCGAGAGGAAGCCTTCGTAGGCCTGCCGCTCGTCGGAGGGGGGCGTGTCGATGGCGCGCTTGGCCTTGGCCATCTGCTCCTGAAGCGCCGTGCGCTCGGCCGACTGCGCCGCGCTGGGAACTTCGAGGAAGGGCTCGAAAGCCCGCGTGGGATCGGGGCGCTGGTCGTAGAGCCCTGGTTCCTCGATCGAGTTGAAGAAGGCCATCAGCGAGTAGAAATCCTGCTGACGGATCGGGTCGTACTTGTGATCGTGGCAGCGCGCGCAGCCCACGGTAAGCCCCAGCAGCACCGAGCCGGTCGTCGAAGCGCGGTCGACGGCGTACTCGAGCAGGTATTCCTCGGCGATCGCCCCGCCCTCATCGGTCGTGACATGGTTGCGATGAAAGCCGCTGGCGATCTTCTGCTCCGCGGTGGCATGGGGCAGGAGATCCCCCGCCAGTTGCTCCGTCACGAACTGGTCGAAGGGCATGCCCTTTCGGAAGGCCTCGAGCACCCAGTCGCGCCAGGGCCAGATCGAGCGTCCCGCATCCATGTGAATGCCGGAGGTGTCGGCGTAGCGCGACGCATCCAGCCAGGGCACGGCCATGCGCTCGGCATGGCGCGTGGCGTAGGGTTCCTCGCTGAAGAGCCGCTCGATCTCGCGATCCCAGCGATCGGGTCCGAGGTCCGCCAGATAACGCGCCGTTTCCTCGGGAGCGGGCGGCAGTCCGGTCAGATCGAGGTACAGGCGGCGCAGCAGCGTCGCCTCGTCGGCGCGCGGATTGGGCTTGAGCGCATGCTCGGCGAGCTTGGCGTCGATGAAGCGGTCGATCGGATCGGCGTCGGCTGGGCCGGCGGGAAGCGACGAGCGAGCTGGCGCCACGAAGGCCCAATGCGGCTCGTAAGCGGCCCCCTGGGCGATCCAGCGGCGCAAGAGCTCCTGCTCGGAGTCCGTCAACGCCCGCTTGTTGGAACCGGCCGGCGGCATGCGCTCGTCGGCGTGCGCGGAGACGATTCGCTGGTACAACGCGCTCGCCTCCGGCCGGCCCGGAACGATCGCCGCATACCCGCCGAGATCCTCCAACGCGTGCTCCGGCAGATCGAGGCGCAGATCCGCCTTGCGCTTGTCCGCATCCGGACCGTGACAGGTGAAGCAGCGGTCGGAGAGGATCGGTCGGATGTCCCGACCGTAGGAGATCGACTCCGGCACGGACAGCGCGAGCCGCGTTTCGCTGACGCGAGCGCACGAACTCAGCGCGGTCCACCAAGCCATTCCGATCCAGAAAAGCCGTTGGTTCATGCTCGAGGCTCATCGTAGCCGCAAACGCAGCCAGCCTGCCAGAGGCAGGCCGGCGCGAATCGCCCCCAGAAGCGAGCCTCAGCTCACCACTGAACGCGGATGCCGTTGGAGATGTTGTAGGTCGAGCCCTGCGGAGCGGCGCAGAAGCTCAGATCCGGATCGCGCGAATAGACCTGATAGTAGCGCAGCGCGCCGCCGGGGATCGTGTCGCCGAGACTGGCGGAGCGCGCCGTCACGGAGGGATCGCCGGCCCCCGGAGCCAAAACCACGCCCGCGACCGCATTCTTGACATACAGTCTCTTGAGGGTTCCACCCACGCAACGCACGCCATCTCCGAAAGGCACGCCGGTCGCGATCGTGCTGTTGCCCTGCAGGAAGATCGAGAGCGCCGTCGGCAGTTCGCCCGAGACGGTGAACACCAGCGTGTCGGGGCTGGTCGCACCGCTGGCGCTCAGCACCGCGCCGGGGCCAGCGCTGTTCGCGCAGCCCGAACCGGCGGCCCCCGTGTTGCCGCAGGGACATGGCGTGGTCACGAGCGGATCGGTGCCATCGGCCTTGCAGAAGGCCGCGTAGTTGCCGGCCAACTCCACGACGCCGAAGGGGTTGGCGTGGTAGCCCGTCGGAGCATTGGCCAGATCGTTCCAGTAGCCCGCAGGATTGTTCTTGCGCAGGTTGGCGTAGTCCTCGGTGCCACCGGCGTTGTTGGGCTCGCCCACGTCCCAGTTGGTGTAGACCACCGGCTCGCCGCTCGACCAGACGAAAGTGCCTTCCACCGCGGCATCGTTGAAGCCGATCCACAGATCCACGGTGCTGCCCTGGTAGTTGGCAAAGGTCTGCAGGATCCAGTCGTGTTCCGCTTGGCTGCGCAGGGTCGCGAGATGACCGCCGAGCGCGATGGCCGCGTTTTCGGCAGCCGTCCAGCTGCCCCCGCCGATCAGGTGATAGGTGTGGCCGTTGATCGGGCTCACCGCCGTCGCGAGGACTGCCGGCGGCGGCACGAGGTTGAGACTGAAGGACCCGACGCCAACGGTGGCGCCAGGATACGTTCCCACCCGCAAGACGTAGGTGTTGCCGGCGACGGCAGGAAACTCGAGGCTGCTCTGCAGGCCGCAGCTGTCGTCGTTGCAGCCGATCACGACGCCCGCGCAGGAGCCGTCGTACACGGCGATCTTGGTGTCGACGGAGGTCAGCGAGCAGGTTTGGAACCGAAAGCTGGCGCTTTGCGGCGCGACCCACGCATACCACACGTCGCTGCTGATGTTGTTCTGACCAAAGGCAAGGCACAGATTGTCGCCCACGCCATCGGTGCCTGCGGCCGTCAGATCAAAGGCGAAGTTGCCGACGCCGCTGATCGCTTGCGCGTTGGCGCACAGATCGGCGCCTTGGGCGGTGACCGGCAGGGACAAGACCAGCGAAGTCAGGATTCGAAACAGGTGCATGGCAGCATCCGGAGAAAAAGAGTGTCGGAGATGAAGAAAGAGAGAGGCTTCCCCGTGGAGTTTACGCCCGAACGTGAGTCCCTGCCCGGAATTCAGCGCGCGGGCAGCGGCTCGGCGTCGAGTGCGGCTTGCTTTTTCAAAGGGTCGGTGACGAGTTGGCCGCGCGCATAGACCGCCCGACCGCGCAGGCTGCCATCGGGAAACCAAGCCGTCCAGACGCCCTCGCGCTCGCCGTCGCGGTAGCTGCCCTCCAGTTGCTTGCTGCCGTTGCGGTGCCACTCGATCCAGTGCCCGCTCGGCCGCCCCATGCGCAGTTGCCCCTGGCTTTTCACCTTGCCGTCCGGCCAGGACTCGAGAAAAGGACCATCCAGATAACCATCGCGGTAGTTGGCATCGAGCGAGACCTGCCCATCCTCAAACCAGCGCCGCCAGCGGCCGCTCTTGCGGCCGAGCTGGTACTCGCCCTCCGAGGCTGGCTTGCCATCCGGGTGCCAGGTGCGGGCAGGTCCATCGGGCAGGCCACGAAAGTACACGAGCTCCGACCACGGCTTGCCATCACCATAGAAAGTGCGGCGGACCTCCTCGCGCTCCTGTGGCGCTTTCGGAGCACAGGCCCAGAGCAGCAGGAGCAGCGCAAGCGGCGCGGTGGGCTTCACTTCTTCTCCCTGGGTACGCCGCCGGAAGCTTCATCGCCGCTGTAGCCCAACTGCGAGAGCCGCGCCTCCTCGGCCGGCGAGAGCCCGCCGGGCCGCTGATGCTGGTAGTTCTTGGCGAGGCGCCGCGAGTGGAACAGCTCCTCCTGCAGCAGTTCCGACAATCGCGCACCGCGCTCGGGTTGTTGTTCGAAGAGGTTCGACTGCTCGGCCCGATCGGCGCCCTTGTCGAACAGCAGCTCCGCATCGTACTTTCCCAAATGGAAATCGAAGTATTTCCAGCCCTCGGCCTGCACGCAGCGAATGTCTTGACGCGTTTGCCAGCTGACCTCGGACAGCGCGCGACGCGGTATCTGAAGGCCCGAGCGCAGCGCCGGCACGAGGCTGACGCCGGGTAGCTGGTGCTTCCACGGAGTGTTCGTCAGCTCCAGCAGCGTCGGCACCAAATCGATCGTCGGAACCGGCTCGGCGACGCGCTGCGGGGCGAGACCGGGAACCCGCACGATCAGCGGCACGCGGACGCACTCCTCATGCAGCGAGTAACCATGCCCGAAGTGTCCGTGTTCGCCGAACTCCTCGCCGTGATCCGCGACGATCACCACGACGGTCTCGTTCCAGTCAGGGCTGGCGCGCAGCGCCTCGAGCAGCCGCCCGACGTGCAGGTCCGTGTAGGCGATTTCACCGTCGTAGCGCTGCAAATCGGTCTCCACGCCGAAGGCCTCGCTGAGGCCCGGATGCACCAGATAGGGCGCGTGCGGATCGAAGAAATGCAACCACAGCATCCAGGGAGCCTGAGAGCGGCTCCCGGCCTGCTCCCGGATCCAGCGAATGCCCTTGTCGGCGACCTCGTGCGAAGTGATGTCCTGCTCGTCCTGAACCACGCTGGAATCGACGTGCGTGTAACCCTGCTGCAGTCCGTAGCTGGTCGTCAGAAAGACGTGGCTCGCGACGATGGCCGTGTCGAAGCCGGCGTCGCGCAGGAGCTCCGCCAGCGTGATCTGCGAGGGATCGAGGCGGGAGGACAACTGGGTGGCCTGGTGCGTCGAAGCCGTCATGCCCGTCATCAGCGTACTCATGCTCGGGAGCGTCCACGAGGAAGCCGACTGGGCCGCATCGAACACGCAGCTTTCCAGAGCAAGCGCATCGATGTTGGGCGAGGTCGGCTTGTCGTAGCCGTAGCAGCCCAGGCGATCGGCCCGCAGCGTGTCGATGCTGATCACGAGCAGATTGGGCGGGCGGGCCGCCGGGGGCGCGGGCGGGATCGGCTGTTGTTCGCTTCCGCAGGCGGGCAGCAGCGGCAACGCGAGAGTGGCGAGCAGAAGACGCATGGCGGTCGACTAGTTCGGTACGGCCTCTGTGATGCGCGGCTTCTGGCCCCGTAGAACCGAGGAATCGAGGAAGAGCTGGCTTTGATCGATCCGCGGGGTCTCGAGCAGGGCTTCGACGTCGATCTGTCCTGACTGCGCATAGGCATCCAGCGCGTTCTGCCAGGTGACTTTCTCGACCCACTCGCGCGCGATTCCACGCTCCAGCATCAAAGCCGCCGTGCGCGGCACGGACAGCGGGTCGCTGACGCCCCAGTCGGCCGAGCTGTCGACGATGATGCGCTCGGGACCGTACTGCCTGACGATCTCGACCATGCGTTCGGAGCCCATCTTGGTGTGCGGATAGATGGTGAATGCCGCCCACGCACCGGCTTCGAGCACGTCGCGCACGGTCTCCTCGTTGTTGTGGTCGATCACGAGCTTCGCCATCGGCTGGCGGCATTCAGCCGCGACCGCCAGCGAGCGGCGGATGCCATTCTTCTTGTCGCGATGCGGAGAGTGCACCATCACGACCATGTCATGGCGCGCGGCGAAGTCGAGCTGCCACTGGTAGGCGCGCTCCTCGGCGGCGGTGATCTCGTCGTAACCGATCTCGCCGACGGCGACGACGCCCTCCTTGAGCGCGTAGTAGGGAATCAGCTCGAGCACTTCGCGTGCGAGCTTCTCGTTGTTCGCTTCTTTGGAATTGAGCCCGATCGCGCAGTAGTGCGCGATGCCGAACTGCGCTGCGCGGAAGCGCTCCCACCCGAGAAGGCTGTTGAAGTAGTCGATGTAGCTGCCGACCTGGGTGCGCGGCTGTCCCAGCCAGAAAGCGGGCTCGACGATCGCGCGCACGCCGACTCGGGCCATGGCCTCGAGGTCGTCGGTCGTGCGGCTGGTCATGTGGATGTGCGGATCGAAAAAGCGCATGGGTTCCGTCCTCTAGCCCGGCAGGCAGGCGAATGCAATCTGGGAGAGCGAGCCCTTGAGCGCGGTCTCGATCGTGCCCTTCACGGCCGGCTGCGTCTCGCGCGCATGCGCCTTGAGCAGGGGATCGAGCTGACCCGCGCGCGCGAGTCCCAGCGCGGCCGCGGCGCGACCGCGATCGGGGCCCGACTCCAGTTCGCGAAGCAGCGAGGAGAGACCGCGCTCGCCGCCGTGGCGTCCCAGCGCCAGCCAAAGCTCCGGCTGGACGGGCCGACCCGCGGAGCGCCGCTCCTCGGCGAGATCGAGCGCCATGCGCGCCAGTTCCGCATCGAGCCGCTGGTCCAGTCCGTACACGCGCCATAGCGGCGCTTCGACGAACAGGGCCTTGATCACCATCTGCCTCCAGGCGAGCGCATCGAAATGGCGGAATGGATAGGGCGAGTCGCAGGCCACGGCCTCGAACACCGCGCGCATGCTGCTGCGGCAGCCCTCCCCCATGCGCCACACAAAGCGCTCGGGCCCGGGCAGCAGAACGATGGCCTTGTACAGCGCACACAACTCGCCGATGTCGGCATGGGTGAAGCACTGCTCCAGCGCCGCGACCGCGCTCGGCGCACCGAGGTCGGGCCGCGCCAGCACCAGCCGCGCGCGCGCCGCCTCCAGCACGGTCCAGCGCTCCGGGTTCCAGCCCGCCAGCAACTCATCGCATTGCGCGCGCTCCGCGGGACCGACGGGCAGCAGGGCGCGTCGCGGCAGGTAGCGGCTGGCGAGCGAGAGCTGGGCCGCGAACTGCGGATGGTCCAAGCCGCCGGCGACCGCGGCCAGCGACTTCTGAAGCCAGGCGAGGCCAGCGGGGCCGGCCGAGCGCGCCAGCAGCGTATCGAGATAGGCGGTGGTGTCCGTCATCGGGCTTTCATCGGGCGGTCTTCTGTGCCTTGGGACGATGGAAGCGCTCGGGATGCAGTCCCAGCGCCAGAGTCATCGCACCGAAGCTCGTGGCATAGCTCCAACTGTAGAACGAACCGATGAAATCGGCCATGGATCCATCGCTGCGCTGCACCTTGGCGATCTCGCCGCGCAGTCGCCGGTGCCAGGCTTCCTGCTCGGCCTCGGGCAGCTCCTGCACTACGCGCGCGGCGTAGTAGTGCCCGAAGAAGTAGAAATAGCCGGCGTTGGCGTAGTAGGCCTCGTGCGGTATCGGACGCTGGTAGGCGACGTCGAGGAACTTGTGGTGCTCGAAGAACTGCTCGAGGCCCCAGCGCAGGCGGTCGGGCGTGACCGTCTTCTCGCCGGCTTCGCTGAGCGCCCAGTTTGCGATCTGGATCCGCCCCAGACTGCCCTTGACGTCGTTGATGCCGCCGCCAGCGAGTGCGCGCGGAATCGGAGTCAGATCGTAGGCCACGGCACCGTTGGGCAGGCGGCAGCGGCGCACGTAGTCCACGGCCCGCTCGCGGACGGCCGGATCGCTCTTCCAGCCCAGCCGCTCGGCATCGATCAGGAACGGAATCACGCAGGCGGTGGAAAAGGAAGTCGCCCAAGTCGGGCGGCGCGAGACCACCGGCCCTTCGTAGTAGCCCCAGCCGCCGGTCGGCTCCTGATGCTTTTCCAGATACTCGTACAACTCCTCACCGCGCGCGCGCAGCTTGGACTGCCAGGCGGCGGCGCTGTAGTGCGGATGCGAAGCTGCCTGCACCATGCACTGAAAGCCGTACAAGGCCGCCCAGGTCGAGTCGACGTCCCAGTCGTTGCCGCGCTTGGCGATTCTGCTCTGCGTCAGCCAGTCGATCGCCTTGCTGCGCGCGGCCACGACCTCGGGCGTCTCGTCCGCGACGAGCAGCGTCTGGCAGCACAGCGCCGTGCCCGCGTACTGCCAGGCGTGGAAGCTCGCCTTGGAGTAATTGAGCTCAAAGAGCGAGCCCACGTTGTCGTGTCCCCACGCGCCCGAACTGTCCTGATTGTCGAGGATCCAGCGAATCGCCTTGGAAAACAGCGTGCGGCCATCGTCAGGCGAGAGCTGCGGCGCAGGCTGCGCCATGCGCGGGGTCTCGTTCCCCGCAGCGGACGCCTGCGCCAGGCAGGCGAGTCCCAGCGCCGCGAGCGCGATCACTTCTTCGGCTCCTTGGCCGGCTTGGTGTCGGCCTTCTTCTCCGCTTCGGCGATCTCCTTCTCGAGTTGATCGATCTCGCGCTCGGCCTTCCGGGCGTCGAGCTGAGCCTTGAGCTTGCCGCGCTCTTCGGCCTCCTTGGCTGCGCGCAGCGCGCGCTCCGCATCGACCAGATCCTGCTCGAGGCCCTTCTGCTTCCAGGCGAGATCGTGCGCCTTCTTGTTCTCGATCTCCTGCTTGTCGAGCGCCAGATCGCGCTCGGCGAAGGCGATCGCGGCCTTGGCGCGGTTGACCACGAGTTCCTTGGTGAGATCCGCGAAATCCTCGTTCTTGTACATCGCGAGCAGCTCATTCAGCTCTTCCTGCTCCTCCTTGAGCCGCTGGCCGGCGCGATCGAGCTGCAGCTCGAACTGCCCGAGCTGATGCGGTTTCTCGACGCTGAGGAAGTTCTCCAGGCTGCTGGCGGCCTTGCCGCGCTTGAACTCGGCGTCTTCGACCGCCTCACGCGCGCTGCGTGCGCCCGACTCGCGCTCCATGCGCTCGATTTTGAGTTCGCTGCGCTTGCACTCGAGCTCAAAGCGCTTGTTTTCCAGTTCCTTCGCCTTGGCCTTGCCCTCGGAATCATCGGCCTTGGCCGGCGCCCCAGCCTGAGCCTCCTCGACCTTGGCGGCCTCGCTCTCCGCCGCGGGCTTGGCTGAAGGCGGAGCGCTGACGCAGGCAGCGGAAAGCAGGAGCAAGGGCAGGCACAGGCGGAGCGTGGGCTTCATCAGTGAGGGAGTCCGGAGGTTGGGGGTGGGTTGAGGGAGTCGCGAAGGCTCCATGCTGCGCTGTGCGGGGTGGCGGAGCAAGATGCTCGACTCCAGCCCTTTCGAAACCGATACTCGTTGGCCCCTCACCCGCCCCAAAAGGCCCCACCGCCGCCCGCCATGACCCACGGAGTCTTTCGCATCCCTACGCCGATCAACGAGCCCGTCAAGAGCTACGCGCCCGGCAGTCCCGAGAAGCAGAGCCTCAAGCACGAACTCGAGGCGCAGAGCCGTGCCGAGGTCGAAATCCCGCTGATCATCGGTGGCAAGCCCGTGCGCACCGGCCGCACCGAGCGCATCTCGATGCCGCACTCCCATGCGCACACGCTTGGCCGCTACCACCTCGCCGGCCCCGCGGAGGTGGCGGCGGCGATCGAGGCCGCCGAGCGCGCGCGCCCGGCCTGGGAAGCGCTCTCGTGGGAGAGCCGTGCCGCGATCTTCCTCAAGGCAGCCGACCTCCTGGCGGGCCCCTGGCGCGATCGCGTCAACGCCTCGACGATGCTCGGCCAGTCCAAGACCGTCCACCAGGCCGAGATCGATTCGGCCTGCGAGCTGATCGACTTCTGGCGCTTCAACACCCACTTCGCCGAGCGCCTCTACGGCGAGCAGCCCATCAGCGCGCCCGGCACCTGGAACCGGCTCGAACACCGCCCGCTGGACGGCTTCGTATTCGCCGTGACGCCCTTCAACTTCACCTCGATCGGCGGCAACCTGCCAACCGCACCGGCCCTGATGGGCAACACGGTGGTCTGGAAGCCGGCCTCGACCTCGGTGCTCTCCAACTGGTACCTGATGGAGCTCCTGCGCGAGGCGGGCCTGCCCGACGGCGTGATCAACTTCATTCCCGGCTCGGGCGCGAGCGTCGGCGATCTGGTGATCGCCGATCCGCGGCTGGGCGGCGTGCACTTCACCGGCTCGACCGGCGTGTTCAACGGCATCTGGTCGGCCGTCGGAGCCAACATCGCGCGCTACGGCCAGTATCCGCGGCTGGTCGGCGAGACCGGCGGCAAGGACTTCGTCTTCGCGCACCCCTCTGCCGATGCGCAGGCGCTGTGCGTGGCGCTGGTGCGCGGCGCCTTCGAGTACCAGGGACAGAAGTGCTCGGCTGCGAGCCGAGCCTACATTCCCGCCTCGCTGTTGCCCGGGCTCAAGGAGCGCATGGGCGCGATGCTCGCGGAGCTCAGGCAGGGTGATGTGCGCGACTTCACCAACTTCACCGGAGCCGTGATCGACCAGCGCTCCTACAACAAGCAGAAGTCCGCCATCGACGCGGCACGCGCCTCAAAGGATGCGCGCGTGCTGTTCGGCGGCCGCTGCGACTCCTCACAGGGCTGGTACGTCGAGCCGACGGTGATCGATGCGCTCGATCCGCGCTACGAGACGATGTGCACCGAGTTGTTCGGGCCCGTGCTAACGATGCACGTCTACCCCGACGCGCGCTTCGAGGAAACGCTCGCGCTGGCCGCGAGTTCCTCGGCCTACGCGCTGACCGGCGCGATCTTCTCGCAGGATCGCGGCGCCATCGAGACCGCCACGCGCGCGCTGCGCTTCGCGGCTGGGAACTACTACATCAACGACAAGCCCACCGGCGCAATAGTTGGCCAGCAGCCCTTCGGCGGCTCGCGCGCCTCGGGCACCAACGACAAGGCGGGCTCGATCCTCAACCTGATGCGCTGGGTCAGCCCGCGCGCGATCAAGGAGACCTTCGTGCCGCCGCTCGATTGGCGCTACTCCTTCCTCAAGGAGGCTTGAGCGCATGGATCTCTCGGCGTTCTTCGCGATCTTCGTGACGATCTTCCTAGCCGAACTCGGTGACAAGACGCAGCTCGCGACGATGCTGTACTCCTCGCAAGGTCAGCACTCCAAGTGGCTGATCTTCGGCTCCAGCGCGCTGGCGCTGATCGCCTCATCCGCCCTCGGCGTGCTGGCGGGCGGTCTGGTGGGCAAGTTCATCTCGCCGGATGTGCTGCGCTGGATCGCAGGCTTGGGGTTCATCGGCGTCGGCGCATGGACGCTGTGGAAGGGTGCTTCCTAGGGCAGCGCGCGCAGTTCCAGCCCGAGCGCCGTCGCTCCGTCGATCTGGAAGTACTCCAGAACGATGGGCAGTTCCCCAGCCGCCAGTTCCAGCTCCACCGTGTCTTCCGTGGGCCCATGGTGCGTCCAGTTTTCCAGCACCCAGCGCTCCCCCACCCGCACGCGGATGCCATCGTCGGAATTCGTCGTCAGCCGGTAGCGTCCGGCCGCCGGAATCCGGACCGTGGTGCTCGCGACCAGCCCGAAGCGACTCGTGCCGACGCGCTCGCGCACCTCGGGATCGTTCCAGGGGTCCATCCAATGGGCGCTCAGCCGCTGCACGAGCGGACGCGCGGCCAGCGCGCGCCACTGGGCGAGCTCTTCCCGCGGATCCGGACCCTTGGCCCAGGAGAACCAGGCCGCTTGCCACTGACAGTCCTGCAGCAGGCCCCCGGGAAGCCGCGGCTTGGGACGCGGCGCGCCGCTCTCGAAGTCCCAGGGCCCGTACTCGCCCATCACGATCGTGGCCAGTCCGGGCTTCACGCCGCGATCGGCGGGCAGCACCTGGTTTCGGCCCGGCAGCTCGGGCGGGTTCCACACGCGGGCGCGCCGCACGAAGGCCGGCTCCTGCCCGTCGAACAGACGCAGACTGACGGCGCGCACCCGTCCGCTGGCGGTCTGTCCGTTGCGGCCGGTCATCCAGGCGCCGATCTCGCCGCCCTGCAGCGTGAACTGCTCCAGTTCGAGTTGTCCGCGGCCGTCGAAGGAATTCGCTCCGACCACGAGGTCGGAGCTGTGCGTCAGCATCCAATCGGCCGCGTTGCCCGCGAAGCGATTGCCGTACACGAAATGGCGCGCGCTGGAGGTGTCCCGCTGCGAGCCCAGCGGGCCCTTGACGAGGCTCTCGTCCTCATCCCACCACAGCTCGACGCCGATTTCGTTGCCGTCGATGCGGTTCTCGACGATCGCGCACTCCTGGCCGTGCTCGATCGAAACCGCTCCGCCGAGCGTGTTCGCGATCGTGTTGTTCCACACCAACATGCGCCGCGAGTAGCCGCCCCACACGCCGTGCTGATGACTGCCGCTGAGCACGTTCTCGATCACCCAGTTGTCGTCGGAGAAGGTGGCCTCGACGGCATTCGCGACCGCGCAGGAAAAATCGTTGCGCCAGATGATGTTGCGATCGCTCCCGCCGACTTTCTTTTCGCCGCGGGCGCGAGCGCGTCCTTCGACGAGATCCTGTCCGGCGTAGAGGAACAGGCCGTCGCCGGAGTGCGTTCCGCTGTTGAGGGCGAACAGATTGTCGCAGCAGCGCTCGAACAGCAGGATCGCGGCCGAATCCTGGCCGCGCCAGTAACGTCCGTGGCTGTAACCGCGCACGCAGTAGTCGAAGCGGTTGTGATCGACGATGGCGCGGGAGCTGCGGTACATGGCGAGACCCCAGCCCGAAAGGAAGGAGAAATCGCAGTCGTGCACCCGTGCACCGTCAGAGCGTGACAGCAGGATTCCGTTCTGCCCGCGCCGGCCCCGCAAGTTCTTGAGCGTGGCCCCTTCGCAAAGCTGCAGTCGCACAGCCGCACCGTAGTTCGTCAGCCACTGGTCTTGGTCGTTTTCGTGCGGATAAAGCCAGTCGCCCGGATGCTCGGCCGCCAGATCCGACTGCAAACGCAGGCCATACCAGCCGTCGAACTGCGTTCCGTCGATGACCAGATTCCTGCAGTTGTCGGCGACCAGACAGCCCTTGTAGCCGCCGATGCGGCCGCCGATCACGGTCAGGTTCTCGCAGTTGCGGATCACGATCCCGTAGCCTTCGGCGCGCTCGAGCCCGGACTCCTGCGGCTGGCCGCGGAGTTCGACGCCGGTGAGATCGAGGACGACATCCTTGAGCCCCACCAGTCTCAGAACGCCCTCTGCTCCGCGCGCCGGACGCAGGTAGCGGCCGGGCTCGATGCGCGTCGAGCCGGTCAGTTGCCGACCCGACTCGGGCATCGGAATCGAGTCGGGAGCTTGGGCTCGCAATGGAGCCGCGGGAGCGAGCGCGAGCATCAGCAAGGACAGGATCTTCATGCGCCGGCGGCAGATTGTATCCTGTCGCGGGTATGAACTCCGCCATCGCTTCCTCGGGCATCCTGCTCCAGCCGCAGATCCCGCTGTGCCAGACCGATCTGCCGCTCGACTGGTATCAGGCCGAGTTCAAGCCCTATGCGGAGGAGTACCTCGCGCTGCCCGACCGCAAGCCCGCCACCGTGCTGCCCTGGCTCGACCGCTACGCGCTGCCGGCGCTCGAGCACTTCGGCGACTCGCTGCTGCTGCTCGCCCATTTCTACATGGGCGGCGAGATCGTCAAGCTGGTCGAGCGCTACGGCGGCAAGGTAGCGGACTCCTATGCACTGGCGCTGCAGGCCGCGCGCCATCCCGAGAAGAAGGTGATCGTCGAGTCGGCTGTGCATTTCATGGCCGAGACGATCGCCATGCTCGCGCGCGAGGATCAGAGCGTGTGGATCACCAACCCCAAGGCCGGCTGCACGATGGAGATGCTCGCCAAGGACTGGATGGTCAACCCCGTCGCGGAGCAGTTGATCGAGCGCTACGGCGACGACTTGGCGGTGATCGCGTACATGAACACGGGCGGGCGGCTCAAGGCACTGGCGGGACGCACGGGCGGAGCCGTGTGCACCAGTTCGAACGCCCATCTGGTGATGGACTGGGTGAGAAAGCGCGGCAAGAAGGTGCTCTTCGTCCCCGATCAGCATCTAGGCCGCAACACCGCCGTGAAGCTGGGCGTCGCGCGCCAGCGCATCGTGGCGCTGCCCGATCCGCAAGTCTGGCGCGCCTCGCTGCGCATCGGAACGACCGACTGGGCCGCTCTCGACTCGGCCGAGGTGATCCTGTGGGGTTCCTATTGCGGCGTTCACACGATTTTCAAGCCGAGCATGGTGCAGTGGTGGAAGCAGCGCGGCTGGAAGGTGCTGGTGCATCCAGAGTCGCCGCTGGAGGTGGTCGAGGCCGCCGACGGCTCGGGATCGACCGACTACCTGTGGAAGGCCGTGATGAACGCTCGGGCGGGCGAGCGGCTCGTGATCGGCACCGAAGGACATTTCGTGCGCAATGCGCGCGAGCAAGCCGCGCTGCGCGGCGTGGAGATCATGCATCTGGCGGACATTCCCGACCCGGCCTTCCAGAGCGGGGGCTGCGGCTGCGCCACCATGAGCCGCAATGACCCCCCGCACCTGGCGGGCATGCTGGATCTGCTGCGCCGGGGCTGCCCGCCCGACATCAATCGGGTCCTGCCCGGGGACATGGTCGATGAGACCACCGCCGTGCGCGAGCGATTGACGCCGGCGGAGCGCCAGAACCTGGTCCGGGATGCCCGTTTGGGCCTCGAACGCATGATCGAGATCACCGAACAGGCACGCCCCTAGCCGGAACTTGCCATTCTGGGGTAGCTTTAGAGGGTGGTCGGCGCGTGCTCCCGGAGCCGTGCGGACTTTCGATTTCATCTCTCAGGCCCCCTCGAGAACTCTCAGGAACACCATGCGAATCTTGAACACCGTCGGCATTCTGGCGCTCAGCGCAGCCGCCTCCGCCCAGAGCTTCAACATCGACGTCGGACAAAACCAATCGGCGCCGCTGCCGTCGAATGCGTACGGCGCCGCCGCGAACCAGACCGGCCAGTGGGTCTCCTGCCCCACGAGCGGAGGGGCTCCGGTGATCCTCAACGAGATCAACAACCTGCCGACCGGCGTGACGATCACCGCCACGGGCGGTTTCGGCGACTTCTTCGTCAACAACCCCAACTGGGTCGGCGACGACGCCAACCTGATGGAAGACGCCTCGGATGTGGGCAACGCCTCGCAGGGCGGCGGCGGCGGCCTGATCACCTGGACCGTGGTCAACCTCGCCCCCGGCAAGTACAGCATCTACACCTATGCGCTGGCTCCGGACTTCCCGGGCACGTACAGCACAATCGTGGATCTGCCCGGCGCTCCCGAGGGCGCGCAGACGATCACCGGCAACTGGGTGGGCTCGCCGCATGTGCTGGGTCAGTCCTACGCCAAGCACACGACCACGGTTCTCACCGGTCAGACGCTGACGATCCTGACCAGCCGGCCGGCCACCCCCTCCACGAACTTCGGAACCGTCAACGGCTTCCAGATCGTCAAGGAAACGCTGGGCACCCCGCTGTGCTTCGGTGATGGCAGCCTCGCCACGCCCTGCCCTTGCGGCAACAACGGCCAGCCGGGCAACGGCTGCGACAACTCGATCGCCACGGGCGGCTCGAACCTGACGGCAGTCGGCAGCACCACCCCCGACACGGTGGTTCTGACCGCGACCGGCGAACTGCCGACCGCGCTCTCGATCTTCCTGCAGGGCACCACCAACCTCGCCACCCCATTGATCTTCGGGGACGGCGTGCGCTGTGCGGGTGGCTCGCTCAAGCGCCTCTACGTCAAGAACGCCGTGGGCGGCGTGGTCAGCGCTCCCAGCGTCGGCCAGCCCTCGGTTTCGGCCCAATCGGCCGCGCTGGGCGATGTCATCGCTCCGGGCACCTCGCGCTGGTACCAGGTCTACTACCGCGACCCCAACCTCGCGTTCTGCGCGGCTCCGGCCGGCGGCAGCTTCAACGTGTCGAACGGCGTCCAGCTCGACTGGTGATCCCCGCGGCGCCATCCGCGCCCTCCCACCAGCAGGCTGCCTGAGGGCGGCCTGCTTTTTTTTTGGCTGTCCGACCCCGGGGCCGGACGCGGGGTAGCTTTCGAGTGGATTCTCCTTGTTCCACCCTATGGTCCCCATGAAGTCACAGCTCATCCTGTGCTCCGCGGCCCTGATCCTCGCCTCCAGCGCGCTTCAGGCCCAGAGCTTCAATGTCGACGTCGGCAGCACCAGCGCCAGCAACCCCGCCAATTCCCACGGTGCGGCCGCGGCTCAGCCCGGTGTCTGGACGCGCGTCTCCTCCGACCTGCCGGCGACCACCACGCAGCTGCTCGATATCAGCACGGGCGCGACCACGGCGGTGACCCTGGTCACTTCCGGGGGCTTGGGCAACTTCACGGTCAATAACTTCTTGACGAACTTCGATGACGAGCGGCTGCTCGACGATGCGCAGGATGTGGGCCTGGGTTCGGTCAGCTGGACCTTCAGCGGCCTGCAGAACGGCAATTACGAGGTCTACACCTACGCTTGGGCGCCCGACAGCGCGCTAATTCGCACGAACGTAGCCGTCGTCAGCGGCACGGAATCGGCCCAACAGGTCGGCGGCACCTGGACAGGCACCCACGTGCAAGGTGTCTCGTTCGCCAAGCACACCCGCACCGTCACCGGCGGTACGATCCAGATCAATGTCAACACAAGCGTGTTCGACAGCGGTCTGGGCGGCGCGATCAATGGCTTCCAGATCAAGCGTCTGCCCGACGCCGGCCCGATCACGCCCTTCTGCTTCGGCGACGGCAGCAGCGGCTTGTGCCCCTGCTCCAACTTCGGCGCCACGGCCAAGGGTTGCGACAACTCGGCGGGCACGGGCGGCGCCCAACTGCTCGCCACGGGCAGCCTCGCCGCCGACACGCTGCAATTCAGCTCCAGCGGCGAGTTGGCGACGGCGCTGACGATCTTCCTGCAGGGCACGCTCAACCAGTCGCCGGCCGCCGTGTTCGGCGACGGCCTGCGCTGCACCGGCGGCAACCTCAAGCGCCTGTACGTCAAGTCCGCGGTCGGTGGCGTAGCCACCGCTCCGGTGGCGGGCGATCCTTCGGTGCGCGTGCAGTCGAGCAATCTGGGTGATCCGATCGCGGCCGGCTCCACGCGCTTCTACCAAGCCTACTACCGCGACGCCAACGCGAGCTTCTGTCCGGCGCCGACGGGCAACACCTTCAACATCTCGAGCGGACTGATCATCCTCTGGCCCTGAGCGCAGTGCGAAGCAGTTCCTGAGAGAGCCCCCCCGTTTCCTGCGGCGCGGATGGACCGAAACGGCCCATCCGCGCCGAACTTTCGAAACCGCGGGCAGGCCTGCGTGTTGAAACCGGACATGCGAACGACCCAAGCTGTGTACTGGGCTCTGCTGGCCCTGATCGCGCTCCACTTCTGCCCGAGCGCCCGGGCCCAGTGGGACACCGGGCCGGTGAGCGCGCCGCGCGTCGAATACCGAACCTTCGCGAGCACCGCCGCCGGTGCGACGGTCAGCTACCACATCTGGACTCCGCCGGTCTACGACACCGAGCCTGCACGGCGTTTCCCCGTGCTGTATTGGCTGCACGGTTCCAACTCGGCGGTCTCCGGGATCGGGCAGGTCTCCAACTGGTTTTCGAATGCCGTCGCGCAGGGCCTGGTTCCGCCCTTGATCATCGTCTTCCCCAACGGCTGGCCCAACGGCATGTGGACGAATGCCAAGGATGGTTCCCGTCCGATCGAGACAGTGCTGGTGCAGGAACTGCTGCCGACCGTCGACGCCAGTTTCCGCACCCTCGCGACTCGCGAGGCACGACTGGTCGAAGGATTCAGCATGGGCGGCATGGGCGCGGGACGCATCGGCTTGCTGTACCCGCACCTGTTCGCTGCCGCGTCGATGCTCGGCGCGGGTCCGCTGCAACTGGATTTCATGCAGGGTCCGGACTGCTACGCCTCCGATGCTCTGCGGGCGCTGATCTTTCAGGATGTCTGGGGATCGGATCAGGCTTATTACCTCGCCAATACGCCCTGGACGCTGGCGCAGCAGAACCTGGGCGCGATCCAGTCGAATGGCTTGCGCCTGCGGCAGGTCGTGGGCACGGCCGATTGCTTGATCATCAACAACATTCCCTTCGATGCACACCTGACTCAGCTCGGGATCCAGCATGCGTACCTGACGCCCGCTGGCGTGCGCCACGACGCACTGGCGCTGCTGCAGGCACTTGGCGCCCTCAACTGGGCCTTCTACCAGGAGGCTCTCTCTGGACCGCCCGCGGGCTCAAGCCTATGTCCGGGAGACGGCAGCACTCAGCCGTGTCCGTGCGGAAACAGCGGCGAGCCTGGTCGGGGATGTGGGAACTCCTTTGGGACAAGTGCGCGACTCAGCGCCGGCGGCCTGCCCGCCGCCGACAATCTAGTGTTCGTCTCCAGCGGAGAAGCACCTTCCGCGCTGACCATCTTCCTGCAGGGCAGCACGGCGCTTGCCAGCGCCGTTCCCTTCGGTGATGGCCTGCGCTGCGTGGACGGCGCTCTCAAGCGCCTGTACATCAAGTCCGCGGTCGGGGGCATCGCCTCGGCTCCGGGCGCGGGCGACTTGTCCGTGCGAGCCCAATCCGCTGCGCTGGGAGACCCGATCCCCGTGGGAGCGGTGCGGCACTACCAAGCCTACTACCGTGATCCCAACCCGGGCTTCTGTCCGGCGCCGACGGGCAACACCTTCAACAGCTCGAGCGGTGTCAGCATCCTCTGGCCCTAGCCACGCCGAATCCGTCGCAGCCGAATCCGTCGCAGCCGAATCCGTCGCAGCCGAATCCGTCGCAGCCGAATCCGTCGCAGCCGAATCCGTCGCAGCCGAATCCGTCGCAGCCGAATCCGGTTGCCAGGGCCGAAATCCCGGCCGCTCCTGCCACTCCCGGATAGACTGACACGTCTCATGCGCTCTTTTCTGGCTGTGACCCTGTGCTGCGCGCCGCTGGCCGCTCAATGGCCCTCCAATCCCGGCCTCAATCTCGCGGTCTGTGACTCTTCCGGCGATCAGGCCGTGCCCAAGATCGCCGCATGCGGCGATGGGAGCACATGGATGGCGTGGTTCGACAACCGCGGCGGCTCCTATGCCGTGTACGCACAGAAGCTCGACGCGCAGGGTCAGGAGGTGTTCCCCCACAACGGCCTGCTGATCAGCAATCAACCGCAGTCGACCTCGCTGGTGGACTGGGGCATCTGTTCCGATGGCGCCGGTGGAGTGGTGCTGGCCTTCACCGACACGCGCGTCGGCGGCGATCTCGATGTCTACGCTTACCGTATCGATGGCGCGGGCAGTTCCCTGTGGGGCGCCAACGGCATCGCGCTTTCCAACAACGCGGACTACGAAGCCAACCCCAAGGTCGCAGCGCTCTCCGATGGCAGCTTCGTCGTGACCTGGTCGCGCACGCCTTCGAGCGGACCAGGATCAGTCCACATGCAGAAGCTCGACCCGTCGGGAGTGCCTCAGTTCGCGGGACAGGGTCTGGAGATCGTCGGCCCCGGCACCGAGAAGCCCGGGTTCAGCACGATCGTCGCCTCTGACTTCGGCAGCTGGATCGTCGCCTATGTGCGCGACATCTCCACGTTCTCCAGTCCACGCCATCTGCGCACGCAGAAGTACGACTCGGCCGGCAATCCGCTGTGGAATGCGGGCGCCGTGCAGAGCATCTACGAAGCGGCCTCGATGCCGATCGCCTACCAACCGTTGGTAATCCCCTCCGATGGCGGCGGAGCGATCTTCGGCTGGCACAGTTCGGTGGGCGGACTGTTCGACTGCTGGATCCAGCGCGTCGACGCGGCCGGTGCGGAGATCTATCCGCACAACGGACTGCGCGTCTCGACGGAAGCATCCCGCTACAAGCTCGATCCGTCGATCGCCGTGCTGGGCGTCGGTGGCGACTGCCTGATCGCGTTCAACAAGCGCAATACGGGCCAGAGCCAGTGGGCCAGCTGCCTGCAGCGCATCTCGATCGGCGGCGCGCGTCTCCTGACGGATAACGGCATCGAGCTCCTGCCCTTCAACGGCGTGCCCAAGCTCTTCGAACGCTGCGTGCCGTTGGGCGACGATGCCGTGGTGATCGCCTGCGAGCAGACCAACTATCCCGCGCAGGGCAACCGCGTCTTGGCCTTCCGAGTGGATGCCGGCGGAACCAATCTTTTCCCGAGCGTGCCCGCGGTGATGTCCTCAGTGCTGTCGACCAAGGACAAGCCCGGCGTCGTTGTCGATGCGACCGGCCTTGTGCGCATGGTCTGGGATGATGCGCGCAATGACAGCGGCGACATCTACGCGCAGAATCTGCTCGGCGATGGCACGCTGGGCTTCGCCGATGTGCTGCCCGGCTGTTTTCAGGATGGCCTGGTGAATACCTGCCCGTGCGCCAACCGCGGTGCTGCCGGCCGCGGCTGCGACAACTCCGCGTCGAGCGGGGGCGCGCGCCTCGACGCGAGCGGCTCCGTGGGCTCCGACACGCTGGTCCTGACGGCTTCCGGAGAACTCCCCACGGCGCTGACGATCTTCCTGCAGGGTTCGCAGCCGGCCGCCACGCCCGCGGTGTTCGGCGACGGCGTTCGCTGTGCCGGCGGCAGCCTCAAGCGGCTGTACGTCAAGAGCGCTTCCGGCGGCAGCGCCAGCGCGCCCGGCGCGGGCGAGCCCTCGATCCGCACGCAGTCCTCCGCCTTGGGTGACACCATTCCAGGGGGCGCCACACGCGTGTATCAGGCCTACTACCGTGATGCCAATGCAGCCTTCTGTCCGGCGCCGCAGGGCGGCACGTTCAACATCTCCTCGGCGCTCAGCGTGCGCTGGCCCTGAAGGGAAACGGCCACCTTGGCTGGACATCGACGGACTCCCACCGCTGACCATCCAGGACTTGGGCCGTATCCGCGCGGGTAGGCCGCGGATTCGGCCCCATGGCCTGAACCACAAGGGTTTGCGCAGCCCCAGGTCCACGCAGAGAGGAGGAGCCGTCTGCGTGCATGGCGTGCGGGGAGGCTGAGCGGCCGCCGGCCCGTGCGTGACTCGCGATCCAAGCGGCGGTAGAAGCAGGCATGCTCCGCCTCTGCCTTGTGTTGTTGAGCGCCCTGCCCGCTCGCTCCGCACCCCTGCACGGCCCCGCCTTTCCGCAGCCGCCCCCCGAACCGGCGCCGCCGGCGACCACGCCCTATGCGGGCCCGGCGGGATCCGTGCCCAGCGGTCCGGGCCAGCCGAGCGGAGCGGGCCCGGCGACGCACGGCGGCGGAGCGAGTCCGGGCGGTCCCGCACCCATCTCGGGCGGTCGGGGGCCCGGCAGCGGAACGGGTCAGGGGCTGGGACCGAGCACGGGAGGATTGACGCGCTATCTCGAGCCGACCTGGGACATGTGGTGGCACTTCCATCGCGAGTCCTTTCTGGATCTCAAGCGCAGGCTTGCCGAAGGCGGTGCCCGTTCGCGCTCGGATCTGGAGACCATCGAGCAGACCGGCTGGCTGCCGCGCGTGCGTGAAGCGCTGTGCGCCGCGCTCGATCAACGCGAGAACCCCGAGTTGAATCTGGGGGCCATGCTCGCCGCGGCACGCTGTTCGGATGCAGGCGAGTTTCCCGAGCTCTTGCGCTACGGCCCGCGCATCCGGGCGCTGCTCTCAAGCCCGCGCAGCGAATTGGCCGAATTCGCGGCCCTGTGTCTGGGTGTGCTGGGCAGTCCCGCGGAACTGGCCAACCTCGAGAGCGTGCTGCGCGACGAGGAAGCGGGCCGCAGGCTGGTCGGCGCACGCTCGGTGCCGCAACGCCAACGCTGCATGGCTGCTTATGGACTGGGTCTGTACGGCGCGCGCCATGCCGACACGCGCCAGCGCCAGATCATCGTCCGGGCGTTGACGGACATGCTGCAGCGCGAGGACGGCCGTTCTCTGGATCTGGATGCCGCGTGCGTGCAGGCGCTCAGCATCGTGCCGCTGCCGGCGGAGCGCAGCGAGTCCCGCAGCGCGGCCTGGATCTCCCGGCAGACGCAGATCCGTTTTCTGATAGAGTTCGTCCGCCGCCCGGCAGTGCCGCCGCTGATCGAAGCGCACACGCTGGTCGCGCTGGGTCAGCTGGCGCAGGGTGCGGACAGGAATCTGGCGGAGTTGGCGGTGGAACGCAGCCTGCAGCGCCTGAGGGACCCGGCTTCGCCGGCCCCCGTGCGGGCAGCGGCGGCGCACGCGCTGGGTCGGGTCGGCGAGGCCGACAGCGACGAGTTCGATGCTCGGCTGGGCGTCGAATTGCTGCGCTCAGCCGAGGCCCGCGAGCTTTCCGAGCGCAGCTATGCGCTGATGGGGCTGGCGGAGATCGCGCTGCGCCCGGGAAGCGGCGAGACCCCGCGTGCCCGGGAGGATCTGTATCGCAGGGAATTGCTGGACGCGCTGGAGAACTCGCGCGCACGCGTGGTCGCCTGGGCGGCTTTGGCGCTGGGAGTGCTGGAGCATGGCAATCTCCAATCGGGTGCGGGCGCTCACGAACCCACTCGGGAAGCGTTGCGCAAGCGTTTCGAAAAGGCCGCCAGCCCCGAAGAGCGCAGTGCGCTTGCGGTTGCCATGGGGCTCGCGCGCGACCCGGCCGCCGGCGCGTTGCTGCTCACGGCCTTGGAAAAGGAGAGCGAAGACACGCTGCGGGGCTATCTGGCGCTGGGTTTGGGCTTGTGCCGCCACGCGCCGGCAGCCGGCACGCTGCGGGAACTGGCGCTCGGCGCGCGCAACAAGCCTTTTCTGCTGGAACAGAGCTCGATCGCTCTGGCACTGCTGGGCGAGCGAGGACTCGCTCCCATGCTGATCGAGCAGTTGAAGGACTCGCGCAGTCTCGCCGCTCAGGCCTGGCTCTCACGCACCATCGGCATGATCAGCGAGCAAGAATCGGTGCCTGCTTTGCTGGACATGGTCCGCAACGACAAGCTTGGACAGGATCCGCGTGCACAAGCCGCCATGGCGATCGGCCGCATTCTGGATGCATCCGCGCTGCCTTGGATTCAGCCCTACGCCTCGGCGCTGGATTACCGCAATCCGACTGCGGTGCTGATCGCCGGTGACGGCTCCGGTCTGCTCGAAATGCAGTGAGCTGCTAGCCGCGCTCGACTTCCCAGATCTGCGCGCCGAAGTGATCCCACGGCAGTCGCCCCTCATCGCAGTGCTCGTCCACGGAGAACTGCACATCGACGAAATAGATGATGGTACTCGGGCTCGCGGTGCGCAGGTTGCGGCAACCGTGAGCAACGCCCGGAGGGATACGCACGAGTCGTGAGTTGCCGTCTCCCAGCACAAAGCGCATCGTCATGCCTTCGGTCGGCGAACCCTTGCGCACATCCGCCAGCACCAGCAGGATCTTGTCGCTGGGCGGGACGAACCATACGTCCGTTTGGCGGCGGTGCATGTGGAAGGCCTTGATCGCCAGCGGCTCCAGCACCGAGTAGTTGACCTGCCTCACGGCAAACCCGGTCAGCTGCTTGTGCAGACCGCCGTCGATGCGGCCGAGTTCCGTCATCGCACCACCGTCATCGTTGAAGCGCTTGAGCTCAACGATCTCCACGCCCTCGATGCGGCGCTTAGGGGTGTAGTCCTGCTTGAAGTAGCGTGCTTCGGCGCTGTCGGAGAACTGCGTCATGGTGCAGGAAGCATCCCCCATGCGCGGCGCCCGTGCAACCCGCGACGGGAATCCGTAGACTTCCGACCCCATGCCGACCCGCAAGGATCACAAGGCCGCCTGTCATTGGGCGGGTTCACGCCGCGAACTGGTCACGACCCCGGTCACGGAGGCCGAGGGCCTCGACTCCCTATTCGAGAATTCTTTTCCATCCTTCGGCGGAGCCTACCTGCGGCGCATTTGGATGCTGCTCGACGAATGCGTGGGCAAGGGCTTGCCGATGACGCTCTCCGTCGCCGGGCCCGTGACGGTCTCAGGCCAGCACCATGCCTGGCTCAACCCCCTGCTCGACACCGGCTGGTTCATGCTGGTTTCCACCACGGATGCGGTCTGCTACCACGACGGGCACCGGGCGCTCAACGGGGCCCGCAAGCACCCTTTCCATGAGGTCCCCATCTTCGGCGATGACGGGGCGCTGCGCGACGAGAAGACGATCCGAGTGACCGACATCGGCTTTGACGAGGACGTACTGCTGGAGCAGGATGCGTTCATCACGGCCTGCCTGCGACAGCCCGAGTTCCAGCGCCGCATGACCGGTCCGCAGTTCCGCCACCTGCTCGGCCAGCGCTACGCGGCGCAGGAGCTGCGCAATGGTGCGCGCGAAGGCCTGCTGGCCTTGTGCGCGCGCAAGCAGATCCCGATTTTCGTCGGGGCACCGGGTGACGGCTCGGTTTTCCTCAACTCGATGAAGCTGTGGGCCATGGCCAAGGCTTCCGGCGGCGAACACCGCTTCGAACTCGATCTCCATGAGGAAGTTTTCGAAAGCTGCGCGTACCACTATTGGGGGCTGTTTGAAAACCCACACAGTGCCATAGGGACCGTGATTCTGGGCGGCGGAGTGCCCAAGAACTTCAACCTGCAGCCCGAACCCGCGCTCTCGCAGATCTTCGGGCTCAAGAACATCTCGGGCTATCTCTACGACATTCAGATCACCACGGCTCCGGTCACGGACGGCTCGCTGTCTTCCTGCCCCCCGGCGGAGGCTGTCACCTGGGGCAAGGTGGATCAGGAGCATTTCCGCTCGACCTGCGAGAGCATGCAAGCGGACTATTCGATGGTGATGCCATTCCTGACCCGCGCTCTGCTCGAGAAGCGAGCGCGCTTCGAGCGCTGGGCGGAACGCATGGGCGAAGCGGCGCTATTCGAGAAGCATCCCGCCGCACGAGGCTATCTGCGACCGAAGGAGGGGTACCGATTGCTGGGCAAGCGGGAGGAGTTGATCGGGAAGTTGATGAAGTCGGTGGCGAAGGAACGGAAGAGGTTGGAGAGGGAGAGCCGCTACGACCTGGCCTAAACTGCTCCAGACCGCTGGACGTTTTTTAGAGAGCAATTCTGCCGCGCAGGGTCAGCACCTCTTTGACAGTCAATCGCCGCGGGAGGATGCCAAGCGCGGAAGCGGATGACTCCTTCAGGCAGTCGCGCGTGATCTCGCGCACATAGTTGCGGTAGACGACGTAGATCCACAGGTGGTCAAC